>JAHBVH010000013.1 GCA_019637645.1 Caldilineaceae bacterium
TTCATAGTAAAGGCAAATCGTGGCACCGCGGGCATCGGTCTGGCGCGTAAGCTTGCCCTGGCGGTCGTATTTGTAGCTCCAGGTGCCCAGTGCGGGGTCACTCATGCCGGTCTTGCGGCCGCCCAGGTCATAGGTGAGGAGGGTCGTTCCCATGCCGTTGGCTTGGCTGACGCTGGTCAGGTTGCCGAGGGCATCGTGGAGCAAGGTAACTTGCGCGGCCAACGCCCAACCGCTACCATTGGGTTTGTAGGTGCGGACATCTTTGAGATTGCCTAACCCGTCGGTCTCCTGCCATTGCAACATTTTGTTGGGGTCGCCATTGCGGCCCAGTGCGACGATGGCTTGTTGGCGGTCCACATAGGTGTACTGCTGTTGTTCGCCATTGGGGGCGGTGATGAGCGTGGGTCGCCCCAGCGCATCATAAGTGGTTTGCGTGTAGCCACTGCTCCAAGGGGGGAGGTGGCGGAGGTCGCCGCCGCTGTATTTGGCGGTCAACCAGGGAACGCTTACCTGGGTCGGGCGGCCCCACGCATCATACTGGTAATCGACGATAATCTCCTGGCCACCGCTGGTACTCCAGTTTTGATAGGGGCGTTGCTCCTGAACGAGTTCGCCCAGCCCGTTGTAGACGCGGCGGACAAAGTTGCCCTCGTTGCGGGGGTTGTGCCATTCGGTGATGGTGGTGGCGCTTTGGGTCACGCCGTTCAGCACACTGCCATAGAGCTGATAACCCCAGATCACTTGCGCGCTACTGCCCCAGCCACTCCCTTTGGGGATGGCTTCCCAGCGGGCGGTCACGCGGCCGAATTTGTCGTAGCTCTGGCGCGTGCAGAGTTCATTGACGCCACAATGTTCTTGCATCGCTCCCCAGAAGGCTTTGTCATCGCTCAAGGGCAGGCCACTTGCCAGGCTCGGGCTGCCACTCGCCACCCCGTACCAGACCGCCGTCTCTTTGAAGCGGCTATCCGCTTGATACCACTGCTCTAGCGGAAACAGATTATACCCGGGGTCATAGCGGGTGCGGATGGTCACATCGCTGGCGGCACTCTCCCCTTTTTCAGTCACCAAGGTCTGGTTGCCATAGCGATCGTACTCCCAATAGGTGACCGCCCAGGCCAAGTTGGTATCGGCAAGGTTGTCCCCCTCGCTACAGGCTTGTAAGGCGCGCTGCTGGCGGCGCAGCAACCCTTGCGTGGGGGCGGCGCGGTAGGTGGTGCCGTTGTTGTCATAGATGTAGCGTGTTTCGGCACGACAGGCCCCACCACTGCCCAAGACCCGCACCCGTGCCGGGCGATTGACCAGCCAAGCCGTGCGGTTCGGCTGGTAGTCGGTGAGGGTCGTGCGGCGCAGGCTGCCATCGACCCAGGTTTGGGCCTGGATTAGGTTGCCATAGGTGCCTTCATAGGTGTAGCGCGTTTCATTGACCGCGTTCTCCTGGGTTTGGCTCTCTTTTTCGAGTTTGAGCCAGGTAATCGGGTAGATCACCTGCCCATTGACCACTTTCCAGCTAGTTTGGGTTGGGCTGCTTTGCCACGCACCATTTTCTAGCCAGTAGGCTTGCCAATCGTAGCTTTCGATCAGAGAGGGCGTCCCGCCGGGAACGGCGCGGATTTTGCGGCTCTTCAGTTGGCCGCGGCGGGGGTCGGGGTTGCTCCGGCTGGCATCGGCCCCGCTCTTAAACGATTCGAGATTTTCCACTTGGCTGACCACACTTAAGCTATTGAGCGCATAGTGGGTGGTCGTGATCTCCTCATAGCCCAAGAAGCCGCCATCCTCGGCCACCGCCGACGCTTCGCGGCCTGGCGTGGTGGAACCATAGTTGTACTTGGTGAGGCGATAGTTGGCGATCCCGTCCGTGCGGAACTGCATGGTCACGGCCAAGCGTTGGTTGCGGTCCCCCGGACAGACACTGGTACTACAGGAGGTGCGGTGGGGTGTATAGACATATAAGTTCTGGCTGCCCCAACTGCTCATCGCGGTTTGGAGCAGGACGCGATTGGCGTTGACCATTTCATAGACAAAGCGGTAGTCGTGGAGTTGCTGATTCCCCGCGCTCTGCGTCACCTGTTGGAGGTAGGCGCGACTTTTGCCCCCGGGAAAGGTGTGGAGACCCTGGGTCAGCTGATAGGTGCGCAGGGGCTGCCAACTCCCGCCACTGTACACTTGCAGGGTAACCGCGGTCAGGCGATTCTGGAGCCCATAGAAGGGCTGTAAACAGTCACTTTCCTGGTTTGATTCCACGGCCCCTTTGACATAAGTGTCCTGGCGACTGGCATAGCTGAAGAGGGCGCGCAGCGTATAGTTGCCGCCTTGCCCACTCCAATAGATGGCCTGGGGATCGACAGCACTGGTGTACCAGTGGGCTTGGGCCGTGCGCCACTCATCGTTGACACAATCGCCTTCCCACCCCCGTTCGGCCTGGTACTGATACTCCATGGTATTGCCCAGGGGGTCGGTCACCTTGCGCAAATACCAGCGTTTGGTGACCCGGAAGGGGCGCCCGCCAAAGGTCTTCTCCAGGGCGGTGGCGGTGGCGCTGGTGGGGGAGAAAGCAAAGGCACTGGGGAAGGGGCCGCTGTCGCCAAATTCATACTTGGTGCCGTCGGCGGTCCAGACCGACCAGCCCCCAAAATCATAGGCCTTGCTCACATTGGTGCCACTGGTGCCGCCTTGCCACGCGAATTTGGCAAAGATCTCGGGGTTGGTCCGCCACTGCCCATCTTGCCAGGCCACGCTCACCCGCGTGTTACCCAAGACCAAGGCAAAGGTTTTATCGGTGTTGGGGTTGCCATCATCATAGCGGTTGTCGGTGCGGGCCAGATAGCTCACGCCGTTGAGGTGCCAGCCAATCCCGGCTGTGCTGGCTTGGGTTTCAATGTCGTCTGCGCCTGCTTGGCGATAGAGATCGTCCAGCGTAATGCTGGTGTAGCTGAGACCTAGCTCGGGCCGTAACCCCCCGAGCCCTGGGGTGGTTGCAAAGGGCAGGTGGATAGTCGCCCCGCCATTCAGGGCATCGACAGTAAAGGCTTTGACACTCGGCAACATATCCCCACTCTGCTGCAAGCCTGCGCCGAGCCCAAACTGGCTGAAGTGAGGTAGCCAGGCTTGCAGCAAGCCGCGGTGGGCCAAATAAACGGTGGGCACGGGCGTCCAACGGCCGTCTTCCCCTGCGCGGGTCCAGAGGGACAACCCTTGGGGATCTACCCCTTGGTCGCGGAGGGTGGCAATAGAAACCTGCACCAAGACCGCTTGGTTGAGTTCATGCACCGCTTCGCCGCCGATTTGGGCTTCCAAATTCCAAATGCGATACGCGGTGAGGTTGTGGTCTTGTCGCGCCAGGGGCAAGGTGCCGGTGAGCGTCCCTGTGCTGGTGAGCATTCCCGTAGTGGTGAGCATCCCCGTGTTGGTGAGCATCCCCGTAGTGGTTACTTCTGGGGTCGTGGTCAACGCTGGGGCGGCGGGTGCCCTGTCCTGAGCCAAGGGGAGCGCTGCTGCCGGTACGGCCACAGCGGTGGCCGCCATGGTGATGGCCGTGCCATGCCCCGCCTGCGCCACCCAGGGTAGATAGAACCGCCGCTCGGCCTGTGCGCTCGGGGTGGCGGGCCATGTTGGTTCCGGCGTGCTGGTGGGCAAGGGCGTTGGCGGCGCGCCGGTGGCCGTAGGCACGGGGGTGAGCGTCGGGGTCACGCTGGCGGTGGGGGAGACGGCGACCGTCGTCGTGGGCCCTAGGGTGAGCGTCGGGGTGAGCACGGGGGTGAGCACGGGGGTGAGCGTCGGGGTCACCGTGCTGCCGGTCATCGTCGGCAGTACGGTTGGGGGTGGTAGGGTTGGTGTCAAGACCGGCGTCACCGTGAGGGTTACCGTGGGCGGTGGCAGGGTTGGGACGCTGGTGATGGTCGGCGTGGTCGTGGCCGTGGGAACGACGTCTACAACAAGGGAGCTCGACACCCCGTTGTAGACGTCGCGGTAGGCAAAGCGGGCCCCCACGCTCAGCGCGCCTGGCGCAGCCAACACCAACACGTCGCCATCGGGACTGCCAAAGAAGGTACCCGCACTCCCTTGCACTGCTGCGGTGGTCGGTGTGGTGGCGGCCAAGCCGAGCAACAGGCTGGTCGTCAGGGGTGGTGCGGCGGGCATTTCGACTTGGGCGGTGACGGTCTCCACCCGCGGGCCGAGCAGTGACCCGGCTTTGCTAAGCGAGACGGGGAAGGGTTGTTGCCAAGTGTCGCCCGCGGCCAAGGCGGGGAGGGCCCATTGTAAGGGAAGCGCATCGGCCGGGAGCACCCCAGCGGGGAGCTGCACCGTGACGAGGGCGTCGGTGGCGGTAAAGGCGCTCGCACTCTGGACGGTGACGGTCAGCCACGCGGTGGCGCCAGGTTGGAGGAGCGAGCGGTCGGCGAGGAGGGTTAGTTCCAGCCGGGCAGTGGCGGGCAGCGTAGGCTGTTCCGGCCAGGGCTGCGCCGCTGTCGTCACGGGCCAGTCGTCAGCGGTGGTGGGGAGCGGGTCGGTGGGCCAGTCGGCGTGTTCCTCGCCCGCGGTGAGGGCCGGGAGCGGGGTGGCGATGGGGAGGGGTGCTTCCGGCAAGGGTTGCGCAACCGCGGGGGATGGGACGAGTTGGGCTAGCAGTAAGAGCCAGAGCACAAGGACCTGCGAGCTCCGGCGTGCACGGGCATGCCGTGGTGAGAAAACAGCCATGACAAACTCCTTTGTTTCGCGTAGGCAATCGACAGCGTTGTCAGATCGCCCGAGCGTGCTTGGCCAGAGCACACCGGGGGTGGGCAACGACTTTTCCCCGCCATGGTCGTGTGGGGGACAAGTGGCCTTACTATGGCAGCCGTACACTGTTACGGTCAAGACGACAAAAAGCCCGCTTTTGTCGACCGCCTGGCTCGGCTTTTTATGCGATCTTGTTCCCCGCCTTCTGTTTTACCTTCCTCCTACCAATGGCATTCCTCACAACAGACCTGTCTAATCATCTGCGGGCTTCAGGGCTAGATGGTTGCGCTGCCTGGTCTTCCCATTGGCCCCGTCAGGCCCCCCTTTTTTGCAGTTTGACAAGCATTTTCAGATCGAATACACTACTCGAACAAACTGTGTTTGTTTGTTCGATATTGCTGTTCGAGAAGTTGCATGATGCCCACTATGGACGACATTGCAAAACAAGCAGAAGTCTCCAAGAGCACGGTCTCGCTCGTTCTGAACGAGAAGCCGGGGGTCTCGGCGGAGCTGAAAGAAGTTGTTTTGCGCGCCGCTACGGAATTGGGCTATCAGCTTCCTAAACAGCGCAGCGCGCGACGGACGTCAGCACAGTTGCCTACACAATTCTCGATGGCTGTGGTCCACGCCCAATCCAGCCCGCCGGTGACTACCAATCAGGAGCCGACTGAGCTTTTTTTGAATTATCTGAAGGGCATCCGCACCTTTGCGCAAGAAGCGAATGTGCATCTGACACTGCTCACTGATTACAACGAAGAGGATGCCAGCCAACTCGCCTTTCAGTTGTTGCATAACAGCACGCCGCCCTTTGATGGATTAATCTTGATGGGAGGCAGCGCACGGCAGAACAACCAGCTCATTACCCAGATTATTGCTGATGGCAAACCCGCGGTGGCGCTGAGCCGCTCTTGGCCTGATCTGCCGATTAGTACAGTCGGGCCGGATTATCGCCAGCAGGTGCGCATTGCCATGGACTATCTAGCTGGTTTGGGCCACCAACGGATCGCCTTTGTCGCCAGTACCGATGATCGACGTTTTGATTGGTATCGCTGGCGCTTGGAAGCCTATCGACAAGCCATGCAACGGATTAATGGTGCTGTCGATGAAGGGTTGATTGCAGTAGGTCGCAATGGTGCCGAGGCAATCACTACTTTGTTGCAAACGCGCCGCGATGTAACGGCCTGTTTTGCGATCAACGACGAACGCGCACACGAAGTATTAACGGGTCTCCAAAAACTCCACTTACAGGTCCCCCACGATCTCTCGCTCATCGGTCAAGATAATGTGACTGAACGCATGGGCAATCAACCTATGCTGACGACGGTTGGTTTTTCTCACGTCGATGTTGGCTATTTAGCCGCCGAATTGCTCGCCAAGCAGATGCAAAATGAGACCATCTCACACTGCAATCTCTGGGTGCAATGTACATTGGTTGAGCGAACCTCTTGTCGGGAACTAGCACCGTAAATCCGCTCCCCTGGCTAAGATCTTCCCCCCTTGGCCTGTCCTGCTTTTCGTGTGACTTGTCAGCTGAAATTCACCAAACTGATCGTTCGCGGCCAGCGAGCTACGGGTTTGTCTGATTTTCAGCGGTGAGTCCTTCCTATTTGTCGGGCGATTGGAAAAAGGAGATGGCATGTTAAGTCGACGTAAATTTCTAACGTTAGCGGCTAGTGGTATGGTGGGTTCGACCTTGCTCGCCGCCTGTGCGGTGCCGACGGCGGCCCCGAGTGGCGGTAGTGCCGAAGAGGCGACTGCCGAAGAGACGACCCTTGTGTATTGGGCATTGCAAGGGGAAAATGGTGATGACAATCTCGTGCGCGGGGTGATCAATCCGTTTCAAGAGCAGAATCCAACGATCAAGATTGATCTGCAAGAGACGCCCTGGGATGGCTACTATGAAAAATACCAAACCCTGTCGGCGGCAGGGCAAGCGCCCGACATTGCCTTTGTCAGCGCGGCCTGGATTCAAGACTTTGCCAAGTTAGGCATTGCGTTGAACCTCGATCCCTTTGTTGAGAAGACCGGTGTCTTCGGCCCAGAGGATGAAGAGGTCTATTTCTTGAAAACATTGGACGGTCTGCGCTATCCAGGCACGAGCGGCGCGCTCTATGCGATTCCTTATGAGTGGGTAACGATTGTTTTCTATTACAACAAAGACATCTTTGACGCTGCGGGCGAAGCCTATCCCAACAGCGATTGGAGCTATGATCAAGTGCGCGAGGTTGGTGCTCGCTTGACCAAACGGACCGGCGATACGGTCGATCAATATGGTTTTATCTCCAACTGGGATTATTCCATGCTCGACTCTTCCCTGTACGCCAATGGCGGTGCAATTCTCAATGAGGATTATACGCAATCAGTCTTAGACACACCGGAAAATATTGCGACCGTGCAATGGTGGGTCGATCTGATCCAGGCTGACGGGATCGCGCCTTTGCCTGCCGAGTTTGCCGAAGGCGGCCCGACCGTGCTCTTTGCTTCGGGGCGGGTGGCGATGGCGATCCTCGGCGTCTGGGGCATTCAGGACTTCCGTGAACAAGCGAAGTTTAATTGGGACATCACCATGTTGCCCAAAGGCACCACGACCCAGACGGCTGTCCAGTGGCCCAATCAATATGCGATCAGCGCCAAGACGAAATACCCCGACGAAGCCTTTAACTTTGCCATGTTTGGGATTCGCCCCGATCGCCCAGCCGATACCGTCGGGATTGGGAAGGTACCGGTGATCAAAGAAATGGCCTATTCGGACGTGTGGCTCGAAGCGGATAAGTCACCTGCTAACAAAAAAGCAATTCTCGATACCGGCGAAGTGGCTGTGCCGTTGCAAATGGGTTTCCGCTGGACCGAATGGCGCTCAGCCATGGATCAGGAGCTGCAACTGAGCTACATTGGCGAGCGCGCGGTCAGCGAATCCGTGGCGGCTGCACATACGGCGATCCAAGCCATCTTGGATCGCCCCTAAGTATACAGGTAGAAGCATGACCGGTCTTCGCCAATCGGGATGAAGATTTTTGGACGCGGATGCACGCGGATAAACGCCAGGGCCAGCGCGAACTTCGTGATAGCGTCCGGATCAATCCGGTAGCTAACAGCTGAGCGCCTGCGGGCGCTTTTCGCTGTCAGTCGCGGGTTTTAACCCTGCCCTGCTCGTTGAGGGTTCGCTTTCCAAATCCGCGTGTATCTGCGTCCTATTTATCCTGCTATTCATCTTCCTGCGCTGCGATACCTGTTCTGTTGCTGCCTGCGCCTGGACTCAGTGAAATGTTGATTGTAGGGGAAACTATTGAGTACGCAAACTTTGATCATTCGTTCTTCGGCCAGTCTCCGGCGGCGCAAAGTGAACGAAGCCTTGTTGGCCTATCTCTTTCTGTTGCCAACCCTCTTGGGGCTTCTCTTCTTTAGCCTGGGCCCGGTCGTGGCTGGTTTTCTGATCAGCTTTACCAACTGGAATATCTTTCTCGCGCCCCAATGGGTGGGCTTCGATAATTACCAAACGTTATTCACCCAAGATCTACCGCGCAAAGTCTTCAGCAATACGCTCTATTACACCTTGCTCAATGTCCCGCTCAACATGATCGTCGCGTTGAGTATGGCCTTACTGCTGAATCTGCGGCTGCGCGGGGTCTCCTTCTATCGCGCCGTCTACTTTCTGCCCGTGGTCTCTTCGACGGTCGCGGCTTCCTTGATCTGGACTTGGCTCTACAGCCCCAACTTTGGGCCGATCAACTATTTCCTGGGCTTGGTCGGCATTGCTGGCCCTCCTTGGCTGGCGAGTACAGCCTGGGCCATGCCCGCGATCATTATCATGAGCGTTTGGAAGGGCTTTGGCACCAATATGCTCATCTTTCTAGCGGGGTTGCAAGGCATTCCCACCGAATTGACTGAGGCCGCGATGATCGATGGGGCCAACCGCTGGCAACGTTTCTGGCATGTCACCTGGCCGCTGTTGACTCCCACGACTTTCTTCGTTTTGGTGATCTCTTGTATTGCTTCGTTTCAGGTCTTTGAGCAAGTTTTTGTGATGACGGAAGGCGGGCCGGCTTATGCCACCACGGTCATGGGCCTCTTTATCTACTTGAATGCCTTTCGCTATAACAATATGGGCTATGCCGCCGCGGCTGCCTATCTTCTCTTTGCCCTCATTCTGGTGATCACGCTTGCGCAACTTAAACTACAAAGACGATGGACACATTACGAACTATAAACCACCCTACGCCCGCTGCCACTCCTGGGGCGAAGCCGCGTGGACAACCACTCGATCTGCTCTACGGGCTCCAACGGCTCGGCCTCCATGTCATCATCTGGGTGGGCGCGCTGGCTATGGTCTTGCCGTTCCTCTGGATGCTCTCAACCTCCTTAAAGAGTCAGGGCGACGCGATGACCTATCCGCCCGTCTGGATTCCGCGCCCGGCGCTATGGTCCAACTATGTGGATGTCGTCCAGGGCTTTCCCTTTGAGCTCTTCGGCTTCAATAGCCTAAAAATTGCGCTCCTCGGCACGATTGGGCAGTTGATCTCTACCTCGTTGGCGGCCTACGCCTTTGCCCGGATGAACTTTCCGGGGCGGCATTTCCTTTTTGTGCTGCTTCTGGCTACCTTGATGGTGCCTAGCCATGTGACCATGATTCCAACTTTTCTGCTCTTCAATGGGCTAGGTTGGTTCAACACCCACTATCCCTTGTTTGTCCCGGCCTGGTTTGGTGGGGCTTTTGGCACCTTCCTTGTGCGCCAGTTCTTCCAGACGGTCCCCCGCGATTACAACGACGCCGCGGAAATTGATGGCGCGGGCCATTTCCGCATCTTTACGTCGATCTATCTTCCGCTCGCCAAGCCAGTGTTGGCGACTTTGGCCCTTTTCACCTTTATGAATCACTGGAACGAGTTCCTCCTCCCGGTGATCTATTTGACTGATCAAGAGAAGATGACGCTCACCGTTGGGCTTTCCTTCTTCCGCCTACAATATAACACGCTCTATCACTACCTCATGGCGGGCACGGTTCTCAGCACCATTCCCATTTTTATCCTTTTTGTCGTGCTCCAGAAATATTTCGTGCAAGGCATTGTCATGTCGGGGTTGAAAGGATAGCTAGATGCAACAATCGCCGAATTATGCTTCTCTCCCTGCCCTATGGGAAAGTTATGCCGCCATGCCACGGCGGCTGGCGTGGCGCGCCCAAAACCGCGCCGAATGGGCAAGCTGGCGCAACGCACTGCTCCCGCAATTGCTGACGCGGTTGGGCCGCCTGCCCACCGAAACATCACCCCTAGATCCCATGCTGTTGGAAACTACCGAGTTCGCAGATTATCGCCAAGAAAAGGTGGTTTTTCAAAGCGAACCAGGCATCTATACCCCTTGCTATGTTTTGATCCCCCACCAGGTCAAGCCGCCCTATCGCCCCGTTATCGCGCTGCATGGTCATGGCCTGGGGGGGGCGGCCCATGTGGTGGGGTTGACGCGTGGTGACGCGACGGCAGACGCCGAACGCCAACACATCGCGCTCCACAACTATGATTATGGGCGGCAGTTGGCCCAACAGGGCTTTCTGGTCTTTGCGCTAGAGCAGCGGGGCTTTGGCGAACGGATGGAACCCCACCCCGGTATGATCGCGGGCAGTGGCTTGTGGCCAAGCTCCTGTCGTGCCTTGGCCTTTAATACCTTGCTGCTTGGTCAAACGCTGTTGGGGTTACGGGTTTGGGATGTGATGCGCGCCATCGATTATATTCATAGTCGGCCCGAGCCAATGATTGCAGGTGTGGGCTGTGTGGGACTCTCCGGTGGTGGCACCACCACCTTGTATGCGGCGGCGGTCGAGCCGCGTATTACGGCGGCGGTGGTCAGTGGCGCTTTTGGCAGTTTTCGTTCATCGATCATGTCCACGATTCATTGTGACTGTAACTATCTGCCAGGGATTCTCGAAGACGCCGAAATGGCCGACATTGCCGCGCTCATTGCGCCACGCCCGTTGCTCATTGAAAATGGGACGGAAGATCCCATCTTTCCCGTGGCCGAGACGGAAGCGGCTTGCCGTCAGGTGGCGCAAGCCTACGCCCTGCTTGCTGTGCCAGAACGGTTTGACCAAGACATCTTTGTCGGCGGTCATCAGTTCAGCGGCAGGAAGACCTTTGCCTGGCTCGATCGGTGGCTACTCTGAGCCAAGGGTCTTGAATTTTACCGATATCTGAGAGAGGAACCATGTCTACTTTGTATGATCAACAGGTGATACCCTACACCGGAATTGGGGCGGTGGACCGTGTGGGGCTTACCGTGGAGGAGTGCTGTGCACGGATTGGTCGCTTTGGCTTTGTCGCCAAGCAGTTGATGTTGGTGCAGGCGGCCAAAATGTCATCGATTGCTAATTGGGAGTTCAAAGCGGCCTTGGGCCGCCAACTCTGGGAGGCGGCCCTGCATTGGGGGAGCTGGCGCGAGCGGATCAGCGAGTTGCGCGGCCATGAGCATTTGATCGAGCGTCAAGCCGAAGGCCCCCTCAACGACTTTTTCCGCGAACTGCTGCATAGCGATAACGACGCCGAGTTCGCCGTTGGGCTCTATGATGTGATTTTACCAGCCTACCAGGCGGCGTTAACGCGCTACCAAGCCGCGACCAACCCTTTGGTCGATCAACCGACAGTGCGGGCCGTGCGCCATGTGTTGTTCGATCTAGACGAGCAGTTGGCCTTTGGACAGAGTGTGCTAGCCGCGATCCGCCCCACCGAACAGTTGGCACTTGCTAACTGGCGTGATCACCTCACCAGCTATCTGAGCGCGGCGGGTGGGGTAGATGGGACAGGCCCAACCCGCCCCACTTTTGAGCTTCCATCCCCACGCCACGCCGCTGAATTTCGCATTCCTGGCAACTTTGCCCGTGATGGCCGCTTTACCACGACGTTACCCAAGGCGAATCCCTACCCTGAGGATACGGTTACCAATGCGCTGCTCGCCAAGATGTGGGTGCGTGCGCAGGAGATGACCGCGGCGGAGCTATGCGCCACGGTGCTCTTTGAATGGGAGGATCTGCCCTACGAAGGGTACCTGGATCTAGCCCGCCATTGTTGGGATGAGACGCGCCACAGCCTCTTTGGGCAAGCCGCGCTGGAGGGCCAAGGCGTCCCCTTGCCCAGCGTGCCGAACTGGGTTGGCTATGCTGGGCATACCCTGCCGGTCTACCCGCAGAAGCGCTATTCCCATCTGGCGATTGCCACCGAAGCCGCGGCTATGCGCCATCCGGGCGGCAAACGGGGCGAGTGGGAATGGTGCAAGGAGAAGGCGCACCACCCACTCATGACGACCTTTCAAGACTTTGATTGGGCGGATGAAGTGAATCATGTAGCCTATGGGCGCAAATGGTTGATCCGCTATTTCTGTGCAGGCGACCGCAAACGGGCTGAAGCCATGGCCGATGAGACCGTGGCCGAGCGAGTCGCCTACTATCAACAGGTTGCTGAGTTGGAGAAGCGGGGTTGATGGGTAGTTAGCTAATATTACAGGGCAGTTCAAGCCGCAGGGCCATTGCGAACTTTGTAATCGCGTTCAGAGTTTACCCCTGTTTTGCTAGGGTTCGCGATGGCCCTGGTTCCAATCGCTAATTGGATTGCTCTAGAAAGATCGGCGTGTTATAGTGGGGTAAGAACGTTTTGTTAAGGCGCAGAAGGATATCATGTTTCAAGTTATTTATGAGCAGGCTACGATCTGGCCGGAAAATGGTACCTTTACGGTAAAAACACCTTCCCTCGAGATTGAGATCCAGGTCTCGCCCGATTCGGCGCGGCGGCGTGCCAATGGCTATTTGGCGCGTTATATTGGATTCGCAATGGAAGCTGGCGATCCTGCCTTAGTCTGGGGAGACAAGCCAGTCTGGCGGCTGCCTATCCATCTGACGTTGCGCGGTTGGGGGCAAGTTGCCAAACTAGGCGAGCTTGACGTTGATGCGCTGACACGTGACGTTTTGCCGTTATCCCCGGTACAAATTCGAGAGATGCAAGATCGTGCTAACGCCATTGCTGCCCGTCTTACATCGACCACAAATTGAGCAGGCTGATTGTCTTGCTGCCTGCTCTGCAATGATTCTTGATTATCTCCACATTCCCATTCAGTATGACCGGTTGCGGCGTCTATTAAACGTACGCAATTTTGGCGTAATCTTTTCTGGTATTGAAAATCTAACCACCTTCGGTTTGTCAGTGACCGTGGCTGAGGGGAGCTAGCTACGCTACAGGAATATCTAGAGAGTGGCTTGCCTGTGATCGCTGCTGTTAACACCGCTTATTTAGCTTCCTATTGGACAGAAGCGGTAGGTCATGCCCTGGTCATCATTGCTATCGAAGATGAGTTAGTTTATGTGAATGATCCGGCGTTCCCGACGGCTCCCCAATCGATGCATATCCATGAGTTTCTGGCGGCCTAGGGTGAGAAAGATTTCTTGTACGCCGTGATTGCCCTTGGCTAAGCAGAGCAGTCCGCTCTGACGCCCAAAGTTGGTCTGTTACCCAAGCCCTGTCAGATTTTCAAAACCGGACAGGGCTTGCTTTGCTTGCGCCAAGTGATCACACAAGGGAAGGTTCCCCCGCATATAAATAGCACGCAGCTTCCTGTTGTTCGGCCACCTGATACTTGGGCGGTGGGCTGACTAAACAGCGGTCCATGGCGTGTGGGCAGCGATGATAGAATTTGCAGCCATGATTCGTCGCGACGGTGATCTCCTCCGAGGCCGACGAGGTGCTGCGTCCTTCCCAGCGGATGTCGGGATCCGGCACGGTGATCGAATTGACCAGCAGTTGGGTGTAAGGATGTCGCGGGTTTTGGATCACGCCGTCAATGGCCCCCGTTTCCATCACCGCGCCACTGTAGAGAATGTAAATGTCGTCGCTGATTTGGTAGGCGGTCGAGAGATCGTGGGTGATGTAGAGAAACGAGATGCCATAGACTTCTTTGAGATTGCGGAAGATGTCCAAAATCCGCATTTGCAAGGAAGCATCGATCATCGAAACCGGTTCGTCGGCTACGATCAGCCGCGGCTTGAGCAGAAAGGCGCGCGCCACCATAATGCGCTGCCGTTGCCCACCACTGAGCTGGTGTGGATATTTCCCCAAAATTTCATTAGGCCGTAACCCCACCACCTCTAACGCTTCTTCGGCCAGTTTCCGTGCGGCCCGCCGATCCTTCGCCAGTTTGAATTTACTGATTACCATGTTAAAGACGGCATCGACCTTGTAAAAAGGGTTATAGGTGCCAAAGGGATCTTGGAAAATCGCCTGGACTTCCCGCCGAAACTGAAAGCGCTCCTGCCGCGACATTTGGGTAATATCACGCCCTTTGTAGAGAATCTGCCCGGAAGAAGGGTGGATAAAATCGAGCGCCAAGTTGGCTAGGGTCGATTTGCCGCTGCCACTCTCCCCAGCAATCGTCGTGATCTTGGGCTGCCCTTCGGCAAAGGTCAGTGAAAAGTTGTCGAGGGCAGGCGCGCTGTGGCGACCGAGCAACCCGCTTCCGTAGATTTTGGTGACGTTGCGGATCTCAAGCAGTGGTGTTGACATGGCGTTCATCCTTCGGGTAGCCATTTTCCGGCGCATAGAGGTGACACGCCGCGAGGTGAGCCGGCTCCAATGGACGCAAAGCGGGGGTGATCGTTTTGCAATGCTCCATGGCATGGGTACAACGGGGTTGGAAGAGACAGCCAGGGGGTGGATTGAGCAAGAAGGGTGGTAGACCCGGAATCCCCCCGCCGCGTTTCTTCTCCTGAATGGAGGGGAGCGACGAGATGAGCGCTTGGGTGTAGGGGTGGCGTGGTGTGCGATAAAGCTCACGAATCGTTGCCACCTCTACCAATTTCCCGGCATACATGACCCCGACGCGGTCGAGTACTTGTGCGGTCAACCCCATATCATGGCCGATCAAAATCATCGAAGCCCCTAAACGTTCCTGTACACCGATCAAGGTTTGCATGACCGCTTTTTGCACCACAACATCCAGCGCGCTCGTGGGTTCATCGGCGATGATCAGATCGGGTTCGAGTGCCGTCGCCATCGCAATACAGACCCGTTGCTTCATGCCGCCACTTAATTCATGGGGATACATGGCCGCAACCTTGGCGGGTAATTCCACCATGTCGAGCAGCGAAATAATCTCCTCCCGCAAGACATTGCTGGGCACTTCGCCTTTGTGGGTCAAAATGGTATCGGCAATCTGGTCGCGCACGCGCATGATGGGATTTAACGAGTTCATCGCGCCCTGGGGAATGAGCGAAATGCGATTCCAGCGTGCTTGGCGCATCTCTTCTTTATTGAGCGTGAGCAGATCCCGGCCATTGAGCAGAATGCGGCCACCTTCGATCTGGCCGGGCCGTTTGATCAGCCGCAAGATCGCCATGATAGTTGTTGTTTTGCCACAGCCACTTTCGCCGATAAAGCCAAAGCGTTCGTTGCGATTGACCGTAAAACTTACATCATCAACCGCTTTGACGGGGCCGCGGGCTGTCCAGTAGTGGACGCGCAAGTTTTCCACTTGTAGCGTTGGCGTGTTTTGATTATCCATTACTTCGCTCGCTCCCGTAAGCGCGGATTCGCTAATTCGTCCAAGGCGATGCTAATAAGAAAAAGGCCGATAAAGATGATCATCAGGGCAATGGTGGGGGGCATCCACCACCACCACATGCCGCGGAAGATGGCGGCGCCCAGATAGGCTGCCTGGAGGATCATGCCCAAGTTCGGGGTGAAGAGCGGTCCGAGACCCAAAATTTGAATGCCGACCAGCGCAAGGATGGCGCCCGAGACCGCGCCGACGAAGCCCGCCATAATATAGGGTAACAGATTGGGTAGAATCTGCTTAAGGGCAATCTCAAAATCCCCTTGCCCAGAGAGTTTGGCCAACGGAATAAAGGCCCGCTCGCGTAGGCTCAGCGTTTGCGACCGCATGAGCCGGGTGGGGCCAGCCCAAGCAAAGAGGGCAATGACCAACGCGGTAAATTCAATGGTGGTGGTGCGGATATAGGAGGCCAAGACGACTAGGATCAACAGCGAAGGGATGGTCAGAAAAATATCGGCGGTGGTGCTCACAATGGAGTCCAGCGTGCCGCCATAGTAGCCTGCTGTAATGCCTAAGATCACGCCGACGGCTGTGCCAATGATCCCGGCAATCAACCCCACTTTGAGCGAAGGATGAATTCCATGGATCATCAGCGCCCAGATATCACGACCCACATTGTCGGTGCCGAGGAGGTGTTCGGCAGAAGGGCGCGCATTAAAGGGGCCAGACGCCACTTTGGTGAGATCGTAGTCAACAAAATAAGCGCCAATCACACTGAGGCCGGTGAGCCCAAGAATCAAGATCAGGCCCAGGGTTAGCTTCCAGTTGCCAAGCCAATAGCGTAGCCCCTGCCATAACTGCGCTTGCTCCCCGGCGTCGCTGGCTGTGCCGGTGGTGCTAGGGCTTGCTTCTGGCGCAAAGGTCGTTGTCATTGCTTACCTCCTAGTGTAGGTAATACGGGGATCGAGCCTGGGGTAGATCAGATCGATCACAAGGATGGCCACGGCAATCGAGACGACCAGAAAGAAGGTAATGCCCTGGATCATCGGAAAGTCGTTGGTGTTAATGGCTTGGAAGAGACGATAGCCCATGCCGGGGTAGGAGAAGATCAGCTCGACAATAGTGGCGCCAGAGACCACATAGCCCAAACTGATCGCTAGCCCGGTAAATTGGGGCAACATGGCATTGCGCATGGCATAGGTAAAAAAGATGCGCCGGTCACGCAAGCCTTTGGCTTCGGCCAAGGTCAAATAATCTTCGCCGAGCACGGTCACCATCATGCCGCGCATCCCCAAGATCCAGCCGCCGACCCCTGCGATAATGATGGAAAGCGCTGGTAAGGTCGAGTGGTAGAGCACATCCAAGATATAGCCAATATCAAAGCCCCCTTTGGGCAGCCGCCCCACCGAGACGAGCCCACTATAGGGAAAGAGGCCCAACCCAAAGGCCAGCACCGAGACAAAGATGATCGCTAACAGATAATAGGGAATCGGTGCCAACATCATGAAAAAGGTGATCACCATCCGCGCTACCTTGGGGGTGGCATGCCATACCAAAAGTGCACCAGCAAACACACCGAGCGTAAAGGTGATCAAGGTACTGACAGCCAATAGCCCAATGGTATAGGGCAGAGCATTACCGATCACATCGGTAACTTTGGCGGGAAAGAAGGCAATCGAATAGCCAAGATCAAGCCGGAGCAAGGCTCCCATATATTTCGCATATTGGAGATAGAGCGGATCGTCTAGCCCAAATCGTTCGCGAAAGAGCGCAATGATCTCGGCGCTGTTCTCCACCTTGGCGCCCTGGACCTGCATTTGGCCTAAAATCGCTCCCATGGGATCACCAGGAGCTAAGCGTGGGATTAGAAAATTGATGGTAGAAGCAACCCAGATGATCAGGAAAAAGATTCCTACCCGTCTGAGGATATAGCGAACAGTCATGGTGTCCTTTTCTAGAATAACCTTAAAGACAGAGGACAGAGGTCAGAGACCAGAGGTCAGTAGATAAAACCTGCTTTCTGTCTTCTGCTTTCTGTCTTCTGTCTTCTGTCTTCTGCTACTGGGCCGGTTGAATGGCAACGACCAGCATTAAGAAGTTCATCCACCAGTTCGGTGGGTGGTGATAATCATTCTCGGCTGTGGGCCAGTTGGTCCAGTATTTATTGGAATAGGGCACCACGCGCTGTTGTTGCGTCAGTGAGATGATGGGCAGTTCTTGCAACCGAATTTCTAGCGCACGGCTGAACAATTCATGTTGGCGAGGCGCACCTGGGGCAATGGTTTGCATCTCTTCAACAATTTGGTCGTATTCAGCATTGCTCCAGCCCCAAATGTTGTTGGAAGCCCGCTCGCCAATCGGCTTGATCCAGCGGCTGTGGAAGAGATTGAGTTCATCATAGGGCTCGACAACACTACCGCAGGCCACATGATGGGTTTCGATCTCAAAATCACCCGTGTCGCGCGCATCAAAATAGGCTGCACCGGCCAAGGCACGGGGAGCTGCATCAATCCCCACCTCTTGGAAGGCCGAGACTACCAGCGCGGGTAGAATCGGTTCTTCGGTTTTGAAAAGAATGTTGACCTGGAGCCGCTGACCATCCTTCGCGTAGAAGCCATCGGCACCCATCGTATAGCCCTTGCTTTCAATGATCGACTTGGCTTTGGCCGGGTCGTAGACCGTTGAGTCGTATTGATCCAATAGGGCCTGATTTTCGGTCAGCCAGGCTTGGAGCGCCGGGTAGTCGGGGAAGTTATAGCGTGAAACTTGCCCATACCCACCGGTTTGGGCATCGCCAATCTGCTGATTGGGCAAGGCATAGGCCACGGCCCAACGCATTTCAGCATCGTCCCAAGGAGCAACGCGGGTGTTAAAGCCCAGCATGCCAGGGCACGGATCGATCCATGCATGGGGAGGATCGGCGGTCCATCCCAGCGCATTAGGATTCTGTTCCAACACGGTCATAAAGGTATCAATGCGTAGGCTGGGTTGCCCATCCACTTCGTTGGCTGCCAACGCGGCGGCTTTGCGTTCGTCGGGGCCTGCTTCGACAAAGATGACACGTTCGGGCGCGGGCAACGCTTGGAAGCCAGTCTCCGCTGCCCACCAATCGGCGCGGCGATCAAAGACAAATTCCGTGGCGGTCGCCTTGACGAGCTTATAAGGACCCGTCCAAACCGGCCAGCCCTTTTCTAAGTCAAAGTTGGTAAAGGTGTTGGGATCTTGCCCTTCCCAAATGTGTTTGGGCACAATCCGCACTGCACCCCAAATGCGCACGCCAAAGGCGTTCACAACGAAGCGCGGATCTGGTTTGGCTAGGGTGATCTTCACTGTGGTATCATCGACGGCTTCGGCATTGGTGACATCCACAACGGCACTAGCATAGCTCAGCGTTGGATTCGCTTGGAGCATATCGATGGTAAACACAATATCTTCGGCGGTGAAGGCTTCGCCATCGCTCCATTTGATGCCATCGCGGAGGGGAATGGTCACTTCGGTGAAGTCATCATTCCAGCTCGCTTGCTCTGCGGCTAGCCAAGGAATCAATTCACCCGTCTGATAATTCAGATAATAAAGGGATTCGATCATGACTTGGTGATGACCTTGGGAGCTCATCGAGCCGGGATTTAACCCCGATTGCTCGGGGGCGGCGGCGGGGCCGCCTTCAAACCCAATGATCAAGGTGCGCTCCCGCGGCACGTCGCCGGTCGCAACGGGCGCGCTCTCCGCGGTTGTGCCGGTGGTCGCGGCGCTGCCACCACTCGCTGCCGGTGGCGTTTCCATGGGCGGTGCACAAGCGGCCAAAAGTAGAACAAAGATCATGACAAGACTAAAGAGCGTAAGTCTCTGTCGCATTTTTCACTCCTTTGTTGGGTAACCGAGGTAGTTGGGGAGTCGGTTGACTGCATGAGATTTGTGTACAACTGTGTACAATCCTGTACAACTGTGTCTAAGCAAGCTATGTTTAGAATATGGTGGGGTTGATGAAAACGTATACCTCCCTGCTGTCAACGACACAGCCTGAATCGCGTTGGATGGGCCAAGGCGATATTCAGCCATGGCCTTGTGATGTAGAGTAAAATGGCTTAGGAAAGAGTAATACAGCGGGTATTAGGGCATACTGAACCTAAGTCGGCATTGCCGGCATTGTGCTGCCTGTGCCGTTCGGTTTCGTAGATGACTGCTGAACAACTATTTCGCAAAACCATTGGCATACCACCAGGGGGAGTAAGGTGATTGACTACTTGTTAGAAATGACTGCGTATCAGAAACAACAGTTGGTAAGGAGGAAGAGACGCGCGGATACCAACAGACACACGCCCTAGCTGCAAGGCGCGAAAAAATCACTATGGCTCGCTCAAGTTGTACCCGCTCCACGCTACCTTGGTGCGACCCAGTAGCTGGCTCTGGTTATTACGCGATAGGGACAACTTCGGTTATTGTGGCTACAAGAGCCTACATTAGCTTTGGTGGGCGTGGCTATCCATTGCTTGGCTAAGTGATGGGAGAGCAATGAGATAGAAACCAGTTTCCTGGCTCTGACAACCAGTAAACTATGACCAACAGGTGACTGAGACGCGCCTACAAGTGAGCTAGCCTGTCAGTGCAGTTAACCTCAAGGCGATTGTCAGCTGTTGTGTGTGTCAGAAAACTGTTGTGTGTCAGAAAATCAGTATCCGCAATTAGAACAGTTGCACTATAACAAAAGAATTTTTTCCTGTCAACTGTGTGGGCGGATCCGCGCAACCATAGCGGTGTGGCGGCTATGGGGGCAAGCAGGCTCCCAATAAGCGCTATTGGCTTCGCTGGAGCTCAAAAATTGCGTTTGACGTCCCTTTAGGGTTGATAGTAGAATAGAGCCAGTCTCTAGGGCAGAGTTCAACCTGCAAATCCCTCTCTACTTCGGTGTATTCTTCTCGATGTAACGGCAGCCCCCCAATAGGATGTAGATATTGATCGTTTGTACACCCATGTACTAGATCAGTTTGCCGGTTATCTGCGATTCATTTTTCTTTAAGCAGCAAGATGAAAGGAAATGGCACAATGGCTTCGCGCAATGAGGTTCATCAGGTCAGTCGGCGGCGGTTTTTACAGTGGAGTGCCCTTGGCACGAGTGCCGCGCTCATGGCCGCTTGTGCTGCTCCTGGGGCAGCACCAACGGGCGGAACGGCAGAATCCAGTGAAGTGGCACCAGCCGCTGGCACGGTAGATGTGGTGGTTTGGTATCAAGATTGGGATGGGGCGAATCGCATCATGAATGCCGCCAAAGAGGCGCGGTCGCAGTCCAACCCCGATGTCAATATCGATCTTCAGCCGATTGGCTACTCTGATCTCTTTGCCAAATTACTCCCGGCCATTGCCGCGGGTACGGAAGGCGATGTCATGATGATGTACACCGACTGGATCGTGGCCACGGATGTGAGCAAAGTCTTTTTGGAACTGACTGACTTGGCGGGCGGGGCCAGTGCTTTGGAAGAAGCCATGTGGCCAGCCGCTTTTGGGGCTTTGGATGCACCCGGCGGTAAAGTCTTCTACCTGCCCTGGTTGGCTGGGATTCGCGGTGCGGCCTTAACGGTGAACACGGAACAACTGGCCGCCAAGAATATTGACTACCTCAACTTTGCCTCGTTTGAAGATGTCATCGAAGCTGGTAAAGCGCTTACCGAGAAAACCGCAGACGGCAAAATCAGCCTCTCTGGGTATTCCCCGCGCAGCTCCCAATATCCACTGCTGTGGAGTTTCATTTGGCAAATGGGTGGCGAATTCTTTGATCGCGAGACGGGCAAATGGTCACACAACAGCGAGATCGGCATGCAAGCCGCCCAACTGATCTATGACATTTATTGGAGTGATCAAACCTGTGATTTTGAGCTATTCACTAGCGAATACGAAGCCGTGAGCCAAAAGCTCGTCTCGATGTGGGGCGACGGCGCGTGGACGGCTAGTGTGCAAACCGATTCCGCTGAGATCCCCGCTGATAACATTGTTACGCCGCGGCTAGCCAACAAGGTCAATGATGTCCTCTATCCGCAGCATATTGCAGGCTGGGGGATCTCGAAGCGCTTGGTTGACGACAGCAGCAAGTTGCAACCTGCCTTTGAATTTTCCCAATATCTGGTGAGCCCCGATTCTACCATTCAAGCGTTTGATTCCTACTCGGGCGTCTGTATGACCAAAGCGGTCTACGAAGATCCGCGGATCGAAGATGTCAAGTTTGGTCCGATGTCCAAACGGATTGCAACGGGTATGTGGCCGATTGCCAAATTCTCTGGGGATCATGTCGCCAATCATGGGCCGGCCAGCACCGAGTTTGAACGGGCCCTCCGCCAAGAGATTACACTGGAGGAGGCGCTCGCGAATATGGATGCTTATTTGCAAGAGCAAGAAGACCAAGCGCGCGAACGCATTAACGGGTAGTGGTAAAGTGCCTATAAAGTGCCTGCCCAAAGGGAAACACTTTTAGAAGTTACGCCCTTGACAAGATCTGACAGGTTTGGAAAACCTGTCAGATCTTTAATAACAGCGAATTGCATTGTCAGCTGTAGTTTGAGCAAATGAGCAAATGACCATGAACCAGACCGAAACGATCAAGCCACCTAGTGGGCGGCTGACGCACCGCGCGGTGGCCAAGCCAAAGCAGGGGTTGCTGTGGCGTTGGCGGCGTACAAGCCCCCTTGCCCTTATCTACGCCGCCGCGATTCTACTCTTCTACACAACGATTTTTATCATTCCTTTTGGCACAGCGATTTGGCTTTCATTTCAGAACTGGGATTTCCTGACTGAACCTAGGTTTGTCGGGCTGCGTAATTTTACCAAAGCCTTTAGCGATAGCTATTTCTGGGAAGCATTACGCGTTACGCTGGTATTCTCAGCCGTGGAGATTGCTTTGGGGCTTAGTTTTGCGCTCATGTTGGCGTTGGCCCTCACCCACGTACGGACCAAATTGCAACGCTTCTTTTTGGTGATCTACTATTTACCGGTTGTCACCCCGACGGTTGCGTCAATCTATCTTTGGCGCTGGCTCTATCGCCCAACGGGTGGCACCTTGAATGCCGTCCTGAGCAGCCTGGGCTTGCCAGAGCAGCCTTTTCTTGCTAGCCCTAGTCAAGCGCTTTGGTGCATTACGGCCATGGTCATCTGGGCCAATGTAGGAGGAGCTGCCGTAATTTTGCTGGCAGGGATGAACGATGTGCCGGAAAGTTTATATGAGGCCGCGCGCCTAGATGGCGCAGGCTTTTGGCAGATGTTCTTCAAGATCACCATGCCTTTGATTCGTCCTGTGCTGATCTATCAAGTTGTGGTCAGTGTCATTGGGACGGTGCAGATGTTCGAGCCCTTCTTCCTGATTCCTGGGCCGGGCTTTAGCACGCGTACACTGTCGCTCTATACCTACCAGTTGGGCTTTCAAACCTTAAACTTGGGCTATGGCGCGGCAGTTTCGCTCATCATCTTCGTCTTGTTATTGTTCGCCACTGTGTTCCAATTGCAGCGGTGGCAAGTCAATTGGGAGCACTAAATGGCCCGCAATCAAGCCTTGACCTCACCCCCTGTTTTTCGCTGGCTGACGCGTCCCGAACTCCGTACCGAAGGGTTGATTATTCTGCTGCTCATTGTGTTTAGCGGGATCATGTTCTATCCCTTTGTCTGGCTCTTCTTTTCGTCGTTCAAAAGTGGCGCGGATATTGTGCGGATTCCAGTGACGCTGTTGCCCGCGCAATGGACTCTCAGCGCGTATGAAATGGTCATGGACCCCGAGCGCGCTAATCTGCCCCTGGCTTATCTCAATAGCATCATGGTGACAGCGGGTACGGTGTTGGCTGTTCTCTTTACCTCGGCCTTGGGCGGCTTCGTCTTTGCCCGGCTGGATTTTCCGGGCCGGCGGTATCTCTTTTACTTTATCCTTTCGACGACGATGGTGCCCTTTCTCACCTTGTTGATCCCCCTCTATCTGGTCATGAAGGAGTTGCATTTGCTCAACTCCCTATGGGGGCTTTGGGTGCCGTCGCTCTTTTCCTCCTTTGGCATCTTTCTCAGTCGTCAGTTTATCTATGGCATTCCTGGTGAACTCTACGATGCCGCCAAAATCGATGGGAGTGGTGATTTTGGCATCTTTCGCAATATCATTCTCCCCCTCACCTTGCCGCTTTTGTCGGTTTTGGCGATCTTCACCTTCTTAGGAACCTTCAATGCCTATCTGTGGCCGTTGGTGATCCTCAATGACAAAGATAAGATGACCCTGCCGCTGGTGCTCAGCCGGATCGCCGATCGCTTTGGCGCGCTGGACTATCAAGCGGTCATGGCTGGCTCGGTCTTGATCTCGCTGCCACCGCTCATTGTCTTTCTGATCTTCCAGCGGAACTTTGTGCGGGGTATTGCCCTTACCGGCCTGAAAGGATAGTACCGGCATGCGGTTGGCCCCTAAAATTGCCTTGATCACCGGTGCTGCCACCGGCATTGGGCGCGCCATTGCCCTGCGCTTTGCCCAAGAAGGCGCGCATGTAGCAGTGGCTGATATGAATGTGGCTAGTGGAATGGCAACCGCGGCCCAAATCCAAGGCCGCTTCTTTCCTTGTGATACGGCGCAGCCCGACCAAGCGCAAGCTGCCGTAGCGCAAACGGTGAGAGCCTTTGGCGGGCTGGATGTGTTGGTCAATGCGGCTGCCCACCTGGGCGGGATGCATGGGGTCGCGACCATGCCCGAAGCTGAATGGCGGGCCGTGCTGAGTGTAACCCTCGACGGCGTCTTCCACTGCTCGAAATATGCCGTGCCAGCCATGCAGAAGCGGGGCGGCGGCTCGATCATTCACATCGCCTCGGTAGAGGGGATGACGGGCGTCGCTGGGCATGCCGCCTATGTCACCGGCAAGAGCGCGCTCTTCGGCCTCACCCGCTCCATGGCAATTGACTATGGCCCCGCTAATATCCGCGTCAATGCCATTAGCCCCGGCATCATCGACTCGGGGCGGCCTGATATTCAGCGCTATAAACAAGATCCAGCCATCATGCAGTTCTGGCACGATATGACGGTGCTAAAACGGCTCGGCCAACCCGAAGAGGTTGCGGCCACCGCACTCTTTCTTGCCTCTGACGAGGCGTCATATATCACCGGCCAAAACCTGGCCGTCGATGGTGGCTGGACGATTGGTCATCCCCCCTTGCATTTGCCGGAGTAGAAGTGGCTGGCAGGCTTTGGTCTGTCCAGCGTATAAGCCGAGAAACTCGGTCGTTGGCGTCGTGTATGGGAGCACGTTTGGGTTTCTAAAAATCCCGCGCGCTCGGCATGTGTATAACTTCTGATATGTCCGCAAAAAAATTTGCCACCAAGGAGTGTACTGATGGAAGCCGTGCAGACACCTACCCCCACCGCGTATAAAAGCTTGACCCAAGCCCAAGTCGATAGCTTTTGGACCCATGGATTTCTCTCGATTGGCAAGATCTTGACCGATGATGAACTGGAACTCTTCCGCCGCGAGTATGATTATGAGTTCGACCGTGCGCGCGCCGGGGAAACTTCGTTTCGCAACCTAGCCATCAACCAGACCGATGATCTGGCGACAAAAAACAAAGCCGAAAAGCAGTTATTGCAAATCATGCAGATGTGTGACCGCAATATCCATTTTCGGCAGTTGACCTACCATGAGCGCATCCTCGATATTATCGAAGATCTGATCGGTCCAAACATTCAACTCTTTCACGACCAAGCCATCTACAAGCCAGCCTATCACGGTGGTCCAGTCTTTTGGCACCAGGATAATGCCTATTGGCGTTGCAGCCCGCCCAACCTCGTCAGCTGTTGGCTCACGTTGGATGATGTCAATGTGGACAATGGTGCCATGCAATTCATTCCAGGTACCCACTTCCAAGCTGTAGAACATGGCCGCGCCAAGGCCGTCGATGCCCTCCTCGATCTGGGCGATCAGGCGGACGCCGTGCCACCCACCGTCGTTGACCTACCGGCAGGGGGGATTGCCATTCACCACTGCCAAACCCTTCACCATACAGCCCCGAACACCACCGCCCGCCAACGTCGTGCCTTGGCTATCCATTATATGGTGCCAGGAACACGCTCCTTGCGCACGGGCGACTATCTAGGCGTTTCGTTCAGCCGGCCCATGCTGCGCATGCGGGTGTAGGGCTTCGGCTTTTACTCTATGGCTCACCTCTATAGAAAGAATCAACCCATGAAAGATATCGGCGTCGGTATTATTGGCCTGGGCATGGGCCGCAACATGTTGGCGGTCAATGCAGATACCGCTTCCCGCCTCCAAGTACGCGCCATCTGTGATACCAATGAAACGTTGTTGGGGCAGGTAAAGAGTCAATATGATCTTCCTTTTGCCAGTACCGATTATGCGGCCTTGCTAGCGCGGCCAGATATTCAAGTGGTGGGGATCTATTCGCCGGATCATCTCCACATGGCGCAGATCGAAGCGGCGGCCCAAGCGGGTAAGCATATCATCTGCACCAAACCGATGGTGGTGTCGCTGGCCGAAGCCCGGCGGACAATTGAAGTGGTGCGTCACGCGGGCATCAAGTTCTTGGTCGGCCAGACCTGCCGCTTCACGCCCGCGTTCCAGGCGGCCAAAAAGCTCTATGATGATGGCGACTTGGGCCGTCCCCTCTTTGCCGAGGCCCACTATGTCCATGATATGCGCCCGGTCTTTGACCGCACACCGTGGCGCTACGAAGCACCGCAGGATGTGCTTTATGGCGGTGCTTGCCACCCGATTGATCTGCTCTGTTGGTTTTTGGGGGATGTCGAGGAAGTCTTTGTCTATGCCTCGCGCAGCGGCATGGATGAGCGCTCTCCCGCTGATACACCAGATAATTTCTTGATCAATCTGCGTTTCCAATCGGGTGTGATCGCCCGGGTATTGGCCGTCTTTGGCCTAGTCGAGCCCCCCTTGCCGATGTTGGGCTTGGGCATCTATGGCGACAAAGGCTCGATGATCAACGAAAAGGTGGTCTTGGATAAGCTGGAGGGCCAGCCTACCCTAGAACTCAAATTCCCGAAAGAAGCCGGGCACGGGCGGGAAGTCTGGCGCTACATGCGTCATTTTGAAGAATGTATCATTGAGGACAAACGCCCGCTTATTGATGAGGTGGCCGGCGCGAAGGTGATTGCCACCGCGGCAGCTTGTTGGGAATCGATCCGCACTGGGTTGCCCGCAAAAGTGGCGACGATCTGATCCAATTCGTAAAGAATGCGAGTAAAACTAATGAGTAGTACGCTTAAAGTCGCTTTCTCTGGCGCACGCCGTTCCAGCTCTTTTTTCCGCGCCTTTCAAGCGCACCCCGAAACCGAAATTGTGGCCCTCTGCGATCCCCACGAAGAAACCTTGGCCGAAGCAGGCAAGACCACCGGCATCAGCCAACTTTTCACAGTTTATGAGCGGATGCTCGATCAAGCAAAGCCGGATGTAGTAGTGGTGGCGTCGCCCATGCACTATCACGCCGCTCAGTCGATTGCGGCACTAGAGCGCGACATTCATGTGCTGAGCGAAGTGACTGCCACCGTGGGCATGGATGAATCACGCTGGCTGGTTCAGGCGTGTAAAAAGAGCAAGGCGATCTATATGATGGCCGAGAACTATATTTACATGAAGCCCAATGTCTTGGTCCAAGCCATGGCTGAAGCGGGCCTCTTTGGTGAGACCTACTACGCCGAGGGTGAATATATCCACGAGCTTTCCGTGTTACACCATACCAAGGAAGGCAAACCCACTTGGCGCTACTACTGGCAAGTGGGAGTCAACGGCTGTACCTACCCAACCCACAGCCTCGGTCCCTGCCTTCAGTGGATCAAGGAGCGCCCCACCCGCATCAGCTGTGTGGGTACGGGTAATTGGACCGACCCCGAACATGCTATGGAAGACACCGTGTTGCTCCTCTGCAAGACGGATACCGAAAAGCTCATGCGTATCCGCGTGGACATGCTCTCTAAGCGCCCCCACTCGATGACCAACTATACTTTGCAGGGGACGAAGGGGGCTTATGAAAGCGCCCGACGCAAAGGCGAAGGCAATTGGGTTTGGCTCGAAGATTATTGTAAAGACCCCGATGAATGGGTGCCGCTCTCTCAATTTGAGGCGGAATTCCTCCCCGAAATTTGGCGCAACCCCCCACCAGAAGCTCTATCCGCTGGGCATGGCGGCGGCGATTATTTTGAGGCTATGGACTTTGTCGATGCCGTCCAAGGGCGCAAGTCACCGCGTATTGGCATTCACGAAGCCATGGACATGACCTTGCCTGGCCTTGTCAGCCAAGAATCGATCCGGCAGGGCGGCGAATGGCTACCCGTGCCCGATTCACGCCTGTGGTAGGCCGTGCCAAGCAACAAAGGAACGCAATCATGCTGATTTTCGATGGCGATTACCCCATGGCCTATGGTGCCATGGAACTTAATCGCGATTTGACGCTGCCGATTGACCAAGTGCGCGCCTTGCCCGATAAAGATCCTCAAAGCAGTTGGCCGAATCGTGATACCATGGCGACGCTGCCCGAGCTGCGTCGGGGCAAGGTTGCGGGCGCGTTGGTCAAAGTGGTGGGGCGGATCAAACGGCCTAATAATCCCCTTTGGGGCTACAACGGTGGCGACGCCGCCTATGCCGCGGCCCAAGGCTATCTGGCCTATTATCGCAGTTTGGCGCGCCGCGGCGAAGCGCGCCTTTTGCTCAGCCGTGAGGATTTTGCCGAGCATTTTGCCGCATGGGAGAGCGCCGATCAGGCCGATGCACCAACTGAAACCCTGCCGATCGGTTTTGTGCTGGGTATGGAAGGGGCCGACCCGATTCTCTGGCCGGAACAGCTCTACGATTGGTGGGCCGACGGGCTGCGGGTTATCAGCCTGACCCACTATGGCGTTAGCACCTATGCCCACGGAACCGGCACCGCGGGTGGCTTGACGCCCCAGGCCAAACCGCTCCTCCAGGCGATGGATAAGTTGGGGATGTTGTTGGATCTGACCCATCTGGCCGACGAGAGCTTCTGGCAAGCGTTGGATCTCTTCACCGGCCCTGTGCTGGCAAGTCATCAAAACTGTCGCGCCCTGGTCCCCGGCGAGCGCCAATTTAGTGATGAGCAACTCCTCGCCCTCATCGCGCGGGGCGGGGTCATTGGCGTTTCCATGGACACCTGGATGCTCTATACTGACGGTGGACTGGATTGGGCCAAAGCTGGCGTGACATCGCGCCGTGCACTCTTTCCGCGCAGTGCAGTTACCGTGGACCAGGTGGTCGATCACATTGATCATATCTGCCAGCTAGCGGGTAATGCCGACCATGCGGCCATTGGGGGCGACACCGATGGCCAAGGGGGCGCAGATGGCGCACCGGAAGGGATCGAGACCGTGGCCGATTATCAAAAAGTCGCGACCCTGTTGGCCCAACGTGGCTACTCAGAAGCGGCCATTGCCCAGATCATGTACCAAAATTGGCACCGCTTCTACACCCAATGGTTGCCAGCGGCTGCCGTCGATTGATAGGACTTACGCAGTTGGTTGGTACGACCAGAGACCTGTCAGGCTTCCTCTAGACCGCTTGGGCCAAGAATTGGAGGGTGGCAGTGGCGGTAAAGCCGAGTTCACGTTCGATGGCGCGCACATCGTAGGCCGCGGCGTAAGCCTGGCCGGGCTGCTCGAAATAGCTGAGATCGACCGCTTCACCCCACCAATTGCGCAAGAGGGTCGCGGTGGGAGCGGCAGCCCACGCTCTGGCTGCCGTGGCATTGAGAATGCGTACCCCGGGTTGGTGGGGTGCTTCGGCGGCCAAGGTAAAGGCCCGTACGGCGTCGGCTAGGAGCATGATGGTAATGCTGCCCAACGCCCACGGCCCGAGTGGGCGCACTGGGGTGAGGATACCGGGTTGATCGTCGGGGCGAACCGAGGAAAGGCGCAAGTTGATCACATCAATCGTTTCCACTTGGCGTTGGCAATAGCGCGTGACCTCTTCCATCAGATATTTCGAGAGCCCATAGCCGTCACGGTCTAGGCAGGGGTGTTCATCAGGAATGGGCAGTTGTACTGGCCGGAATTTGGTGTTTTGAAAGCCCACGGCGGCAATTGAACTTGCCATGACAAACTTCTGACAACCACGATCCATAAGATAGCGCATGAGGGCACGCGTGCCCTCCACATTGACCATAATCCCATCGCGTTCAAAACAGCCACCGGTCACCGCCGCTAAATGGATGACCACATCGATCGCATAGCGATCCAATTGGCGTAGATCCTCAAAGGCGCCAAAGTCCCCGCGGACAAAAGGCAGGTCCGCCAACCCTGGCGCGCGGCGACTGAGACAGATGACTTGATGATGGGGGGCGAGGGCGGTTGCCAGGGCTTTGCCAATAAAGCCGCTCGCGCCGGTGATGAGAATGGTGCTCATGATCGATCCTTTGCTCATGGGAGAAGCTATAAAGTAGTTGGCTGCTTGGCCCACAGTTGACAAGCAAGCCGGAAGTACTACAATCAGTTGGTACAAAGTCTCTCCATGATAACGGAAAGTGAGTCCCGATGAAAATTACCGAAATCCGCACGCTGATCAGCTGGGCTGGCCTGCGTAACTGGGTGGTGGTCAAAGTATTCACCGACACTGAACTCTATGGCTGGGGGGAGGCGACCCTCGAAGGCAAAGAGCGCACCGTCGAGGCGGCAGTTCACCAACTGGGCGAGTCGTTGATCGGCCAAGATCCATTGGCCGTGGAGCATCACTGGCAAGTGCTCTATCGCCATGGCTTCTGGCGCGGGGGCGTGGTGCTCAATTCGGCGCTGGCCGCGCTGGATCAGGCGCTCTGGGATCTGCGGGGCAAAGCGTGGGGCGTGCCGGTCTATCGACTCCTGGGCGGCCCTACCCGCAACCATCTGCGCCTCTACACCCATGTGGGCATCTACCAACCCAACCTGATGGTGGAGGACGCCCAACAGGATGTGGCCGATGGCTTCACCGCGATGAAGACTGGTGCTTGGGCTGGTGATGCCGCCCTGCCCGAAGCTGAGCGGATCGCGGCCTTTGCCGAGCGGATTGCCCTCCTGCGCAAGACCGTGGGACCCAAGATTGATATTATGGTCGATGATCATGGCCGGGGCCGACCTTCGAGCGCAGTACGGCTTATGCAAGCCCTGGAACCTTACCAACTCTTCTTTTTAGAGGAACCCACCCAACCGGATGATGTCGAGGGCTTGGCGCGGATTCGCGCCGCCGGGCCAAAGATGGATCTGGCCACCGGTGAGCGGCTCTACTCCAAATGGGATTTTCGCACCTTGTTGGAGCAACGCTTGGTGGATGTGATCCAACCCGATCTCTGTCATGCGGGTGGGATCAGTGAGTGTAAAAAGATCGCGGCCTTGGCCGAGGCGTACTATGTAAAGGTTGCCCCTCACAATCCGCAAGGCCCGGTCGCGACTGCCGCGGCGGCTCATTTGTGTATGGCTATTCCGAATTTTCACATTTTGGAATATGTGCGCCAAGAACCCTATCGCGACCAAGCGTTACGCGACGCGTGGGTTGTGCAGGCCGGTCATCTCGAAGTGCCGGATCGCCCGGGACTTGGTGTTGATTTGAATGAAGCAGCGCTGTTGGCGAGCCCGCCCCGCTTTAGCCGCGTGCCACGAAATGCCTTTATGGCCGACGGCAGTGTCTTTGATGTGTAGGGTCTTTGCTGGGTAGGGTCTTTGCTGGGTAAAGGAGTTACGCACATAGACCAGACCTGACCGGTTTTCCAAACCGGTCAGGTCGCTCGTTTACCCAGCCAACTGCGAAACTTCTAGTGTAGTAACGTACTTGACTTCTATCTGCATCCGCGCCATACTATGACCTTGGGTAGGGTAGCACCAAATTGTGGTAAACGCAGCTGGGCCACTGAGGCAGTCTGGTTGACACAACCGGAGCAACTACCAATTTACTGGGGTGTACCTGGTAAATTTATTATCTTTCGGATCGAGCCTGCGATTCGCATAGGTAGCCTGATCGATGTGCAATCGATAGGTATATGACCGAATTTCAAGCTGGATACTCAGTTAGCAAGCGAATTGATTGCCCATGACTATTCAACCAATGGCGACAGCCAGCGACGCTGCTGTTGACCAAATCCGCGCTGAATTTCTGCTCCGTGATGATTGGCGTCTGCTCAACAATGGTTCCTTTGGTGCCTGTCCACAGCCCGTCTTTGCCGCCTACCAAGCTTGGCAGGCTGAATTGGAGAAGCACCCTGGCGGCTATATGGGGCATATCCGTGAGAATATGACGGCTGCCCGTACTCGGCTGGCCGACTACCTGCACACCGACCAAAGCCGCCTCGCCTTTGTCACCAATGCGACGATGGGCGTCAATGCCGTGACCCATTCGCTGCGCAGTTGGCTCAAGCCCGGTGATGAGGTGCTGACCACCAATCACGAATATGGCGCGTGCAATCACGCCTGGCAATTTAACTGTGGCAAGGCTGGTGCGCATTATATCAATCATCCGATCCAGGTGCCGTTGCAGTCGGATGCCGACTTTATCGATCAACTCTGGGCGGGCGTTACGCCCCGTACCCGTGTGATCTACCTCAGCCACACCACCTCGCCCACCGCGCTAACCTTCCCCCTCGAAGCGATCTGCCGCCGCGCTCGGGAAGCGGGCATCCTGACCGTCATTGATGGGGCCCATGTGCCCGGCCAGCGCGATCTCTTCCTCGATGAGTTGGGCGCGGACTTTTATACCGGCAATTGTCACAAATGGATGTGTGCGCCGAAAGGCACCGCGTTCCTCCATGTGCGTGACGATGTCCAACATCTGATCGAGCCATTGATCGTGGGGCATGGCTGGTTGCCAGAGCAACGTTCCGAACAGCCCTTGGTCGATTATGTCGAACAATATGGCACGCGCGACTTTGCTGGTTTTCTGGCTGTTCCAGCCGCAATTGACTATTTGGCCGCGCATGACTGGCCAGCGGTACGCACCCGCTGTTATACCATGGCGCTTGGGGCCAAGCGTGTCATTGAAGAGCATTTTGATACCGAAACGATCTGCCCCGAAAGCTTTGACTGGTTTAGCCAGCTCTGCCCCATCCGCCTGCCTGATCAGACGGATATGGGCAAGTTGGGCGAGATCTTCCGCAATCAATATCAGATCGAGATGCCGCTCATCAACTGGAATGGGGTCAAGATCGCCCGTCTCTCGGTGCAAATCTATACCACGCAGGCGGAAATTGATACCTTTGTCGAAGCGGCCCTGGCCCATGTCGCGGCTTGTCAGGCGTAAGCAACGGGAGCTGAAGTGCAAACGCAGATAAACCGGACAGGTTTTGGAGACCTGTCCGGTTTGCGGCTGTATGTGTCCTACGGTGGTGGCTGCTGTTCTACTGCTTGCGCGCCAGCTATGTAGGGTGCCCTGCACAAGGTTCAACGGTTTCTCGTGAACCGCTGGCCTAGCTCTTCTAGGGTATGAAAACTTTCAGCGGGAGAATGGGCGGCTAACGTCGTCAACTCGGTGTAGCCCCAGGCGACTGCGCCAAAGGCAATGCCAGCTTTGCGAGTGGCGTCTTGATCGCGCAGTTCGTCGCCAATATAGATTGCTTCTTTTGCCGGAATTTTACTCTTACGCAGAATCCGCCGAAATTTGATGGCCTTGCCAAAGGCTGGCGCGTCGCATTCCCAATAGGTGATATAGGCGGCATTGTGGGGGCCAAGGACCCGTTGGACGTTGGTATAGGTATTAGAACTCACAATCGCAATGGGAACCCCTTGGGCTGTTAGTTGTGGTAACAATTGCTCCACGCCCGCAAAGAGCTTGACTTGGTCAATCTGTTCGGCCATCAAGCGTTGAAATGCCCGGCGAACCAACCAAAATTTCCAGAGTGGTAATGCCATTTGTTGATAGAGGGCCGTCGCTCCTGCCTTGCGCAGGAGTGCGCGTTCGGCTTCGCCCAGCCGCTTGAATTGGTAGGTATCGGCCAATTGATCGATGATGCGCAAGAAGAGGGCAAACGAATCGGCTAATGTCCCATCGAAATCAAACATAATGAGCTTGTAGGGCAATGGGGGCTCCTTTGTTGGCTGGGGTTGACTCATATTAGGATAGCATAGCATGAGTTACCAACCGCTTCAAGCAACCCAGCAATGTAAAGTCGTAGACAGGTAGACCGGAGAGAACTCCCTACCCACCCTTTCGCGGCACTGCCAAACCGCAATGACCTAGAAAATGCTTAAGATTCCTGCATCGCTTGCTTTCTTGCCCACGAACATTCGTGCTAGAATGGTAGCACGCTACAGGAGGAGCGCCACGACTATGCCAGAACCGGTAATTACCCTGAAAGAGCTAAGCAAAACCTATGTTGTGCCAGAGCGAGAAGCCGGTGTGATTGCAGCGGCGAGAAGTTTGGTACAACGCAAGCATCGTGAAATCAAAGCGGTGGATCGAGTCAGCTTTACCGTCGAGCCGGGGGAGGTCGTTGGCTTTTTGGGGCCCAACGGCGCGGGCAAGACGACCACGCTCAAAATGTTGGCTGGGCTGCTCCATCCAACCGCGGGCATGGGGCGCGTACTCGATTACGAACCGTGGCAACGCAAACGAGATTTTCTCAAAGCGATTACCTTGGTCATGGGACAGCGCAATCAGTTGAATTGGGATATTCCCGCCAGCGACTCGTTTGAGTTAAATCGGGTTATCTACCGCGTGCCATCCGCCCAATACCAGCAGACACTGCGTGAACTGACTGAGCTGCTCGACTTAGCCCCGCTGATCAGCAAGCCGGTGCGCAATCTCTCGTTGGGCGAGCGCATGAAGTGTGAAATAGCCGCGGCGCTCTTGCACCGTCCCCAAGTCCTTTTTCTGGATGAGCCGACGATTGGGCTGGATGTCACTGCGCAGCGGCGCATTCGGGAATTTATCCAGGAGTACAATCACCGCCATAATGCCACCATTCTCCTGACCAGCCACTATATGGCTGATGTCGAGGCGCTCTGTGCGCGGGTGGTGGTTATTCATCATGGGCGCATTCTCTTTGATGGGCCGCTGACGGAATTGGTCCAGCGTTTTTCAGCGCATAAGACCATCACGGTAGATCTAGCGCAGCAGGAGCAACCGCGCGATTATAGCGCTTTTGGCGAAGTGGTGACGCAGCGCAATGGGCAGGTGACCTTACGCGTGCCTAAGCTCGATACGGCGAAGGTCGCTGGGCGGCTCCTGGCCGAATTACCGGTCAACGATCTAACCATCGAAGACCCGCCCATTGAAGAGGTGATCGAACGGGTCTTTGCCCAGGAGGCCACGCCATGATCCAGATGCTGGCCGAGGTCTACTCTGCTCAACTCAAGACTTCACTGGCCGTGCAGTTTCAATACCGTACGGCTATGATGATCTGGATGATTGGCCGTGTGCTGCAACCGCTGATCTCGCTGTTGGTCTGGACGACGGTGGCGCGTGCCCAGGGTGGCGAAGTGGGTGGGTATAATGAGGGGAGCTTTGCCGCCTACTTTATCATGCAGATGATCGTCTCGCAGGCCACCTTTAGCTGGATCGCGTGGGAATATGACTATATCATTCGCTCGGGCCAGTTTAGCTTTAAGCTTTTGCGCCCGATCCACCCGATCCATGCGGATATTGCCGACAATGTGGCCTACAAAATTGTGTCGCTCTTAGTTCTGATTCCGGCTACCTTTTTGCTGGCTTGGCTCTTCCCGCCTAGTTTTACTCCCCAACTGTGGAGTATGGTGGCGGGCTGCTTTGCTATTGGGTTCGCCTTTATTGTGCGCTTTACTTTTGAATGGACCATGGCGATGGCTGCCCTGTGGTTCAACCGCATCAACGCAATTAATCTCACCTATGAGGCGACCTTTGTCTTTCTCTCTGGCTTTTTTGCGCCGCTGGAGGTCATGCCACCTGCATTGCAAGGATTGGCGAGCTTTTTGCCCTTTCGTTGGTTCATTGCCTTTCCCATCGAATTAACGCTCGGTCGCCTTTCGCCCCAAGAAGCGTTGTGGGGCTTTGCCATGCAGGCGCTCTGGTTTGTCATTGCCATCACGACCTTGAACGTGGTTTGGCGGGCCGGGGTGAAACAATATTCGGCGGTGGGCTCATGAATTACTTGCGTATCTTCTGGACTTTCGTACGTCTGGGGGCGATGAATGAATTGGCCTATCGGGTCAATTTCTTTACCCAGATCTTCCAGGCTATCGTCGCGCTGACCATGGCGTTGGGGGGGCTTGTCGTGGTCTTTCACCAGACTGAGACCCTGGGCGGTTGGTATCCGGCGGAATTGGTGGCGTTGGTGGGGATCTATCTGATCGTCGGTGGGTTGATCAGCCTGATCATTCAACCGAGTATGCAGCGCTTTATGGAAGATATTCGCATGGGCACACTCGATTTTATGATCCTGAAACCGGAAGATGCCCAGTTTTTGATCAGTGTGCGTCAGGTCGAGATCTGGAAGCTGATTGACATTTTGCTGGGGTTGGGGGTCTTGGTGGTGGCGTTGGTGCAGCTTGGCAACCAGCTGGGGATCGGTCAGGCGGTGGCCTTTGGCGTGGCCCTGCTCGCCGGTGCCACCATTGTCTACAGCTTCTGGATGATCTTGGCCACCTGCGCCTTTTGGTTTGTCAAAACCGAGAATATCCTGGTTATTTTTCAGGCAATGTATCAGGCTGGCCGTTGGCCGGTGACGATCTACCCAGGGTGGCTGCGGATGATGCTCACCTTTCTGGTGCCGATCACCTTTGCCGTCACCGTACCCGCCCAAGCCTTGACGGGTCGCCTCACGGGGCAGACGCTCGCGCTGGCCGTGGCGGTGGCTGTTGGTCTCTTCCTGGTGGCCCGCTGGTTTTGGCGCTTTGGGATCCGCTTCTATTCGGGCGCGTCGGCGTAGGATTGCGCTCTTCAAACAGGCTGCTTTTGCGAATAACGCCTCGCGTGGCGCTCAGGGGGAGGCGAGCGTCACGCGAGGCGTTCGATCTTACGAATTTCCGCAACTCGCGGTGAATGGAGGGCATGGTAAAGATCCCAAGCCACTTGAAGATTCAGCCAGAATTGGGCCTCCATGCCTAAAAATTGTTCAAGCCGTAGCGCTGTGTCCGGTGTGACACCACGTTTGCCATGGATCACTTCATTGACGCGTGGATAGGAAACGCCAATTTGTTTGGCAAGTTCTATTTGGGTGATCCCCAATGGCTTCAGAAATTCTTCTAGTAATATTTCCCCTGGATGCGTGGGGGGCCATGTGTAGGAATGCGCATGCTTCCTCCTTTGCGGTCAGTGATAATCTGTGATTTCTAGCTCATTTTATAACGAATAACGTTATACATATCAATCTTCATAGACAAGTGGGTCAGGGCCATCGCGAACTTCGTGATGGTCCTGGCGTGGTCGCATGTCAAGAAAGGAACAGATCTTGTCCGCCCGTTGCACTGCAACGCTGGAGAAAGATGGCATAAGGCGGACCTTTGTCAGTGGTTTGCAACAAAGCACAAAACCAAGGATAATAGCAGCACTGCGACATGACAAACGGCTTTGACGCAGCTGTGAGCGGGCTATTCCACGCGTCGCAACCCCTTTCCTGACGCCACCACCATCGATACGAGGAGAACGATTTATGCTTGTAGGCTATGTCAGCGATGAACGCTATGTCGCCTTGCCAGATACTTTGCTGGAATTTGAACGGGACGGCCAATCGGTGGAAGCGCGCTCGCGCGCCACCGGGGCTGTCTATGCTGACATCGCGCCCGGTCCCTACCGGGTGACACTCTATCGAGCCGGGTATGGGCAGAAAAGTGTGACCATGACGGTCGCCGCAGGGAAACTCCACCATTTTCGGTTGCTGCCCGATGGGCTCCTGAGCTACATGTGGCCGAAGTGGGTGCAAGCCGGGGAAAAGGCCGAGTTTCGGGTCCATGCCGTCGAAGAGTATAAATTGGAATTGTGGCGCTATGGCTGGGAGAAAGAATTTGTCCGGCTGATTGGTTGGTATGACGAACATGGCCCCCGCGCCACCATGCAGATCACCCCGGATGGTGACTATACCCAAACCGGCGTCCAGTGGAATAAATTTGGCTATACCAGCCCGCACCATTTGCAATACGTGACAGCCCCCACACGTTCTGGGCTCTATTACCTGCATGCCAAAACACCTTCGGGACGTTTCTTTGCCTGCCCTTGGATTGTGGCCCCGGCCCAGCCAACCGCCAAACTCGCCGTACTAGCCTCCAACATGACCTGGAACGCGTATAACAGCTTTGGCGGACGCAGTAACTATATCAACCCCATTGCCCTACCCGAACGGCCTACCGTCAACGCACGGATGGATCTCCAGCGTTACACCGATCCCGACAACATTACCTATGATGGGGATCACTATGACCCCCTCTCTTTTGATCGCCCGGAACCGATCAACCATATTCCCGAAGGCACGCAGATCACCGATCCGATTGCTGGGCGCGCGCCCAATCACATTGCCCCGGCGGAGTGGCGTTTCCTGGGCTGGCTAGAACGGGAAGGCTTTGCCTACGATCTCTATGCCGAAACTCAGCTACACAGTGGCGTCTTGAAATTGGATGACTACAAAGTCCTCGTCATCAGCACTCATCCTGAGTATTGGTCGAAACAAATGTACTTTGCCCTCAAAGAATGGGTACACAACCGTGGTGGGAAACTGCTCTATCTGGGCGGTAACGGGATCAATGCCGAGGTCGAATTTATCGATGAGTACACCGTGATCTACCAGAATGCTGATGCCCGTGTTTGGCCCAAAGATCCAACCCTAGAAAGCCGCTTTCATGCGCGGGTGGGGGAATCGGAAGCCAATCTGCTGGGCATTGTGTATGATGAGAAGGGTATTATGACCGCCGCGCCCTATCAAGTTGTGGACGAGAGCCATTGGGTCTTTGCGGGGACGCGTCTCAAGCAGGGCGAACTTTTTGGCGCGGCCAGCCTGCATGAACGGGTGCCTGGTGGCGCTTCCGGCCATGAGACCGACAAGATCTCGCCCTCTTCGCCCAAGAATATAGAGCTATTGGCGAAAGGTTTAAACCCTGGCGAAGGCGGCGCACACATGATCTATTACAACACTGCCAGTGGTGGCGAAGTCTTTTCCGTGGGGTCAATTACTTGGGTCAGTTCGATCCTGGTCGATGAGAAGGTGGCGCAAATTACCGCCAACGTGCTGGCGCGCTTTATCAGCTAAAGGAATCAAGAAAGCCGAACTTTGCTCAGTTATGTTTGGGCTTATTATAGCTGGTCAAGCTTGGCATGATATTCATCAGGGCTTAATTCGATCTCACGTAAAATTTCTCGAATCAACGGCCTAGCCAAATCACGACCAGAATGGTTGGGGACAGTCGTTGTACGTCCATCCGCATGACGATAGAAGACATGACTGCCTTTTTGACGTACAACGACAAAATCTAAACGGAGCAGCAATTTTTCCATCGTGCGGAAATCTACAATTGTCAGCCGACTCATTGCGCGACTTCAACTTGCTGTACACCGACAAAGCGGGGCAATTCGCCAAGAAAATCGCCTAATTCCTCTAGACAGAGGGCCAACACTTCCTTGAGATTGGCTTGTAATTCGTCTAAGGTTGCCCCTTGCGTGTGCGCGCCAGGAATACTAGGGATTGTACCAACATATAGCTGCGTCTCTGGGTCAAATTCGATATAAGCGGTGAAAGTTTGCATCAAACCTCCAGATTTCTACTGCCTGTATAGACTGATGAGGGCCATAGTTCATTGTCGTAATAGTATACCACGTATTGTCAATCCATTGTTCGTTAAAAGCGTAGATCACCATGAAGGTGTTCTCTAATAAATTTCGCTTCCAAACGTCGATGGCTGAATGAGCTTTGAGAGGAAAGAAGTAGATATGACCAATATTTACGAATCACTTGGGGTGCGCACCGTAATCAATGCGATTGGCACCTTTACCCGCCTGAGCGGCACGCTCATGCCGCCGGAGGTGACGCAGGCCATGGTGGCGGCATCGCAACATTTTGTCTGTATGGAAGAGCTGCAATACCAAGCTGGGAAGATTATTGCGGAGCTGACCGGTGCCGAAGCGGGCTATGTGACTTCCGGCGCGCAAGCCGGGTTGGTGCTATCGATTGCCGCCTGTCTGACGGGCCGCGACCCGGCCAAGATGGATCGCCTCCCCCACACGGCGGGCATGCCCAATCAGGTGATCATGGCGCGCGCCCATCGCAACCATTATGACCACGCGGTGGAAGCCGCTGGCGGCCAGATTGTTGAGGTGGGGAGTGACGAGCGGTGCCTTCCCGCAGAGATTGCCGCCGCGATCACCGACCAAACAGTCGCCATTCTCCACCTGCCGTGGCCCCAAGGCGGGATTACGCTGGCGGAAACCGTCGCGGTAGCACGCCAAGCCGCGATTCCCGTTGTGGTGGACGGTGCGGGCAGTCTAGATAATCCCGACAACCTGCGCGCGTTGATTGCCCAAGGGGCCGATTTGGTCGCCTACAGCGGCGGCAAATATGTCCGTGGCCCCCAAGCCTCGGGTTTTGTGGCTGGCCGCCGCGATCTGATTGCGGCCATTGCCTGGCAACATCTCGATATGGACGCCGTGCCAGAAGTCTGGACCGCGCCCCGCGAACTCCTTGGGGAAGAACCCCTCCCCTTTATGCCGCGTCAGGGCATTGGGCGTGGCTATAAGGCGGGTAAAGAGGAGATCGTGGGGCTCATTACCGCGTTGCGCCTCTATGTCCAGCGTGATCACGCCGCCGAACAAGCGCGTTGCGCACAGCAGGTGCAGACGATTGTTGCTGGTTTGGCTGGCGTGGACATGGTCCATGCGGAAGTGCTGCCACCGGCGACAGGCCGCACGCTGCCCCTGGCCCGTATTCGCATTGATGAAAAAACAAGCGGCATGAATGGCTATGCATTGATCTGGGCGCTCAAAACTGGGGAACCCTCGATCCATCCGCTTGAGCGCGAGTTGGACCAAGGCGCGGTGGTGATCCATCCCTTTGGCCTCCAGCCCGGCGATGACCTGCGCATTGTGGCGCGTGTCAAAGCCATTGTGCAAGCACGACAGGAGGCATGAGCGCGCTATGACGGTGCAACCAATCAATACTTTGCTCGATTTAAGTGGTCAGGTTGCTCTGATCACCGGGGCCAACCGGGGCATTGGGAAAGCGACCGCGACCGTGTTACATGCGGCTGGTGCCAATCTTGCACTGGTGGCGCGTACCACCGAAGCGCTGGCCGCGGTCACGGCGGAACTGCTGGCGCGTCGCCCCGCTTCGGCGCTGGCCTTGCCCGCCGATGTGGCCGACGAGGCGCCGGTGAATAGCGTGGTTGAACAGACCCTGGCGGCCTGGGGGCGGATTGATATTTTGGTCAACAATGCCGGTTTGGTTAGCCCTGGCACCTTTGATCGGATCACGCCCGCTGATTGGCAACGGATTCTCAATGTCAACCTCACCGGTGCCTACCTCTGTTGTCGCGCCGTTGCCCCGGTGATGCAGCAACAGCGGGCCGGGCGGATTATCAACATCTCCTCGATCAGCGCTCAAACCGGCGGGGTGTCGGGCGGGGTGCACTATGCTGCTTCCAAAGGCGGGATGCTGGCGATGACCAAAACCTTGGCGCGTGATCTCGCGCCCTATGGGATTACCGTCAATGCCATTGCGCCCGGGCAGATCGATACCCGCCCAGAATTTCTCACGGAGCAACAGCGCCAAACCTTGGAAAAGCTGATTCCCCTTGGTCGCCTTGGCGCGCCCGAAGAGATTGCCTATCCCGTGCTCTTTCTGGCCTCGCCGATGGCTTCTTATCTAACAGGTGCAACCTTAGATGTCAACGGCGGCATCCTCAAACGCTAAAGGAATAATACCCATGATTGACGCGCATATTCACTATGGTGATGATGATCCTACCCTGTTAGCATTGTTGGCAGCTTTCGATCTGAAGCTGCTGAATATCTGTGTTGCAGAGGATGCCCATGGGGCTTGGCGTGCCCAAGCCGAGCGCTATCAGACCCTGACCGCCCGCTACCCAGATCGCTTTGCTTGGTGTACCAGTGTAGATTTACCGCGTTTTGATGATGCTCACTACCATGAAGCCGTCATCGCAGGGCTGGACATTGATTTTGCTGCGGGTGCCGTGGCCTGTAAGATCTGGAAGAACATTGGGATGGCGGTGCGCAAACCGGATGGCACCTTCCTGATGCCGGATGATGCCTACCTTGACCCGATCTATGAATATCTGGCTGCGGGCAACTATCCTTTGTTGACCCACATTGCCGAACCACTAGCGTGTTGGCTGCCACTGCAAGCGGGTACGCCTCATTATGGTTATTACAGCCGTAACCCCGAATGGCATATGTACGACCGGCCCGAATTTCCTTCTCATACGGCGTTGATGGCCGCCCGCGATGCGGTATTGGCCAAACATCCCACGCTGCGCATGATCGGTGCCCACTTGGCTAGTTTGGAATATGATGTCGATCTCTTAGCCGAGCGCTTGGATCGCTACCCCAATCTCGCGGTGGATATTTCGGCCCGCCTGTCCGATCTAGCAATTCAAGATTCGGCCAAGGTGCGCGCCTTCTTTTTGAAGTATCAGGATCGCATTCTCTTTGGCACCGATGTGGTGATGCGCCAAGCGCCATCGACGCTGCCCGAAGCCGCCAAACAAGAAGCCATCGCTGCCTTGCGCCAAACCTATGAAATGCACTTTGCCTATTTGGCGGGTGCTGGGCCTGTGACCGTCCGCAGCTATGCCACGAGCGGCTTGCAATTACCAACCCCAGTGCTGGAAAAGCTTTATGCAGAGAATGCCCAACGCTGGTATCCATTGCTCTAGTGTGTTATTGGGTTGCCTTAGGGCATGGGCCGGGCGTTTTGGACCAGCCACCACAAATAGTCGGTGTTGATCCCTGTAGGCAGCGCCCAACAGTCCTGGCGATGTAGATAGTCGATGTAGGTCATCATGCGTGCTAGTTGGATACGGCTCGTGGGATCATAGCTGAGCATCAGCGTCAAATCATTGTTGAACCGCTGAAATAAATTGAGCACACTAACCCCATCGCTGCTATCATTATTACTCAAGGCCAAAAGAGCAAATAGCTCGGTTTGGTTGAGATCGAGCGTCGCAAATAATGTATAGGCGTTCTGCAATTTCGCTTGCATGAGGCCAATGCTGGCTTGATCGTTAAAAAGATTAATCCGATCCCCCGCGTAGGCCAGCCGGCGCGCTTCCTCTGGTTGAATCTGACCAATCCCAACACTCGGTTGCTCAAAAAAATTATTCCAGCGCGCGTGGGCCCAAGACCAAGCCGCTAATTGCCACTCAAAGCGCCGACCTAACCAAGTCTGCATGCGCTCTAGGCCATCCCAGCCGAATGGGCGTTGGGGGCTATTGCCTTGGTTCGCAATGGCTGCCGCAACCAAAACCGCAGGGACTTCCGCGGTCGTTCGCGATTGAATATAGGTACGATAGCGCGCCACTTCGGCAAGCCCCTGACGATACCAACCCAACCGACCCACTAAATTATTAGGCCAGGGCAGCCATTGACTTGCCACGAGGGGCAACTCAGTCGGTTGCGAACTATAGTAATAGACATAGAGAAAAGCCCCTTTGGTTTCGAATGAGCGCTGAAAGCTGCCCATGGTTTGGAAAGAAACCAATACCATCAGGAACGCAAAAAGCAGTGGCCACACTTTAGGCAAAGTGGGCCAGTCAGCCCTGGATACCGAAAATCTCCGAGGAAGCAGCAGCGATGATACTTCACGACTAGACAGGCTGAACATAAATACCTCAAATCACCATTGATCTTGATCGAGCCACTGATTTAGGGGAGGAGCACATATTGTCATGCTCCTCCCCTAAATCAGTCGTTGTTAAATTTTGGAAATACCCTATTCATCGAGCCACAACTGATTGACGCCTTGCCTTTGTCATCACCCGCTCTGCCGTCTCTTCTCACGTCGTTGCAAAACTATGGCAGGCTTGTTTTCGGCTAGCTGTGCTGACTCATACGAAAGTCGCAGTACTGTGGTCATTGAACGCTACTGAACAATGCTTAGCAAAAATTATCTGTAATAATTTAAGCTAGCTAGTAAAATCTAATCATATTCATCTGCATAAACTACGTCAAAGGAGCGATAAGGTTGAAATGATTATCGCATTGACAGTGCCTATAGCGCATGCAATAATAAATGTCTAATGCTTATTCCGTATAAAGTGTAGATTTGAAGTGTAGATTTGTTGATATCAACGATAATCAAGAAGCCATACTCGCTACATCTTTGACCGCTGGACAATCGTTTAACATCGTAAGGGCAATCCTATGTATTTTTGGTCATAGTAACACTTTTACGCTGTTTGGTAGTATACATTTTATTGAAGCTCATCCCTAAATGCATATCCTTTTCGTTGCCGTATTCGTTGCCATCGCATTGATGACTCGCTCGAGCCGCTACCCCATCCTAGGCACTGTCGGGCTAAACATAGCACACATCACCCTGCTAGATGAACTTCAATGCAGCAATAGGAGCCAATCTTGAATAGCTTACACCCCGATCCATCAGCAGTTCACTCGACTCATGTGCCGCATGATGGGGGGGGATATTTGGCGCACTTACTGCGTGAAGCCCTGCCATCACCTTGGGAGATCTATGAGCAGCCTTTTTTGAACGGTGATTATCCTGCGGTAGCGGCCCTGCACCCCAGCGCCGGACTCACGATTTTCGATGTGCACGACTGGGATCTGCGCAACTATCGTCGCGAACAAATTGGTCGCTATCAACGCTATACGCAACGCGCGGAGCAAAAGACGCGGGCGGTCCTCAATCCAGTGCGGCGCGCCGAACATTACATTGAAAATCTCCTTAACCTCTATGCACCTTTTATCGGTGAAAGTGTCATGCGGGATCGTCGCACGCTCTCGGCCTTTCGCGTGGGTGTCTATTTCCCCAACGCGAACTCTAACGCCGTACGCTCCTTTTGCCCGTTGGCACCCGGCCGCGGGATTGTTTTTGGCCGCGATGCCCTGGATACCGGTGATCTGTCCCTGATTCTTCCCCTGTCGGTACGGCCTGGCAGTACATCGCTGCCGGATGATTGGCTCGCTGCCCTTCGCTTCTGGCTCGCACCGCCTCTTCATGGCGCGGCCAAGGAACCTTGGGATCTCACGGTGGCGCAACGTCACTATATCCTTCCGGCCCCGGGGCAGCATCAGTTTCTATCCGGTGTAGCTGGGAGTGGCAAAACGTTGGTGCTCGCTCAACGAGCCGCCCAGTTGGCTGCGCTTGGCAAGCGCGTATTGGTTGTGACAGCGAATGTGACCTTATGGCAGTATATCCGCCAGTTGGTGAGCCAAACAGCGTTCTCTTTTCCCTGGACGCAGCTTGAGTTTCACCATTTTTATGGGTTCTGTAAAAACTTTCTGATTGAAAATAGCATTGAATGGCCCTTGAGCAATAACCGCCGTTCTCGGCAAATCTTGGATGAGATGATGCCCGAATTGGTGGTTGATGCCCTCCAAGCTGGGCATAATAGTAAGGGTCGCCAGTATGATGCAATTTTAATCGATGAAGGGCAAGATTTCCCGCAGAGCTATTATGCGATGCTCTGCCACTTCCTTTCGGCTAATGATGAACTACTTCTTGTCAGCGACCCTCGGCAGAATCTTTCTCAGCGCGATGACAGCTGGCTTGAACAAACCCCTCATCTGCAATTTCAGGGCTCTACCCCTCAACTGGAAACGAGTTTTCGCTTGCCAGCGCTCATTGCCGAGGAGGCTAATCGCTTTGCCCACACGTTCTTGCCAGAGATAGCCGCGGCCGCGATTGCTGGATCACCGTCGCAACGCCAGCCTGCTCAGCTGCATTGGCATAATATTACCTCGCTTGAGCAGGCCACCACATTGGTTGGCGATACTGTCCAACAGCTAATGGCAACTGGCGTGAAGCCAGCGGATATTGTGGTGCTGACACCTAATCAACAGGATGGCTGGGCGCTTGTCCGTTATCTGACGCGACAGGAATGGGAAGTCAATCACGTGTTGGCGGAGGATGATGGTCAACTAGGGCGGAAACGGGAGCGCTATCGCAAGCGTGCCTTTGCCGAAGGTGATCCGCGCTTAAAGGTAAGCACAATTCATGGCTTCAGAGGGTGGGAATTGGATCATGTCATTTTGCTAACTGCGGCAGAAGAGGGTGACAACCCTAGGCAAAGTCATTCCCTGTTCTACTTGGCCATTACCCGCGCGCGCCAGAGCTTGTGGGTGCTGAATCGGACTTCAGTTTATCAGGACTATGGCGATGGTTGGGCTCGCCACGCGGCACTAGCCGAGGCTGCGGCTAGCCACCCCTTGCCATAACTACAACCAATCGCGGTAGCCAAGCGCGGCAAAACCGGGTGTTGGCTTTGCCGTGTCTCTGCCCTAGGCGTCCTTCCTCTCCTTCCGCTACATCTGTCCCACCGCGGAGCCGCGGCCCACCACCCAACTCGCGCAGAGCCTAATTATTGAATTTAATCGCAGCGCAATCCCCAAGTCACCAGTGGCCCTACGTCTGGTCCAGCCACGCCGCGTCGACACCGAAAGAACCTAATGAATGCCTGTTTTATGTACCAGGGCAATTGGTTTTTTCCGATCGCGGGTTGCTGCCGGATCTTGTAAATTGTGATATAGTTATTCACCGGATAGATTACAGAAGCAAAGGGCAAGGTAATGTATCATACAGCCAGACCGTTTACAATGGTTTCATGCGGCACCCCAGGCCGGATTGGACGTTGAAGACACCCTTGTCCAAAAGAGCTGTCGTCGGTTTGCCACCCATGCTACACCCATACGGGGCATCTACACGCTGTACATCGTCGTGCAGTTCTGCGTTGTGCAGTTTTGTATTGTGCTGCTCCTGTGTCGTGTAGCTTCCGTATCCATTCTAACCAATCCAAAAGGCGGTATCGATTGATGCCGCCCATCGTAGGAAGCAAGGAGCTTTGACTTATGAGACGATTGGGGTCTCTAGCCGTTGTTCTTGTTGTGTTTTCTTTGGCTTTGGCCGCTTGTGGCTCGCCCGTTAGCACGCCCGCGGCTGGTGGTGAGAGCACAAGTACTGGTGATACGGCTAATACGGAGAGCGCCACCACCGAAAGCGCCACCACCGAAAGCGCCACCACTGAAAGCACCACGCCTGCCGAGGTACGCGATTTTGTGACTTGGTATCAATATGACCAGAACAACGAAGATACCAAGAGTGATGAGCGTGTAGGGAATGAGTATCTACGCAATACCATCCCGCTCTTCAACGAAGCGTTTGCTGGGAAATGGAATTGGGTTAATCAGCCCAAAGCGTTTGACAAAATGACAACCGAGCTGATTACCGCGGTGCAAGCGGGTGGTGAAGTGCCGGATCTGATGCACACGGGTGGTGGTGATATTTTGACCTTCTACCAGAATGGCACCGTGCAAGATCTCACGGAATGGGCGCAAGCACAAAGCTGGTATGCCGAGCTAGACCCGAATGCTATTACGGCCTGCCAAGGGCCTGATGGCAAGCTCTATTGTATTCCCGTGGCGGAATCGCCCCAGGTCGTCTTTGTCTGGAAGGATCGCTTCCCCGATGGCTTCCCGGCCACGCCCGAGGAGTTCCTGACCCGTGCCGAAGAACTCAAGGCTGAGGGGTTCTATGCCATCACCTTCTTTGGCTCGACAGACTATGATGGTGAAGCGCTCAGTCGCTTTATGTGGACGACGATTAGCTCCTTTGGTGGCACCTTTGACGATGGTCAGGGCGTCATGACCTTGAATACGCCAGAAAATGTCGCGGCTATCTCCTTTATGCGCGAACTGGTGGCCCAAGGCTATGCCCCGGAAATTGCCTTTGCCGGTCAATTCCAAGAAGAAGAAGCCTTCAAGGATGCCTCGGCTGGTTCCTTCCCCACGGGTATTTTTGGCTATCGCTATGTGAACCCGCTCACGGCGCCTAATGGCAACAAGTATGAGAAGAAGAACGAAGAAGATATGCTGGACGCCATTGCGGCTGGCGATGTCTATGTCTCCTCCTACTTTGCTGCCGAAGGCTATGAACCGGGTTGTAACATTAATGTCTCTGCCTTTAGCATTCCCACCGGCGCGCAAAATGTGGAAGCGGCCTATGATTACATCAACTGGATAATGAGCTCCGAGCAAAATGCAGCTTGGGTTTTAGCACCAGGCGGTGGCTTCCCAGCCCTCAAGACGACCCAAGCTGATGCGCTCTTCCAAACGCCTTTCTATCAACAGGCCGCGGAAGCGGTGGCCAACAGTGCTTGCCGACCTTGGTATGGCTCACTAGAACGCCGCCAAGAAGCGCGCACCTTGATCGTCAATGCGATCTACAAGCTGATCAAAGCCGACCCCACCGCGGACATTGTCGAAACCTTGACCGCCGTGGAAGAAGAGTACAACGCTGGCGGGTAATCTCTACCAAGCCGCTTGTCAATAAAAAGCAGTAAGTTAGTAAGTCAGTAGCACAGTGAAGCAGTGGTTGTCTACTGACTTACTGACTTACTGACTTACTGTGCTACCAACCGACCGCTACAAAAGGTATTGTTGTTCATGGAATCTGCCCTTTCGGCCTCATCGGCTTCACCGCCGAAAGCGCAACGACGACGGTCCAAGCGCTTTCAAAACTGGTTGCCTTTTTGGCTGCTCTTGCCGACCATTCTGGTCTTGTTGGTTACGCAAGTTTACCCGGGACTCTATACAATTTGGCTTAGCCTACATGAGCGCCAGCCCAATGGCTGGGAATATGTCGCAACAAAAAACTATGTGCGCCTCGCCAACATGAGCCAATTTTCCGAAAGCGTCGGCCATACGATAGTCTTTCTCGTTGGTTATGTTGCTTTGACTTTGGTCGCCGGGCTGGGCATTGCGCTGTTGCTTAATCGCAAATTACGCCTTTCCGGGCTCTACATCACCCTGCTCTACATCCCCTGGGTGATCGCCGATATTATTGCGGGGATTGCTTGGCGGCTGCTGGTCGTGCCGGATTATGGACTCCTTTCGGGCATTACACAGAATCCGGCCTTCTTCCCGCCCAATGGCCTCTCGATCCTGACGGCTGCCCCGCCCCGCCCCTGGTTTGGCGATTTTCCTTTCCCCCCCGCGCCAGCCATGATCTATTTGATCATTGCCTCTTGTTGGCGCGCCTTGCCCTTTATCGTGATCCTCTTGCTGGCGGCTATGCAGACGATTTCTCACGAAGTGATCGAAAGCAGCCGCATCGATGGTGCGAATCGTGGGCAGGTCGTGCGTTATATTGTGATCCCCCTAATCTTACCTACCTTGGTGATTGCGCTCTTTAACCTAACCCTGAGCGGCATGAATGGTGTGGGCATGGTCTTTACACTAACGGGCGGTGGACCCGGTACGGCCACCGATGTGTTGAGCTATTTACTCTATTCCATCGGCTGGAACCAACGCTATTTTGGGCGCGCGGCTGCTGTCGCGATGATTATTGCTGTGGTGAATTGGCTCTTAATTATCGGGATCTTGCGCGGGACGCGTGTGGAAGAAAGAAGTGCTTAGGATGGAACAACCAAAGTCCGCTACCCCACGCAACCGACATCGGTTACGTGGGGAATCCATAGTGATTCATACCCTGCTAAGCTTCATCTGTCTGGTGGTCTTTTTTCCGATCATAACGACCGTGATCGTCTCCTTCAAACAGGAGCAGGATGTCATGCGGCGACCACCGATCTTGCTCCCCTGTGACACAGCCGACCGCACCTTCGACATTACGGCCTGCCGGTGGTCGGTGGAGGGCTATGAACGCGTCCTTGCGCCTAAGCCTTCGGATGGCTGGCTGATCAGCTTTGTGTTGACGGGTAATCTGTTGCGCATCTATATTCCAAATACGTTGCTCTATGCGGTTGCTTCTTCGACCTTGGTGGTGCTCCTGGCTGGCATGGCTGGCTATGCTGTGTCGCGCTACAACTTCCGTGGCCGCGACTTTTTCATGGTCAGCATCTTGGCGATTACAGGGATTCCCCTGCTGACCAATCTGCTGGCGCTCTATGAAATGAGCGTCGATCTCCGCAAGGCACAACTGCCCTTCTACGATGACCGAATTTTTATCATCCTCGTCTACATTGGCTTCTACCTACCGCTCAGTGTGTGGATCGCCAAAGGCTTTTTTGACGCCATCCCGCGCGATCTAGAAGAAGCCAGCTTTATTGATGGTTGTACGCCGTTGCAAGCGCTCTGGTACATTCTCCTCCCGCTTTCTCTGCCCGGGCTACTCTCGATCTTTCTGCTCACCTTTGTCAACGCGTGGAATGAATTCCTAGCGGGTTATCTGCTCATTGCCAAAAACAGTTTCAAACCGGCGATGTTTGGGCTCTATGACTTCCTCAGTCAGAATATTATTAACTTCCAAGTCGTCGCGGCGGCCTGTATTTTTATTGCGCTACCCGTCGTTATCCTCTTTATCTTTACCCGCCGGATCTTCTTCCAAGCGATGATCGAAGGCGCGGTGAAAGGCTAGGCGACAGCCGCACGCGATCGCTCAGGGTAGGCTGAGCTTGCCGAAGCCTACCCTGACTCATCCACTTTTATGGCTGACCCGGATAGAACCGTGTCATCTTTTTTTGACCGCATACGCTGCTGTAACACCTGATTGTACAGGTGATTATGGCAAAAAGCGTGACGCACTGCCTCGTCACTAATCCGCGTCGCGACCATCGCTACCCAATCGTCGGCTTGCCGTAAAAGCTCTAGCGCTTGGTCGCGATCCCCCAAACTAGTGAGCACCTCGGCACAGTTGAGACATAACAAGACTGGCTCGACAATCCCCACAAAGCCATGCTGCGCAATAAAGGCCACTACCGCTTCGACGGCGCCTCGCGCTTCCTGGGGGTGATCCAACGCGGCCAACGCTACGGCACGCCCGGCCCATGCTTCATAGCGATTGGGATGTTGCAACGATTCCCACACCACCAAGGCTTCACCATAGGCAACCTCGGCTTCGTCCCACCGAGCGAGCGCTAATAAGGTGTGTCCGACGCGATTGCGCGCCTGGCCTTCGATCCGGCGATTACCCAACGCACCTAAAAGGGTGATCGCTTCCTGGCCGTAGCGCAGGGCCGCGTCTAATTCCCCCATTTGGCGTAACGTCAAGCAGAGATTGGCTTTGAGCAGGGCGACTTGATCCGTGTCACCTTTGGCCTCGGCAAGGGCTAAAGCGGCTTGATTATGCGCCAGCGCTTCGGGATATAAACCAGCAAATTGCTCCGCCAACGCGAGGTCGAGCAGAATATCATATTCGCGCTGACCATGGTCGAGCTGCTTTGCCTGCCTGAGCGCTTGCGTGGCATAGCGAATCGCCAGTCCATAATCGCGGTGGCGGATGGCCATAATGGGCAGACTTTGCAAGATGCGGAAGTGGATCTCTTCGGCGTCGCGCAGGGGTGGCACAGTTTGATCGATCAGTTGCAATAGCGCTTCCAACCGGGCAATGCCTTGCCCAAAATCCCCGCGAAAGTGAATGGCATTGACATGGATCCGCTCTTCTACGACGTTAAGATAGAGGCTTAGATCGGCCACGACTTGCGCGCTGGCCTCGGCCTGATCAAAATGGTGATCGGCCTGCGTCCATTCGCCCTGTTCTGCATAATGGTTGGCTAGGTCCAGGTGTGAGCGCCCCTGTAGTTCTGGGTTTTGGGTAAGGGTTAACACGCGTTGGTGCAAGGGTGCTGCGGCCCGTAATCCATGCAGGGCACGCTGAAAGCGCGCCTGTTGATCGAGCAGTCCAGCCACCAATTCTAGTTGATCGGGCGAGTGCTCGAACTGGCTCACTGCTTCGGCAAAGATCTGCACGTTATCTTGCATAAGACCAAACTGGGCCATAAACTCGCCAAAGGCAGAGACACTGGCCGCGATCAAAGCATCATTCCGATCTAGCACGGCCCGCTGCCAAGCGCTACGCAGGTTGGCAAAGTCAACCCGGAGGAGCGCGCGTTCGGTGGCGGCTGTGATCGTTGTCAGGCGTGTCAGATAATGGGCGCTGTGCGTATGATAGAGCTCGCACCTTGCCAGTGCGGTAAGTTTGCGGCTGGTAAACTCTTGCACCAAGGGATGGAGATCATAGCGGCCAGCATGGATACGCTGGACTAACGAATGGGCTAACAAGACCGACAGATCACTCAACGTGCTATGGGCAATGGCACTAGCCGCGGCGCGATCAAAACCACCGCGAAAGGCCGAAAGCGCGGCCAGGATCTGTTGTTGGGCTGGGCTTAGCAGCCGCCAGGAATATTCAAAGAGGCTGTCCAGCGTTTGGTGGCGACCTACGTAGCTGTGCGCTTGCGCTGGTTCAACGGCGATCTGGGCCAATGCCTGGCTGATCTCGGCAACGGTAAAATGTTCCATCCAACTGGCCGCTAGCTCAATGCCCAGGGGTAAACCAGCCACGGCGGCACAGAGCTGACGAATCGCCGCGGTCTGCTCACTCGCCGCAAAAGTGGGTACCAATCGTCGCGCCCGCTCGACAAAGAGGGTGACTGCTTGCTCAACGGGCAGCCCGCTCAGGGCAACCTCAACCGCTCCCTCCACCGGCAAGCGCACCCGCGAGGTCGCCAGGATAAAGACGCCAGGATGGACGAGTAACTGCTCACAGAGCACAGGTGCTGCGTCTGTCAGTTGATCCCAGTTGTCCAAAATCAGGAGTATTTCTTTATCCGCCAAATGGGCCGCGACCTCAGCCAGGGGTTCTTGTAGATCGGTCACGGGAAAACCGATGGCCGCGGCCACAGCCAGGGCAATGCGATTGGGCGCTGTGGCATCTGCTTCGATCGCGGCTAACGGGATCAGCCAGACGCCATCGGCAAAGTCGCGTAGTGCTTTTTGACCGACGGCTTGCACTAGCCGCGACTTGCCAACGCCACCTAGCCCTAGCACTGTAACGAGTTGCTCCTGCTGAATTAACCGATAGACTTGAGCCACTTCTGCGGCGCGGCCTACCAGTGATTTCTGCTGATGCGGTAAATTGTGGCGCGCAACAGTGGGAAGTCGTGTCTGTTTTGGTTCCTCTTGTTCGCGTAGCCGTGCGGCCATTTCCTGGGTTGCCAAGGTGGGCTCAACGCCCAACTCGGCATGGAGGAGCGCCACACAGCGGTCGTATTGCGCCAAGGCTGCCTCGCGTTGGCCTTGCGCGGCCAGGGCTTGGATCAAATTGCGGTGTGCCCCCTCTTGCCAAGGCACCAACGCCAGTTGACGCCGCGCAATGCCCGCCAGATCGCGCCACGCGCCTTGTTCCGCGTAGACTTGTTGTAGCAAGGTAAGCGCAGCCATTGCCCGTTCGTGGAGCTGTTCTTGGAGGACTAGCCGCCAGTCGGCAAACGGCAGCGCATCCGCTACGGTAAAACCACTGAGAAACTCCCCCTGATAGAGTGCAACTGCCGCTGTCAACCGTGCTAACTGGGTCCGTTGTGTTTCGGCTGGGAGCGCGCCAAAGGTTGTCAGTGCCTGCTGGAATTCGATCAGATCCACCGCGGCTTGGTCTAGGTGAAAGCAGACACTGTGCCGTGTAATGACCAGCGCAGGGTGATCGGTCAACACTTTGTGAAGGTTCGATAGCTCAATGCGCAGATTGGTTTTTGCTGCACTCTCGGAAAGATCACCCCAGAGCAAGGTAGCCAGCGTACTCCGTGGGTGCTCATGCGTCGGTTGGGCGGCTAGATAGGCCAGCAGCGCACGCGACTTCGCCGACCGGAACTTTGTCACTGGTTGCTGAGCCAGCGCAACCGTAAACCCGCCCAGCAGGTTGATCCGCAATTGATCCATGATCTTTCCCTTTAAAACGCAGAAGTGTTACTGGGTCTCTGGCGGGGCTGCCGAGACTGCTTGTCTAACCACCTTGGTCTAATAAAGATAAGCGCGGGGCCGTTTGGGTGGCGTTTATGAGGCGTTTTTCGGCGTGGCGCATTGTGCAAATGCTGGTTCCGCATTGCGCAAAAAATAATCTTTATTGGAAGCAGATTATAGCATATCACGCAGCGCTACCCCCATTATCAAAGCTTCTCCCTTTGCGCCGGTACCCTTTCGCTGAACGTAGCGACCTCGCTACCCTTTCGCTGAACGTAGCGACCTCGCTACCCTTTCGCTGAACGTAGCGACCTCGCTACGCTTTCGCTACGTTTGTTCGCTATGCTAGGTCTATGACAGACACAGCGCCTACCACTACCCAACCACATAGCAGCTATCGTTCCTTTATTCTCCGGGTTACTTGGGATGCCGCGCTGACCCATTGGTGCATTCAGCTTCAACCGGTGAATGGTGAGGCTATCCGCTTATTTTGTGATAGCGAGTCGCTGGTGCTCTATCTCGAAGCAATCATGCACGAACTGCCTACAAAGCCATCTATGCGAGGAAAGGAGGTGAGCAACGATGAGTGAGCGGTAACACGCTTGAAGACTTTTCAAACCGTTGCTAAGAACAGGGGCGCTTAGCGCCATGGGATCAAGTTATGGTGAATTGCTGTTCTTATTCGCTAGGAAGCGGCAAACTCTGCAAGTCAGAAAGGAATGTGATGATCATGGAATTTCCCATAGGTCACAAGAACCGAGTCCAGCTATGGCAAAGCAGCCAATTACTCCTTGTGCTGCTATTGTCTTGTCTCTTATTCCTGCCAACGCGTGTCGCCCAAGCGGCACCGTTGGCCCAAGCGCCACTCCCCGAAAGTGATCAGGTAACAACCCCAGAAGATACACCGATTCTGATCGATGTCCTGGCTAATGATAGCGAGACCAATGGCAATCCACTAACCCTCTCGGCGGTCGGCACACCGACCAATGGCACGGCGGAAATTGTTGCCAACCAAGTCCGTTACACGCCCAAGGCAAATTTCTTTGGGCGCGACTCATTTTTCTATACCGTCCACAATGGCGATGTGACCAAAACCCGCCAGGCAACGGTGGATGTAACCATTGTGGGCAGTAATGATGCGCCCACCGAAATCCTGCTGCGGGCGACCCTCTTTGGAACGGCAGCCCCGTCCCCCTTGGCCGAAAATGCCCCCGTCAATAGCCTGGTTGGCTTGCTTATGGCGCGCGATCCGGATCTGACCTGTAATGTTTTTCTTGTCGATCCCGACTGCCGCACCCGCACAACCCGCGGCTATCTCTTCACGCTGACAGGCACGGGCAATGACAACCAATTCTTTGCCATTGAAAATACGGATAGTGGCCTCATCAACCTGGTGCTCGTCCAATCGCTGGTGGGGCGGGGGAAGGCCACCTACACGGTAGGCGTGCAGGTGCGCGATCCCGAAGGGCTGACCTTTACGCAGAATGTGATTGTCCAAGGTAGCGATACCAACGATCCGCCTACCGCCATTACCTTGAGCAGCGCCAACGTCAACGAAAATTTACCCGCGGGCGCGCGGGTGGGCATCTTTAGCTCGGTCGATCCCGATTCACCAGGCCGTGTCCACACCTATACCCTGGTCGAAGGTTCGGGCAGTGACGATAATGCCAAGTTCACCATCCTGGCCGATGACCTCAGAACGGCTACGCCCCTAGACTTTGAGCAAAAGCCAATTCTGAGCATCCGCGTCCGGACGACCGATAACGTGGGTAACACCTTTGAGCAGATTCTGTTGATTACGGTCAACAATCTCCCCGAGCCAACCCCCACGGCCACCTTTACCGCTACGCCAACCGCTACCTCGCCACAGCCAACGAGTACCCCCACGCTTGGCCCAACCCCGACCTTTACGCCGTCGCCCACGCCAGTCAACACCCTGAGCTACTGTTCGGGCAACGCGATTACCCTCTTTGAATTTTCGTCGACGACGGCCAGCAAGCGGGTTCTCGTGCGGATTGATAATGTGGTGATCAGCAATCGGACCCGCACCAGCTGTAGCGTCAATGGCTTGCTGACCATTACCACCAATGGGAGCACCCGCAGTGGGCTGGCTTTCAGTGGCGATGTCAATGCGCGCAACCAATTTAGCACCAGCGAGATCCCCGATTTTGAATTCAATGTCGCGGGCATCCAACTCGTCGCCCGCTCTGTTAAGATCGAATATATTAGCGAACGGCCCACCTTGCACATTACGCGGCCAGAGTTGAAGATGCCGCGCGAATTTGGGGGCCTCTCGGCCGTCATCTCCGTGCCCACCTCCATCGATACCGGTGGTGTGAAATTTGGCACAGGCACCATCAAGCTCCCCTCTATTCAAACTGCCAGCGGCTTTGCCCTGGAGCTGAGCGGTTCACTGCGGTCGGTCGGTGGCAGCTTTGAGATCAAAGCCGACGGCGATCTGACCATTCCCAATATCAAAAAAGGGAAGTCATCAACCGGGCGTGACTGTACCATTGGCGCGGGCGTGACGATCTTTGCCGATGCCCAAGGGCGGACGGTGCTGGCGATTGCGGCTGGTACTGCCGACCCCGCGGCGCGCCAAATGATGTTGGGCGGGGATAGCGCCAATGGCCCCACTGCGCCGGAAGCGCTGCGTTTGGGTGCCGTGCGTGCCCGTGCCAGTTGTGACCCTGGCTTGCCCATTGGCTCGACGGGCCTCTTCCTCACCTCGGTTAGTGGCGAAGTGACCGTCATTCCGGGGCGTGAGCAGGTAGATGTCGAAGTCGAGATCCAGGCCGGCAAGAGCCTGCCTGTGGTGGGGCCGCTGGTGGCCGTTAATGGCTCGATGAGCCTGAAGCCCAGCCCCTTCCAACTCGATCTGGGTGGCACGATCAAAGTGTTGATCTTTGAGATGGCCCGCGCTGATGCCACCATTGTGACCCAAGGCTTCAAAGCGCGCATCAAAACCAACCAACTCTTTGGCTTTATTCCCTACACCACCGATGTGAGCATCGCTGCCTTTACCCGCAGCGGTGGTCAATTCACCTTTGCGGGCTCCGGTCGCGTCGCGATTGAAATGAAAAAGGGTGCTTTTGGCGAAGAATGTACACCACCCTTACGTGTCCTTGGCGTAACGATCATCCCGAAAATCTGTCTGAAATTGCCACCCTTTGATCTCCCAACGCTCGCCGCGGCCCGCGTGGAAGCGGGTGAGTTTACCAATCGGACCTTTGGTTTCAAAGGGGTGGTCAGCATCTTAGGCTTAGGCTCTTCCGGCTTCTTTGTCAATGATCGGGGCTCGCTCACCTTCCGCAATGTGGACAGCTTTAAACTGGTGACGCCACCCTTCCTCGCCGCGGCACGCGCGGCTTGGCAAGAAGCACTCAAGTCCGGTCAAGTTGCCAGTGCCGCTGCGGCCTGGAAGGAGTACACCTTCTTGCAAGATGCCGCCGGGAACAATACCGGCGTCATCGTCGATGTTCCCTTGGTCAAGCCGATGATCGACCTTACCCAAGTGCAGGCTGCCGGAGCAACCGATGTCATCTCCCAAGTCAACTTGATTCGCCACGGTGATGTGCTCTTCAACCTGATGGCGACGGAGCCCCTGGGCCTTTCCCTATTCACCCCTGATGGGCAGGAAGTAACCCCGGCGAACTATGCGGCGACGGTTGGCTATGATATTGACTATACTCAGTATAATGTTTGGGGCGCGGCCACTGAAGAGCAGCCCAACGATGGTGATTTTGTCGAGCCGCTCACCGATGACAACGCCCAACCGATGGCGAGTCTGCTCTTTACCGCGGTCTCATCCGACCCGGCGCTCACCGGCTTGGATCTGCGCATTGACAATGTGACGATCTACTTTGATCTGGATCCCCAAGATACAAGCTGGTTGACGCCACTTAAGCTAACACCAGGGGCCCACACCCTCGAACTGCGGAAACATGGCACGACGAATGTGGTCTTGCAAAGTTCGCTCAACCTGATCACCGATACGCATTACAGTCTCATCAGCTATGGCGGGGCCGCAAAAGGCTTGGCCCTGCTGACAGATGACAATGCGGCTCCGGCCACCATGGGCAAGGCCAAAGTCCGCTTTATCAATGCGGCAACGCCGACGATCAACATGGTGGTCAATGGGATGCCGGTAGTCAGTAATCTGGGTTATTTGAATAGTTCGGAATATCTCTTGCTTGCTGCGGGCTCTAATACCATTGAGTTCCGTAATAGCAGCAACAACGCGTTGGTCAGCACGGCGCTCACGATTGACCTGGCCGATGGGGGTGTCTATACCTTCTTCGCCACGGATGATGTGACTGATGTGGTGCCTGGCTTGGATGTGCGGATCATTCAACGTACCGATGCCCGCTATGCCCCGGTCTACTATACCACCTATAGTGTCGATCAGGCGCTCATGAACCAGAGCTGGAAGGTCAAAGTCACTGGTGATACTGACAATGTGCCTTTCCAACTCAGTGTCAATGGGCCGGACAGCCCGCCGATCTTGGGGAGTGTCACGGTGGATGCCAGCAATCTGGCGGCTACCCAGGTCAGTTGGCAGTTGACCTCTGACATTAACCCAACCAAGGTGCAGATCTATGTCAATCCGCAAGCGATCAGCGCCTCCTTTACCGTGACCAATGCCGATGGCTCGCCCAACACCGAAGTCATTCCGCTCTATGAAGGTCAATTGCTGGCCGAGTTCGAGATGACGAGTCTCGCGGAATTGGGTGGACAGTTGGTCACCAAAGTGGTTGATCTCAGCAAGCTGCCCTCGGGCACCTATCATCTCTGGGTGCGGGCCGATGATGGTATCAACCCGCCCGCCACGAGCTACGCTGCCGTACCCGCGGTGTTGGCGGCCAGTGCCACCGCGACGCCCTATGGCTTCAATGCTGTCTGGCTCGCGAAGGATGATTACCAGTGGGCGAGTGAGTTTGCCAACGCCACGCCCATTATCATCGATCAGCTCACGACCTTCCCTACGCAGTGGACGGCAACGATCACCCCCACCTTTGATGCGACTACCAACGCGTTGAATGTCGAATGGCAGGTCAATCGCCACCCCGATGCCGATAGCTATCAGCTCTTGGTGGGCCATACACCGCTGGCTCCCACCGAAGTCATTACGGTCGGTGGTGCGCTAGCCGTGTTGGATAGCAATGGTAATCCTACCGGCGTCGAAGTGGGCTTTGTGCGGGTGACGAATATTCGGCCCGATCTGCCCTATTTCCTCTCGATTGAGGCGATCGATTCGGAAAGTGGCCGCACCGTCCGTTCGCAAGAAGTGCAATTCTCGGTGCCTTCGACCCCCTTTGCGCTTACGTCATCGCAGCCAGCCGTCGCGATAACGGCGGGTGGCAAGGGAACGGTCCCAGTGACGTTGAATGCCAGTGGCGCGCTCTTCTTCCCCAACGTCTGGCTTTCCACCGATTTGGGGAACACCCCGCTCGGCATCACGGCGAAATTCGCCAACGATACCGAAGGGTTCCCCGGCCTGAACCCAGGCGCGCCGACCCGCCAACTGGAGATCAGTGTCGATAGCAGTGTGCCCAATGGCATCTATCCGATTGTCATCTCTGGCTATAACGGCGAAGTCAAAGAGGTGTTGACACTTCAAGTGACGGTCAGCGGTGGTGGGAGTGCGACGACGAGCACGATCTACTTGCCGATGATTAGACAGTAAACAGGCTACCGCCTCCACCTGACAGGTTTCAAAAACCTGTCAGGTGGAGGCGGTACTAGCTTCAACCCGTGTCATACCGATGACGCCACGGCAAGAAACGCTTGCCAAACGGCAGTGAAACGGAGCATTCACTATAGTAGCGATAAGAAGTTACGCCGTTGGTCGGTACGAAAGAGCGCTGACCGGTTTTGATGAAGTGTACGCCAAGCCAAGGGGAAGCTGCGCTGAAGCGCACTGGTGAGGTAGCCCGCTTGAGCGGGGCTTCTGGTAGCAGCCCAGGGCTTCAGCCTGGGGCTTTCCCCTTGATCGGCTGAACGCTCATGAAAACCTGTCAGCGCTAGACTAGTCTCACCGCCGGTTTTTGAATCCAGCTCCCTGCAGCAAGAAATGAGGACCTACGTGTTTTCACTACTCCCTACAAATTTATGGTTACCCTTGGTACAGGGCTTTCTCCTGTGTGCTAGCCTGATCATCGCGTTCGGCCCCCAAAATCTTTTTCTGCTCCAACAAGGGCTACACCGGCGTCATCTTTTCCTGACCGCCCTTCTCTGTACACTCTTTGATCTGCTGCTGATTGCAGTGGGGGTTGGCGGGCTCGGGGCGGCGCTCGCAGCCGACGAACGTTGGTTGAGTATGACCAGTTGGGGCGGTATCATCTTTCTCCTAGGCTATGGGGTACGCACTCTCTGCATGGCGTCGCGTTGCCAACATATATCAACAACCCTAACCCCGGCAGCGAAAGCGCTGAGTATCAAAGGTACGCTGTTCGCCACGATCAGCTTCTCCTTACTAAACCCAGCCGCCTATGTGGATACCATGCTGATGATTGGCGTGCGCAGTAGCCACTTTGCCGTTGCGGACCGGCTCTTCTTTGGCGTAGGTGCAGTGACGGCCTCTGCCCTCTGGTTTTTTAGTTTGATCTATGGGGCGAGCCGCCTTGCCCCGCTCCTGCGACGGCCCTCGGCCTGGCGCACAATCGACCTGCTCAGTGGTAGTACCATGATCGCCACCGCCGCGGCCCTTGTCTTACCCAATATTTGGCTTTCCATTGGTCTGGGCGGTGCGGCGGGGATCACGGCTGGCATTGCTGGCTTTATTGTGACCGCAACGCGCTAGCTACACCAACCCTTGCTCCAACATCGCATCGGCTACTTTGACAAAGCCCGCAATGTTGGCCCCGGCCACATAATTGCCCGGCATTCCATATTCGGTAGCAGCCTCATAGGCGGCTTGATGGATGGCATGCATAATGGCTTGGAGGCGACGATCTACCTCAGCAAAAGACCAACTGGTGCGAATGGCATTTTGGCTCATTTCCAGCCCACTGGTCGCCACCCCGCCCGCATTGGCGGCTTTGCCGGGCGCATACAAGATCCCTTTGCGGATAAAGAGATGGGCGGCTTCGGGCGTTGAAGGCATGTTGGCCCCCTCCGCCACGAGTTGACAGCCATTGCGTAACAAAGTCACCGCATCATTTTCATCCAATTCATTCTGGGTAGCACAGGGAAAGGCCGCGACACAGGGGACCACCCATGGCTTTTGTCCAGCTTTATACTCAACCCCAAATTTTTCCGCATAGGTTTGGATGCGACCCCGCTTGACATTCTTGAGCTCCATCACATAGGCTAGCTTCTCTGGCGTAAAGCCCTGGGGATCGTAGATGAAGCCATTGGAATCGGACATCGTGACCACTTTGGCCCCAATTTGCAAGAGCTTTTCGACGGTATATTGGGCGGCATTGCCCGAGCCAGAAACCGTGCAAATTTTCCCTTCTAGGGTCTCTTGGCGGGTTGCCAACATCTCTTGGGCAAAGTAAACGAGGCCATAGCCGGTCGCCTCGGGCCGCACCAACGAGCCACCCCACTTGGTCCCTTTGCCAGTTAGAACACCAGTGAATTGATTGGTCAACCGTTTGTATTGACCAAAGAGGTAGCCAATTTCGCGGCCGCCAACGCCAATGTCACCCGCGGGTACATCGGTTGCGGCATCAATATGGCGCGACAGTTCGGTCATAAACGATTGGCAGAAGCGCATCACCTCGCCATCCGATTTCCCCTTGGGGTCAAAATCGCTGCCCCCTTTGCCGCCGCCAATGTTGAGGGTGGTGAGGGAGTTTTTGAAGGTCTGTTCAAAGCCGAGAAACTTCAAGATGCTCAGATTGACGCTCGGGTGAAAGCGCAGTCCTCCTTTGTAGGGACCCAACGCCGAATTAAATTGGACGCGGTAGCCCCGATTCACCTGGTATTCACCTTGATCGTCGATCCAAGGCACCCGGAAGATGACCGTGCGCTCGGGCTCCACCATCCGCTCCAGGATGCGCTCTTTTTGATAGTGGGGATGACGGGCCACCACGGGTTCAATCGATTCAAAAACTTCCCAAACAGCTTGCAAAAACTCGGCTTCATGGGCATCACGTTGGCGGAGCGCCGTTAGCACTTGCGCGGTGTAAGACATTCAATCATCTCCCCTAGAGTGTTCGAACATGTCGAAGGTAATGAAAATAAGCAAGAGAAACTCCTGGAAACAATGAAGTGCCATTCACCTATCAAGCAAGAGACCTCCCCGCCGAGAGTATCAAACAAAATGGCAAAGAATGCAAGCCTGTCGCTATGTTTATGCTAACTTCACCAACATCTTGCCCAAGTTTTCACCGGTGAAGAGCCCCAGGAAAGCTTGCGGTGCGTTTTCAATACCCTCGACCACGGTTTCCTGCCATTGGATTTGCCCAGCGGCAAGCCACTGCTGCATATCGGCATAAAACTCACCGGCCCGCGCCCGGTAGTCGGAGACAATAAAGCCCTGTAACTTGAGCCGTTTGCCGATGATCAGGCCCAGATTGTTGGGAGCTGGGGTCGCGGCGGTAGCGTTGTATTGGGCGATCATGCCACAGACGGGGATGCGCCCCTGTTGATTCATGTGGGCAAGGGCAGCTTCGAGATGGTCGCCGCCGACGTTTTCAAAATAGATGTCAATCCCTTGGGGACAGTGCTTGCCTAGCTCACTTTTGAGATCAGCGACGCTTTTGTAATTAAACGCGGCATCAATCCCGATGGTCTCTTGCAACCAAGCCACCTTGGCCTGGGAGCCAACACTACCGACAACACGACAGCCCTTGAGCTTGGCAATTTGACAAACCACCGAGCCCACCGCGCCCGCCGCGGCGGAGACAAAGACCGTTTCGCCTGCCTTGGGCTGACCAATATCCAGCAGCCCAAAGTAGGCCGTCTGGCCTGGCATCCCCACTGTGCCTAGAAAGGCTTGGAGCGGCGCAATGGTTGGGTCAAGCGGGGTCAGCCCCTGGCCGTCGCTCAGAAACGCTTCCCGCCAGCCGAGGCCATGCAACACATAGGTCCCCACGGCGAATTTGCCGCCGTTGCTGGCGACTACCTCGCCCACCGCGCCACCCTGGAGCGCTTCATTCAGTTGGAAAGGGGGTGTATAACTCTTGCGGTCGTTCATGCGACCGCGCATATAGGGATCGACTGACATATAGCGGTTGCGTACCACCATCTCACCCGGGCCTGGTTCGGGCAGCGTAACTGTGACCAAGGCAAAGTCATCTAGGCTAGGTAGCCCGACGGGGCGTTGCTTGAGCTGAATTTCGCGGCTTGTGATTGTCATGGATTAGTTCCCTTCTGGGTAGTCAATCTGAATAAGTCAGTAACACTTTCCCAGTCGCTCCGGCGGCCATCAAACGAAAGGCTTCGTCCGCCTGGGCGAGGGGGAAGTGATGGGTGATCAAACTGCCGATGGGCAGCCCCTGACGATAGAGGTTCAACATGGCGGGATATTCGTTAAAATGGTAGTACCAAGAGCCAACCGCGGTAATATCGCGTCGGATAAAATCGTCACTGGGCGAAAGCGGCAGGGCGGGCTGTTCCCCATTAAAGACCACGGTGCCGGCCATACGCACCGCAGCAAAGCACTGTTTGGCCGTCTCCGGTCGCCCCGCGGCCTCCAGGCAGACATCCGCGCCTTTGCCGCCAGTCAAGGCCCGGATCGCGGCCACCACGTCGCGGTCCGCCCCGGCTTGGACAACGTGCTGCGCGCCCAACTCGGTGGCTAGCTCCAGGCGGGTGGGGGAAACATCCACGGCGATGACCGTCCGCCCCTGATAACGTTGCATGAGCAGATTGCCCAACCCAATCGGCCCTGCGCCAAAAATGGCAACTGTTTCAATCGCCGGATCTTGTAGCTTTAAGGAGGTATGATAGGGTACGCCAAAGCCGTCACCGGTGATCAGCACGCCCACGTCCCAACCAACCTCAGCGGGCAAGGGGTGGCAGGCATGCGCGGCAATGACAAAGCGTTCGGCGTGCATGTTGCCATAAAATTTCCGCGCGGGACACCAGGTATAGCGTCCCTGGGTACATTCGGCACAGTGCCCACAACCACTGATCGCGCTGACCCCAACCCGCTGGCCGACCTGGAGAGAGGTTACGCCCGCGCCTAATTGGGCCACAAGGCCCACCGCTTCATGGCCGCTGTTGCCTTGGGGGCTACCGGCCCCGCGGTAGCTCTTCATTTCGCTGCCACATAATGCCGAGACCTGAGTGGCAACGACCACTTCACCGGGACCCGGTTCGGGTTCGGGTACATCCACCAGCGTGACCTGGGCGTCCCCTTGCATTCGTACCGATTGCATAAGTGTTCCTATCTATTATGGCTTTTGCCTTGTTGCGTGTCGAGGCTCTGCTTTGGTTGTTGGTTGAGAACAAACTGGGAACCAGGATCATACCACGAGCGCACGGTTGTCGCCAGCAGGGATTAATCCCTCTGCTAACAAAGAGAAGCCGCCGCGGCGGCTGCAATCAAGCCGCTGCGGCGGCTTCTCTTTGTTAGCGTGCAGTTTTAACTGCGTCTGCTGTTGTTGCTACGGCGTCATCAGCAGGGGCAAATAGAGCTGGATCGGTTGGATCGGTGGGGGTGCAACTTGGATGGTGCCGCCTGTGGCTTGGGCAGGAATACTTCTACCGCTTTGGCTGCCTAAGGAAGGCGGTGTATGGGCGGCAAAGTCAATCGTACTTGTCACGGGTGACGCTTCTACCAGCGGCTTCGCGATCAAGGTGACTGTCAACAAAACACCGTCGGTCAGTGTGGCGGGTTCCGCCGCCATATCGGTCAGAAAGAGGCTGATGGTTTCCGCGGTGTGGGTAACGGTGATCCAAGGTTGGTTGGCGAGCGGTGGCGCTGTCCACGTCACCGCGTCGGGGATCGTGTCACCGTTCTGATCGGTGGGGTCGAAAGTGAAATGCGCGCTATCGAACTGTACGACAAACGCGGCCGCCGCGAGGGCCTGGCCCTGGGTTGCCAAGTGGACAGGGATCGCGACCGCCGTTCCCGCGACGGCGGTCAGGTTAGGCCCCAAGGTCAGTTGCGCGGGGCTAGCTTGATTGTTGCTCAGCCCTTCGGCTGCTTGGCAGGCGTCGGGGCCATAAAAGATCAGCAACGTAATACAGACAATATCGCCAGCATCGATGACGGTATCCACATTGGCGTCACAGCTTGGTGTGGTAGGGTAACTGCCGCCAGGTGCATCTTGCCAGAAAGCCCCATCGCCATCGAAGATCTCTTGGATACAGGCATTGATGTCAGCACGGTCTATGGCCTGATCGCCATTGCCGTCACCAGGACGGATCATGGTTGGGGGCAGGGTGGGGACTGGGGTTGCCGTGGCTGCCGCGCGGACGGTTACCGGGTAGGTAGAACCGTTGATATAGGTCCATTGCCAAAAATCGTTGCAAAGTTGTTCCCCATAGGTTGTGGCTTGCAAAGCAATCGTGCCGGGGGTAATGGCGGTGAGTGTATAGATTGTACGATGTTCAATCGGCGCGCTTACCGTGGCTGGGGAATCAAACCGAAAGATCGGGTTACCCACTTGGCTGAGGGTCAGGTCATAGACGGGGTAACGGCAGGCGATGCTCCGATCATCGACCGTGACCGTCACTGTGATGGTCTCACCGACGAGGATGGCGCGCATGGGCGCGTGGACATAGACGCGTACGTCAAAGGTGGATGGGGTGGTCGGGGTTGGGGTAATTGTTGGGGTCGGAGTAATCGTGCGCGTTGGGGTAATCGTGCGCGTTGGCGTGCGGGTGGGTGTTTGGGTGGGCGTTCCCGTATGGGTGGCGGTGCCGGTGCTTGTTGGGGTTGGGGTCACCGTGGCCGTGGCCGTCGCCAAGACCGGGATCACCGCCTCATACGCGCCAATATCACAGATACTGCTGCCATTGTCGTCGCCATCAAAGGGGCGCGCGATGCCCCGCTGATCCACGGCAAGACAGGTGGCATTGTCACCCGCATCCATGGCTGGGCTGCCAGGCAGGAGGGCGAGGGTTAAGGTCTCGCCGCCATAATCAACCAGCGGCCCTAGCAATGGGGCACCACGCAAGGTGGCCGCGCAACTGCCATCTTCGATCAGGTTGTTGATATTGGTGGTGAAGGTGCCACTGCAATCAACACCATCATTGTCAATCATAATACTATTGGCAATGATGGTGTTAAAGACATGCGCAGTACCGCTGGTGGCGATACCGCTACCCGTTGGAGTTTGGTAATAAGCGCGGCCGGAATAATTGTCGCTAAAGGTACTATTAAAGATCCATATTGTTCCGCTATTCTCAATGGCACCGCCACCGGGTGTACCCAAACCACCGGCGGCTATATTCCGACTAAAGGTGCTATTGGTGACAGTGAGGAGCGCCGTGTTGAAAATGGCGCCCCCTCGTCCACTTGCCATTTCATTCGAGGTATAGTTGTCGGCAAAGGTGCTACGATCCACGATCAAGTGGCCGTCGTTCATAATACTTCCGCCGAAGCCACTCCGATTATTTGATAAGAAACTATGGGTGATGGTTAAAACACCCTGATTGCTAATAGCACCACCATCTCCGCCGCCGCCGCCTCTGATGCCAGAGGTTTGGTTGTGGTGCAGGGTAATCTGCTGCAAGCTGGCTTTGCCATCGTTCAGCAGCCCTGCTCCTGGACCGAAATTGGGGATGGGGGGAGGGGGCACAGGGATCATAGGAAAGCCCTTTGTTCTGCCATGGGCAATGACAAACCCACTGAGGCTGGCGGTGGTTGTCGAAAAAATGTGCATCACCCGCACCAGATCGTTGCCACTCAAGGTAATCGGTTCGGCCAGCGCTGTGCCGTTGATGGTCAGATCCTTGTCGATCAGCAAGGTGCTACTGAGCACAATGGTTTGGCCGCTGAGGCTGGTGTCAAACAGAATGAGGTCGCCCGGTGCGGCGTCGGCGATGTGTTGGCGCAGCGAACCGGGGCCACTGTCTTCGGTCGATGTAACCAGGCGGGGCGTGAGGGTGGCCGCCGAGGGTTGGGGCAGCAGCAGCCCAAAGAACATGCAACCGAGGAGAATCCAACCGAAGCGCCAAATGAATGATGATAGGCCACAAATCTTCATTGCAATGCTCCTTCTAACGCGTGGGAACAGTTTTGTCTACTATTGGACAAAGCCTATCGTTCGTTGGCTACGTTCTTTTAATGGGGTGCTTCCTGCCCCGACAGGCAACTCCCAGAAAGCACGTCGCATAGATGGTTGCGTATGGCGAAGCGTACAGGTACAATCAACAAGCTTATCGGCGTGTTCGATTTGAGGCGCGATGATGAAACCATATCAAAGTACGTGGAACCAGAGTTGTCACCCCGTAATGGTATTGTACCCCTTTCTCTTTCGTAGTTACGCTGACATTTTTGTGCTTGCCTTACAATTTCTTAGGACTTTCAAGCCCTACCAGAGGAGTCTCAATGAAAATCACAGCAGTTGAGCTTTGGACCGTAGTGGTTCCCACCATTCCAGGCCGCGTTCACAGCCCAGAATGGGTGCCGGAAGCCGGGTGGGATCAAGTTTCCAAGCAGATCATTCGGTTGGTAACGGATACAGCGCTGACGGGCATTGGCGAAACCTATCGCGGTGTTACTCGGGAAGCGGTATATCAAGGCGCGGCGTTGTTGCTGGGACGCAACCCCGAAGGCGTGATCCTGCAAGATATCTATGGCACCCAAGGTGATGGGCGCGAAACCGGCATCGAGGTCGGCCAAGGACCGGCTTATGATGCCTTTGAAATGGCACTCTTTGATCTGGTGGGCCGCATGCACGGGGTACCGGTCCATGCTTTGCTAGGTGGCGCTGTGCGCAGCCAAGTGCGCGCCGACTATTGGATGGGGCAGCAGACGCCCGAACATAGCAAGCGGAGTGTGGAGCGGGCCTTGGCACTTGGCTTTACCGGTGTCAAGATCAAGTGCCGCTTAGAAGAACCGATGGTCGAGCGGCTCCAGGCGATTCTGGCGGTAGCCGGGCCGGACTTTAAGGTAACGGTCGATCCGAATGAGCGCTTCTATCAGGCCGAGCCGACGATTGAACTAGCCCAACAGTTGGAGGAATTGGGCAATGTCGAGGTCTTTGAGGACCCCATTCCCAAGTCCGATCTCGAAGGCTATATCCGCATTCATGCTGCGATCAACCTGCCGCTGGCTATGCATCTGAGCGATGGCCCTTCGCTCATCCGTGGGGTGAAAGCGGGTGTCTTGGACTGTGTAAATTTGAATGGTAGTTTAGTCGGTTTTCAACGCAATGCTGCCGTGGCCGCGGCGGCTGGGCTACGCTGCTGGCATGGCTCCGGCAATGATCTGGGCATTATCGAAACGGCCTACCTCCACGCTGCGGCAGTTGCGCCCAACTGTACCATGGCCTCCGACTTTGTCGGCAGTTGGACACGTGAGGATGACCTGATTATGGAACCGCTCCAATTCCAGAATGGCTATTCCCCCACCCCCATGGCCCCTGGCCTCGGCTGTGAATTAGATCTGGCCGCCCTGGCCCGCTATACGCAACATTATGAGCGGCTGGAGATGTAAGAATCTAAGCATGGACGCGGATAGACGCGGATGATAGGCAAATCATCCGCGCGAATCCGCGTCTATCCGCGTCCTCTACCCAAAATTATCCCCACGGGAACGCTCAGACCGTGCGGAGCGCGTCGCTGAGGGCGCGGAGGAAAGTTTCGACGTCGGCCTGGGTGTTGTAGCCGTGGATGGCAATACGCATCCGCGAGGCTTGGGCCATGATGTGGATATTTTGGGCATGGAGTCGTTGTTGGAGCGCTTCAAATTGGGGATGGCGGATCGCCAAGATCCCGGCCAGCGCTTCATGGGCAGTGGGGGTCAGCAAGGTGACGGGTAATTGCTGTAGCCCTTCTAGGCAAAGATGGACCAACGGTTGCGCGGCGGCGTAGATGGCTTCGACGCCCACACTTTGGATGTAGTCGAGTCCGGCCCGAATGGCATAGAGCGCGGGGTAGTTGGGCATGCCCACGCCAAAGCTGGCCGCGCCGGGCCGACTGACCGCGTGCTGGAAGCGCTCTGCGCCAAAGGCATCCTGCAAGTGGAACCAGCCGCCTGCAGGCACGGTCCACTCGCGATTGCGCGCTGTGGGTACACCAACCAAGCCACCGCCGTGGCTCCCCAAGATCCATTTGTGCGTGCTGCTGACAATGAGATCCGCACCGGTGAGATCGAGGGGAATGCGCCCCAGGGCTTGGGTGACATCGACGGCAATGAGCGCGGCGGAATGGTGGTGGACCGCCTCAACCACTTGGCGTAGGGGAAGCAGAAAGCCATTGTAGAAGCTGACCAGCGAAACCGTCAGCAGGCGGGTGCGCGGCGTCAGCAAGGGGATCAGATCCTCAACGCGCAGCGCGCCCTCGCGGGCTTGCCAAACTTTGACGGTAGCCGGGCAATTGGGTTGCAGCCACGGAGTCGCGCCCGCGGGGAAGTCCAGATCATTGATGATCACTTCGTCGCCTGGCTGTAATTGCAAGGCGAGCGCCGCCAGGTTATAGGCTTCGGAACTGCACGAGCAGATCCCGATCTCCTCTGCGCTCAGGCCATAGAGTTGGGCCGTCAAGGTCATAACGGCCTCCCGCTGGGCCGCATGGGCCACGCGGCCATCCATCCCACGTTGGTGATCATGAAAGTATTGGGTCAATGCCGCGCCCACCGCTAGTGGCGGAATACCTTCGGCGGCGGTATTAAGATAGATCATCTCCGCAAGTTGCGGAAACGCTTGACGACGGCTAGCGTCAGTTAACATAATTCTATTTCCTTGCGTGTTATGGGAAGCTTAGGTGATCGGTCATTCATGCGTAGTTCGCTTATCTCAGTCTCCAGTTTCTGGTCTCCAGCTTCTACTCTCCATTCACCAAATAAGCAACCGTCTGTGGCCCTTCAGGCATGGCGCAGATGCGCGTCTGTGGCCCGTAACGGGCTTGGAGGCGGGTCACGGTCTCGGTGAGATTGCGGCAGGGGGTAAAGAGGGCGCGGGTAATTTGGCTGTCGGTGAGACCATCGCTGTAGACATGAATATCGGCATGGAGTTGGAGCTGGGCTTGGATCTGCACTTGCCATTGATCCTGCTCACTAAAGCCGGGCTGGGCGATCAGATCGAGCACGCCTTGGGGTGAGCCGCCCGCGGTCAGGAGCGCCGCATACTTGCCATGATCAGGCAGGCCATCTTGGCAGGCCCCGGCCATAATAATGGTGCCGCCCTGGCGCGTGATCTGGCGTGCTGCACTCATGCCTTTCACACATTGATAGAGATTTTGATCGAGCGGGTAGCCACTGTTAGTGGTGACCACAATGTCATAGGGTTCGGTTACGGGGGTCATGGCATTTTGGCGCACAAAGGCGCAGCCCGCGGCGTGGGCCTGTAACATCTCCCCAGCAAAGACGCCCGTAAGCTGCCGCGCAGCATTGAGGGTGACATTGAGCAGGAAGGTCGGTTGGGCCATGCGCGCGGCCTCCCGCATCTCTTCCCAGATCGGGTTATCCTGGGTATTGGCCCAAGTGGCCTTGGGGTGGCCAATCATCGCCAGCCCATGATTGGTAAAGACGCTTTCCGCCCCGGCAATCGAGGGCAGCACGCCCTTGGGGCCGCCGCTAAAGCCTGCAAAGAAATGGGGTTCAATAAAGCCGGTCAGGATTTTGACATCAGCCTCATAGAACTGACGGTTGATACGCACCGGGTGGTGGTTGGACGTGTGGCCCAGATAGACCAAATTGGCGTCGTCAAAGGCATCATGTTGGCGGCAGTGGTAGTGATCCACCACAAAGTCGCCCAACATCCCCCGCAACTCGGCATCGGTTTGGGGACGGTGTGTGCCTAATGCGTTAAGGAGGGTAATATCTTCTCGCGCCACGCCCGCGCCTTCTAGCTCGGCTAGGATCACGGGGAGAATCCGATCATTGGGGGTGGCCCGGGTAATGTCGGTGTGGACGATCACCACTTTCTGCCCTGGCCGCACCAGCTCCCGCAGGGGCGGTGAGCCAATGGGGGCGCGCAGCGCGTGTTGTAGCATGGCTTGCTCATCCGCCGCGCCCGCTGTAAACCGCGCCGTCACCACATCGGTGCTTGGCGGCAGCTCGACGGTTAAGCCCTTGCGCCCGTAGGCGAGTTCAACCTTCATATCAGTCCTTTCTCCCTCTTTTCTGCTGATCTAAACCCAGTGTTATAAGCCAATCCGTGACCGAAATTCTGGCACGCCTTGGATGCCCAAATTCAAATGATAGAGCGCGCCCGCTGTCGCACCATTGGCCGCGCGGTCATTGCCACCGGCGGTCGTCACATACATGTCGGTATAATCAGGCCCGCCAAAGGTGAGACAGGAGATCTTCTTGGTGGGGAAGCTGATCCGCCGTTCTTCGGTACCATCGGGCGCGTAGCGGATCAGGCAGGCACCATCCCACCGTGCCGACCAGACATCGCCCTCGGCATCGACTGTTAGGCCGTCCGGGCTGCCGGGTGCATTAGCCGAATCGACAAAGACGCGCTGGTTGGTAATGGCTCCGGTCGTAACCGCATAGTCAAATACGTAGACCTTTTTCTCCCGCGTGATCGTGTAATAGAGCTGCTGGCGATCCGGCGTAAAGCCCAATCCATTGGAAGTGCCGATGCCACTCAAAAGATGATGGAGCGTTCCATCTGTCTCCAAGCGATAGAGATTCCCCAAGCGCGTGGCCGTGGGCATGGTGCCACAAAAGACGCGGCCCGCCGGGTCGGCAATCACATCATTAAAGCGCGAATCTTCCTCGCCCGGCGTGCTGGCCCGGAGGGTGCTTAAGTGACCGGCCCGCCAAATCCGGATCGCACCTTGGGCCATAAAGAGCAATAACGCGCCATCGGCCTGAATCGTAAAGCCGCCAATCGGGTCGCCTTCATAGAGCTGCTCATGCTGTCCCGTTTGGGGATCATACCGGAAGAGCCGCCCCTGGGGAATATCCACCCAATAGAGCCGCTGCTCATCTGGGTGCCAGAGCGGTCCCTCCCCCGTCACACATTGATAGTCCGCAATCGCGGTGAGTTCCATGTGAATTTTCCTTTCTGGATGGGCGACTAAAGACTCTGCGCCGCCTCTACGCTCCTGACCACAATTACCACATTTAGCCAAGATGGTATGGGGAAATTTCGTGTAATCAGTTATAATCATCGTACAGTGTTACCAACGTTATTTTGTATTTGGTATGCGCACCGTCCTGAAGGAACGGTGCGCGGGAGCAACGCCCGCTTCAGCGGGCTTTCGCCGGCGTTGTTCGGTAGCCCTGCACCTTTCGGGTGCCCGTCGGGCGCGGGCGGCGTCTTCAGTCTCTTAAGTCATTGTACCATTCATGAACATTTCATCCGAACCGCTCTTTACCCCGGCCAAGCAGAACGAACTGATCCAGCTCTGGCTGGAATTTCAGCAGCACTATCGTGGCAGCGCCGCGGCGGATACATTACGCCGTGCTTTGGTGGCTGCCCGTCAACTGGCGCAACAGCACTATGCGCAGATTCTCGCCCAAGCGCAAGGGGACGAGTCTCTCACGGATGCTGTTTTGCTCAAGTTATTACCCTATGCCGATACCCCGCGCAACCGCTGGCGCGGGGCGTGGATCCATCCGACCCCGGCGGTGGTTGGCGATTTGCGCAGTTGGTATGAAGCTGCCGGGTGGACCCAACCTGATGAATGGGGGGCGATTGCCCAGGCCATTCTACACTTTGTTCGTCAATGTGTGGATGAGCCGACGCAACTAGCCACGGCTTGCCAAAATTTTCGTCGCTTCCCCTACACACGGGGCTTCCAAAGTGGGATTCTTTCCCCGATTCTCAACGCCTTGCGGCCTGAGCAGTATCTGCTCTTGAACCACCACGCGCGGCGGACGCTGAATTATTTTACCGACCGCGCCTATACACCGGCCCTGACCGATTATCCCGCGGCCAATGCCGCACTCCAGCACGTTGGGCAGGCCCTGTTCGACCACCCTGAACCAGCCCAAACCGACCCGCGCGAACGCCACGATCAAGTGTTGCTCTTTTGTCACTGGCTGGTGACCGAGCGCGACTTTCGCTTCCGGCCTCGGCGCTATTGGACACTGGGCCTGGCGGAAGAGAGCTGGCTCTGGCAAGAATGGCGTGAAGGTAATATGATCACCATGGGGTGGGACGAATTAGGCGATCTCAGCGGTATACGCAAGCGCGAATTTGGGCAGCGGCGCGATAGTCTCATTGCTCAGCATCCTACTTGGCGCAAAGGCAGTGCGGAACAGGTCTGGCGCTTTGCCCGGCAGGTGCAAGAGGGGGACCAACTGTTGATCCACCGCGGTAATCTACTTCTTGGGTTGGGGACCATCAGCGGCCCCTATTATTATGTGCCAGAAGTGGCGCAGGGCCATCGCTATCCAGTTGAATGGACTGACTTAACGCCGCGGCGTTTGCCAGGGACTGGGTGGGGAGCAACCTTTGCGGCGATTTCCGCCGAACGCTTGCTGGCTCTAGCTACCGCGCCGGTGGTGGAAATGCCGGAACCCCCGTCCCCGCGAACGACAGAGGGTGAAGCTCCGCCCGCCTTTGTCCATCTGCTGGTTCCTTTGGTCAATACGCTCCAAGCGTTAGGGGGCCAAGGACGCACCAGCGAAGTGATCGAAGCGGTGTTCGCTAGGGTGGCGACGCCAAAGACCAAAAAGAAAGCTACGGCTGAACGCCAGAAACAACAGCTCTACCAAGCGCGGCGGCTGTTGGTGCGGGCGGGGCTGCTGGACGCCAATCAACGGGGCCTTTGGCGGCTGACCAAAACCGGCCAAGCGCTTAACTTGACCGAAGCGACGGCAGCTTCGCTCTTTGCCGAAACCCTCTACCAGCAGCGGCTGGCAGCCTCGTTGCAGGACGAATCCTCCACCATTCGCCGTTTAGCCGAATCACCAGTGACCTATACCATACAGCCGTCATCTCAATCGAAGAGCGAACCAGCTACCCTGGCCGAGCCGCCGGAACCGACTGCTCTTCCTCCCACTGTGGAGACCGTCGCCCCTCCCTATTCATTGGCGGCCTGTGCAGTCGCCACCTTTCTCCCCGAAGCAATGCTGCGCCGTTGGGTGAGTGCGTTGGAGCGTAAAGGGCAGGCGATCTTTTATGGCCCACCCGGCGTGGGGAAAACCTTTCTGGCGGAACAGGTGGCTGCCCATTTGGTCGGTGGCACCGATGGTTTTGTCGAAGTGGTACAGTTTCATGCCGCCTATGCCTATGAAGATTTTGTCCAAGGGATTCGCCCCGTGGCTGGCCCCCATGGAGAAGTGCGCTATGCGGTGATTGCCGGTCGTTTCCTGGCCTTTTGTCAGCGGGCCGCGCACTGTAGCGGGCGCTGTGTGCTGATCATTGATGAGATCAATCGCGCCGATCTGGCGCGTGTCTTTGGGGAGTTGATGTATTTGTTGGAATATCGCGAGCGGACGGTACGCTTGGCCGCTGATGGGCGTACCTTTGCCATTCCCGCTAATGTCCGCCTGATTGGGACGATGAACACGGCAGATCGGTCGATTGCGCTGCTTGATCATGCCCTCCGGCGGCGCTTTGCCTTTATCGCGCTCCAACCCGATGTTGAGGTACTGCGCCGTTTCCACCGACAGAACGCCACCGGTTTTGCCGTCGATGGGCTGATCGACCTGCTGCGGCGGGTCAACAGCGAAATTGGTGACGCCCACTATGCCATTGGTCATTCCTTCTTCTTGCGGACGGACCTCGCCACCGAACTGCCCGACATCTGGCAACTGGAGATCGAACCCTATCTCGAAGAGTATTTCTTTGACCAACCCGATCGCGTGGCGGCGTTCCGGTGGGCACAGGTGAAAGGGCCGTTTGGGGACTAAGGGGTAAGCGCAAATTGTTGCTGGCGGCGTTTGATGATGGCCCCAATATGGCGCGGCCAGTCGTGTAAGAACGCAGGGTCAATATCAGCAACGTGCGTGAAAGTGAGGTGGCTGAACTTCTTCCCGCTCGGGGTTCTTTGCGCTATTATAACAAACGCTTATCCGTCTGAATAATGCGCTGCGGGTAACGAGCGGCCCCTTTGTTCAAGGAGTTACGCACTTGAACCAGCCAACTACGTAACTTCTATGTTCAATGACTTATCTTGATGCAGCCTTTTGCCTAAAAAGCGAAGCCATGTTACGATACCCACTGTAACTGGAAACAAATGTTCTGTGCTCTTCTCTCGCTTAACCAAGTGGCCTAGCCGATGTGTCCATCTTCACCATCCCCGCTTATGCTAACTGAATACCAGCCATCTTTGGTGAGCCCAGCGCGCTTGTCTGACCAAAATGCGCAGACCCTTTGGCGCGACTACCGGCACTTGATCGACATAGAGCCGCCTTCATTTAAGACCGGCGGTCAGTGGCGGTTGACCAACCTGGGGTGGGCCGGTTATTTGCCCGTGACGCCGACCCTTGAACTGGCGCTGGAGCCCAAAGCCGCGCTGCAAACCTTGTTGCGTATGGTGGAAGTGGCCTATGATCTCCGCGCCTTCCGCCTCTTGGATGGTTGGTTTCGGGCCGAGAGTGTGCCGGCGTTGTATGAATTACTGGCAGTGCTCCTGGCCCAACGGGTATTACAGCGCTGCCAACAGGGCCTATATCGCACCTATCGCGTTCAACAAGCCACCCTGCCCTATGTGCGCGGGCAAGTGCAACTGGTGGAACTCCTGCGTCAACCGGCGCGCACTGAACTGCCCTGCCGTTTTTATGAATATACAACCGACGTGCCCGATAACCAGATTCTACTCTGGACTATGCAACAGATCGCGCGGAGCAAAGTCTGTGGCCCGCGTGCGGCCACAGCGGTGCGCCAAAGTGTGCGTGCTCTCCAACACGTGGTCTCCGCGCCGCCGATGACCGCGTCGGCCTGTCGCCAGCGTACCTACAGCCGCCTCAATGCGGATTACGCGCCGCTGCATGGCCTCTGTGCCTTTTTCTTGGAGCATAGCAGCCCTTCTCATCGACCAGGGGATACGCCTGCCATTCCTTTTGTGGTAGAGATGGCGCGTCTTTATGAGCGCTTTGTCGCCGCCTGGCTCCAGCAAAATTTAGATGAGCGATGGCGTCTCCAAGTGCAGGAAACCCACCCGCTGACTCCAGAGCAGCGCTTTGCCATTGACCTCGTGCTCTATGACGCGGCCAGTGGTGCGGTGCGCTGTGTGATGGATACCAAGTACAAAATAGGTGCACGCGCCGACACTGCAGACGTGGCCCAGGTGGTTGCCTATGCCGAAGCCAAAGGGGCAACCGAGGCGGTTTTGATCTATCCTCAACGGCTGGCTGCACCGCTTGATCTCAAGGTGGGCAACATTCATGTACGTACCCTCACCTTTGGTCTGGATGGTGATTTGGATCAGCAGGGGCACCATTTTCTTAACCAACTCAGCCATGCCTGGCGTGTGGGCACACCGCCGGGTAGCCACGAATCGTTGCCATGAAAACCAAAACCTACACGATTACGCCCACGGTTGCGCGCCGGCTTGCCATTGCGGTTCAAGGTTTGGCTGGCCCGCTGCCCGCTGACCCCAATGCCGCCATGTTGGATACGCTGCGCCAATTGCGCTGTCTGCAACTAGACCCAATCCGGGTAGTGGAGCGCACGCAGTATCTTGTGCTTTGGAGTCGCTTGGGCCACTACGATCGCGCCCAGTTACATCACCTGGTCCACCAGGATCGCCATCTGTTTGAATATTGGGCACATTGCGCGTCGTTGGTATTGGTTGAGGACTACCCGCTCCATGAGCATAAGATGCGGAGCTACGGCAAGGGCGGCTCAGCGTGGAGCAAACGGATTACGGCCTGGGTAAAAGAAAATGATGCCTTCCGCCGTTCGATTTTGCAGGAGTTGGCGACGCGTGGTCCCTTGCGTACGCAAGACATTGAAAACGATGCCTTGGTGCCTTGGTCGTCCGGCGGCTGGTCATCGGGGCGGAGTGTGGGCTATATGTTGGATCACCTATGGTTGAGCGGCCAGATTATGGTTGCCAAGCGCAATGGCCTGGAACGATGGTGGGATTTAGCCGAGCGAGTGCTGCCGCTGGCAACGCTGCCCAGGGGCTGGCGCGATACCCAAGTGACCTATGATGCGGCACAGAAGTCGCTGCGCGCGCTTGGCGTGGGCCGTCTGCGCGACATTCAGCGCCATTTTATTGAACGGCGCTATCCCCAACTGCCCAAGGTGGTGCAGCGCCTGCAAAAAGAGAAAAAAGTCCTGCCGGTTACGGTCGATGGCTGGCCGGGGGAATGGTTTATCCATGCCGATACCATCCCGCTGTTAGAAGCGATCCAAGCCGGTGATTGGCAACCGCGCACAACGTTGCTGTCACCCTTTGATAATCTGATCCGCGACCGCGATCGCACCGAATTGATGTGGGACTTTTTTTACCGCATCGAAATCTATGTGCCGCCAGCCAAGCGCCAATATGGCTACTATGTCCTGCCGATTTTGCACGGCGACCAACTGATTGGGCGGCTGGACCCCAAAATGGATTGGAAAGCGGGCCGGTTGACCATTAACGCGCTCTATCCCCAAGCGACCACGTCCTGGGACGCGGCCACCAGCCAAGCCGTCGCCCAAACGATTACCGATCTGGCCCATTTTCTTGGCGCGACCGAGCTTGTCTATGGGGAAAAGTTGCCCGCGACTTGGCCGCGTTGATCGAGCTGACAGGTTTTTATGAAGGGTAAGAAATTAAATCGGTAGACATCACTAGTGCGCTTTAGCGCAGCTTGACCGAGCAGGCGCTGATTTCAATCAGCGCTGGTTTACCGAAGTTAATGGTTAATCTTCATAAAAACCTGTCAGGTATTGGTCCCAACCTCAATTACCCGAAACCGCGGCGGCCACCCCCGCCGCTGCGACGACTGCTGCTACTCCGGCTGGAACTGAAGCCGCCACTGCTACTGCGACTAGAAGAAGATCGGCTCCGGCTGGAACTAGAACTCCAACTGCTGCGCGAAGAACCCGAACTGCTATAGCCGCCACTGCCACCCCCGCTGGATGATTCCTCCAGGATCGCACCTAAGATCTCCAGCGTCGTAGATGCCACTTTCGCTCCCACTTTGCCGGTGGTTTGCGCGCCCTGGAGGACATTCTCAAAGGGCGTATCGGGCAGGGCGCTACCGGTGGCCGTACTCAATAGCGAGCCTAAACTTTGGCTGGCATTACTCAACGCGTTGCCCAACTGGCGCGAGGTCCCGCTGAGCGATGGTCGCGTGGCTGGTGCGTTTTCTCCCTTGGCTGCCGGGGCGCTGGGGGTTGGCAACCCAATCGACCCACCCGTTGGATAGGGGGAAGGTTGCTCGCGGCGCTGGACAGGACGACGGGGCGGCTGCCACGTGGGGGTATAGCTCCAATCGGGCAGCATTCCACCCATCTCAGTGGCCTGTTCCAGCACTACTTCTTCCACATCCAAGGCCACGGCGTAGGCAAAATAGCGGTCGAGTATTCGTTGTGCTTGGGCCGCGTCGCCATATTTTTTGAGATTCTGTAAGTAGGTCCGAAAAGCGCGCCACCGTTGTGCTTCTTCCACGCCTGCTGTCGTGCGGCGGGGCATCCACCGGCTGGCAAAGACCAAGGCAAAACCCGCGAGCACGGCTGACACCGCTGGCGCAAGGGCGAGCCAACCCAAATCGCCAAAGAAGCGCAGCGCCAGGATCACCCCGCCAATGACCCCGAGCAGGATGAACCATTGGCCCCGTACCAACCACCGATGGCGGGCTTCTTCGGGCACATCATCAAAGAAATGGCTGGTTTCTGATCCCATCTGGGCATAGACCTGGGGCAACACCGCTTGGAAATGCCGATAGATCTGATGTAAGGGTACCTCCGTCTCATAGGGCAAATCCGGCTCGATCGCGTTAAAGAGGGTGACCAAATGGGCGGGCAGCGTCACACTTTCGCCACTGGGGGTAATCAATGCTTCACCAGCGACTAACTTCTTCTCGGCGACCCGTTTGAGGGCCAAGGTATTGTCAAAACGGATCCAGAGCAGCCCCCACTGGGCGAGGTGAAAGAGCGAGGCCAAGGCGCCTTTGACCGAAGGCGCTTCATCCAAAAGGTAGGCCACAATCGCTGGGGGCAAATGGGAAGGTGGCTCGGTTAGGTAGTCGGCAATGGCAGGCAAAGGCCGGTCGCGGCCCCACCAATACCAGATGAGATAAACCCCCAGCAAGCCCAATACCAAGATGAGCAGGGCGGCGACGCCAAAGCCCAATTGTAACCGCGCCTGTTGCAACGCGGCTGCTTGACCGGCAATCACCGCGTCGGCTAGATCCTGCTGCCATTGGGGAATGGCACCAGTTGTGGCGTTGACGGGCAAGGAGATCTGCACCGCCCAAGCCTGTCCAGCCGCAATCGGCCCCGGCGCGGTCACCAACACGGTTTCGGCACTGACCCACTCACTGGTGCCGCCGGATACCTGCACTGTTTGCGCATCGACGCCCGTAGGCAGGGTAAAGCGCAGTTGCGCCTGCTCTACCGGCTGATTCCGCGCGGGGAAGACGGCTGTCCAGTTGATCTCCTGGCGATCCGCCAGGTGGCGAACGGCCCCCTGCACTCGGTAGCGTAGATGGAGGGAGGTCTCTTCTCCGCGCACCAAGGGCGGAAATTGCCACGTGAGTTGCACCGTGCCGACTCGTGTCGTATCCGATACCACGGTGCGGAGTGTTGGGTCATAATAGGCCCAATCGTCCTGACCAGGAGTGGTTCGAATTTGGAGACAGTAGGTGCAGCCGCTGGTGGCCTCGACAAAGGCTGCTTGGCCCTCTTGCAACTGGATCTGATCGATCGTGTCCAGAAAGCGCAGGGGCAGTTGACGATTGCCCTGGTCGAGCGCGCCCGCGTTAACCGCCAGGTGGTGATATTCATCCACCCAGAGTACGCCGTCGGGCTCTAAGGTCAGTTCTACGTTGAGGGCCTTGAAGGCATAGTCCAACTGCGCATGATCTTCTTGTACTTGCCAGGGCTGCCGTTCGGCATTGACCAGATCGCTGGGCAAGCCCACCTGGATCTGAAATTGGACGCCATCGGGGATGGGTTCGGTGGCGGTAAAGGTGATATCGGTGGCCTGTGTGGCTGTCTGAAAGCTGGGACCGTAGGCCGTGCTCTGGATCTGGTCGGGGGCGACGGTCGTTGGCAAGGTTACGGTCACGGTGCTGCTTTCCACTACAATGTCACCGCGGTCGGCTGGTACCGCCCGCCATTCCAAGAGGGTTTCATTCGGGTAGCGCCAGAGCCCCCCGACGACTTCATATTCGAGTACAAAGGTCCGCACATCGCCAGGCGCAGTCGGCTCATATTCCCACTGGACATAGATAAAATTGCTATCTTCTTCAGTCGTAAAGGTGCGGGGGCCACTGCCGCCCAGCGTGTAGGGGAGATCGCCTTCATAGAGTTGAATCTGGCGAATAGCGGTTGTCAATTCGCGTGGAATATCGGCAAAGGCCGTGTGAAATTCATCATCAAAGCGGATCTGCTGAATTTCGCGCACGAGAAAAGTGCCATCAGGCTGGAGCGTGATGTGGGTGTCATAGCGTTCGTAGGTGATGGCAGGCGTTTGGGCGTGGACGCCAGGAGTGCTATAGCCGCCTAGCGCGAGAAGAATCAGAAGTACAAGGGAGACGTGCGGTAACAAATGTCGTCGCATAGCATTATCCTGAAAGACAAAATACTGGGCGTGAAATGTGAAATCTGCCGCGAGCCCATGTTTCACGCCTGCTCAACGTAAGCATTAGACCTTACGCAGTGTCAGAGCTGTTAGGTTTGCAAAACCTCAGAGCTCTTTGGCGGCTAATCGACCTTGGCGCGTACGATCTAAGCGCGGTACCCGACTACCCAATCTTCAACGTATACGCATAGTCGCAAGGGGGCTGTGCCGGTAGATCGATGATAAGCGCTTGGTCGGTTACTTGCCAAGTCAATGGGCCGGTGTGGCCGAGTAGCTGGATTTGGTGAATCGGCTTTGTCCACAACCCTTTGGCCGCGCCGAGTGATTGGATCACCGCTTTTTCGCTCGGCCAAGCCAGGAGGATGGCATAGAGAGTGTCGCCTTTTTGGGTAAAGCGAAGATCCTCGCTGGTGAAGGCGCTGCGCTGGGTGTCGGTAAACGCCCCTTCCGCAATTTGGGTGGGGCCTTCGCCAAAGACGGTCCATGGTCGGGTGTCGTAGATCGCCTCGCCGTTGACTTGGAGCCACTGCCCAATGGTCCGTAACATCTGTTGCTCGGGTTCTGGAATCGTCCCATCCGCCTTGGGGCCAATATTGAGGAGGAGCGCGCCATTTTTGCTCACAATGTCAATCAGATCCCCAATCACTGTCCCCACGTCCTTGTAGTCTTGCCCCTCCACATAGCCCCACGACCCTTTGGAGAGCGCGCTGTCGGTCTGCCAGAAGAGCCAACGGGTATCGCTCAGTTGCCCCCGTTCAATGTCATAGACGGCCACGCCGGTGGGGAAGGCATCAAATTTGTGGTTGATCGCCACCCCCTGGTTCCATTGGGCAGCGCGGTTGTAGTAGTAGGCCGCGACTTGTTTCAGATAGGGCTTAAAGGCCAGATGCATGATCCACCAATCAAACCAGAAGATCTGAGGTTGGTATAGATCGATCAATTCACAACTGCGCAGCAACCACTCCTCTAAGTAGGCTTGATCCGGCCCACCATGGATGTAGTTGTCGCGCTTGGGCTGGGCTGGTCCATAGAAGTCGGCGTAGGCTGGGTCATTGACATCCGAATTGAACTGCCGCCCGCCTTCCAGAAAGAACCAATGCTCGGCGCGATGGCTCGAAACGCCAAAGGTCATCCCGGCCGCGCGGACGGCTTGGGCCAAATCGCCAATGAGATCCCGTTTCGGCCCCATTTGTGCGGCATTCCACCGGGAAAGCTGGCTGGCATACATCTGGAAGCCGTCATGATGTTCGGCCACGGGCACCACAAAGCGCGCCCCGGCCTCCTTGAAAAGGTGCGCCCATGCTTGTGGATCGTAGCGCTCGGCTTGGAAGAGGGGGATAAAATCTTTGTAGCCAAATTTGTCTTGCGGGCCATAGGTGGCGACATGGTGTTCAAAGATAGAGGTGCCTTTTAGATACATCTCGCGGGCATACCATTCGTTGCCAAAGGCCGGCACGCTATAGACACCCCAATGGATAAAGATGCCAAACTTGGCGTCCTGATACCAAGTGGGGATTGTGTAGGCTTCGAGGGAATCCCACGACGCGGCAAAGGGGCCGGTCGCAATGGTCCGCTGGATCTGTTCTAGGGTTAGCATAAAAGGTCTATTCTCCGCTCTGTGCGTAGGTCTGTAAATGGCTATTTGCATCGCTGCGCACTATTTGTTGACTTGCCGCGCTCTACAGTAGAATCAACACAGACAAGGTAATTGTCGTCGTTCCCTTTTATTATACGCCATGAAGGGGAGCATGACCGTAAATCAACCCCATAAACCAACCTAGAAAGAATCAACAATGCGTCTTGGCGCTCCTCTTCCCCAGTCCTATGCTGATCCAGCGGCATGGGTGGCTGCTGTGCAAGCAAAAGGCTATCGCGCTGCCTATTGTCCGCTCAAGCCGGATGCCGACCCGGCCCTGATTGCCGCCTATCGCCAAGCAGCACAGGCCGCCGATCTTGTGATCGCCGAAGTGGGCGCGTGGAGCAACCCGCTCAGTCCGGACCCAGCCATACGCGCGGCGGCGCTAGAGAAATGCAAAGCGTCCCTCTGGTTGGCTGAGCAGATCGGGGCGCGGTGTTGTGTCAATATTGCGGGCTCGCGCGGGGGAAAGTGGGATGGGCCACATCCCGCCGATCTGACCGAAGAAACTTTTGATCTGATTGTGACAACCACGCGCGAAATCATCGACGCGGTCCAGCCCACCCAGACGGTCTATGCCCTGGAAACGATGCCCTGGATGTACCCCGATTCGGTGGAGAGCTACCAGCGGCTGATCCAAGCGATTGACCGGCCTGGCTTTGGCGTCCACTTTGATCCAGTGAACCTCGTGAACAGCCCCCAACGCTATTTCCAGAACACAGAGCTCATCCGTACCGCGGTCGCCGCGTTGGGGCCAGCCATCCGCAGCGTCCATGTCAAAGACATTCGCCTGGCAACGCACTTGACGGTCCACCTGGATGAAGTACGCCCCGGTCAGGGTGGGCTCGATCTGCCCACCTTGCTGCGGGAGTTGGCCTGCTTGTCCCCGGATCTCCCCATCATGTTAGAGCATCTGCCCAACGAAACCGAGTATGACCTGGCGGCCGCCCATGTGCGCGCCGTCGCCAAAGAAGAAGGAATCCTTGTATGAGTCAGTCAATTTTTGCCATTACCTTCACCGCCCGCGAACAGGCCGAGCTGTTGCCGGTGACCGATGAGAGCCTTGACCCCGCGCCCAATGAGATTGCTGGGCGCACCTTGGTGACACTAGCCAGCCCTGGCACCGAACTCAATGGCGCGTATATCGGCAATCAATTTCCCCGCCAGCCTGGCTATGCCGCTATTTTTGAAGTAGAGCGCGTGGGGGCCGAAGTCGAAGGAGTACAGCCCGGCGAGTTGCGCTTTTGTATGGGCCGTCACCGCTCCTATCAGCGCTTTCCTGTGGTCGAAACCGTCGCTGTCCCGGCTGGATTGGCCCCCGAACGCGCCGTCTTTACCCGTCTCATGGGGGTGACCATGGCGACCTTGACGACGACCCCGGCGCGTCCGCCGGCATTGGTGATGGTGACCGGCTTAGGGCCGGTGGGCAACCTGGGCGCGCAGATCTTCCAAAGCTGCGGCTATCAGGTCTTGGTCGTTGATCCCGATCCGACGCGTCAGGAGCTTGCCAATCATGTGGGGTTGAGCCGCGTCTATGCTAGCGTGCCCAAAGAGGACGCTACCGTGGCTGGTCAAGTGGCGTTACAATTGGAGTGCTCCGGCCATGAGCAGGCCGCGGTCGATGGTTGTCATGTGTTGCAAAAATATGGGGAACTGAGCCAGATCGGCGCACCGTGGTCACAGCGGAACAATGCCACCGCCCATGAATTGCTGCGGCTCATTTTCTTCAACTATCTCACCGTGCGCAGTGGCTGGGAATGGCAACTGCCCAATCATCCCACCACCTTCCGCCGCGGCAGCATCTTTGAAAACTATGCGGCTGGGTTACAGTGGCTGCATGAGGAGCGGGTCAAAGTGGATGGACTCTATGAATTGATGGACCCCAGCAAGGCCCAAGCGGCCTATCAGGATATTCTGCACCGCCGCCTGACCTCGCTGGCCCCCATGTTTGATTGGCGTGGGGTGTAGAGCCATGCACTACGGTCACTGGTTTACCCAACAACCAGTGACCGTTCAAGCTCGGTAGCTGCTGTAACAAGCTCCTTCGTTGAAGGGCGGTCTGCTGATTTTAGCGTGCGTCCATATCTTTCACAAAAAAAACGAACGCATTCTGGCGCCAGATCGATGGCAGTTTCATCATAGAGACCGGTTCTCGGGTTCAGCCAATTTAATGAATAGTTCCCTTCAACGAGGCGAAAGCGATCTTGATTGCGTAGTGGTTGAAAGACACCGCCAGGGTTGTGTTCAACAAAGAGTGGCTGGAAATCTAATTCATAAATGGAAACATCCAGTTCTTCTTCAAACCATAAACGGAGTACATAATCACAAACATACTCAGCCTTTAGCAAACCTCGTTCGTCGTGGTCTACCCAATTCTGCTCATTATCAGCATACGCTTGCCATTCTTGCCAATCCATTATTTACCCCACAATTCGTACTAGCTCACCACGTTTCGCTTTCTGCCATTCATCCAGAAGTTCATGTTCGTGAGCAGCAACCCAAGCTTTGATCAATTTGCGAAGGGCTGACGGTAGCTCTTTCCCTGGCCTCATCCATGTTCGCGTCTGAATTTCGATTCGATCATTGCGGACATCGCTTTGATACTTTACATGCACATGAGGAGGAGCATGGTCGTTATAGTTCTAGGAGCTACGCACTTGAGCCAGACCTGACAGCTTTAACAAACCTGTCAGGTCTCTGGTCACACTGATCAACTGCGTAACTTCTAGTCGGTATGTCAAAAGCCGCGAAATCGTAGGGGTTCCCGGTAATCGCGGCGCGTCCTGGATCGGTTGTAAAGGTCTGCGGGAAGAAGTTCGGTAGCTCTATGAATGTCATCTCTTCATCCTTCATCGTTGCCGTCCCTCACCGTTGCCTTTCTACGCCGCAACAGTGCCCACCCCTTTATCCGCGGCCTATACTGCCGCAGCTTGAATCAACAGTCATTCAGCCTATTGAACAGCGCCTAGTTTTGAGGCCAACAGCATAGCGCTTCCCATCCTCTCGTAACAGTGAAGCGCATCATGGAGCACGCCCGGCTCTCATATGATTTCATGGGCGTCGTCTCACCTTTTGCGAGGAGGTTATTCACTGGGCAGGAGCATGCCGGACGGATCTAGCCGCTGAGGCGGCTTCTCGTTGTTAGCGGCGGGTTGATGAAGGGTAAGCAATGAATGCGGTAGAGCTCACTCGTGCGCTTTAGCACAGCTTGACCGAGCCGGCGCTGATTTCAATCAGCGCTGGTTTACCGAATGTAATGGTTAATGTTCATCAGGCGGTGCTTGCCCTTCGTCCGCGGGGCTTTGCCCGTCCGTTGCTTCCATAAGCGTATATTCTACGGCGTTTTCCTCTCGGAAAAAAGAAAACCGCAGAATTCGCCTGAATCCTGCGGTTCATGGATAGCAAGGAGCGGTGTGGGGGTTACGGTGTGGAGGTCGTGTTTCTGGGCGCTGGCGCGGCAGGCTGTAAGGCGGTGCTGGCTGGTGGGGTAAAGAAGGCGGGTGGCATTTGGCAATAGCCGGTCAACCAAGCTTGTATTTCTAGGAAGGGTAGCGACTGGGACGCGGCTGCGATTTGGCGCGTCGGTGGCGTTGCGCGTTCCGCTGCTTGGGCATGGGCCACGGCTTGATATTGGAAGCCATTGATCATCCAGGCAAAGGTCAGAATCGTGACACAGGTAAAGGCATAACCCGGCACCATGCGTAATGGCCCGGCCAGCGACATGCGATTTTGATTCCACCGCGTGATCCACCCTTGTTGATTCATGGTAAAGAAGGCGTAGATCTTGACAATCGCGGTCCAGTAGCTAAAAAAGACATACCAAGGCAAAATGCGTACATTCCAGCGGTTGCGCCGCAGATGCGGCCAGATCTTGATGGTGCGGGACAGCAACCACCAGAAGAGCAAAAAGAGGACGACCGACCACCGTTGTTCAACCGCCGAGTTGATCAAATAGACGGGGCCAACCAAGGTTGTCAGTGGCTGGACGAGCCGATCCAGCAGGTGGAAGAGCAGAATCGGTTTGCGCCAAATCCACCGGCTAAAGAGCGCTTTGAGATCGGCGCGCCAGCTGTTGCGCGCCCAACGGAGGCGCTGCTTGAGGAAGCTCTGCATTTCGGTGGCACCAGGGGTGTAGACACAAGCCGTTTCCTGATAGCGCACTTTCCAACCTTCACCTTGTACCAATAAAGTCAACGCTTTGTCGTCGCCGCTGATCACTGGGCGTCCAAAGAACGTTTCGTGGAGCAAATCGTCGAGCACAGGGAGCACCGCCGAACGCCGGTAGACAGCGGTTCGTCCCGACAAACAGGTGACGGCGTCACCAAAGGCCGTCAGAAACCGAATTTCATCGGTATAACGAATGTCTAAATAGACATCAAACAGGCGCTGGGCCAGGGCTTTGGGGTGAAAGACATTTTGTCGGGTGGTTACACCGCCCACGCTGGGGTCCACAAAAGGGGCGACGGCATTGACCAGCACATCGTCGTCCCAAATGGTATCGCTATCTACTAGAAAGATAATCGTGCCACTGGAGTGTAACATCCCATCGACCAACGCCGGGCGCTTGCCCGGCTTCTGAGTCACGATCATCTTCATCTGGATGCCATGGCCAGCCCATTCTTCGGTAAAGGCTTGGAAGATCTGCATACAGCGTTCATCGGAGTGATCGATCACGGCGATGAGTTCGCTTGGTCCGTTGCTGGCCCAGGAGTGTAAGGCCGCGCGAAAGACATCGGGTGCTTCATTGTAAACGGGTGTGATCACACTGGTGGTTGGCCGGTAGTCATTGGGGGGGGTAGGCCGATAAAAGGTGCCGATCAAGCGGCGTAGCCCCCAAATGCCCCAACGCCAAGCGCCAATCGCCCCAATCGGGGTTGAAAAGATCAAATAGATCAAGAGGACATAGATATACGCCATGCCACTGACCGCCGAATGGCACATGATATCAAAGATGCTCATGCCCCGTTTTCCCTTCTTCTGATGCCCGGCCACAAGACCGGTCTTGCTGTGCTGCGATTGGTTTGGGGCGAGACGGGGCGCTGTTGCCCTGTCAAAGGTGTGTGGACAGGATGAATGACGCGCCAAACCAGCTTTTGTTGCGCTTGGGCAAAAAGCATGGATGCCGCGGCTCATCTGGCAATATCCACCTTGACCAAATCTTTCCTGCCCAAATCTTGTTCGGTAACTCAAGGGAACGAAGGCATCAGCCACGGCCATTTTTCGCATTTTTACGAAATCTGATGTGCTGTTGGCGCGCTGCTCGCTCGAACGGTCACCCGGCCTTGTCGCTTGCGTCGTACTACACTCGGTGAATGAGCCTTGAACCATTCATTGGATCAACCCAGGACTTTTGCTTCGTTGTCATACCTGCCATTATAGAGAAAAGGATTAACAAAATGTTTACGAAAGAACAACAGGAGGTTAAAGGGGGCGAAGCTTGCAAAAGTGCAAGCAAAGGAGGAAGATAATCGATGCTAGGTGGTAGGTGTTACGCCCTTGGACAAAACCTGACAGGTTTTCAAAACCTGTCAGGTTTCTCAGCGCACCACTTCACTGCGTAATGTCTATACTTCCTGTAGCGCTGCGGCAACCGCGTGCAGGGTCTGCTCTATTTGCGCTTCGGTGTGGGCGGCGGAGATATACCAAACGCCGCGTTCAATGAGACGTACCCCCTGTTGCAGCATGGCGACACAAAAACGACTGTAGCGCTCTTTGTCGCAAGATTGGGCATAGTCTCGGTAATCGCGGATGGCGGGCAGCTCGGTGAAGGAGAGATGAAAGGCCGTGGGCAGCCCTTGGACATGGAGCGGCAGCCCCAAGCGCTGACCAATGGCGCGGATCTCGGTCATCAGGGTGGTGCCGGTCTGCTCGAGTTGGCGATAGATTGCTCCATTGTCCTTTTCCAATTCGGCAATGGCAGCCGCCGACGCCGCCATGGAAATGACATTGCTATTAAAGGTGCCCGAGTGATTGACCCCTTCGGCAAAGCGCTGCATGTAGGCTTGTTTTCCCACGAGCGCGGCATTGGCAAAGCCGCCAGCCATGGCTTTCGCAAAGCTAGCTAAATCCCCCGTGACGCCAAAGCGGCCTTGCGCACCCTGGAGCCCCAAGCGGAAGCCGGTAATTGTTTCGTCGATGTAGAGCAGCGCACCATATTGATCACAAAGCTGACGCAGGCCAGCCAAGAAGCCTGGTTCCGGTGGAATCGCGCCGGTGTTACACATCATCGCTTCCGTCATCACCGCGGCGATCTCATGCCCATGTTCGGCAAAGAGCCGCTCCACCAAGCTGAGATCGTTCCAGGGCAGCACAAAAAAGTCGGTCAACGCACTGCTGGTTTGGCCGGGCGTACCAGGCAGGACATTGGGCGCTTCGCGGGGTCCGGCCTTGTCCAATGGCGGCGCAACGCTGACCAAGACATTGTCAAACCAGCCATGATAGTGCCCCTCAAAGCGGAGGATCTTGGTGCGCCCTGTGATGGCACGCGCGAGGCGCATGGCCGCTTGCACCATTTCCGAACCACTGAGGCCAAAGCGACACAGTTCTGCCCCTGGCACCAACTGTACCATTTTTTCCGCGACGGTAATTTCCAGTTCATGCTGCCCGGCAAAGAGTTGGCCTTTTTGCATCGCCGCGTTAACCCCAGCCAAGACAGCAGGGTGGGAGTGGCCCAAGATCATCGGCCCTTGACCAAGGACATAGTCGATGTAGCCATTACCATCGACATCGTAGATCATCGCGCCGGAAGCCCGTTCAAAAAAAAGGGGGATTGGTTTGCTCAACAAGCGTACATTGCTACTCACGCCGCCGGCGAGCGACGATTGGGCTCGCGTAAAGAGTTCTTGCGAGCGTTGCCAGTTGGTCATGAAAATTTCCTTTCCATCATGCCATCAAAAATAAATGAATAGACCTTTGCCAGAGCTACCTGTCAAGTTTGCAAAACCTGATACTGCATGGGCTGTTGTCCTGAACAGGGGCTCTACAGGACAAATAAAGAAAGCTGCATTTTTTTGAAAACGAGGTTGACAAAATATTAAGAATAAACTATAATCTCTTCCAGATTACATTGCCTGCTCAGCGCCATGACAACAACGAACATTGGGATCGATTTACATCCATCGCCGCCAAGATGGAGCAGCAATCAGGGGGTCGGCATGACCGATCAAGCCTTGTTTCACCGTGATAGGTAACCAGCCTCTATCTGCTTATTGGGGTGTTACGCCCTTGGGCAACCCTGCTCGGTTTTCAAAACCTGTCAGGTCTTTGGTCATACCAGCCAACTGCGTAATTCCGCTTATTATATCCCGAATCTACAAATTTAGCACTGAGCAGCCAAAGCTCGTCAACTTGACATCATTATCATCCACCGCTTCCGACGATCAAGTGAAGGAGAAACCTCATGCCCCCACGGCGCTCTGCTGCGTTCATTGCTCTTTTCCTCTTGTTCTTTGGCTTTTGGCTGCCCCAGGCACTAGCTTCGCTGGCTGCCCCAGCCATGGCCGAAACCATCCTTCCCTTTGCTCAGGCACCGGATCTTACGAGCCCAGACGAATTACCCATTCAGTTGGCGGCCAGCCATGATGGCCCCAAGCCGATCGGCGCGCTCGTGACCTTTACCGCCACGGTCACGAGTGGCGATGCCACGGGGCTTACCTATGTGTGGCACTTTGGCGATGGTCAAACCCAACCGGGGCGTGTGGTGCAACATAGCTACGGCCAGCCGGGTAATTATAGCGTGTTCGTCATTGCCAGCCGCAACAACGACAGCAAGTTGGCGACCACCATGGTCGCGATTGTGGCGGTCCCACCCACCGCAACACCCCGGCCCGTTCCCGTCGGCGGGCTTCAGGCAACGAGCAGCGCGCCCACCATTGCCGGGAATCCCACTACCTTCCTCGCCACCATTGCCCAAGGCACCCATGTGAGCTATGGGTGGGATTTTGGCGATGGTACGACCGCCACTGGCCCCTCCGTGAGCCATGTCTATCAAACACCAGGAAGCTATCTAGTTACAGTGACTGCTGACAACGACTATGGGCCGGCGCAGAGCACCACGCTTCAGGTGGCCATTCAAGATGCGCCGCCCAAAGGGCTTCATATTGATTATGCCACACCACTGCTACTGAGCAATCTGAATCCTTTTACGGCAACCGTGGAAAGTGGTACCAATGTGCAGTATCAATGGTCGATTAGCGATGGCACAATCTACCGTGGGCCTGTGATCAACCATCTCTTTCGTACGCTGGGAACCCACGTCATCCGCGTCGAAGCTAGCAACTCTGCTGGAACCATCTATGCGACGGCGGTCGTGGCTGTTCAAGACCAACCACCCACCATTACGCAACTCTTTGACGACGGTCCGAAGCCACCTGGACAGCCGATTAACTTTTTGGCCCTGGTCGAAAGCAATTCGGCTATCTCCATTCAATGGCATTGGGGCAATGGTGAGCCTGTAACCACGGCTGCGCGTGAGGTTGGCGGCACAACGGTGCAACAACTCCAAGAGACGTATACCTACCACCAGCCCGGCAAGTATATTGTTTCGCTGGTGGTTGCGAACGCCAATGGGCTGAGCTACCGAGAATTTATTGTCTATGTTGGTACCAATAAACCGCCGCCCCAAGCCCTGCGCCTCACGATAGCACAGGCCATTCCTCTGCGTGCCCATCCGATCACCATGCGCCTTGATCTCGACAGTCAACGTTTTACCTGTCAGTGGACTTTGGGTGATGGCGGCACTGCGGTAGCTCCTCCCACCATTCAATATACCTACCAACAAAGCGGTGCCTATATCGTGTCGGCATCCTGTACTGCGGAAGGGCAAGCACCTGTCGAAGTCGATACGATTGTTCATATTGGTGAGCAGTTCTTTTTGCCGGTGTTATTGGTGAACCGTTCGTTTGGACCGACTGGTGTGCCTGGCAGCGGGGGCGATACAAGCATACTGCCAACCCCAACGGTGATGGAGCTGCCAAGTGAACAGCCCAGCGCTACCCCAACGGCCACCGCTACCGAAATGCCACCAGCGGCCCCCACGGCTACGGCGACGGCGCTAAGTGGCACCATTCCGCAAGCCACGCCCACCGAACTACCACCAGCGGCCCCCACGGCCACCGCGACGGCACTGAGTGGCACCATTCCGCAAGCCACGCCAACGCCCACTGATGCACCGGGCGGCACCGTACCCCAGCCTTAGCCGCGGTAAACGAATCCCGAACGGGGAGAACGCTACCCTCCCTTGTCTAAAATTAGTACAAATTGTCGAAAAGCTGCTACACTATAGCCATCGAATCGGCGTAAGGAGAGGCGAGCTTGCATACTCGCCTCTCTTTACGCCACACGTGCGTAGAGGGAGAGAGTAAGCTGTTTTATGCGTGAACAAAAGTTGACTTATCATCTGGTGACCCTGGGCTGTCCGAAAAACAGAGTAGACAGTGACGGGATTGAAATGTTGCTACAGACCGCGGCCTATGCGCCGACTGCGGCAACGCGCGACGCCGATGTACTGATTGTCAACACCTGTGGCTTTCTAGAGGCTGCCAAAGAGGAATCGATTGAGGTTCTCCAAGAGCTAGGGCGCAAAAAGCGGCGGAATCAGATCCTGATTGCCGCTGGCTGTTTGGCCCAACGCAATGGCGACGAAGTCTTGACCCGCGTGCCAAAGGTGGATGGCCTCTTGGGGACGCGCCGCTGGATGGAAGTGTTGGAGCTGCTCAATACCATTCGGGGGGGGCAAGGCCAGCGGTCATTGCAGCGCTATCAGTTGCTGGGCGATCCTGATACAGCCTATCTGCAAGCGGTGCCCCGACCGCCAGTGGTTGGGGGCAGTGCCTATCTCAAAATTTCCGACGGCTGCAACGCCCCTTGTGCCTTTTGCACGATCCCCAGCTTCAAGGGGAAATTGCGTAGCCGACCTTTGGAAGCGGTGGTCGATGAAGCCCAAGCCTTGGTGGCCGCGGGAGCCAAAGAACTGGTCTTGGTGGCGCAAGATAGCACCGACTATGGCCGCGATTGGGGCGAACCCAACAGCCTGCCCCGCCTCCTAACCGCGCTCGCCAACCGCACCGACGAACAGCTGCGTTGGATCCGCCTCATGTATGCCTATCCCGGCCATGTTAGCGACGAGTTGATCGAAGTGATGGCAAGCCAGCCCAAGATTGTGCCCTATTTGGATATGCCTTTGCAGCATGGTGATCCGCAGACCTTGCGCCGTATGCGCCGCCCCAGTCGCATAGAAACAGTCTATGATCATGTTGCCAAGCTGCGCAAGGCCATGCCAACCATTGCATTGCGCACGACCTTTATTGTGGGCTTTCCTGGGGAAACCGAAGCCGAATTCCAAGGTTTGCTCGCCCTGATCAATGGGGTTGAATTTGATAAAGTTGGGGCTTTCCCCTTTAGCCCCGAGCCAGGCACCCCTTCGGCTACCATGCCGGACCAGGTGCCGGACGAAGTAAAACAAGAACGCTATGATCGCCTCATGGCGGCCCAGCAGCCGATCAGTCTGCGCAAAAACCAAGCGCAGGTCGGCAAACGGTTGGAGATCTTAGTTGAGGGCGAAGGCGAGATTGGCGATACCGGCGATCCCCTTTTGTTGGGGCGGAGTTACCGCGACGCGCCAGAAATTGATGGCTTAGTCCTCGTGCCTGGCATTACAGGCATGCCCATTGGCGAAATGATGGAAGTCCACATTAACGGGGCCATGGAATATGATCTGGTGGGTGAGCCATTGCTCATGGAGACCTTTAGCAGCAAGAAAAAGGCATAGGCAGACGAGATGACCACCCTAGCGCTTGTCATCTGGTTGGCTCTGTAGTTCCCACAACCGCCAATGCAAGACTCTGTCAGGTTTTGCAAAACCTGACAGAGTCTTGCATTGCTCTACCCAAACCAGCCCCGGCGGCGTGTCTGCTGGCGTTGCCGAAAGGCTTGCACAATTTGGGCGGTCTGTTGTTGGAGGGCCATCACCGTCTGCTCTAAAGCGCGGACACGGCCTTCTAAGCGTTCCTTGCGGGTTTCCTCGCGCCGTTGATATTCAGCAAAAACCCGCTCAAGCTCAAGGACGCGATCGCGCAATTTGCGATTTTCATCCTTCAGATTAAAATTATCTTGCACTACCACATTCATCATCTCACGTACCGTGGCCTGTCCATTCAGCACGCTCTGCTGGCTGTTGGCGATGGTGCTGATGAGATCGGCCACCACTTGTGGTAAGCCCGATTTATCCTGAGTGACCAGTAATGCATGCGCCTCATTCGGGGCTAGCGCAGTCGCTGAGGGTGCTTGGGGGATGATGCGCTTTGGCGTCAGGCGATTGCGGATTTCCGCGTCGTCAAAGCCTTGGTCGACATACTTTTGGATGGTGATCAAGACGGCAATATCCGCATTACTATAGCGTGGGATCGCGGCCAACACATCCACCCCCAGGAACGCGGAAAAGCGCTGGCTCCACTGGCGCAACGCATCCAACGGAACCTGGAGATGGCTGGCAACTTCAGCTAATGAGTACAGATATTCCGTTGGCTCTGAGTACATGGTATCCATGGGAACGATTGATCATCCACGGGGTGACGAACACGAAGGCGGTATCGCTTATTTATCGACCACACGCCAGGTCGTGTCAATGGTTGTTTGGTCAGCTGGCGTGTTGGGCTGTTCGTTGGCTGGGTTCGGATTTGTTGCTGCGGTGCGTGCGGCCATTTGGGAAAGGATGCTAACGGCCAAAATTACAACCGCAATGTCATCAAAGGGCAAAAAGGGAATCAGGTCGATGGGCATAACCCAATAGACCAGCGCGCCAATGGGGAGAAACCATTTCCAGCTAGGCACTGCTGGGTCGCGTAACACTTGCCAGATCCGCTGTAGATCACGCATAATACCATTGACATTGCGGGATGATGAGGCGGCCTGTGCGCCGACTGGTCCTCTATTCATGGAATTCTTTTCCTTTCTCACAAAACGATTGTACCCAGTATAACGAAGAATAGGCGGGATGCCAAATCGTAGGTAAATGGGGGCCGTCCTCCATCAATTCCCCATGAAGTCTTCCCATGAAGTCTTCCCATGAAGTCGATGGGAGCCGTTGCTAGGAAGCCTACCCGCCGTAATCATGATGAAGTCTACCTTATGCCGACAACTGCGCAGATGTTAGCCGAATATCCAGATATTTTATTGCAGGTGCTAGCCGAATTGCGCGGTGCCTTTTTGGATGGGGCTGACACCCGTGAGCAAGCCATTGAACTCTTGGCGGCCCAAATCACCGACCCGACCTCGGTTCAATTTGCCTATCAAGAAGTCACGGATATGGCCGATGGGGCGAAGGACGCCGTCGAAACCCTCTTGCGCGAAAATGGCGAAATGACCGAAGCCCACTTCAGCCGCGAATTTGGTAGCATCCGCCAAATGGGTCCTGCCAAGCTCGAACGCGAGACCCCTTGGCTCTATCCCGAGAGTGTTGCCGAGTTGCTCTACTACTACGGCCTCTTGGGCCGCGGTTTCAAAGGGGCTGGTCAACGCGCCCATACAATTGTTTACTTGCCCAGCGATATTACCCCGTGGCTTCCCCATCCACAAAACCCCGCGCTTGCCAATACATTGCCGATTAAACCCGTGCCACCACCACCGGTCGCACGCATGTTGTCCAATGAAGATAGCCTGTTGGAAGATATGGGCTCGTTTCTGGGCTTTTTGCACACAGAGCGCCTGCGCCTGACGCCGCGTGGCCCTCATCCAGAAGATATCGATCGCTTTGTCCAGCGGCTACAACTGCCCTTTGGCGATGATGATCTCCCCGCCCTAAATATCCGGCTGGCCTTGCTCCTCCACCTAGCAAACCGGCTGGGCTGGCTGCGGCGTGGCGACGGTGAGTTGGTGCAGTTGACCCATAATCGGGTACGCCTCTTCCTCGAAAAATCGCGCAGTGAGCAGCGGACCGCGCTCTGGGATGCCTGGCTTCATTCGCCCGAATGGAATGACCTTTGCCGCACGCCTGGCCTAGAGTGTGCTGATACGGGGACTTGGCAAAACGATGCGCTACAAACGCGCCAAAGCCTCCTTGCCATCTTTGGCAAACTCCAGCCCGGTGTCTGGTACAGCCGCTTCGATCTGGTGCAAACGATCAAGGAAGTCGCGCCCGATTTTCAGCGGCCAACTAGTAACTACGATACCTGGTATATACGCAATACGAATACGCAGGAGTTTTTGAAAGGTTTCGCTCAATGGGATGACGTCGAAGGCACCCTGTTGCGCTTTTTGCTCGAAGGTCCCCTGTATTGGTTATCGGCGGTTGACCTCGCCGAGCCCTCGGCAGGTGATGATCTGCTCTTCTCCCTAAGCCCTTGGGGAGCCATTTGGGTTGGGCATAATACCCCCCAACCCCATGAGCAGGTGCGACGCTCCTTGACGGTTGGCGAAGACTTTACCATTCGGCTCTCCCCTGGCAGCGCGCTGGCTGATCGTTTCCGCATTGAACGCTTTGCTCAATGGCAGGCCAGCTACCCCGATTATCTCTATCAGATGAACCAACGCAGCTTAAAACGCGCCCAAGAAGAAGGGATTTCCCCACAACAGATCTTGAGCTTTCTGCAAGGTCACACCCCCCAGATCCCCGAAAAAATTAAAAGCGCACTAGCACGTTTCCCCACAACGAAAGGCTGATCGCGCCGACCGGGCGCGATTGGACAATCACTGCTACAGATCACACCTGCTACTTGCATACTTGCACGACAACGCTACAACAAATTTTATGCAATAACGCGTGTTGACATCTCTGTCAAAAGCGGGTAAGATAGAGCCGCCTCTAGTAATGACAACTGTCAAACTCCTGTGATCGTCTGTCGTGTTCTTCACCGACCATTGATGATCATTTCTCATTACCGTTAGATTACGCCTGTTTTCTACCAAGCTGTGCTTACTATCAAAGCTCAATTGAACAAGATCTGACAAAGGAGAATTTTATGGTACGTCAACTGAGGAGATTTCAGCTACTCGGTCTGTTTGTCGTCCTCGCTATGCTCGTGGCTGCCTGTCCGGCACCGACGACAACACCGACGAGCGGAGACACAAATGCTGGGACAACCGCGGAAACAGCACCGGCGGGAGATACCGCTTCTTTAATCGGTGATCGAGACCCCAAAACCCTCACTATCCTCTACTGGCAAGCTGTCTCCATTTTGAATCCTTACCTCTCTAGCGGTACCAAAGATTTCCATGCGGCGTCGCTGATTCTCGAACCATTAGCGAACTACACCCCTGATGGTATTTTGGTGCCCACGCTGGCGGCTGAAATTCCCACCTTGGAAAATGGCGGTATCTCCGAAGATTTGACGACCATTACCTGGAAGCTCAAGGAAGGCGTGGTTTGGTCGGACGGGACGCCCTTTACCGCGGCGGATGTGGTCTTTACTTGGGAATATTGCTCCAATCCCGAGACTGGCTGTGCTTCTGCGACCTCCTACGAAAATATCGTCAGTGTGGAAGCGGTCGATGATCTGACTGTGCTCGTCACCTTTGACGGTCCCAAGCCTTTCCCCTATCCGCCCTTTACCAGCCATTTAGCGCCTATTATTCAAAAAGCCCAATTTGAAGCGTGTATTGGTGCGGCTGCCCAAGGCTGTGCCGAGCAAAACACCGGCCCCATTGGTACCGGTCCCTTCCAAGTTGCTGAATTCCGGGCCAACGATGTTGTGACGTATGTGCGCAACGAAAGCTACCGCGAAGAAGGCAAGCCCTACTTTGACGCTGTGACCTTCAAGGGTGGTGGTGACGCTGCTTCCGCCGCCCGGGCTGCCCTGGAAACGGGCGAAATCGACTATGCGTGGAACTTGCAAGTGGAGCCGGCAATTCTGCAGGAAATGGAAGCTGGCGGAAAGGGCACCCTTGTGACCGCCTTTGCGGGCAATGTGGAACGCATTTTGGTCAACTTTACCAATCCGGATCCGGCCTTGGGTGATCAACGTTCCGAATGGGCCCCTGACAACCCCAATGCCCACCCCTTCCTGACGAACATCGCGATCCGCCAAGCACTTTCCATGGCCATTGATCGTAGTATTATCTCGGAACAACTCTACGGCCCAGCGGGGCAACCGACTTGTAATATCCTCTCCGGCCCGCCGCCTGTCGTGTCGCCCAATACTACGTGTGAGCAGGATATTGAAGGCGCGAAGAAACTCTTAGATGACGCCGGTATTGTTGATAGTGATGGTGATGGCATCCGCGAATTGGATGGCCTGCCGTTAAAGGTGCTCTACCAAACCTCCACCAACTCGGTCCGTCAGAAGACCCAAGCCTTGGTCAAGCAATGGTGGTCCGAGATCGGTGTAGAAGCCGAACTACGGGACATCGATTCGGCGGTCTTCTTCGGTGGTGATCCTAACAGCCCTGACACACTCGGTAAATTTTATGCCGACCTGGAAATGTTCACCAATGGCCCCGAAACGACTGATCCGCAGAATTATATGTCGGGCTGGCTCTGTAACGATGGTGAAAATATTGCCCAATCCGAGAATAACTATCTCGCGAGCAATACCAACCGCTGGTGCAGCGCTGAATACGATGCGCTGTGGGAGGAATTGGCCGCTGCTGCTGATCCGGCCGAACGGATTGAGTTAGCGGTCGCCCTCAATGACCTAATGATCAATGACTATGTGGTTCTGCCGCTCGTTTTCCGGGGCTCGGTTTCGGCCTATTCCGGCACCTTGGAAGGCATTCAAATGAACGGGTGGGACAGCGAAGAATGGAATATTGAAGACTGGACACGTGCCGAGTAGTTCGTAATAAAACCCGGCAAAGTCGCACAAAGCGATCGGTGTGTCTCTGTGTACGCATGTGCGACTTTGCGATGGGTTGTGTCTAAGTTGCGCTCCATCCTATGTTCTGCCCACGGAGCGATAGTCCGCCGCAACTTGAAGGAAGTCCGTGTGCCACAACGCTGTTAAATGCCTTTGGGCTACCACGGCTGGTTGCTGGAGTCAGGTAGCGACCAGCCGTGGCTAGAATAAGGGATATCGAGTGGCCTGCAAAGCACTTTGCAGGCCACTCTTGTAGAAGCAGTCACTTTAGTTCCCCCTATGAATGGCGTTGGTCTGTGTAAAGATAGGCGCTGTCTGGGCGCAGTCATCGTTCAGTCTGCTCGTGACTGAACCGAAGTATTTACGGATGAGGGAATTATGAGCACTTATTTAATTAGGCGTATTCTCACCGCCATTCCCACCCTGCTCTTCATTAGCTTTGTCATCTTTGCGCTCCTTGATTTAGCGCCTGGTGATCCAACCGGTAATTTACCCTTGACGATTCCTCAAGAAGTACGTGAGAAAATTCGTCAATCGTTAGGGTTGGATGAACCCTTTCTTGTGCGCTATTCCCTCTGGCTCAAGCAATTTGTCGTACATGAACCGGTCAATGCGCTTGAAAAAGCCTTTGGCATCACCATCCCGGCGGTCACCATTGGTCCGGTTTCCTTGATCGATCCGCCGGGCGAACGCCTCCGCGTCACCTCATGGGCCTCGCGCGGTAAGCCGGTCACCGATCTGATCCTGGAGCGCCTCCCACAGACCTTGTGGGTTGTGGGGCTTTCGTACGTGCTCTCGGTGCTGATCGCCATTCCGTTGGGCGTCTTAGGGGCCATCCGCCAAAATTCGGTTTTCGATCAGATCTCATCGGTGCTTGCGGTCATTGGCTATTCGGTTCCCACCTTTGTGACGGGGCTATTAGCCATTGTCATCTTTAGCGTCAAGCTCGGTTGGTTCCCCATGATCTATGACACCACCTTGGTCGTGAATAATTTCAGCACGCTTTGGCAGCAGCTCCGCCAGATGATCATGCCTGTGGCTGTCTTGGCCTTTTTTCAAGTTGCCCAGCTTAGCCGCTTTACGCGTGCTTCGATTCTCGATAATTTAAAGCAAGATTATGTACGGACTGCCAATGCCAAAGGCTTTCGCGAGCGCTATGTCGTTGTCAAACATGTCCTGCGCAACAGCCTGATCCCCGTCGTGACGTTGATCGCGCTGGGCATCCCGAGCATTTTTGCGGGTGCGATTATCACCGAGCAAATTTTCCGGGTCAATGGGCTCGGGGCGTTGCTGATTATTGCGATTCAGAGTTTTGATATTCCGGTTGTAATGACCGTGCTCTTTATCTTTGCCGTGTTGATTGTTACCTTCAACTTGCTCGCCGATATTGTCTACGGCATTTTGGACCCACGGATTCAGTTCAGTTAACTTCCCTGGCTACAGGGCTGTAAGGGACAACGCACCAAGCGCTTGTCCCTTCAACTGTCTGCGTAGATGCGGAAGTGATCAGACCATAAGCCCCATTACTTCCATACTCTTTCTCGTGATTGGCGCTAAGGCCGTCATTAGTGATAAGGTGATACGAAAGCTATGGCCGCAACAACACAAGCTGCTCCGTCCAGACTGCCACTGGTACAGAAAAAGGTAGCCGCGCCACGCACCCTGTGGCGCGATGCGTGGGTACAATTTCGTAAAAATAAGCTAGCAATTGTGGGCATGATGGTCCTCGGGGGGCTACTGTTGGCTGCCCTCTTCGGTCCACTCTGGTATACGGTTGATCCCGAGAAGATTGATATTATGGCTTCTGGATTGACCCCTACCTTCACCGGAGACCATCCCTTTGGCACCGACGACTTGGGCCGCGATACGCTGGCGCGTAACCTCTACGGTGGGCGGATCTCACTTGCCGTCGGTTTTACGGCCATGCTACTCGCCATGACAGTCGGTACGCTGGTCGGGTTGCTCTCTGGCTTTATCCCTAGCCTGGATGGCCCACTCATGCGCTTTACCGATATGATGTTTGCCTTGCCCCAACTACCGCTGTTATTGGTCATCATCATGCTCTTCCGCGATACGTTACGGGGCCTTTTTGGGGCAGAAGTGGGGATCTTTTTGCTGGTCGTCTTTGTTATTGGCATATTGGGGTGGATGCCCACGGCGCGCATTGTCCGTGGCTCAGTCCTTTCCATTAAACAAAAAGAGTTTGTCGAGGCCGCCGGTTGTATTGGCGTTCGCCGGGGCAAGATTATGTTCAAACACATTCTACCGAATGTCATGAGCCCCATTATTGTTTCCGCCACCCTCGGTATCGCTGCCGCTATTTTAACCGAATCAGCCCTCTCCTTTTTGGGGCTCGGCTTTCCCTCGGATGTGCCAACCTGGGGCCGTCTGCTCTACGATGGGCGCGATTATATGACACGTAACCCCTGGTTGGTGCTCTGGCCTGGTCTCTTTATCTCGCTCACCATCCTCAGCATCAACTTTATGGGGGATGGCCTGCGCGATGCACTGGATCCGCGTCAGCGCCAATAACGGTAAGGGAATGGTCTTGCCAAAGGCAATAGTCAACAATCAATTGCTAATCATAAATTAGCAATTGATTGTTGACTATTCATGACCCTGCCCAGTTTGTGCCCCGCCTTCCTGCTAACTAGATTGCGGAGATCGCCCGCTTCATAGTAAAATAGCAACGTGACGCTAGGCTGTGTTTGAACAGTAGATTGGGTCGGCAAAGTAACCTTTGTTTGTTTTTCTTTGCCATTTGCTTCTCTTATCTCGTCCCTCAGAATCAGGCATCTGCTCTTCCCACCGAAGCGATACCTAGTGCTTTCTGAACAGGATACCGCGATAGTTTTCTCATACGATTCTTTAGCTTTTAGGAGGCCAGACTGATGAGTGGTACAACCAATGGCACCAATGGCTACAAAGTCATCGGCACCCGCCCTGTCCGTCCCGACGGCATGGACAAGGTGACCGGTCGGGCTGTGTATGCCAATGACGTTCAATTGCCGAATATGCTCTATGGCAAATTTGTGCGCAGCCCACACGCCCATGCGCGTATTATCTCGATCGACACCAGTGCCGCCGAAAAGCTGCCCGGTGTGACCGCCGTCTGCACGCGCGATGACTTTGGCGAAGTGGCGGATCAGATTCAAGATATGGGCGAAGATTCGGCCAACCTGCGCGAGCTGCGCGATAACATTATTGCCCACGACAAAGTCCTCTATCATGGGCATCCCGTGGCGGCTGTCGCGGCCACGAGTGTTCACATCGCCGAGGAAGCCGCCGCTTTGATCAAGGTGGAATATGAAGTGTTGCCGGTGGTGTTGGATGCCAAAGAAGCAATGAAGCCCGATGCCCCGCTCCTGCACGATAACCTTTTCACCGATGAGTTGGGCAAAAAGGCCGACAAACCATCGAACGTCGCGGCGCATTTCCAACACAGCCGTGGTGATCTTGCCAAGGGCTTTGCCGCCGCGGATGTCATCGTGGAACGGGAATTCAAAACCGCCATGGTCCACCAGGGCTACATTGAGCCCCATGCCTCAACGGCCCTGTGGCGTGAAGATGATCACGTGCAGGTTTGGACCAGCACCCAAGGCGCGTTCTCGATTCGCGATCAGGTTGCGGAATTGCTCCATGTGCCGATCTCGAACGTGCGCGTGACGCCAACTGAAATTGGTGGGGGCTTTGGCGGTAAATTTACTGCCTATACCGATGTGCCCGCCGCCATTCTTTCGCTGAAGAGCGGTCATCGTCCGGTGAAAATGGCGATGTCGCGCACCGAAGTGCTGCAAGCCACAGGCCCAACCTCGGGTTCCTATATCCGGGTGAAGATGGGCGCGACCAAGGCTGGCGTCATTACCGCTGCCGAAGCCGAGATGATCTACGAAGCGGGTGCGTTCCCCGGTTCGCCGGTTGGGGCTGGCTCGGCGGTGCTCCTGGCGCCTTATCGCCTGGAAAATCTCAAGATTGACGGCTATGATGTCGTGGTCAATCGCCCCAAGACCGGTGCCTATCGTGCCCCCGGCGGGACCAATGCGGCCTTTGCCTCGGAATCGGTGGTTGACGAATTGGCCGAAAAGCTCGGGATCGACCCGCTGAAATTTCGCCTCATTAATGGCTGTGTTGAAGGGGATCGTCGCCCCGATGGCCCGATCTATGGGCCGATTGGCTTTCACCAAACCTTGGAAGCGGCCCAAAATCATCCTCACTATCAAGCGCCGCTCACGGGCAAGCACCGCGGTCGCGGGGTGGCTTCGGGCTTCTGGTTCAATGGCAGCAATCAATCCAGTGTCACCGTCATTGTCAATGCCGACGGCATCGTCAGCTTGGTAGAAGGCTCGACCGACATTGGTGGCAGCCGTGCTTCCGCCGCCATGATGTTGGCCGAAACGCTGCAAATTCCCGTCAATGAAGTGGTACCCCAAGTGGTGGATACCGATTCCATTGCCATGACCGGCGGCACCGGTGGTAGCAGTGTGACCTTCAAACTCGGTGTGACCGTGCATGAAGCAGGCACCAAGATCATTGAGATCATGAAGGATGGGTTGGCCGAGCACTGGGAGGTTGAGGCCGCGACGGTTGATTACAAAAATGGGACCTTTAGCCACAACGGCGATAGCATGAGCTTTAAGGACGCGGCGAAAGAACTCAACCGCCATGGGCCGATCATGACCAGTGTTGCCAAGACGCCGAAGGGTGCTGGCCCAGGCTTTGCCACCCATATTGTGGATGTGGAAGTGGATCCGGACACCGGCAAGGTCACGATTCTGCGCTACACCGCGGTCCAAGATGTCGGCCGTGCAATTCACCCCAGCTATGTCGAAGGACAGCTACAGGGTGGCGTGGCGCAAGGTGTGGGTTGGGCGTTGAATGAAGAATACTTCTACAATAAAGACGGCCATCTCATGAATGCCTCGCTGCTCGACTATCGCATGCCCACCGCGTTGGATCTGCCGATGATCGATACGGTCATGGTCGAAGTACCCAATCCGGTGCATCCCTTTGGCGTGCGTGGCGTGGGTGAAGTGCCGATTGTCCCGCCCGCGGCGGCCCTGGCCAATGCGATCTATCGCGCCATTGGGGTTCGTCAGCCCGAATTGCCCATGAATCCGGGACGGATTGCCTTGTCCTTGGTGAAGTAAATCACACGCGGCCAACGCCATACCCCCTGCCGTTGATCTTTGCTAAAGGGGCCAGACAAAACCTTTTGTCTGGCCCCTTTTTTTCGCCAATTACCCCGTTCTCCTGCTCCCTTTGACATAGAGGATGGCCGTGCCGTATGATATAGCGATGGCCTGCTCGCAATCCCACCTGGCCTAATGAAAAGCAACAGAATGGCCATCTTTGTCGCATGGGTACAGCATCAAATTTATCGTGAGAAAATATTATGCATCAGGAAAAAGCACAGCAATTGGAAGCCGCGATTGCCCGTCTCCCGCGCACGCACCTCGGTCTTCTGCCAACGCCCTTGGAAGCACTCCCCCGGCTTAGCGCCGCGCTTGGGGGGCCGCCGATTTATATCAAACGCGATGATTTAACGGGGCTTGGCTTTGGCGGCAACAAGACCCGCATGCTAGAACTTAGCTTGGCCGAAGGACTCGCCCGCGGCGCCGATACGGTGGTCTTTGGCGCGGCGGTGCAATCGAACTACTGTCGGCAATTGGCCGCGGCCTGTGCCAAATTGGGGCTAGAACTGCATCTCTACTTGCGCCCCGAACGGCCCATTGACCAAGAGGAGATCCAAGGCAACCAACTCCTGCAACGTCTCTTTGGCGCGCAGGTTACGATCCTCGCTGGCAATGATCGCAGCCGGCAACAAGAGATTATCAAAGCCGCCGCCGAAGCGCTGCGCCAAGCGGGGAAGAATGTCTATTTTCCGCGTCAGCCAGACACCGTTGATCTCGATGTGATTGCCTATGCCGAATCGGCGTTGGAAATTGCCCGCCAATGTGATGCGCTTGGCATTGCACCACAGGCGGTCTATGTCACCGCTTTTGACACGACCCAGGCGGGCACGGTCTTGGGCCTAGCCTACCTGGAAAGTACTATGGCGGTGAAAGGCTTTACGCCCCTGGCTATGCCCCATGACCAGCGCATTCAGAAAATGGTGGATATCGCCAACCAAGCGGCCACCCGGCTTGGCCTGGCGATCGAACTGAGCGCACAGGACTTTGATAACGATGACAGCTTTATCGGGGAGCGGTACGCCATTCCTACGCCAGAAGGCATGGAAGCGGTTCGCCTCTTGGCGCGCACCGAAGGAATTTTGCTCGATCCGGTGTATACGGGCAAAGGCTTTGCCGCGCTGATCCAGCATATTCGCACCGGCAAGCTCGATCCGACCCAACCTGTCCTCTTCCTCCACACGGGTGGCGCGCCAGCTTTGTTTGGCTATGCCCGTGATCTCCTGGCTGAATAAGGAAAGAAGCGTTCCTATGCATCTCTTGATCACCTCGGCCACCACCCCGCTGGCCCAAACAATCGCAACTACGCTACAGGGTGAACATACGCTGCGCTTGACGGATCGCACCCCCTGGCCGGGTGCCGCGACCTTTGCCCTTTCGCCACTCGGGCCGGATCTGGCGACCAATCTGTTGGTACAAGGTATGGATGCTATTGTCCATGTGGCCGAGCCACTGCCCACCGACTCGGATCTCCAGCAGATCGACTACCTAACCCGCTGCACCTATAACCTTTGTCTGGCGGCGGCGGCAGAAGGGGTCAAACGGCTCATCTATCTCAGCACCTTGGAGCTGATGACCGCCTATGATCCAGCCTATTTAGTCAATGAACGGTGGAAGCCGCTGCCCCCGCCCCACGCACCCGTGTTGGCAAAACATTTGGGGGAATTTACCTGTCGCGAATTTGCCCGCGAACACCAATTAGCGGTTGTGGTGTTGCGCGTGGGCAAGGTGGTGCGCGCGGAGGAAGTCGCGGGCCAACCTGTTGATCCCCTGTGGGTCGATGGGCGTGACGTTGCCCAAGCTGTTGCCTTGGCGTTGACGGCTTCGTTGCCGCGCTGGAGTCTCTTTCACATCAGTGCTGTGTCACCACAGGCCCGCTTTCCGAGCGTCGCTGCTGAGCATACTCTCCACTATACGCCTCACTATAACTTTGCGGGAGATCTGTCATGAAAGTCTTGATTCTCGGCGGCGCAGGGATGTTGGGTCCCTATGTGGTTCCCGCCTTACAGCATGATTATGAATTGCTGGTCACCGATATTCGTCCATTGGATTTTGCTTTTCGCGGCGACTTTCGGCTGGTGGATGTGGCAAACGCCAACCAGGTCATGGCGGCAGCGGCGGGGATGGATGCCATTATCAATCTCTCTGTGCTCCGCCAAGACCGGCAGTTAGCCTTTGATGTCAGTACGTTGGGCTGCTATCACATGATGAACGCCGCGGTTGCCCACGGCATTCGTCGCGTCATCAACACGGGGCCCCATTTTACCATTGCCGGTCCCTCCTATGAACTCTTTGACTTTGACCTCCATGCCGATATTCCACCCCAACCGGGGATCAATCTCTACGCGCTGACCAAATCGCTAGGGCAGGAGATCTGTCGCGTCTACACTCAAGCACACGATATCTACGTTCAGACCTATCTTTTTTATAACTTCCGCGATCCGAGTGAGCGCCAACCGGATCACAACGTCCGCCCCTTCTCCATCTCTTGGCAAAATGCCGCTCAGATCTTTCCCCTGGGGCTAGACATTCCATTTGACCAGCTTCCTTCCCGTTGCGAGATCTTTAATATCTTTACCGATATGCCCCATCACCAATTTAGCAACGATAAGGCCAAACGCGTGCTCGGCTTTGAAACTTGGGATGATATTTCTGCCCTGTGGCGACGTGCCACGTAAGCCAGCCCAAGCGATTCGTGTCGGTCTTCAGTCTCTAGTAGAAAAAGCAGGTGTGTCGTTGAAAAAAATTTTAATCACCGGTTCCAGTGGCCAAATCGGCACCAATTTAGCCCTGCTTCTGCTCGAAAAGGGCCATGCCGTGTGGGGCATTGATCGGCGCCCCAATCCTTGGACCGATAAAATCCCCACCTTTCTGCAAGATCTAAGCGTCGCTACGCCTGGGTTTCACCAAGACTTCGGCCTGCCGGATTTGCCGCCGGATCTCGATCTGGTGGTGCATTTTGCGGCCCATGCCAAAGTGCATGAATTGGTCGAACAGCCACAGCGCGCACTCGCGAATGTGACGATGACCTTCAATGTTTTGGAATTCTGTCGCCACCACCACCTGCCGCTGCTCTTTAGCAGCACACGCGAGGTCTACGGGGATATTCATCACTACATCACCGAAGAATCGTATGCCGATTTTGCCTATACCGAAAGCCCCTATTCGGCCAGCAAGATTGCAGGTGAGGCATTTGTCTATGCCTATGCGCGCTGCTATGGCTTGCGCTATCTGGTCTTCCGCTTTAGCAACGTTTATGGCCGCTATGATAACGACTTGGAACGGATGGAGCGGGTCATTCCGCTCTTTATCCGCAAGATCGCCCAGGAAGAACCGATCACGATCTATGGCGAGGATAAGTTGCTCGATTTCACCTATGTGGACGATTGTGTCGATGGCGTGCTACGCGGGATTGCGTTGCTACTGAGTGACAAAGAGGCCAATCATACCATCAACCTCGCCTATGGGCAGGGCAACTCTTTGGTTGATCTTGCCACTTATATTGGGGGAACCTTGGGCAAAGAGCCCAATATTAGCGTCAAACCGACCCGCAAGGGCGAAGTAACCCGCTATGTCGCGAATATTGGGCGGGCCCGTGCCCTCCTTGGCTATCATCCGCAGACCTCGCTCGCCGAAGGGATTCCCAAGGCTGTGGCATGGTCTTTGCAGTGGCAGGAGCTGGCAAAATAACATGCAAACCGCGGAACGCTTGCTCGCTGCCTTGCCCCCTCCGCCAGACGCCATGGCGCGCTTGCTCACGGCTGCCATGGATACGATTGACACGGGGGTTACCATCAGCGACATGCAACAGCCTGATCAACCCTTGATCTACGTCAATAAAGGCTTTGAAGCACTGACCGGCTATCCGGCCCAAGCGATGCTTGGGCGGAATTGCCGCTTTTTGCAAGGCCCGGAACGCGATCAAGATGCGCTGCCGATTGTGCGTAAAGCCCTTTGCCAAGGCGAGTCCTGTTCGGTGATTCTGCGCAACTATCGCCAAGATGGCACGCCGTTTTGGAATGAACTCTTTCTCTATCCACTCCATGACCAGCAGGGGCGTTTAACCCACTATGTTGGCATTCAACATGATATTTCGGAAATTGTCGATCGCAGCCGGCGTTTAATTACCTTGGAACGACAGTTGGCGCAGGAGGCGGCCCAACACGCGCAAAGCCTGACGCTCCTCAATGACATGAGTCGGCAACTAAATGTGGCGGCAACCGAAGCCGCGATTGGCGAGGTGGCCCGCCAATGGATGCCCCAACTGCTCCCCGCAGCCCAGATCCGGTTGGTGTTGCGTAGCCAAGCTGATACACACCTCATCAGCTTAACCTTGACCCACCCTGCCCAATCCCTCTGGGAAAGTATTAGCCTGCCGCGTACCGAGGAAGAACAGACCCAAGCACTGTTTACCCATGCCTATGCGATTGCACCACCGGGAGAAACAGCGCGCCCAGCCCAACAACTTTCTTTCTTGCTAACACCCCTCATGGCGGGCGGGCGGCTGCTGGGTGTGTTGGCAATGCGCTGCGACCCCGCTGCGCATTTTACCCAACGCGAGGAGCATCTCTTCCTACAAGTGGCGAGTATGCTGGCGACCAATATCCAAAGCCGGCGACTCTTTGCCCAGATGCAAGCCGCCTTGGAGGAAAATACCTCGCTCTATCAGGCTGCCCGCGAGCACAATCACGAGCTGCAAAACGCTTTGGAGCAGCTCCACAACGCCCAAGCCCAATTGATTGCCGTGGAAAAGATGGCATCACTGGGGCGCTTGGTGGCGGGGCTAGCCCATGAGATCAACACCCCCATCGGCATTGCTGTCACAGCGGCCTCCATCTGGGAAGATCGCAGCAAGGAACTGTGGCAGCTCTATCGCAATGGGCAAATGAAGCGCGCGGACTTCGAAGAATTTTTCCAGATGCTCACCGAAAGCGGCCAGTTGATCACCAATAATCTCCAACGGGCCGCCGATCTGATCTATAGCTTCAAACAAGTCGCGGTGGACCAATCGAGCGAGGCTGTCCGCGCAATTAATCTAAAGCACTATCTGCAGGAGGTGGTGACGAGCCTACGTCCTGAACTCAAACGGACCAAGCTACAGGTTGCGGTATCCGGTGATGATACCTTGGTGTTGCAAAGTTACCCAGGGGCCTTATCGCAAATCATGACAAACTTGATTATGAACTCCGTCACCCATGCCTACGCGCCGGACACTGTCGGCCACCTAACCATTCAGGTCGCGCGGCAAGGCGACAACGCCCGTCTGACCTATGCAGACGATGGTAAGGGCATTTCCCCAGAAGATCAAGATAAACTCTTTGAGCCTTTTTTTACCACGCGCCGTGGCCAAGGGGGGAGTGGGCTTGGCCTCCATATTGTCTATAATTTGGTGACCCAAAAGTTGGACGGTACCATTCACGTACAGAGCCAAGTGGGGGCTGGGACAACCTTCACGCTCACCTTGCCGCTATCCAGTGGGACAGAGGATAGCGGACAGAGGATAGAGGATAGTGGACAGAGGACAGAGGACAGAGGTCAGAAGTTGCTTCTCTGATTTCTGTCCTCTGCCTTCTGCCCTACTCTGCCCTTGATAGTACGCAGCTTATTCGTAAAAGAGGAGAGAACCAATGCCATTTGAAACTGCCTTTACCATGGACACCTCTAGCATTAAATATGGCCCTGGCGTCACGCGCGAGATCGGCTATGACATGGCTGCCTTGGGGGCCAAGCGCGTGATGGTGGTGACTGACCCCACGCTTGCCCAGCTAGAACCGGTGGCGGTGGTGCTGACTGCCCTGCGCAACGAGGGGATTGACGCGGTTCTCTATGACCGCACGCGTGTCGAACCGACCGATCAATCCTTTCAAGATGCCATTGATTTTGCGACAGCCGGTAACTTCGACGGCTATGTGGCCGTCGGCGGGGGGTCGAGCATAGATACGGCCAAGGCCGCCAACCTCTATGCCACCTACCCCGCGCCTTTGCTGACCTATGTAAACCCACCCATCGGTCAAGGCCAACCCGTACCTGGTCGGCTCAAACCGCTCATCGCCGTGCCGACCACGGCAGGGACGGGGAGTGAGACAACCGGCGTGGCGATCTTTGATTTCGTCGCCATGCACGCCAAGACGGGCATTGCTCATCGCGCCTTGCGGCCTGTGATGGGGATTATCGATCCCGAAAACACACGGACCTTGCCCAAGATGGTGGCGGCCTGTAGCGCGTTGGATGTGCTCAGCCATGCGTTGGAATCGCTCACGGCTATTCCCTTTTATCAACGGCCCGCACCGGAGCACCCGAAATTCCGCCCGGCCTACCAAGGCGCGAACCCCCTGAGCGCGCTCTGGGCGGCCCAAGCCATCGAAACGGTGGCTGGTTATCTTTTGCGTGCCCTGGCCGATCCTGAGGACGACGAGGCCCGCGGGCAAATGCTTCTCGCCGCGGCCTATGCGGGGATTGGCTTTGGCAACGCGGGGGTACACCTGCCCCATGGCATGTCCTATCCCGTTTCGGGCTTGGTGCGCACCTATGTGCCGCCCGACTATCCTGCCGATCACCCGCTTGTCCCCCATGGAATGTCGGTCATTCTCCATGCCCCCGCCGTCTTCCGGTGGACGGCCTCTACCAATCCGGCCTTGCATCTCTACGCGGCAGGTCTTTTGGGCGTCGATACGCGGGGCGCAACGCCGGAGGATGCAGGGCCACTGCTGGCCGACGCGATTGTTGCTATTATGCAGCAAACGGGCATGCCCAATGGCCTGACCGCGATCGGGTTTAGCGCGGCCGATGTCGAACACTTGGTCGAGGGGACCTTGCCCCAACATCGTGTGACCAAACTGTCGCCCAAGCCGGCCAGCGCTGATGATCTGCGTGAACTTTTCCTGGCCTCCATGACCTGCTGGTAGGTGCCCAATGACCACTGCTCTCTATACGCACGCCGAAGGAACCCTGACGACCAAGGATGGCACGCCGCTCTACACCCAATGTTGGCAGCCGACCCAGCCCAAGGCAACCCTCGTCCTAATTCATGGCATTGCCGAGCACAGCAGTCGCTATCGGCATGTTGGGGAATATTTGGCCGAACATGGCTATACCGTCCACGCGCTTGATCTGCGCGGGCATGGACGGTCGCCGGGCGCACGCGCGCTCATTCGCCAAATGGAAGAGCATGCTGGGGATGTGGCCGATTTTCTGGCGTGGGTGCGCACACAAGCGCCCACGATACCGCTCTTCTTACTGGGGCATAGCATGGGGGGCCTCATTGTCACCTACTATGTGCTCCAGCAGAACCCGACCTTGACGGGCGTCATCCTGAGTGGGCCTGCCCTCAAATTAGGCAATGTCTCGCCCCTGACGATCACCCTTGGCCGCTTGTTGGCCCGCTGGTTTCCTGGCTTGCCCTTGGCCCCGCTGGACACGACCGCCATCTCGCGCGATCAGGTGGTGATCCAAGCCAATCACGCCGACCCGTTGGTCTATCACGGACGGATTCCAGTCGGTACTGGATTGGCAATGCTCAACGCGATTGCGTATATCCAAGGCCACATGGAAGCTTTTTCGCTGCCCCTGCTCATTGTCCAAGGCGCGGCAGATCGCCTTGTCGATCCCTTGGGCAGCCAGCAGCTCTATGCCCGCGCCCAGGCCACCGACAAAACGCTCAAACTTTATGATGGGCTCTACCATGAGGTGCTCAATGAGCCAGAGAAGGCGGCGATCCTGGCCGAAATTGTGGCGTGGCTAGATGCGCGTTGTGTCGTTGCGTAGAGCGGACAGGTTTGCAAACCTGTCCGCTCTGGTTGCCAGAAGCTGACCTACAACGAAACCCCGAGCAGACCGCGGGTAAATTGGAAGTCAATATTGCCCTGTTGGTAGAGGCGTGGCGCGTAGGTGTGCTCGACTACCTGCTTGCTACGCTCCAAGATCTGGTCGATCCAGCTTGTGGGGTCGTCGCCGAGGAAAAGATCGAGATCATCGCCATACTGCTGTTGCATGGCGGGCGCCGAGGCGATCTGAATCACCGGCACGAGCGGATGGGTTTGTTGGGGATGATCGTTGACCAAGGCCAGGATCAATTCAACCCCCGTTGCCGCTAAGCCGGTGACAGTCTCTACCCAATGTTCGGTGGGCGTCTCCATGATATGAAAGCCATTTTGGCGGGCATGTTCGCCATAGGCCAACGAGGGTAGGACGGTTGGCTGGGTCAAGAGTCGTTCACGGTAGGCTGGTGTCGATAGGAGCCCTGTATTCTCTGGTACAACCACCATGCCACCCGCCCCGACAATCATTTGGGTTAAGATCGCCAATTGCTGAGCTACGTCAGGCGTAAGCGGCCCATCGCTCAAGAGCCCAACGCGTAACGCTTCGAGCCCGACATTGGCTTGGCTGGTGGGTGCGGCGGCGGCTAATTGGTTGGTAAACCACGCTTCAACCTTTTGGGTCACCTTGTCGATGCCACCATCAAGTTGGATGCTGGCAAAGCCCAAGCGACTGGGATCGCCGCCAAATTCTTCGATCTGGTGGCGCATAAAGTCGTTGTGAGTCTTTTCACAGCCATGTTCGAGCAAGAGGCAATGTTTCACCAGGGGATGGGTGATATAGCCGACCATGGTGCGCGCATACATCTGTTCCATCAGCCCTGCCGAATTGCCACAGCCTTCGGTGTGGACCAAGGCTACAACACGCGAGATCTGCGCCGGTTGCCCGAGCCCTTTCTTGTTGAGCCGCTGCGCGATCAGATTGGCAACCTGGCCTGCACAGAGGCTGGTGGGCAGGATCAGCCCAATTTGGTCGGTGGCGTGTTCCGCGTCATGCTGGTTAACCGTAAAGCGGATGGGGTTGGGCGCAACATCGGTGGGAATGGCAATCGGTGTGCCGGTGGGGACGGTGGGGTGGAGTAGCGTTTGCAGTTGGCTGCTGTCACTTTGTCGCCAGTTGCGCCAGATCTGCACTTGCGAATGACCGGCCTTTTCCCCGACGCTGTGTTGCCCCGAGGCGATCTGAACCATGAGATCAAAGGTCTGGTTGCCCAGCTCATCCATGGACAGGCCCTCTTGATAGAGACCGGCATTGACATCCATATCGTTCGCCAGCAATTGAAAACGTCGCGAGGTGGTCACCACTTTAATGGTGGGCACATAGGGGAAGTTGGTGATCGACCCGTTGCCGGTGGTAAAGAAGATAAGATTACAACCCGCCGCGATTTGGCCGGCGATGCTCTCCAAGTCGTTGCCGGGGCTATCCATAAAGTAATAGCCCGCTTCCCGCATGAGCGAACCATAGTCAATGGCGTAGTCCAAACGGGTGGCCGGGTCCTTCTTGCGTGCCGCGCCGATGGACTTCAGCGTGATGTTATAGAGGCCGCGGTATTTGTTCCCACCCGAAGGATTGCCCTCGGCATCGGCCCCATGCCAAGCCGCCCGCGCCCGGAATTCCTCCATGAGCTGCAAGAACTTTTGGGCGGTTGCCAGATCGCGCACCTTCTGCAAGACATAGGGTTCGGCCCCGATCAGCTCGTCGGTCTCGGCGAGATTCGCCGCGCCGCCATAGCGGATCAATTCATGGGAGATCCACCCCAACAGCGGATTGGCCGAAATGCCCGAAAAGGCATCCGAGCCACCACATTGCAGCCCCAATCGAAGATTGGCAACTGAAGAGGGGGTGCGGGTATAGCCGTTGACCGTCGGCAGCCAGGCCCGAACCATGGCTTCCCCTTTGGCAAGGTTGTCCTGGAAGCCCCCACTGAGCGAGAGGAAGGTGTGGAGCACATCAGCGATGGGGTAGTTATTTTCCGCGAGATACGCTTCTAACATTTTGTTGGTGACTGGCTCGATCCCATAATCCACCACCAAAACCGCCCCCACATTGGGGTTCACCATAAAGCCAGCCAGTGTACGCAGCAAGAGATCCAAGTTATTCGGCAGCGCGCCTTCGGGCGCAACACCACCTTCGGTGTGGGCAATGGGCACAATGCCATCAATATTGGGATGATCTTTCAGTTCACTTTGCAAACGGGTGGCTAATTGTTTGACATAGCTGCCAGTGCGCGAGGTGGTTCCCAACAACACAATCGTATTGCGCGTGCCAACCCCACGGCCTAACCCGCGCGGGTAGCCCAAGAAAGTGCGGTCGGTTGCATAGCGGGGTGTGGCTGGCGCGGGCTGAAAGGTGGCCGCATCGACCACATAGGGTTTGACCCGATCCTTAAAGTTGGGCGCAGCCGGTAGGGTAAAGTCTAAGGCGCGACCATGCAGGGCATGTAAAACACTGTCATTGACGACATAGTTGCCTGGCTCAATCGGTTGGATGGCGACGCCAAAGGGCAATTCCCACGAAAGCAGCTCTTCCCCTGGCGCAAGGGGCTGCACGGCAAATCGGTGCCCTTCCATGACGGTATGATCAAGGGTGAGAGTCTGCCCCAGATATTCGATTGTCGTGCCAGCTTCCAAGCGGCGGGTCGCAATGGCGACATTGTCGCCAGGCAAGGGAAGTCTACCGACTTCATCAAAGTGGTAAGATGCGCTCATAAATTCGCTAGATCCTCAATTTTGTTTTACCAAACAACGGGTTTGTATAACAGGCTAGCATACCATGTTCGGGGAGGTTGCGCCAATATTGGTAAAATGATAGCGTACGGCTATCCAGGTGTCGCGAAGAGAATTTCAGGGGGATGCGGATAGACGCGGATACCCGCAGATTGAATAAATCCGCGGGCAACCGCGTCTATCCGCATCCTAAAAATCGTATCCTTACCCAGCCAACTTGCGGATCTCGGCCACGCCTTGGCGCATCGCGCTGGCATAGACCGCTGAATCCATGCTATAGGAGATGACGTTAAAGCCGATCGCCATCCACGCTTGGGCTTGGGCCAAGTTGCCTGGTTGAATCCCCGCGCCGAGCCCATATTGGCGGCTGACTTCGACAACACGTTTCAGCGCGTCGTGGAATCGTTGGTCGGCAAAATTACCGGGAATGCCCATGGAGTTGGTCAGATCAAAGTGGCCGACCCAGAGCACATCGACGCCGGGGGTTTGGGCGATGGCCTCCAGATTGTCGATCCCTTCGACACTTTCAATCTGACAGATAATGGTCGTGTTCTGGTTGGCATAGGCCATAAACTCGGGCGGGTTGACGGTCTTGAAATCTGTTTGCGTATTGCCCAAGATGACACCGCGATCCCCCAAGGGTGCATATTTGGCCGCGTTGATAATGGCTTTGGCTTGGGCCGCGGTCTTGACATTCGGCACCATAATGCCCAACGCCCCAAGATCCAAGGCGCGCGCAATAAAGTGATACTCCACTTGGGGAATACGAACAAAGGGCGCAATGGTGCTCACTTTGAACCAGGAGAAGAGGTCGGCTAACTGGGCGGGGGTAAACGCGGCATGTTCGGTGTCGATCACCACAAAATCGACATCGGTGGTATCCAGAATCTGGGCAATGCCGCGGGTGCCAAATTCACCGATCATGTGGCCGACCGGCACCTTGCCTTCGGCCAAGACTTGCTTGCAACGATTTGCTTTCATCGGTAGGTTCCTTTTTGCTTGTGCAGGCACTGGGTTGCGTAATGGGGGTGGCGCATCGGTAAGCGTGTACGCACCGCCCTGAAGGGACGGTGCTAGGGAGCAATGCCCGCTGAAGCGGGCTTGAGCCGACGTCGTTCCGTAGTCTAGTGGCTTCGGGGGCCACTGGGCGCGGGCAGTCATAGCAAAAAACTGAATCAACAGTGGAGTAAGTCTTTACCTAATTTTGTTTTTGTTGGGCTAATGCGCAAACACACCAATCTGCTAGATTGTAACTTGCCCGATCAAATGCGACAAATAGCACGCACGGAAAAACCCGCTGTGGAAACCCGTCCAGCCACGCTACCAATTGCGGGATGGGGCAATTTACGATACGATAGTTGGATAGTGGCATTATGAAGGAAGCCTATGTTACATGGCGCAAAGGAAGAGAATCATGACGCGCTCATTTCGGATTGAATCGCTTTTATCGGCTCGCCAATTTCTGGCTCCCCAGCTTGACGGCGAGTGGCTCTACTTTATCAGCGATATGGCTGGCCGGCTCAGCCTCTATCGCATGCAAGTGGGCGGGAGCTTGCCGCAGCCGCTGCTGCCGCCCTATGTCGCGCTGCAAAACCCCCACCTCATTGGCGGGAAAGGGGTTTATCAGCTGTTGCCCAAGTTGGGCAAGATCTTGATCATGTTGGATCAGGATGGCGACGAAAACTATCAACCAACGGTGATTCCCCTGGATGGTGGGATTCCAGAGCCGCTCTTTGGCGAACGCTTTGCGGGGCAGCAGGTGGTCTGTAGCTGGGTGGATGCGGCGCGTAATGTCGCGATCTTCACCGTCGATCCCCGAACGGATCCGACCCACCAAGCCTTTTGGGTCGATCTGACCACGCTCGCGATCACCCCTGTGGGCCGGAGCATCCACGGCAACGCGCCGATCTGTGTCAGCACTGAGCCGCGGCAGATCATTCTGGCCGATTTTTATACCATGGGCGACACCGTTCTCTACCAGTGGAACACTGGGGCCGCGACGCGCGAGTTGCTCTATGGCATTCCGCTCGAACAACGCACCCCTGGTCAAGAAGTGCCGTTAACGGGTTTTGCTGGTTGTGAATTTACCCCGGAAAAACAACTGCTCCTGATCACCGCCCTCTTTACCGACAGCTATGGCCTTGGCTATCTCCGCTTTGACACGCCGGAACAGGTGTTGCCCGTCACCATTCAGGGGTTGGTCCATCAGGGTGTGGGCGAATTAGTCGATCTACAACATTGCGATGCCGATCACTATCTCTTGATCTACAACATTGATGGCTGCTCTTGGGCCTATGAAGGAGTCTTGGCCGAAGCCGAGCGCACCTTTACCATCACCCGCACGATTTGCGGCACTGGCGCGCTCCAAAATGGTGTGCTCGAAGCGATTACGCAAGAAAAGGCCACCGGCCGCTATGTCCTCTCCTTCTCCACGGCCACCGCGCCCTCGCAATTGTATCTGATCGAAGCCGATGATCAGGTGATTGCCCAAACAGAGGAGCGCCTGTTGGGGCTCGATGCCACCTACTTGGCCGCGGGCGAAGATGCCGCGTACACCAGTCATGATGGCTTGCGTATCTCGGCGCGGCTCTATCTGCCCGCACCCGCGTTGGGCTTTCAGGGCAAGCGCCCCGTCGTCTTTTATATTCATGGCGGCCCCCAAAGTCAAGAACGGCCTGATTTTACCTGGTTCTCCATGCCGCTGATTCAGTTTCTCACCCTCAATGGCTTTGCTGTCTGGGTGCCCAATGTACGCGGTAGCACTGGCTATGGCCTGGAATATATGAAACGGATCGACCATGATTGGGGCGGGTTAGATCGGCTGGATCACGTGGCCGCGGTTACTTTATTGCGCCAGGATGCGCGCCTGGATCTGGATCGGGCGGGCGTCATGGGGCGTTCCTATGGTGGGTATATGACCTTGACGCTGGCCGGGCGCCATCCAGAATTATGGCAAGCCGCGGTCGATATGTTTGGCCCCTATGATCTTTTCTCCTTTATGGATCGGCTACCCGCCACCTGGCAAACCTATTTCTACCAAGCGCTCGGCCACCCCGTTGAGGATAAAGACTTTCTGATTGAGCGATCACCTAGCACCCATCTTCACCAGTTGGCCTGTCCCATGCTGGTGATTCAAGGGGCCAATGACCCGCGCGTCGTCGAACAAGAGTCGAACGATCTGGTCCAGACGCTACGCAGCCAAGGCAAGTCGATCGATTACCTGGTCTTCGCCGACGAAGGCCACGATGTCTTGAAATTTCAGAACAAAGTCACCTGTTATCGTCAGATTACCGAATTTTTTACCACCTACCTCAAGCCATAAAGTGGGCAGGAGTCTATCATGCACTACACAACCTTGATCACCACCGACGAACTTGCGCCCCACCTGGGTGATCCAGACTGGGCTATCATCGACTGTCGGTTCAAGCTGGATAACGCGGCCGTGGGCCGTGAAGCCTATCTGGCCGGGCATATCCCTGGCGCAATCTATGCCCATCTTAATGATGACCTCTCTGGCCCCATCATCCCTGGGCAAACGGGGCGACACCCACTCCCGACCCTTGAACAATTTGCCAAAACGCTTTCCCAGTGGGGCATTGATGAGCGGGTGCAGGTGATCGCTTATGATGACAATAGCGGTGTCTATGCAGGGCGTCTCTGGTGGATGTTGCGTTGGCTGGGCCATTTCAACTGCGCCGTGCTGGATGGTGATCTGCGCCACTGGCAGCGGGAAGGGCGACCGACCATTAGCGGAGCGGAAACGCGCGCCCGTCGGCGTTTTCTGCCCTATCCCCAGCCTCACCTCCAAGTGAGTGTGGACGATGTCGTCGCCAATGTCGCCGACCCGCAATTTCAACTCTTTGATGCCCGCGATGAAAAGCGCTTCCGTGGTGAAGTCAATGCGCTCGACCCGATTGCTGGGCATATTCCTGGGGCCAAGTCGGCCTTCTATGCCCATAATTTGGATGCCAACGGTAAATTCCTGCCACCGGAACAACTACGTGCTCGCTTTGCGGCCCTGCTTGATGAGAAACCGGTAGAAGAATGTGTTTTTTATTGTGGATCGGGGGTCAGCCTTCACCACAATCTGTTGGCCCTGGCCCACGCGGGCTTTGCCCCAGCGGCCAGGGTCTATATTGGTTCGTGGAGCGATTGGATCAATGATCCCACGCGCCCGGTTGCTACGGGTGAGTAACGAAGGCACTGACCCGTTTTCCGAACCGGCTAGTGCTAGTTTCCCCTCATGGAACGAATAAGGAACTGACTATGGATCGCATTTTTTTTATGATCGCAAGCCTGCTGGGCGGGTTGGGTGTCGCTTTGGGCGCTTTTGGCGCACACGCCCTGCGGACACGGCTTGCCGAAAATTTATTAGCCAACTATGAAACGGGTGTCCGCTACCATTTCTATCATGCCCTGGCCTTGGTGGCGGTTGTTGTGGCCATTCAGCGTTGGCCGCATTCCAATCTGCCGGTGATCGCTGGCTGGCTCTTTGTCGTTGGGATCGCCATCTTCTCGGGCAGCCTCTATGTGATGGCCTTTACCGGCCTCCGTTGGCTGGGCGCAATTACCCCCATTGGCGGCGTCGCTTTGATTGCCGGTTGGCTCTGCCTCTTGCTTGTCGCGTGGCGTAGTCGCTAAGCACAGCGCACAAAAAGCTATCTCGGTAAGACCGCCCAGAGCTGACAGGGTTGCAAAACCTGTCAGCTCTGCCTTCCGATTGGCTAGCATGCCTCAAAAAAGGCGTTTGACAGGTCAATTCCACTCATGCTACACTGCTTCCCATAATCGTAATACAGCTAAATAGTTAGAAATTTGCGGCGTCACCTCAAAGCTCGAAGGGGTGTTGACAGTCGATCCCCCATATGTTGTTCCCCTACTCTTTCCAACGTTGTTTGATTGAACCTTGCCGCCTTGTCGGCGCTTGGCAGCGGAGTGGCGACGAAACCTTCTGGTGCCAAGGATGGCTTTTCAAATTGCTTCTAACCGTAGCGTTGTTTGCCTGGCTAAGCAAGCGCCAGCAATGGTATTGTTTGTGACTTTAGCGCTGCCTGGCTTTGTTTCGCGCTGTTCAACAAGGCGAATATGCTGCTGGTTGAGTAGTTATTTTCCTTTACTCCCACTGTGTTTAAGGAGACAGAACGATGCAAAAGAGAATGCTAAATCGACAATGGACGCGGCGCGATTTCCTGCGCCTGAGCGCAGGCGCAACCGGCGTGGCCGCGCTCGCCGCTTGTGTACCTGCGGGCGCACCGGGCGCACAACCAAGCAATGCTCCTGCGGGGGAAGGTCCGGTTTCGATCAACGTCTGGACCGGCTGGACCGAAGATGCGGCCACCAATATTGAAAAGATTCTGGACGGCTTTAACAAGTCTCAAGACGAGGTGGTGGCCAATCATGTCATTGTGCCGGAAGCCATGACTCAAAAACTGTTGGCTGCGGTCTCCGCTGGTGATCCACCGGCAACGGCTGTCGTCTTTGGCGCGAGTATTGCCTACCAGCTCGCTGCTCAAAAGGCGCTCCTCGCGCTGGACGATGTCGGTAGCCCCGACCAAGTGGGAACCCTCCAAGCTTGGATGGACCCCGCCATCTGGGAACTGGGTATGTACGAGGGCAGTTTCTACTATGCCAGCATGTGGAACCAATGTTGGGCCATGTTTGTCAACACCAAGATGGCCGCCGAGCAGGGGGTTGATCTCGACAGCCCACCCCAGACCCTAGAAGAGGTCGATGCGCTCTGGGAACAGCTGACGACCTACGATGCCGATGGCAATATTGATGTCCTGGGTGGTGATGTCACTTCGACCACCATGACGACCGGGCGCTTCTTGGGGCAATTTGTTTCCGAAGATGGTACCCAAGTGACAGCCAATCACCCTAATAATGTGCGCGCCCTGGAGTGGGTGGTCAACCGTTGGGAAAAATTTGGCACTGAGAAACTAGCCGCCTGGAACGCTTCGCTGGCGGGCCGGGGCGAACGCTCTGCTGGGCAAGATCCCTTCCTCTCGGGGTTGCGTGCCACCTTGGTGACAGGCCCCTGGCAATTTAACACCCTGCGTAACTTCAAACCGGCTGATTTTGAATTCACCGTTTGGCCTTTCCCTGGCCCGGCAGGACAAGCTGAAAAGGGTATGTATACCTATGGCGACGGCTGGATCATCCCCGTCGGTTCGCCCAACCCATCGGCGGCCTGGGATATTATTAGCAACTTGACCGGTGCTACCGGCGACAAAGATGTCTACACCTCGCTCTTTACCACCTGGCTCTGTGTAAACGGACCTTCATCCCAATCCATGACGGAATGGCCGCTCTTCCAAACGGATGTTATGGCGGCCTGCCCTGGCTACGAAGATGCCTTCTTGACGGATCTCTATGATGCGGACTACTACCTCTATCCACCCAAAATCCCGACCAGTATCTCCTATCTTGACCTGATGGGGGCGGAATGGGAGAAGGCGCGCTTGGGCGAAAAGTCGCCTCAAGCTGCGTTGGATTTTGTGCAGGAGACGGCCCAAAAGGAACTGGATACCTGGATTCAGCAGAACCAGGGCTAAGGGTGCGCCCTTGGTCGGTGTGACCAGAGACCTGACAGGGTTTCCAACCCTGTCAGGTCTTGTGCAAGTTTCGCTAAAACCCATCAAAGCCGCGTGTCCGCGGACTTTCATAGATCGTCTGAAAATCAACAAGGAGTCTCTCTTGGCTGCACCAACTGATCTCTTCCCGGCACAGCCACGGTTGCAACCCGAAAAAGCTACTTCACTGCGGCCCTGGTGGTTGATCAGTGGCTTGAGTAAATATGTCCTGTTATTATTTTTTGGTGGCTTCTTTATTTTGCCATGGGTGTGGATGATCTCCACTTCGCTGAAAAATCCAGAGGAATTGGCGGTCTACCCGATCATTTGGATTCCAGACCCTGTGCGGTGGGACAACTATATCGAAGCCTTCCGCCGCGCCGAGTTTTCGCGCTTTTTGTTCAATACGGTCTTGGTCGCGTTGCCGTCGGTCTTGGGCGCGGTCGTCTCAAATGCCTTGGTGGCCTATGGCTTTGCTCGGCTGCGCTGGCCCGGGCGAGACTTGCTCTTTGGCATGCTGCTCGCCACCTTGATCCTGCCGGGCTTCGTCACCTTTATTCCGCTCTATCTGATTTTTAAGCAGCTCAACTGGATCAATTCTTACTTGCCCTTGGTCGTCCCCACCTTTTTTGGCAATCCGTTTTTTGTCTTTCTCCTACGCCAGTTCTTTATGTCGTTGCCCGAAGAGCTAGCCGACGCGGCGCGGGTCGATGGCGCGTCGGAATTGCGCATCTTCTCGCAGATCATTCTTCCGCTCTCGCGCCCAGCCCTCGCGGTGGTCGCGCTCTTTCAGTTCATCAGCAGTTGGAACGACTATTTTGGGCCGTTGATCTACATCAACGACAAAGCACTCTATACCATTTCGCTAGGGATTGCCAACATGCGCGCCAGCTATGGCTTCTCGAACTTTGCCTGGATCATGGCCGCAACCTGTATGAGTGTCTTGCCGATTATGATTCTCTTCTTCTTTGCACAACGGACCTTTATCGAAGGTATTGCCCTCAGTGGGTTAAAGGGGTAGTCTATGGTCAAGCGACTCGGCATCCGTCAGTTAACGCGCAGCGAACGCAAAGCGTTGCGCAACGGCCTGCTCTTTACATCACCGTGGATTATTGGCTTTCTGGCCTTTCGGCTCTATCCCTTCTTTGCCTCGCTCTACTACAGCTTCACCTTCTATCCCATCCTGGATCGACCGCGCTGGGTGGGGCTGGATAACTATGTGAACCTCATGGAAGATCCCCGCTTTCTGACCTCGCTCTACAATACCAGCTATTATGCGCTGGGCGCTGTCCCGCTGGCGACCGTGGTGGGGATTGGGCTCGCCATGTTGTTGAATACGAATGTACGTGGCCTCTCTTTCTTTCGGACGATCTACTTTTTGCCTAGTATTACGCCGGTCGTCGCTACCGCGATCGTCTGGCTCTGGATGTTCGATCCCATCAATGGCGTGATCAACTATCTCCTCGGCTTGGTCGGCATTGCCGGGCCCGGGTGGATGGGCAGCCCGCAATGGTCAAAACCGGCCTTGATCTTGATGAGTATGTGGGGCGTTGGGGGGGCCGTGGTCATCTATTTGGCCTCGCTCCAAGATGTGCCGCGTGAGTTGTTGGAGGCCGCTGGGCTAGACGGTGCCAATACGCTGCAAAAAATTCGACATGTCACCCTGCCCATGATCAGCCCGGTGATTCTCTTCAATGTCATCACCGGCTTGATCGGGGCTTTCCAATATTTTACCGAAGCTTTTATCATGACGGGCGGCACGGGTTCCCCCGCCGATTCGACGCTCATGATGTCGATCTATCTCTATCAGAGCGCCTTTCAATATTTCAAAATTGGCTATGCCTCGGCCCAAGCTTGGGCTCTCTTCTTGATCGTCATTGCCTTCACCGTGCTTCTCTTTCGCGCCTCGGGACGCATGGTCTACTACGGTGGCCGCTAAGGCTACACCGTTGGACAGAGCTGACAGGCTTTCAAAACTGCGCAGCTCTATCTAAAATATCCGGTTACGTAAGTCAGCTTCAACAAGGATCAATCTACACTATGACCCAACTCTATCAAACGGCGGCCTATCTCAAAAGCCGCTTTCAGGCTACCGCGCGTACCCTGCGTTTCCAAGCGCAAACCGAAGCCGAGTGGCGCTTTTGGCAACAAACCCTGCGCCACAAAATTCGCGAATACCAAGGCATTGATCGCCTCCTGGCCGCGCCCATGCAGCCACGCATTACCGAAACCGTGCCATGCGAAGGCTACCAGCGGCAGCGGGTCGAGATCGACACCGAGCCCGGCGTGACCATGCCCTTTTATGTCTTGATCCCCGACAACCTCCAAGGCCCGGTGCCCGCCGTGTTGGCCCCCCATGGTCATTCTAGCGGTGGTAAATTAGCCGTCGCGGGCATTCGGGAAGATCCGCGGATTGTCGGCACCATTGACCAACATAACTATGACTATGGCGTGCAAGCCGTGCGCCGCGGCTATGTGGTCTTTTGTCCTGATGCACGTGGCTTTGGCGAACGCCGGGAATGGCTCTATGCAAAGCCGGAACAGATCTTGGATTCCTCCTGTCGCCAACTGGCCCACATGGGCCTGCCACTCGGCTTGACCGTGGCGGGCATGTGGACGTGGGACCTCATGGTCTTGCTCGACTATGTCCAGACCCGGCCCGAAACCGCTGGTCAGAAGATCGGTTGTATTGGCCTCTCGGGCGGTGGTTTACAGACACTCTGGCTGGCCGCCTTAGACGAACGGATCGCGTGCGCCGTGGACAGTGGCTACTTCTATGGCGTAGATGACTCGCTGCTACACCTCTCGGGCAACTGCGACTGCAACTATATTCCCCACATGTGGGAGGCCGCCGATATGGGCGATGTGGCCGCGCTGATTGCGCCCCGGCCCTTGTTGATCGAAAGCGCGCGCCAAGATCCCCTCAATGGTCCCCGTGGGGTCGATAATGTGTTGGAACAATATGCGATCACTGAGAAAGCATACCAGTTATTAGATGTGCCCGATCGCCTCGCCATTGATCTATTTGACGGCGGCCACGTCTGGCACGGGACGGTGGCCTTCGAGTGGCTCGATCGCTGGCTCAAAGCGTAGCACGGCCTGTGTGGCGGCGAAAACCTACCCTAGATGGTGGTTTTGCCGGTGCGAGTGGGCAGATTTTCAAAACCTGACCGCTTTGGATACCTATGTCAATGTCTTAGCTAGAACGAAGTGATGATGAAAATTACCCAGATTGAGACCTTTCCAGTTCAAGTGCCGATTAACCCGGCCCGCGCCATCCGCAGTGGCCGCGGCTATCACACCGCCTCCCCCTTTCTCATGCTCAAAGTACATACCGATGCTGACATCACGGGGGTGGGGGAAGTTTCGTGTACGCCGGTGTGGAGTGGCGAAGATAACCGCACCGCGGCTCACTTTATTCAACAGATCCTCGCGCCCAACTTGATCGGGGAAGATCCTACCCAGATCGAGCGCTTGAGCCGCCTGATGAAACGGTTGTTGGCGAATAATCCCTTTACCAAAGCGGGCATTGAGATGGCGCTGTGGGACATCTTGGGCAAGGTCGCGGGGCTGCCGGTCTACCGTCTGTTGGGCGGGGCGGTGCGCGACTTTGTCACCACCAAATTTTCGGTTTCTGGCCTCGAACCCGCCCAAGCCGCCGAGGTAGCTGCCTGGGCCGTGGCCCAAGGTTTCCGCACCATGAAGGTCAAAGTGGGGATCGATCCAGAACAAGATGTGGCGCGCGTGCGCGCCGTGCGCGAGGCCATTGGGCCAGCCGTTCGCCTGGGCGTCGATGCCAATGGTGGCTGGTCGCCCCGCGTCGCCATTCAAACCATTCGCCGCCTCTATGACTACAACATTTACTTTGCCGAACAGCCCGTGGCCGATGTCGATATCGCGTGGCTGGCCGATGTGCGCAGCCAGGTCGAAGTGCCGGTCATGGCCGATGAGAGCCTCTATTCGGTGCAAGATGCCATGGCGCTGGCCCGCGCCGGTGCGGCGGATATCTTTTCCGTCTATGTGAGTAAAGGCGGCGGCATTGGCGCTGCCCGCCAGATCGCGGCGGTGGCCGAAGCCGCGGGTTTGGTCTGCACCGTTGGCAGTAATCTCGAACTCGGCGTCGCCAGCGCCGCGATGATCCACTTGGCGATGGCCACCCCAGCCATTAGCGCCGAAGAATTCCCCTGCGATATCTTAACCCCCTTCTTCTATGAAAGTGATCTCCTGGTCGAGTCGCTGCCCATTACCGCCGGGCGCGCTGCCCCGTCCGAACGCCCCGGTTTGGGGGTCGAACTGGATGATGACCAACTCCGCCACTATCGCGCAGCTTAGCCAGCGCTAGGACTTGCGGATGATGATTGGTCTGTCATCGGAGCCCTGACAGGGACTTTGGTTGGCGGTTGTGGGCACCAAAGAGCCAACCAGATGACATCGGTTGAAACCCTGTCAGGGCTCGTTTTGCGTTCATTTCCAGAAAATCGTTGACATTTCACCGCGCCCGCGCTATGCTGTCTATGGTACAGCCCTCGCCGTGCTCAGTAAACTGTAAGCATTTGCGGGAACGATGATCGATCCTTGGGCGTCTGAACCACTATGCTGCCTTCACCGCACTCGGCCAAATTTCCCCCGCTGGTTCGTTTATTAAGCATAACCGCTTAATGCACCTGCGCGCGGGAGCCAAGCCCATGAGTAGCTCGACCTATCTCGACTTTGATCTCCAATTGACGGCCAACCCAGCCGCGCCCGATGCCACGGTGACCTACACCGCGCGCGTCTTGGGGTCGCCCACGGGTGAAGCGCACGGCACCTTCCAAACGCCCTTAGCGGCGGATGACCTCCACCACTTTCAACAACAGATTGGGGCGCAGGCCGCGCTGCTCTCCCACACAGAATTACAGGCATTGCTGAAACTGGTGGGGGGACGCCTTTTTGATGCGCTCTTTCAGGAGAAGCTCCTACTCGCTCTGGAACGAAGCCTTGACGAGGCCGCTCGCCAAAATGCAACGCTGCGTATCAAATTGCGGCTCCACGAAAGCCCAGCCTTGTTGCACCTCCCTTGGGAATATCTTTATCACCCCCAACGGCAGCGCTTTCTCAGCCAGAGTATGACTACGTCGTTCGTTCATTTTCTGGAATTGCCCACCCCACCAGCCTCGTTGACGGTTGCTTTGCCCTTGCGCATGATGGTGGTCATTGCCAATCCGACCGATCTAGCACCTTTGGATGTCGAGCGCGAATGGACCAATCTGCAGACTGCGCTCAGTGATTTGATCCAGCGGGGTATGGTGATCGTGGATCGCTTGCCGGCAGCGACCAAGGCCGGACTCCAAAGCGCGTTACGCCGCCAAGAATATCATATCCTGCACTTTGTGGGGCACGGCGTCTTTGATGAGGAAAACCAAGCTGGCTCGCTGTTGTTCACGACCAGCCATGGCCTGGCTGATCCGATGCTGGCAAGCGATTTGGCACGTTTACTCCATAATGAACGAACGTTGCGTCTCGTCTTGCTTAACGCCTGTGAATCGGCCCAAACCGGCGTGACGAACCCCTTTGGTGGGGTTGCTCAAGCGTTGGTGCAACAGGGCGTACCCGCGGTCGTTGCCATGCGCTATCCCATCTCGGATGAAGCTGCGGTGACCTTTTCCCATGAATTTTATGCGGCCTTGGCCGATGGCTATTCCGTAGACGCCGCGTTGACCGAGGCGCGTGTTGCCATTGCCACACGGCTGGGCAATGGTGAATGGGGCGTGCCCCAGTTGATCATGCACGCCAAGGATGGTATGCTGTGGCAAGTGGGCGCACCGCCAAACCCGATTGATGGCGCGGCGATTGGTCAGGATTTAGGGCTGCTAACCGGGCTGATGCAAAGCGCGGTAGTGCGCGCCTTGGTCGTCACCTATCACGCCGATTTTCGGGCCGCCAGCGAGCAGATTGAGCGCTTGAGCCACTACAAAGATCTCCACGATCTGCTTCACAAGCTCCACTATCGCTGCTATAGCGTCATCGCACAAGAAGCGCCCCGCTTTCCTCAGGATGAGCTGGCGCTCGACAACCTGCTCAACTATGAAGTGACCTTGCAGGATATTACGACCGGGCTGCAACAGACTGCCCAAAAAGTTGGCTTTATCCCCACTGAAATCAGTTGGATCGCCGACGTTGTTCAGGCACAGGTTGGGTTGCAGCAAGCCATTGAAGCGCTGGATAGTGAAAAATTGCGGCGGACGCTGTGGCTCTTGCGCCGGGTCTTGGCGCTACAGCCCTCTAACATCAACCACCGTTTGATCGGCGCGGCGCGCGCGTTGCGCCTCACCGAAATTGTGGCTTCATTGGCCGCCATTCGGGATGCGCTCCAGCGGCTTCGGATCGATGGCACCCGCACGGGTCAATTTACAACGGGGGTCGATGCCTTGCAGCAATTGAATACCCGGCTGCAACTCCTGATGGCCGAGCACGATCAGTGGCAGGAAGTCCAGCGCATCCTGGGCCGGATCGAAGATGTGATGCTCCATGATCTCACGGAATTAGAATTTTCTTGGCCGGATCTGCGCCAACGGGTTGATCACCTGTGCACGCTCCATAAAGGTGAGTGGGTCGATCTCTTCTGCCAAGATCGGGATCAGCTAGAGAAGGCCATTGCGGCCCAGAACCCCGTGCGTATTCGCAGCTATTTCCAACGCTATCGCCAGCGCGCCGGTAACCGCTTCTTTCAGGTCGATACCCAACTGAAAGAGCTGTGTGCCGAGTTGCGCAAGGTGGGCGATTCGTTGGTAACCATTCTCAAGGTGCTTGAATGAGTGAACAACTTTTGGCCCCACTGCCTGACCCGGTTGCGGTGATCCCCTTTCCCTCCTTGGCGGCTTTGCGGGCGGCCCATAGCAAATTACTGGACGCCCACCGTACCCAGGCTGAAAGCGCGGAATTTTGGCAAGCAGTGATCGACTTCTTGCACCGTGGCCGCCAAGCCGGTACCCTGCTCGACCGCGAAGAAGAGCGGTGGGCGGCCCAAAGTTTGCTCGATTACTGGACAGCCACAGCCTATAGCCTTGGCCGCACCATGCCCGATGCCACGTTGGCCGAGTTTGATCCAGCGCTCGCCCCAGAACTGCCCGCCGAACACTGTCCTTATATGGGGTTGGCTGCTTTCCAAGAGGGGCGCGAACACTATTTCTTTGGACGGGAGCGGCTCGTGGGCGTTTTGGTGAACAAAGTTGCGGCGGCGCGCTTGGTGGCGGTGGTGGGGCCGTCGGGCAGTGGTAAGTCGTCGTTGGTATTGGCTGGATTGATCCCCGCCCTCAAAGCAGGGGCGCTTGCCGCCGATGCCACAACCCCCAGCAGCGCGGCTTGGCACTACACCGCTCGTTTTGTGCCTGGTTCCGATCCACTTGCCAATCTGGCCGCGGTGCTGCCACCCAAAATCACAGACCCCGCGGTCGAGCTGACCCTGGCTAGCCAGCTACGCTTGGCTGCCGAGGACTTGCGGCGCGATGCTACTTATCTCCTGGATCTACTCACGACACTGGCAGAGCCGCGGAGCGGGACGCCTACCCCTGGGGAAGACAAGGCACCTTCGCCTTTTGTGTTGGTCATTGACCAATTTGAAGAGCTCTTTACCCTGTGCACCGATGATGGTGCGCGCACCGCGTTCATCGACAATCTGCTGACGCTGATCCAGGCTCCCCAAGTCCGCCATACGGTGATCTTGACCATGCGTGCGGACTTTGAAAGTTTTGTGGCGCGGCTGCCACAGCTACTGCCGCACTTTGAAGCGGGCCTCGTGCGCGTGACCCCCATGAACGCCGCCGAACTACGCGCGGTGATCGAAAAGCCAGCAGAGCAGGTCGGGCTAAAATTTGAGAGTGGCGTCGTCGATGCCCTGGTGCAAGATGTGCTAGGTGAACCGGCGGCGCTGCCCTTGCTCCAATTTACCTTGCTCAAGCTTTGGGAAGCGCGCGACCGCAACCGGATCACCTGGGAGACCTATAAACGGTTGGGGGGTGGACGCCAAGCGCTGGCGCGCAGCGCGGATCGGCTTTATGAAAGTCTCATCCCCGAAGATCAAGTGACGGCCCGGCGCATTCTGTTGCGCTTGGTGCGCCCCAGTGAAGGCTTGGAGGTGACTAGCAATCGGGTGCGCCAACAGACGCTCTATCTGACCGGCGAGGCGCACGACCGGGTTGACCGTGTGCTCTACAAACTCGTTGATGCCGATCTCCTGCGCCTAACCCCTGGTGAGCGCCCTACCGACACCCAGGTGGAAGTGGCTCATGAAGCGCTCGTTCGCAACTGGCCGCGTTTAGTCGGCTGGCTGGAAGATGAACGAGAACGGATTCGGGAGCGGTTGCGCATTACCGAGGCCGCGGAACAGTGGCTAAAGCTGGGGCGCGATCCCGGCGCACTCTTGCGGGGTGCCATGTTGGAAGCGGCCCTGCGCTATACCGATCTCAACGAGCTGGAACAGGCGTATGTCCGGGCCAGCCAAACCGCGCTGGTCGCGGCGGAAAACGAGAAGGAGCAGATGCGGCAGCGTGAGTTGGCACAAGCGCTGGCCCTGGCTGCCGAACAAGAACGCCTCGCCAAGTCCGAACGGCAATGGGCCGCCTTCCAGACGCAGACCGCGGCCACCTTGCAACGCCGCTTGGTCTTGCTGGCTATCACCAGTCTGATTGCCTTATTTTTAGCGGCAGCCGCCTTTTTCTTTTACAGCCAGGCCGTGGCCCGCCGTGGCGAAGCCGAGACCCAAGCCACTGTCGCCGCGACGGCCCAGAGCCATGCTGAAGCACAGGCGACGGTGGCTGAACAGTCGCGTCAGGAAGCGGTGGCCCAAGCGGCTACCGCCCAGGCCGCTGAGCTTTATGCTCAAACCGAGGCTGCCGCGGCGCGGACAGCCGAAGCCGATCTACGAGCCAAGCAGGCTCAACTGAGTCATCTGGCCGCCGCGCTCAGCTACACCGGCGAACAGTTGGACGAACTGGAGCGCATTATTGGCAGCGCCCGGGCCACGCTGGCCTGGGCACCGACCATCACCACTGACGACGACGATGACGATGAGCCAACGGCGACGCCCAGCGCACCGCTTGTGCCCGCCGCTACCCCCACGCCCATGGCGCTGCAACCCTATCCACCCGCGGTAATTGATCGCGGGCCGCTCACCGAAAGTACGGCCATCATCACCCTTGCCCCTCGGATCACCACGACCGCGCTGGCTGTGGCGCGTGGCGACGAGCCTGCTTTGAACCCTGTAACGCCGACAGCCACGGGAGACCAAGCCGCTTTGCCGATCCTCACCAGAGCACCGCTAACCAATATCATGGCGATTGTGCCGGAGATTGCCATCAATCTCTATGCCGAGCCCAGTGAAAAGGCCGCGGTGTTGGGATCGTTGCGCGCGCCAGCGGTGCTGACGGTTCTACAGGCCACGGCCTATTGGGTACAGGTGGCGACCGCCGATGGTACGGTGGGCTGGGTGGAGGCGTATTGGCTGACCTATCGCGGGGATACGGCCCAGCTGCCGCGGGAGTTGCGCTATCGCGCCGTGGCCGAAGTGACACCGGACCCCATGACCCAAACCGGGAACCAACTGCCCTTCGTCTATGGGGTGGTGATCGCGGCGGAAGGGGCGGAAGCCTATCCTCTGCTGGATGATCCACAAAACCCCAACAGTCAGCTTACCCTCGCCCCCGTGGGCACCGCCGTGACCCTGCTCTTTACCGCCGAAGGTCCTCCAACTGATGGCAGTGGCCTCTGGTATTATGTGCAGCTAGCCGACCCTGGCGGGCAGAATATCCTCTGGCAGGGCTATTTGCCAGCCGCGGTGGTGGCCCCGCGGTAAAAGTCACCGCGTTGGACAAATGATCGAGTACGCCTAGCGCGCTGAAAAGTGGGGACGCGGATAGACGCGGAAGCACGCGGATGAGGAAAAATCCGCGTGCTTCCGCGTCTATCCGCGTCG
>JAHBVH010000130.1 GCA_019637645.1 Caldilineaceae bacterium
CAACGATCTGTCGTTTGCCCTGAAGCCAGGCGAAGTGCTCGGGCTCTTGGGGCGTACTGGCAGTGGCAAGACCACTATCGCGCGCTTGCTGCTTCGCCTCTATGATCCCCAAGCGGGCCAAATTTTGTTGGATGACCAAGATGTGCGTTCACTGCAGGATGCCAGTTTACGCCGTCAGGTGGGGATCGTCACGCAGCATGTCCAACTCTTTCCTGCCTCGGTGCGCGACAACCTCACCTTTTTTGATCCAAGTTATGGTGATGCGCGCATTCTCGAAGTTCTGCACGAAATCGGCCTTGGGGCTTGGTACGCGACCTTGCCGGACGGACTCGATACGCGTCTCAGCCCAGGCGGGGCCAATCTTTCCACGGGAGAAGCACAGTTGTTGGCCTTTGCCCGGGTCTTTCTGGCCGAGCCGACCTTGGTGATCTTGGATGAAGCTTCGTCGCGGCTGGACCCAGCAACCGAGCGGCTGTTGGATGCGACCATGGACAAATTATTGCAAGGACGGACCGCGATCATGATTGCCCATCGGCTGGCAACGGTGCAGCGCGCCGACCGCATTCTTATCCTGGCGCAAGGACGCGTCGTCGAAGAAGGGGCGCGCACGGTGCTGGCCGCTGATCCGACTTCCCACTATGCCCAACTACTCAGCGCGGGCTCACAGGAGTTACTGGCATGACGACCACTTGGCACTATTTACGCGCCCTGATTCTGCCGCGGCGTTGGTTCTTCTTGCGGATTACGACCAGCCGGATCATTGCCCATCTGATGGCGGTGCACGGTGTGGGGTTATTGACACGCGCCTTCTTTGACCGTCTGACGGGCGAAGGCAACGTCACCCTGAGCATTGAAGCGATTGCTGTGCTGATGATCACTATTGAGATTGCTCGGCGGGTGATCCATATTTGGACACACCTAGGCGTGGTCGAGTGGAATTATGATACGGGGACGCTCCTCCGGCGTAATATTTTCCAGCATGTGTTGGGCGTACCAGGGGCACAGCCTCTGCCCAGTTCAGCCGGGGATGCGGTTAGCCGGTTGCGCGATGATACGGCGCAAATTGCCAACTTTACGGGGCAGAGCTTGCAACGGCTCCTCTCGCACTATGTCTTTGGCATCACGGCCGCCATGATTCTCTTGCGCATCAATGCGCAGATTGCGCTCTTGGTCTTTCTGCCCCTCGTTGCCGTGTTGATGGTGGCGAACATGGCGCGTAAACGGATCACCCATTTGCGGCGCGCGAGCCAACAAGCCACCGGCAATGTCACCGGTTTTATTGGCGACATCTTTGGCATTGTGCTGGCCATTAAAGTCGCCGGGGCCGAAACACGCGTGGCCGACTATTTCCGCCAGCTCAATGAAGCGCGCCGCCAAGCGACCCTCAAAGCCCGCCTGCTCGATGAAACGCTGCTTGCCATCTTCTATAATGCCAGTTCTGTGGGGGTGGGCTTTATCTTGTTACTGGCCGGACAAGCCATGCAGGCCGGGACCTTTACCTTGGGTGACTTCTCCCTCTTTGTCTACTATCTGGATTTTGTCAGCGGCATGATTAGCGGCACAGGTTCGACCATGAATAGCTATCGCCAGACGCAAGTCGCGCTGGAGCGTCTGAACACTTTGATCCAGGATGCGCCAACCGGACATTTGGTCCAGCCTACGCCCGTCTATGTCAAAGGACCCTTGCCCGCGGTTCCCTATATTGCCAAGCAAGCGCGTGACCGCCTTGAACAACTGGAGATCAAGCATTTGCGCTATCACTATCCCAATAGCAATAGTGGTATTGAGGATATTTCCCTGACGCTGCCCCGTGGTTCGCTGACGGTCATCACGGGGCGTGTGGGCGCGGGCAAAACGACGTTGTTACGGACTATCCTGGGGTTGCTGCCCAAGCAAGCTGGGGAGATTGCTTGGAATGGCGAGCCGGTGCTCGATCCGGCTCGCTTTTTGGTGCCACCGCGCGTTGCCTATGTCAGCCAAGTGCCCCATTTATTCAGCGATACGCTGCGTCATAATATTTTGTTGGGGTTGCCAGAGCAGGAGGTGGATCTAGTGGGGGCCATCCACGCCGCCATGCTTGATCCCGACCTCGCTACCTTGTCCCAGGGTTTGGAGACTGCCGTGGGGCCAAAGGGGCTCAAGCTATCGGGCGGACAAGTGCAACGCACTGCCACCGCCCGCGCCTTGGTGACCGCCGCTGAATTGTTGGTCTTTGATGATCTCTCCAGCGCGCTGGATATCAACACCGAGCTGGCCTTATGGCAAGGACTGCTAGCCGCGCCGACGCGCACCTATCTCGTCGTTTCTCATCGTCCCCATGTGTTGCAGCAAGCCGACCAAATTGTGCTGCTCAAGCAGGGACATGCCGAAAAGGTGGGGACACTGCAAGAGCTTCTTGCGTGTAGTGAGGAAATGCGGCAACTCTGGGATCACGCGGGGCGCGCCGCCAGGCCCAACGCCGCGTAAATCCCTGTAATCCGGTCAATGGTGCCACAGGCTGAAGCCCTGTGGCTGGTACGATAAGCTGCGCTGATGAAGGGTAAGCAATTAAACCGGTGGACCTTACTCGTGCGCTTTCGCGCAGCTTGACCGAGCAGGCGCTGATTTCAATCAGCGCTGGATTACCGAAGCTAATGGTTAACCTTCATAAGCGCACTCCTGCTTCATAGCCTGCTTTTAGCGGGGCTTGCACGAGCAGGCACAGGGCTTCAGCCTGTGCCGCCTGCCAACATTAGCAACAATCCCTGTTTTCTACGAAGCTCAACGTAACCCAAACTACAACGCCGAGCGCTAGGCCCATGCGCGCTTTTTTGTTATAATCAAAGGCTACTGTAGAACATTGGTTTTACGTGGACCGGGGTCAACCTACCCATTTTCTATCCCCTAGCCCTAGTATGAGGCTATCTAGCCCTTGTGGTTGACCGAGAACAGCTGGTTTATTACAGGAAAAAGTCATGGCCAACGACTTCGTACATCTCCACGTCCATTCCGAATATTCTATGCTCGACGGCCTAGGCCGGATTAAAGAGCTGGTGAAAGAGGCCAAGCGCTTGGGCCAACAGGCCTTGGCGCTGACCGATCATGGGGTCATGCATGGCGCGATTGAATTTTTCCGCGCGTGCAAGGAGAACGAGATCAAGCCCATTGTGGGCATTGAAGCCTATCAGACGGTTTGGGGGCGACCGATGGGGGGGCGCGACGGCCAGCTTGATCGGGAGAACTATCACCTCCTGTTGCTGGCCAAGAACATGACTGGCTACCGTAACCTGCTCAAAATTGCCAGCCACAGTCAACTTAATGGCTACTACTATCGCCCCCGTGTCGACCATGATTTTCTGGCTAATCATGCCGAAGGGATCGTCTGCACCACGGGCTGTTTAGGGGCCGAGGTGCCGCAACTGCTCATGCAGGGCAAGGAACAAGAAGCCTATGAGCGCTTTGGTTGGTATGTTGATGTCTTTGGCAAAGAGAATTTTTATATTGAATTGCAGGAACATAGCATTCCTGAACTGATCCCGGTTAATAAAGCCTTGGCCCCTTGGGCCGAAAAGTTTGGCGTGGGGCTGCTGGCGACCAATGATGTCCACTATGTCAAGGAAGCTGACGCCGATCCCCATGAGATGCTGCTCTGTGTGCAGACAGGGGAGAGCATCAAGTCCGAAAAGCGCATGCGGCTGAGCGATCAGAGCTATTTCCTCAAGAGCCGTGCCCAGATGGAGGAGACTTTCCGCCCTTTCATCGATCTACCCGCCAGCGCCTATGACAATTCGCTGCGGATCGCCGACATGTGCGAGGTGGACCTCGAAGATAAGAACTACCACCTGCCGGACATGCCCATCCCAGAGGGCTTTACCTATGATACCTATCTGCGCCACCTGACCGAAGAGGGGTTGGCGCGGCTCTATGGCGAGCGGGCCCCTAATGAAGAGATTCAGAAGCGCAAAGAGTTTGAGTTAAGTGTCATTGCCAAGATGGGTTTTTCCATCTACTTTTTGATCGTGGGTGACCTCTGCGGCTTTGCCAAGAGTCGCAACATCTGGTGGAATGTGCGTGGTTCTGGGGCCGGTTCGCTGGTGGCCTACTGTATTGGCATCACCGGGCTCGATCCGCTCAAGAACAGCTTGATCTTTGAGCGCTTCCTCAACCCGGCCCGTGTCACTATGCCCGATTTTGATCTGGACTTTCCCGACGACCAACGGGAAGAGATGATCCGCTATACCATTGAAAAGTATGGCAAAGATCAGGTCGCGCAGATTGTCACCTTTGGGCGAATGAAGGCGCGAGCGGCCATTAAAGATGTCGGGCGGGCCCAGGAAGTGCCGCTCAACCAAGTGAACCGCATTGCCCAATTGATCCCCGCCATCCCTGGCAAGCCCGTGACGATCATGGATGTGATGACCGAGGGTCATGAATTTTACAACCCCGAGTTAGTCCAGCTCTACCAGAGTGAGCCTTGGGTAACGAGCCTGCTCGACTATTCGATGAAGCTGGAAGGGGTGACGCGCCACTCGGGGATTCACGCGGCCGCGGTGATTGTGGCCGACAAGGAGTTGGTTCACTACGCGCCGCTCATGCGCCCCAGCAAGGGGAGCGTCACCGACACGGTGGCCCAATTTGAGTTCCCGATTTTGGAATCGATCGGGCTACTCAAGGTTGACTTCCTCGGCCTGAGCACCCTGTCTGTCATGCGCGAGGCTGGGCGGCTGATTCAGGAGCGTCATGCCATTGAGTATACGCTCGCCAGCATCCCCTTTGAAGGCGAAGTGACCGCACAAGCTTTTAAGTTGCTCTCCAGCGGTGAAGTGAGCGGCGTCTTCCAAGTGGAAAGCGCGGGCATGCGCCGTGTGCTGACCGAAATGAAGCCGCACCTCTTTGAGCATATCATCGCCACCATCTCGCTCTATCGACCCGGGCCGTTAGAGTACATTCCTAACTATATTCGGCGTCTCCATGGGGAAGAGCCGATTGAATTCAAACATCCCAGCCTGGAATCGATCTTGGGAGAGACCTTAGGTATTTGTGTCAGCGGCGATGCCTTGGTGACCGATGCACGCACGGGCCGACGTTATCGCCTGGATGAGGTAAACCAACTTGACGAGTTTGCCATTCAGGGGGTTGACGAAGATTGGCAGCCAGCGATTGGGCGGGTTACGCATTGGATCGACAGTGGGATCAAGCCGGTTTATCGGGTGACGTTGCGCAATGGGGCTGAGATCAAGGTGACGGCAGACCATCGCTTGTTGACCGAACAAGGGTGGCAGCCACTGCGGGATTTACAAGTTGGCGATTATATCGCCACGCCGCACCGCCTCTTTGGCTCAGAAGCCGTACGGGCAAGCGAAATCGACCGGCGTCAATTGCGGGTGTTGGCCTATCTCCTTGCCGATGGCAGCTTGGCGAGCATGGCCTCGGTTGACTTTGTCTCTAAAGATCCGGCTATGTTGGCCGAATATCAACAATGTCTGACCGTTTTTCCGGATCTGCGGCCCGTCCTTACAGAACAGATCCGGGATGTCACTCGAGTCGGTGTGGCCAAAGCGGTAGCGAGTGCATTGCCCTATCACTCACCCACCTCCCTCCTGACCTGGCTGCGTGCGCTTGGCTTGAAACATCCGGCTGGTAGTCGCCCAGGTGGGCTACGTAGCCATGAGAAATTTGTCCCGGCCTTTGTCTTCCAACTAGGGGAGGAGGAGATTGCTTTCTTCCTGGCCTCGCTGTGGGACTGCGACGGCTATATGGGCAATCGCTTATGTCATTATAAGACGATTTCGAAACAGCTTGCGACGGATCTCCAAACGCTCTTGTTGCGGCTTGGCATTCGCTCCACCATTTACATTTCTGAATATACCAATCCAATACCGGACACAGAAGTACCGGACACAGAAGAAGGCGTCCATCGGCAGGGGTATCAGGTTACTGTCTACGATACAGCCAAACTGGCAACATTGCTGCAGCCATCTATGGTCAGCCCTAAAAAAGCGGTGCTGTGTACCAGCTATAGCAACACCACTATCGAACGGCTCCCCTTCATTGCCGAGGTGGATGCTAAAATCGGGTTGCCCTATAAAACGTTGATGCGCGATTATGGTGTTGATCGGCAACACTTTTATGCAAAGGCGAAAACCGCGCGCCCGCGGATCTCGACGCAGGTGATCGAGCCTTTGCTCCAAGCCTTCCCCCTTACGGAGACGCAACGGCGCACCGGGGTAGCTTGGGAAGCGATCGTTGCCATTGAGTTTGTCGGCGATGAACATGTGTATGATCTGACTGTCGAAGGGCTGCATAGCTTTGTCGCCAATAATATTATTGTCCACAACTGTATCTATCAAGAGCAGATCATTCAAATTCTGACCAAGTTGGCTGGTTACACCGCTGGTGAAGCCGACCTGGTCCGCCGCGCCATTAGCAAGAAAAAAGCGTCGGACATTGAAAAGCACAAGAAGATCTTTGTCGAAGGGTGTCACAAAAACAACATTCCCAAAGACGCTGCCGAGGCCATCTACGGTGACATCGAGTTCTTTGCGCGGTATGGGTTCAACAAATCACACGCCGCCGATTACGCGGTTATCACCGTGCAAACGGCCTTCCTCAAGGCGCACTACCCCGTTGAGTACATGGCCGCGTTGCTGCTCATTGAGCGGGACAAGACCGAAAAGGTCGTTAACTTTATCAATGAGTGTCGGCGCATGGGCATTAGTGTCTTGGCACCGGATGTGAACTACAGTGGCCTAGACTTTGAAATTCAGGAGCTGCCCTCTGGCGTGGAAGCCGCGAACCCGGACCCGATGTTGGCCTTTACGTTCCCGGTGCCACCGGGCAGCGCCATTCGCTTTGGCATGGCCGCGGTCAAGATGGTGGGCGAAGGCCCGGTCAAAGTCATCCTGGAAGCGCGCCAGGAAGGTGGCCCCTTTACGAGCTTGGAAGATCTGGCCGACCGGGTGGATCTGCGCAAAGTGGGCAAGCGTCCGCTCGAATGTCTGATGAAGGTTGGCGCGTTGGATCGTTTTGGCAAGCGTAGCCAATTGTTGGCCGTGCTGGATCAACTGGTGGCAAATTCGGCCAGCGCGCATGATGCACGCGCCAGCGGACAACTAGATCTCTTTGGGGGTGTTGCCTCAGCCTCGATTTCTACTATCAGGTTGCCGATCCTGGACGAAGTAAAGAGCCGTGAGAAGTTGACCTGGGAAAAAGAACTTCTTGGTGTCTATGCGGCCAGCCATCCAATGCAAAGTTTGGGGATCGACATGAGCAAAATTGTCACCTGCTACTGTAACGAACTGAGTGAAGAGCATAACGGCAAGAACGTGACCCTGGCCGGGATGATCACCAGCGTGCGCACCATTAACACCAAAAAAGGTGATCAGATGGCTTTTGTCCAGTTGGAAGATCGCCAAGGTCAATGTGAAGTGGTGGTCTTTCCACGCACCTACGCCGAAGTAAAAGAAAAGCTCGTGCCCGATAGCCTAGTGATCATGAAGGGCAAAGCCCAAACACGCGAAGGGCAGACGAGCTTGCTGGTCGATTCGATCCAGAACTATGTCGATCAAGCTGTGGCGGGTGGCGAAGAGCCCACCCAATATCAGCGCCCGCTGCTCGATGCCGTCCCTACCATTAACGGCCTGGTAATCAATGAGGCCACTTCTGGCTATGATGCGGGGGGAATGGACAGCTTTGGTATGGGGGATTTTGTCACGGGGGATGAAGAGTCCTTTGGTGGTGATGAAGAAAATCCATTCCGCTATGAGCCGCCCGCTTGGCTGATGGACGCACCGAAGCCTGCGTTGGACGCCGCCCCCGAAGCGGCTGAGCCCGTGGCCGAGCCGCCTGCCCTGGAAACAGACCCCACAACACCAGCCCCCCAACCGCCGCCGGTCCAACCAGCACCGGAGCCTAACAAGCGCATTCGTGTGACGGGGTCTCTGACGGGGGCGATGAATCATCCCCCCAAGGAGCCATCCACCCCTCCTGCGAATGGCGCAGCCCACGAGCCTAGCCATGGCAATGGGCATCAACCCGAGCCCGTCACCAAGGCGGTGACCGAACCGTCTACGCCTACCGTGCCCAAGGTGGAAAGTCCCGCAAAGAGCCCGGCCGCGGTTGCGCCAAGTGCCGAGCCGACCAAAAGCAATGGCCATGGTGGCACGCCAAGCCGACCCAAGGCAACCACGGAGGCCGCCCCCACTGGCGCGAATGGGGCCAGTGGGGGACATCGTGCTGGCCGCGCGCCTGATCGTCCTGCGCCGCGCGGCAATGGGCGGCACCTCCGGATCACCTTCCGGCGTAGTGGTGATTTGGATCGCGATAAATATCGCCTCAAAGAGATCTACGATCATGTGCGCGACCCGCGTGGCCGTGATCGCTTCTTTATTGTTGTGGAATCTAATGGTCAGCGCTACGAACTGGCTTTCCCAAACGATCCTTGTTCGATCAGCGAGCGCTTGGTGAGTGAGTTAACCAAACATTTCCGGGTTGAAGTCGTCGTTGGCACGGAAGAGTAGCTTTATTCAAAACGCATTGATGCGCTCTTGCACCGGTCAGGTTTTCTAAACCTGACCGGTGTGGAAGAGCAAGAAGAGCGGCACCTGCATGGTGCCGCTCTTCTTGATGAAGCCAATTGATTCAGCAGAAACCGTTAACGATGATCCTGCGCGTCTTTACTCTGATACACTCGCCGGGCGATAAAAGCTCTCTTCAACATCAACGTCGTTGGTTGGGGTAGCGTTGGGGCGGCGATTGAAGAGATTGTTGTTGTTGGGGCGTGCTGTGCTGGGGTTGGCTACAACCTGTGGTGGGGGTGTCATAAAGGAAGGCGCAGCGGCTTGTTGCGCTGTGCCGCAGTAGACACAGATCTCCCATTCATTGCGCACGAGCTGTTTGCAGTTGACACAAGCATGTTGCAACTGTTGGTGACAGGTGGGGCAGTAAACCCAAACTTCCTTCACGGGGACGCCACAAGTCGCACAGGCCAAGGTCTCTTCAATTTCCCGTAGGAGGGCTTCCTCTTCTAAGGCCCGATCATAAACTTCGGCGAGGGTATGCTTGGGGCGAATCATCAGATAGAGGATGAGGCCAACAATGGGGAAGATCAACACTAGTACACAGGCCAATAGAATTGCTAGCCAATCGCGGCTGCGCGCTCGAATGTCATTAAAGGTCCAGATGCCCATGGCAATCCAGAACGCAAAGAGAAAAGCCCCGAGCACAGCAACAACGACGCCGACCACGGTAGCAATACTATTAATTAGGTCACTCGACATAAAATAATCTCCAAACAAACGCAATGCAGGTATAGGGCGGATTATAGCGCAGGTATGAATAAAAACCCAAACCAAGTAAGTGCTTACTAGATGCCATCCCTAAAGTTTTTGACATCTTTCCTAAACTCATGCTATAGTTTGGGGACTTCGTTTATTGACCCAATAAATGAGTTGGCCGGTCTCTTCAGTGGTGAATGAGACGTGACTCACTTCCGACCCCGGTAATAATAGCGAAACCTTTTACTTGCATTAAAATCATTTGCCAGTACTACGCTCGTTATTCTACGAATGCTACCTCAGTATTCTTTTGACCTAGGATTCTTGCGATCAACCCAAACGGGCTGATCGGTTTGATATCAATTTACGAACAACATTCTT
>JAHBVH010000131.1 GCA_019637645.1 Caldilineaceae bacterium
CTGGCGCGCAGCACGTCGGCAAACTCCGTGGCCCCATATAGGGAAAATACATAGGCCGCCAAGGCATTGTCATTGGTCAAGTAGTAGCGGTGCTGACCGATGGTCGGTGACTCTTGGAGCAGGCCGTAGTCCTCGTTATACTGGCCAGCCAGGAAGCGTAGGCCACCGTCGATGGCCGGTTGGAGATCAGGTAGCGGCGCAGTGGGCGTGGGTACCGGTGTAATGATAGGTGGAATTGTGCAGGCTGCTAGGCAAAGCAGTAAGAGTATTAGGAAACGCAGGGCAGCCTCCTTAGGTGCTCTATCGCTCATTCTATTCAAATGCCAATGTTATCGAAAGTGGTAGGCTGATGGAGATGGGCGATTGGTCGATAGCGCTTATCATTATGGCATATCCAAGGCGCAATCAAGCCGGGGACAGAGTTCTCTTCTGTTTATTAGGACTGGTTCTGTTGTGTAGCTGTTGCCGAGCCATTTTGTTCTGAAAACAGGCAAAGCCTGCACGTCATGCTGGCTATCCTCTCTGGGGAAACAAAAATGATTGGTTACCACCCGTAATAGCGTTTGGCACGCTAGGTTAGAATGACAGGAGCGGTTGCGCAAAGTGTAGAAAGATCTATTATTTTTGTATGAATACAGGGTTCTGAATCGACATATCATCAGGGTCCTGTGGTCCGACTACCATTTGTTGCAAGACTAGCTGACCACTACAATAACGAGGATATAAATAGACATAACCATCAGTCGGGTAAGTAATCAAGTCGCTTCCCTGAATTATTCCTTGTTGCTCTTGTATCTTCAATTGCTCTGGCATTTGAGGCGCGAGAGCAATCGTGTTGGGGCTTAATGCCTGTGGTACACCTGCAGCAAAATATATATATTCTGCTAACTTCAATTTAGGTCCATCTAATGCTTGATTATCAATTTCCCATTTTTGGGAAAAACTTTTATATGTATAATCTTCTGCGGTAAATTCATGCTGATAAGTGCCATTCGCAAGGAATGATAGAAATTCCTGCCCATTTAACGGATATGTGGTTGAAGAGGAAGTATCCGTAATAGGATCGGAAACATAATGATTAGAATAGAGTAATGACCATTCCCCGATGATGTCTGAATGCTCTATTGCATCTGGTGGATCGCAAAATACCTGCTGGTTTTGTAATGAGCAAGAGGTTAGGAGAGCAATGATTATTAGACTAATACTCCATTGATAAAGTATGTTTTTCATTTTTCTCTTCTTTTCTATCCAAGGAATCTTCAGTAATAGAGTTGTTTCTTTATAAAGTTCGCACAGCAGGGCCATTATTGTGCCCACACTGGCAGAAAGTTAATTAGGAACAACTCTAATAACCAAATTGATTATACTTACAGGTCGGTTAGTTATAGGTGACTTAGGCGTGGTGGCTCCTGGTCGACTGCTCCCGCCCCGATCACCGGCACAGCCCGGATCATAGGGGTCTGCTGTACACATATGACCATGCCCTGTGGGATCGATGTACTTCAGCGGATTGTTGAGGACATAGCTATAGCGATTGAACGCTTGGGGATTTTGTGGCCCTGGTACAATCGTATCGGCACTGAGGAAGCGACCTAATTTGGCATCATACCAGCGGGCACCATAGTAACTCAAGCCTTCACCACCAGGCAAACTGCTTTCGTGGTACTGGCCGGTGAAGCGTTTACTGGTTACACTGCTAAAGGTTGACCCGCGATTGCCGCCATAGGGATAGTAGAATTCACGCTTGGCGACTGTCCCGTTTCTGGTAAGGATGACGCTGGAACTGTTGAGATGGTCGCGCAGCAGATAGAAGATGCCATTGTCACTGGCGTAGCTAGTCCGGCGCAAGGCTACCGTGCCGTTCGCTCCGCTGTAATACTTGGTAGTGGCACCTCCTTGGTACTCATAGATGCCCTCAATATAGATGGTGGTTATCCCATTCACTGTGCCTTTGACGCGATTGCCATCGGCATCATAGAGATAGGTGGCGCTGACACTACCCCCGCTGATGCTGACCAAGCGGTTCTCGTAATCATAGGTGAAGGTGTAGGTGACGCCGCCAATGGTACGGCTGGTCTGGTTGCCATTGGCGTCATAGCCATAAGTATAACCAAAAGCCGCAGTGACAGCGTGGGGCTTGCTACCATAGGTGTAAGTCGCCCCAACATTGCTGGTCAGGTTGCCGATCTCATTGTAGGCATAGGTATGGTTGTAGGGTCCCGTACCGGTGGCGCTGTACGCACTGCTCCACGTTGCTTGGAGGTAGCCAGTCCCTGCATAACCCGTAGCATCTTCGTAGGGAATGCTCTGGTGTCGTAATAAGCCACGGTTATCATACTGGCTACTGGTGAGGACGCGTTTGCCCGCATTAACAGAGGGGCGTTGGCTCTGGAGGGTGCGACCAAAGCCGTCCACATAGGTCCAACTTTCAAAGTAGATATTGGCGGCCGCGTAGTTGACGGCGCGGCTCTTGACATGGGCCGGACGGGCACTGACGGTGTAGACATATTCATAGGTGGGGTTGCCACCTGTGGGCTGATTAGGCAGCCAAACTTTGGTTAAGCGTCCATAACCATCATACTGTAGGGTGGTGACCTTGCTATTGGCGTCGGTTAGCTGGGTTTGTACGCCCCAGCCTGGATCTCTGACAAAGCTCGTGAGGTGCCTGAGCGGGTTGGTCACACTGGTTGCGTAGCCATAGAAGCTGTGATAAGCGGTGGTTGTCACTTTGCCCCGTGGATCAGTGACGTAGGTTGGACGACCATAGCTGTCATATACGGTCGTGGTTTCGTGATAGGAACTGGCGTCGTAGTAGGCGCGGCTTTTGGTCAGGTTGCCCGTGCTAGGCGCAGCGCCCACGGTCGTCAAACCATCATAGAGGAAGTCGGTACGCGCGGCCTCGGCACCTGCCGACCCACTGATTGTGCCTGCCCACAGCTTTTGACTGGCGACTTTGTCTACGATATAGGCCGTGGTATTGAGGGCGTAAGTATATTCTGTGTTGCGGTCATCAGTCGTCGTCGCTGTGTCGCCATGGGCAATCGCGCGCGTCACATTTCCATAACTGTCATAGGTGTATTCAACGCGCGTCGTCTTGTTGATCGTGCCATAGAGCGTAGCTTCGTTTTTCTGGTGGCCGACAAAGTAGGCGCCATTGATTCCACTGCCTGCTGTCGAGGTTGCCGTAAACCAATTCACACTGCGACTTTTGGCGCTGTTGCTGCTGGTTAAGTGGCGCTCTTCGACGGTTTGCCCACGGAGCCATTGGTTGGGCAAGCATGGGATTGGCCATAGGTAATGCTGACTACGCCGCCCAATTGCGTGGTAAGGCTATTCAGGCGCGGCATGTAGAGTGGTGAGACACCCGCCCCAATATTGAGGCTCAATATAGTTCAAGCGCTTGCGGCTCCAGAAAGTGGGCGCATTTTGCGTACAAGTAGCACTGCTGGCACAGGTTAAGTCGCCAGCAGTGTCTGGGTAGTTCGTGGGCCAAACACACGCTTCTTCACAGCGCTCTTCGGTCATGAATTTAACTTGTGTTGGGACGGTTGTGCTATTTTTGCGACGCCCATATTCAATGCGACTCAGGTTGCCTGCGCGTACATAATCGGAGCGAATAAAGGTACGCGCCGCATAATAATTGATCTCTTGGTCGTAGAAATAGGCAATGACATTGCCATTGGTATCCTCGACACGGTCTAAGTTCCAGCGCCAAACCTTGTCGCAGACCCAGTAGCCAGAAACGCCACTACAAGTACCGCTACTATAAACTGGTACGAACCAAGCCGAATTCTGATCGATTCCCCCCTTCCGTACTCGGTAGCCACTCACCACCAAAATGGTATTGCGTGCCGTCAGGCGTCGTGACAATCCAGTCATATTTACCATCGTCATGCAGATAAATACGCGCTAGTCGGTTCTTGGAGGGATGTTCGATTGTTTTGATAAACTGACTGGTAGCAGAAATAGTTACATAGCGCGACAGTTTGACTACACACTACATGCTAAACTTGATGGTTCTGAGTAAGTCAGGCCAATCACGTAAATTGCTTCATATTGCTCGGCTTCCGCATTGATCGTCGTAGATAGCGCTCTAAGTGGATCAGAAAAAGAATAAAGCGTAAGTTCTATTTGTGCTCCCTTACTGAAGAAAATATATTCTGACGAAATATTAGGCGTGTAGAGCAAGCTTGGCTCCCAGCCGACTTGCATTAAGTTGTTACTATAGTCATCAATAATTGTTTTTAGCGGACGATCAATCCCATAGGCCACCTCAATATAGGCAACCAAACAATCAGGAGAAACAAATTCTTTATGACCACTATGCGCGACCTGACTCAATAATACTGCACCGGTAGGTGTATAGAGTTCTTTTTGTATATTTGGGGCTTTCACTTCAAGCTGCTGAAGTCGGGAATCCTTGCACCCGATAAAGAATTTGAATTGAGCCTCGGGCAAAGCGCCTCCAACTCTGCAAAAATTGGAAGCGCCAGGCTAGGGAACAACGCCCGCTGATGAAGGGTAAGCAATGAAAGCGGTAGAGCTCACTCGTGCGCTTTCGCGCAGCTTGACCGAGCAGGCGCTGATTTCAATCAGCGCTGCTTTACCGAATTGAATGGTTAATCTTCATGAGGGCGGTGCGATCTACAGTTCGTGCTTGCGCTGGCTATTCCCCACACCGCTCGCCGCGCCAACGAGCCTTTTTTGGAATTTGTGGGCCAACAGAATCTGTGGGTGGCGTAGGGTGAAGAGCGCGGCTTGTAACCAGCGCATGAGTTTGGAGGTTCCGGCCCGGTAGGTTGCTTGGGTTTGGGGAAGCAACTCAGCCTGGTAGAGCCATTGTCCTTGTAGGCGAAGGCGTTGCCGTAAGCCAAGCGGGGTGGAGCTGTTCCATAAATAGGGCTGAACAACTTGGTACATCTCGGCAATCATTTTTCTGCGCTGGCTCGATTTCTGTTGCGGGGTAATACGAAAACAGGTCAACTCGCGGTCAATGGAGCCCACCTGACCGCCGTTTTGTAAAATTCTACACCAATATTCGTAGTCCATCACATAATAGAGGTCTTCGCGAAAAGGGCCGATTTGTTCGGCAACTCGTTTTGTCCAAAATACTTCAGGTTGAACGAAGCCCCGATTTTGTAGCCAGAACTCCCACAGATCGATGATTTCTTCGAATCTGTTCATACTGGCATATTGTTCGCTCACTTTCTTGCCTGTTTCATCGACATAACGACAGCGCCCGTGAATCAGGTCTATCGCGGGAAAGGTTTGCCAGTAGGTCGCGACGCGTGCCAACGTGCCAGGTAGATAATAGTCGTCGCTGTTCAAATAAGCGAAAATGTCGCCAGTTGCTCTAGCTAGACCTTTATTAATGGCATGAGCTTGCCCCTGATCGGGTTCGCTTACCCAATAGGCCAACTGCTTTTCATACTTCTGGATGATGCGAACCGTTTCATCGGTGCTGCCGCCATCAATAATGATATATTCTAGATTGGGATACCCTTGCTCTAGGACCGAGCAGATGGTTTCTTCGATAAAGCGACCCTGTTGATAACTTGGTGTCACAATGGTAATGCGTGGCCATTGTTGCGCAGCGAGGGATGTCGTACGAGGGACCCTAAATTGGCTTTGATTAAGGTAAGTAGTCATAATCAGCTTTCGGATCAGCAAACAAAACGCCACCAGAGATTGGAATAGAGTTGTGCCCAACGGCTGCGCAGCAGTTCGACATACTGCACTAAAAGCGACTCGATGCGCTGCTCGGGGCTCTTTCCTTGCGCAATTAAAGGCGCGGCTAGCTCAAAGGTGACCTCGCCCGTCGTCGCGAAAGAGGAGAAGACTGGCAACACCGTTGCCCCTGTTGTTTCGGCTAAGGTAGCCATCCCTGGGCGAAAAGTGCGGCGACTTCCCCAAAAATCAACCGTAATTCCACCACTGCCATTCAAGGCATCGGCAAAAATGACAACATTCCCCCCGTTGCGCAGTGTTTGTTGGGCCTGATAGACTTGGATGGTTCGTACTTGGTGTGCAGTCAATTCAGCGGTTTCCCCCCAGGCAATGACCGTTGGCGTCATGCCATGCTGCTCTAACGCCTGAATAAAGGAGTAACTATCTGGTGTGTGGGATAAGGCATAGATAACGCCACCCCTGGCCGTCGTAGATTTTGGTGGCCACTCGGTATGTGGGCTGTGTACTGTACACCAGCGGGCAAAGGTGGCGGGCTGCGCCAAATGATGGATTCGCCAATACGACCAAATATTGCACATTAGACTGCGCAAGATGGCTTCTTGGGGGTGGCGCTCGCCGATTTGGCTCGCCATATATTTGACGCGGGTTAATGGGCGTCGAAAGAAACGGTTTTGGATCCAAGGTTGACGTAGCCAAGCCCGCTGGAGGCGCAGGCCAAGTGTATAGGGCAAAACGTGCTGCTGGTAGGGCATGCCATCGTTGATCAGATGATTCAGCAATGGGTTTTTGTGGTAAGGTTGGCGTAGAAGGGGAAGGTCGGGTACGCGCGTATCCTGGGGCGTGGTGGGTAGAGCCGCACCGAGCAGCTGGGCCAAGTGGGTGATGGTGGGTTGCCGGACAAACTGTTCGATTCCAATCGAACAACCATAGCTCTCTTGAAGCTGATTGAGCAGCTGCACAAGCCGCAGCGAATTGACACCCATCTTCATCAAATCAGCCGTGGCGTCAACCGGCGCGCTGCCTAATGCATCACCAAAGAACACGCCCAGCGCAAGCTCAATTTCTGCCGGTGATTGCTGGCGGAGATCGGGCGGTAGTTGGGCGGTTGCTTGGGGCTGGAAACCCTCTGCCAAGTATTTTGCGCGCGTGGCGGCGCGTGCCACTTTGCCACTTGTGGTGATCGCCAACCAGCCCCGGCGCACCAGTTGGACATCGGCCAGGACAATATCCAACTCTTGCTGGACAAGCCAGCGTAATTGCTGGCGGTATTGTTGCTGCTGCTCATCCGCGATCCGGCCACGTACTTCACAGACTAACACCGGCAATTCTGTGCCTAGGCGCTCGTCGCGTACGCCAAATGCTGCGGCGCGCCCGGCCCTTTCGCCCAACTCCGCAATGGCAAGCCGTTCAATACTTTCGGGATAGATATTTTTCCCGGCGGCAATGATCAAGTCTTGCTTACGGCCCACCACAAAAAGCTGTCCACCTGCACAATAGCCGAGGTCGCCGGTATAGAAGTGGCCGTCGCGCAAGGTGCTAGTCGTTAGATCGGGGCGCTGGAGATAGCCATCAAAGAGAAAGGGACAGCGGACCACAATTTCACCAACGTGGCGATCGGGCAAGGGGCGGCCTGCATCATCCACAATCGTCAGCGTGACATTCGGGAGCGGCAAGCCACAACCCGCAATGGCGATGGCGTCGGGGTCGCTGGCTGCCAGCGGCTGGGCAGATTGTTCATCCACTAAGCGTCGTCGGGAGATAGGGTCAATCAGAATGTCCTGTTCCAAGCGCCTCAGGGTTACGGCTAAGACACATTCGGCCATGCCATAGGCGGGATAGATCACCCCCTCAGCTAGGCCATAGGGCAGGAAGCGGCTCTGGAATGCTTGGACAAGGTGGGGTTGGATCATCTCTGCGCCCACCAGGAGCCAGCGGAGTGTATGCAGATCCAGCCCCACCAACTCCTCCTCGCGTACAACTCGCAGGGTGTGTGCCAAGGCAAAGGTGGGTAACATGGCCAGGGTGCCGCGATAGTCGTGGATGGCGCGCAACAGCACATGTGGTCGGCGCACCCAGAGATCCGGTGCCATGGTCACCACATGCAGCCCCGTGAGCAAAGGCAAGAACAGATAACCCACCAAGCCGAGGTCGTGATGAAAAGGCAGCCAGCCGACCAGCACATCGTCCTGGTGCAAGGCAATCGACTGCGCCATGGCGGCAATGTACTGTAAGGTTGCACCATGCGAGAGCACCGCACCTTTCGCCTCGCCCGTGGTGCCACTGCCAAACTGGAGATAGCCCGGCGCGGTGATTGGGCGGTTATCCAAGGGAAACGCGGTGGCGGTTGGCTGGTCCCCTTGCTCAAGCGTGGCAGCGAGATCGGTGTCGAACGGCTCCAGCGCCAGGACAAGACACGTCGTTCCTGCTAGGTGGGTTGCCAAGGTGGCTTGCAAGTCTGCTGTAATCAACACCGCGCCCAGGGGGTACGCCGTGGCGCGCTCGGTTAGCCGCCGTAGATAGATCTCGGCCTTGCTGTAGCGGGCCATGTAGGGAAAGATTGCCGGAACCGCACCAGCGTAGAGGGCACCCACAAAGGCCACCACTAGGGCTAGTTCATGCTGCCCGGCCAATAACACCAGCGCTCCCGGCTCGATCTTGTGGGTGCGTAGATAGGCGGCATAGTGAAGCGCGTGGTAATGAAGCTGGCGATAGGTGATTTGCTGCGGCGGCTGATCCGCGTGCAGAAAGGTGCAGGCCAGTCGATCCCCTTGTGCTTGGGCCTGCGCGGCGATGGTCGCGCCGAGGGTAAGGGCGGTATTGAAATTGGGAAGAGTCATGTGATGCTTATCCCCATTGTCTGACGGAACGCCAGGCGCGCAAAAGAAAATGATCCGGTGGCAAACGCAAGGTGCAGGCCAGCTGGAAATGACGCCCTGCCCTAGGTAGATCCGCGTCAAAGTGTGTGGCATAGTGACGATAGCGTTGGTAACAGCCGGAGCCCAATGTGGCGCTGCGCCGACAAACTGCCCACCAGCGTTCGGCCATCTTCTGGCGTAGCTGCTTCTCTTGCCCATGGGCTAACCGGACCAACCACTGGCCCGCTAGTTGCAGTTCTGCCAGCGACGAACAGGCTGTGCGATCCGTCGCGCAGCGCAATGCCGCATAATCCCTGGCGGTTGCTTCGGGAAAGAGTTGGAAAAAGTACGGTTGGCGATAGGTGCGTAAATCAGCTTGAAAAGCGGCCCGACGCCGAACACTGACTTGGGTCGCATGGGCGCGCCGTTGGAGTAAAATTTGGGGTAGATTGCCAAAACGCTGGGTGAGGGCAAGCCGAGTTTGCCATTCATAATCCTCAAATGCGCTCTGCTCGTTATAGAGAGCTGCTTGCGCTAGCACGGTGGGCAACATCATTGTCCCTTGTAACAAGCCCACACGAAAGAGCAATTCGTGCTGAATCGCGTGATGTGTCTCGGGAAACCAAAGCAAACGTTCATCATGACCAAATTGTTTCACATACGCGCAGCCGCCAACCACGACATTACTTTGTTGCAACCAAGCCAGTTGGCTAGCCAGCCGTTCTGGCAAGGCTAGATCATCGGCATCCATGCGGGCCAACCATCGTCCTCGTGCTGCCATGACACAGGCGTTGCCCGCTTTCGCTTGGCCGCCGTGGGACAGAAAAAGCGGGCGGATGCGTTGATCGCGCGCTGCATAGGCATGAATAATCTGCGCCGATTCATCGGTCGAGCCATCATCCGCCATGATTAATTCAAAATCTGGGTGCGTTTGAGTCAGGATCGATTCAATGGCTGTGGCTAGATAGGCCGCACTGTTATAGACGGGCATGACCACCGAGAGGAAGTGGAGGTCGTGTTGGGTAGAATTCATAGAGGATT
>JAHBVH010000132.1 GCA_019637645.1 Caldilineaceae bacterium
GGCGGTGCGTTTTGTATAGAAACAATCGTTAGGGTACGTAAGAAACACCGACAAGGGAAGGGAAGCGCAAAATGTGTACCATGATCGCGCAACAAGTAACCATCGAAGGCAGTGGCAAAGGTACCAGCGGCTGGTTTCCGGTGCAACAGGTCAACGTCTCCTATGATCACCCTTTTCATGCCCCGCTCGAGCATGCCTTGAATCTTGATTTTGTCAACGAAGCCCAGGGCCTTGGGGCGCGGGTCGCGGTCGAATTAAGTGTCGAGTCGGCACGCAACCTAGTCGAGACGATTCTGGCCGTGTTGGCCGAGGCCGAGGCCGGTGGTTGGTTAGCGGCGGACGAGCGGCAAGTGCGCGCCTAGCTGCACTTGGGTGCTTGTCGGTAGCCCCGCCATGAATCATACTGTTCCTGTCCATTCACCAAGAAAGGTAGGAACAGTATAATGGCCTATTTAGAGACATTACGACAGGCAGAACAGAATCCCCAAGCCTGGGAACAGCTCTACCAAGAAGCACGTCGCAACCGCCAAACCCAATCCTTCCGGCAAGCCGTCCATCAGCTTTATACGGAAGCTCCGGATCAACTTCTGCCACAGGCGTGGTTCTATCGTCTCGATGCCGACAGCCAAGAAAGTAGGGAGAAGCGTGGCCCCAATTGGCGCATGGCGCTCCCCTTGAGTCTGCTCTGTGGGCTTAGCTTCTGGCTCTTGACGGGCCAGGTAACTTGGCTTGTCGGCAATGAGATCCCGCTCTTTGTCTTTCTCGCGGCCCCTCTTTGCGCCATCTGGATTATGCTCTTTTTGACCTTGGCGACGCCACAAGGGGAGCGAACGCCTTTGATGCGGCTGTTGCTCTTGGGCGGTTTACTCGCCAGCAGCGTGGCATATGTCACTGTGGTGGGGCCGCGTATGGCTGCCAGTGGCAATCAAGTCAGTTATCTTTCCCTCGCCATTCCCCATCTCATCTTGCTCGCGTGGATCGCGGTGGGGCGGTGGGTGGTGGGCAAAGGGGCCAGCGTAAACGGCCAGTTTGCCTTCTTGCTCAAATCGTTTGAAGCGGTCGTGGTGGGTGGCCTCTTTCTGCTGGCCGGAGCGCTCTTCACAGGGCTAAGCTTTGGTCTCTTTGACACCTTGGGCGTTCCGATCAACGACGGGTTGGTGCGTCTTTTTGTTGCGGGCGGCGGTGGTCTGATTCCCATTTTGGCCGTTGCCCTCAGCTATGATCCGCAGCGCGCCCCACAGGAACAGAACTTTCAGGAAGGGATTAGCCACCTGATCAGTACGTTGATGCGGTTGATGCTGCCACTCGCGCTCTTGCTCTTGGGGGTCTACCTTGCGCTTATCCCCCTGAATTTCCACCAACCCTTTCAGCAACGCGAAGTGCTGATCGTCTATAACCTCCTGCTGTTTGCCGTCATCGGGCTGCTGATGAGCGCCACCCCCTTTGCCACCCAAGCTTTGTCCGACAGCCAAGCGCGCTGGCTACGGCGAGGCTTGCTGCTCTTGGCCGGTTTGGCCGTGCTCATCAGCGTCTATGCCTTGACCGCGATTGGCTATCGCACTTGGGCCGACGGCTTTACCCCCAATCGGGTGACGGTCCTTGGCTGGAACGTACTCAACATTGGGCTGCTCACCCGGCTGCTTGTCCGCCAATGGCAGAGTACACCCCAACAGTGGTTAACCACTCTCTATGGAACCTTTGCCTTGGGTGCCAAACTCTACTGTACTTGGGCCGTGATCGTCATCGTGGTGATCCCTTGGCTCTTTATGTGGGTGAATGAACCCATCCAATTCTGGCGCTAGGAAAGGGCCAAAACCGCTTGGCTTTATGGATGCGGGTTCATAGCGAAGGCAGCCAAATCGTAAAGCGGGTGCCCATCCCCACGCCAGCACTGCTAGCCGTCACCTCGCCCCCATGGGCCTCGACAATGGCCTTTACAATCGCCAAGCCCAAGCCACTGCCGCCCGTTTCGCGGCTGCGCGAGGGATCAGTACGATAGAAGCGGTCGAAAATATGGCTGATCTGCTGTGGGTCAATACCATCCCCGGTGTCTTGCACCGTGAGGCGGACACGGCCCGTTGTTTGGGTGAGGGCCAAGGTCACGCGGCCATTCGTGGGTGAGTGGCGTAGGGCGTTCGCCAACAGATTGTGCAGCACTTGGCGCATTCGTGCGTGATCAGCATTCACGAGCGGCAAAGCGGTTGGCCCTTGTACAACCAACTGTACCTGTTGCTCTTCGGCCAATGGCTCAAAGACAGCCACCGTTTCTTGCACCAATAGACGCAGATCAAGCGGCTGTTGATCGAGCGGCAGTTGGGCCGCCTCGGCCAGGGTCAATTCACGCAACTCGCTGACCAAGCGGATCAGGTGGCGGGTCTGCTCATAGAGATTGGCAATCTGCTCATCGTCCAGTTCATAGACATGATCCAGCGCGGCGCGTAGATTGCCTTCCAACACCGTTAAGGGGGTTCGCAACTCGTGCGAAACATCGGCCATCAAATTGTTGCGCAGTTCCGCCGCGTGTTGGAGATCCGCCGCCATTTTATTAAAGGCTTGGGCCAATGCATCGATCTCGGCACTATTATGTTTCAGATCCACCCGTACCGACAGATCGCCCGCGCCGATCGCTTGGGCAGCATTCGCCAGCTTGGTGATCGGCGCGGCCAGAATCCAGCTTGCCGCGACGCCCCCAGCAATGCCCACCACCCCCGCCAATAAAATCGATTCCATCACATTTTCCGGCAAGTCTCGCCATGGATCAAAAAAGCGCTGGGGGCCTGGTGGGCGCGCCTCCCCCATATGCGGCTGATTATTCATGACTTTCGGTGGGAAGATGAGAAAGGTAAAGAGCGGCAGAATCGTAAAGAGCAGGATCAATCCGCCCATCACAATGCTCAGACGCACACCGAGCCGATTCATACCGCCTCCTTCGCCATGCGGTAGCCAACGCCATAGACCGTCTGAATGTAGAGCGGCGCGCTGGGATCCGGTTCGATCTTTTTGCGCAAGTTGCTCATGTGGGTGTCCAGCGTGCGGCCCATGCCTTCATAGGCATAGCCCATGCTCTTCTCCAGCAATTCATCGCGCGTGAAGGTATGGCCCGGATTCGCCATGAGGATCTGCAAGAGGGTGAATTCAGTGCGTGTTAAATCAATCCCTTTGCCATTATTCGTCAACAGACGTTGATCGATGTCGAGCACCAACTGCCCTAGGCGCAACTGAGCAGGCGGCGCGCTCTGGGCAAATTGGGATCGGCGTAGCAAGGCGCGTACCCGCGCCACAATCTCACGGGCATTAAAGGGCTTGGTAATATAATCATCCGCCCCCATCTCTAGACCGACGATTTTATCGGCATCTTCGACGCGCGCAGTCAACATAATGATGGGAATCGTGCCTAGGCTGGCATCGGCCCGAATGATACGGGTGATCTCCCACCCATCGCGGTCGGGCAGCATGAGATCGAGCACCAGCAGATCGGGTTTCTCGCTGCGCAGGCTATGCAACGCCGTCGCGCCATCATAGGCGATGCGCACCTCGTAGCCCGCTTGTTCCAAATAACTGCGTACGACCTTAACAATTGATTTGTCGTCATCAACGACTAAAATGCGCTGTTTGCTCATCATGCCCTCTAGCGATCCCTCTAGCAATCTACGAATAGACAGCCCGCTTCCCCTTCTTTAATGATACCAAAAGTTGATTCCAACCCCAAGCAACGCTGGTCTATCTATTATGGCCGATGAATCTTAAGCAATTGCAAAGAACGCGCGGAAAAGTTCTGGAGAAGCGCCAATGACAAAACGCCCTCGACCAGCGAAGGCGTTTTGTCATTGGCGTTTTATCCAAAGGGTGGTGTCGCCGCAGCGCTGACCGGTTTTGCAAAACCGGTCAGCGCTCGGTTAGGCTTGGCTCGGCGTTTCGGCCACGGTGGGCGTTGGCTCGGGTGCGGGGAGCGGCTCACCGGCCAGATCGCGACGTAGCGTCTCATATTCCGCACGGCTGATCTCACCCTTGGCATAGCGCGTCTGGGCAATTTCTAAGGGCGCTTGGACCGCGGTCGGTGTGCTGCTCTTCAGTGAAGTAGCCGTACGCTGGAAATACCCTGTAATCTTCGACCAGTTTTGGGTCACCCAGAGCACCAGTAGGACAATCAGCACCGTCCATAACACGCTCATCAAGCCACCTAGCAGGAAACCGCCCGGGAAACCACCTGGGCCACCCCGAGCCATTCCCTCTGCCGCGCTACGCGCTGGCCCCGTTGCTAACATGAGTAAATTCCATTGCATTTTCCATCTCTCCTGTTATTTATATGGTTGACAGATAGGTCGCTTTACCTACCCACTAGACCGAACTGTCCGTTGCGGGGACAACGGGGGCATCACTCGATTGCGGCGCAGGGGTGGGGAGCGGACTTTGGGAATCCTGCCCCGCTCCATGCCCAGGACGCCCACCGCCCCTTGGGCCAAAGCCACCTGCTTTGCTCAGCCAAGTTGGCAGATTTTCCGCAAGCTTGGCGAGTTGTTCGTCGGCTTGGGCTTGGGTGAGCCGACCATCAGTCACGGCTTGGGCCAATGCCGTGCTCTGTTCGGCAACGATGGCGTCGATCACACTTTGCAACGCAACGCCGTTGGCCGTCGCGAGATCGGCAACACTTTGGCCAGATTGGCGCGCGGTTTGTAGGTCACTTTCACTGATCCCCAGCGCCGTGGCAATGGTTGCCAACGAGCCATGCAGACCAAAGCCGCCGCGCTGGCCAGGCCCTTCTGACGACCTACCACTTGGCAGAGCGCTATTTAAACGGGTGGGGAGCTGCTCGGTATAGGTCGCCAGCCGTTCGTCGGCCTCGGCTTGGGTCAAACGACCGTCAGTCACGGCCTGGGTAAGCTTAGCTTCCTGGGCAGCGACCAAGGCATCGATCACAGTTTGTAGATCAACATCATTGGCGGTTGCCAAGTCAGCCACCGTTTCGCCCGCGGCCAGCGCGCTCTGTAGATCAGCTTCGCTTAGGCCAAGCGCTTCGGCAATGACAGCCATGGAAATGCCACCGCGGTCGGCACGCCCTGGACCACGTTCACCCCCTGGGCCGCCATTCTCGCCCCCCCGCATGGGGCTACCAGAACCGCTATCCCCTTGGGGGCCACGTTGGCTCATCGTTGGGCCGGTTTGATCTTGAGCCCAGGTAGTCGCCACTGTGCCAAAGGCAACAGAAAGAGCTAGCGCGGCGGCACCAGCGCCAATGCCCCATTTTTTCCACGATTGGTTCATGAATCTCTCCTTATCATGCTAGAGAATAGAATACAACTACGCTTCGGTTGTATCCGCTGTCCATTGACTCGCTGGATACAATTCCGATTGTAGCGGGCAAAACTCAAGAGATTGTTAAGAAATGCTCCGGATCTTCCCAAGCATTTCGGATTCTCTCTACATGGTAAGGAGCAACATTTCGGCGTATATGCAGCGGGCAAGAGCACTAGACTGGGGAGAAGATGGGCGTGGATGAAACGCGCAAAGCCGGGAACGGGTGACAAATTTGACACCCGGCCATTTGAGCCGCCGCGACCGCGTTCCGGCCCGCGGCCGTTCTTGGCGAATCGGAATGCGATTCTGCTTGTGCGGTTCCCGTTAGGCCAAGAGACGATACTGCCCCAAGCCAAAGGTACAGTTTTTGCCGACGTGGATGGCTTGCCCCAGTTGGAGTAAGGGCCAAAAGAGCGTTAGATCACCGCTGTAGACCATCAGGCCCTCGGCACCCCAGAACTCCATCTCGCCTTGACGGTCGGAATGGCGGTGGCGGCGCTCGCGTGTCATACTGGCCGCCGTTGTCTGCACGGCGTGGGCCGCCTCGGCCAGCTGGGCAAAGTCGGTGGTCCACATCTGGTCGGTGTGCACGGTGCAGAGGGCACTAACCCGCCGCAACAGGGCGCGATAGAGCACCTGGAAGGCGGGTTCACCCTGGACATGGCCATCGGATTGCAGACGAGTGGGCGTGGCAAAGTGGACGGTCACCTGGGCCGGGGCGGGTTGGGCGCTGATCCACTGGCTAGCCGGCCAACCGCCATGGTTTTCGATCTGACCAGGCGTTTGGGCATTAAAGAGGCGCAAGGGAAGCGCCGGTTGGGCTGTCTCCAGGGGAAAGGGAGGCGGCAGCAGATCGATGGCAGCGACGGCGACCCGTCCGCGGCCCCGCCCCACGCCGCGCACTTCCAGTTGTTGCAAGGCCAGGGCAAAGTAGGGCAAGAGGCCATTGGCCCAGCCCACGAGCACAATTTCAAAGACGATGGCTTCGCCCTCGCGAAAGTGCCGTTGGGCGCTGTCCGCTTCGGCCAGGGGACGGCGCAGCACATAGGGAGCCACGGCCCGTTCCTGCTGGGCATAGAGCGTGCCGGGGGGCGGTGGTGGCTCAAAGACCCGTGGATAGGGACATTGGCCGCGCAGCAGACAGCCCTCACAACTCGGCACCTGGGGTTGATAGCAGACCATGCGCTTAAAGGACCAGCCAAAGGCCCCGCGCAGCGTGGCCGCCGAAAAGAAGGACAGCTCCACTGGCTCCAGCGCCACCAAGGTGACCCGGTAGACGCCTATGTGGAGATGTTCGGGAAAGAAGGTGGTCATTGGGTGAGTTCCTTTGGTTGTAGGGTCAGTAAGATAGTGAGACGATGGGACAGTGGGCATGGTACAGACTTTGAGGTTGATGCGCTGGTCACTGAAGCGAAGCATAAAGCATGGCAGCGCATGCAAGCGCAGAGCTTGGTGGAACCAGCGTCGCGATGACGGAAGAGTCTCCCTACGTTGTGTGTACAGGACGACTGTTCAAGCACCTTCAATAAACTCTACAACAAACTCTTCCGGTGTATAGCAGCGAAATAGACCGGTCTGCTCGGCCAGCACCCGGATGAGTTTGTGATTGGCCGAGACAAAACAGTCAGCATTTCCAGTGATGGCCGAGAGGAAGACTGTCACATCTTCACGTGGAATAATTCCCTGCGCTGTTAACCTCACGTTCATCCGCCAGCTCCCGTTTGACATCTTGGACTAACGCCACGATCTCCTCTTTGGTGTGGTAGCCGCCCGCGGCCAAAGCTTGGCGCAATTCCTGGCGCAGTTGATCAACGGGCATTCGTTTAGCCGTCGCGGTCGATTGCACGCCCAACAGCATTTCAAAGGTTTCCATACCGATGATCACCGCCTTGGGACGGCCCCGCGACGTGAGCATGACACACTCACGGCCATAGCTTGCCTGATTAACCCAATGGGACAAATTGCGGCTGACTTCACTGATACTCACAGTCATGGTCTTCTCCTCGAATCTACGTATTAATAGACTGATACGTATCATACGTAGATTTTGTTACCCTGACAAGGGCGACATGCCATTGTGTTGCTAAGGTGTTCGCCCCCTTGCCGCAGCCTATGCCGACGCAACCGTCGGCACCATGCGCGAGACCGGCCTGCCCCCAGGCTCCCTTTCCGGCGGTCTGTCCGTGGGCGCTGGGGGCGGTGTTGGGGGAAGGAGGGATAATTGCCGGGCTGAGGGTCGGTCCTTACTCACGCAAGCCGCAGTTGGATCACCTCACCAGGCCCTAATACTTTTAATCCTTCGTTGTACTTAGCCGACACCATCTGCACCAGCAACCCTTCGGCCAAACAAGCCATGATCGCGCCGGTGGTCATCGCTTTCGTGCCACCGGTCACGTCACAGATCAAGTCGGCTTTGGCTAAGCCCAGATCCTCCCCTTGCCGGATCGCACGCCCAACCGCCAACATGACTTCATCGGGATCCCAGGCCCCGATGATCTGTTCCTCACGGACCTGCACCTCGACGAATCGACCATCATCCTTCCCTGTTTGCGCCCACGTGCGCGCCGCGGTTATCGCTTCCGTGGTCACAATCAGGCAGAGATAGCGCAAGTGGTAGCGGTGATGCTCCACAGCTTTGGCCGCCGTCACCGCATTGCTAAAGAGTAGGATCAACCCGGCATGGGGCTCCGGCGGCGTGCCCAACAGCAGCTTCGGCTGTGGCCCATAACGCCGCCACAGCGCCCGACTCACTTGATAGAGGATGACCACCGTGACAACCACCGCCGCCAGGGTAAACAGACGCCCATACCGCTCCGCCTGCCAAAGCTGGGCATAATAGTTTTCCAACGCCCACACCACCATCGTCCCAACGACAAGGGCGATGACGGGATGCTGCCAGAGTTTGTGGAGGTAGTGTGTGAGCCACACCACATAGTACTCCTTGCTTTGCTTAAACTATAATCAGAATGAGCGCGCCAGTAGAGAACGACGACGATAACCTACAATAAGCAGACTTTTCAATCGTGTTCTTAGACATCTAATGGCGTTGGCAAAACCCGGCGTTCACTGAATTCATCATCCGGCTCAATGGTCATGTACCTACTTTTGACAGGATCGAGACCGGGCAACCATTCAAGCATTTTCAATAACATGGCGATACGTTTTACATCGACGAGCCGAGTGGCGTCGTTGCGTTCAGTTTTGTGCATATTTTCAAGGACAAATGACTCGAATTCTTTCAGATAGCGATCAATTTTTTTGATCGGCCTTTCTGGTGTGTACCATTGATCACCATCAAATAACTGGCTATAACGCCCTTTACGAACATCGCCATCCCGTGTTTTACCATCTCTTCTATCACTGAGAACAAGGTGTGGTGTAATACGTACTGATCCCATACCCAGTGGTTTGCCCATACCAAGCTTATGACGGTATCGTTTTTCTTCATCCTGTGCTGGTAGTGCTAATGCCCAAAGTAACGCGCCAAGTTCAATTGGCAGTAAGTTTTCAAAGTATATACGAAATGAGAATTGAACCCCCTTGTTGACGGGCCGAATTTGTGTGTGTTGTGTATCTTGCGACCAATCTTCGACTAGATTTTCTTCTGTTTCGGCGATGTTGCTCAATTGCGTACTACGCTTGTGCCAATATAGTTTGTGACCGCGAACGATTGTTTCCGTTGGCGTTGGTGTTCCATAGTGGGCCAAGTTTGCACGTGAGTTAGGATTATGATTCCTGGTTGTATCTTGCACTAGATAATGTTGAAAAGTTGTGGGTTTGGGCGAGGCCAAAATTTGCGGTGTGACTAAAGTTGGGCTTACCCAAAGTTCCTGTTTTGCAGCGATGAATGTCGCATTCGTAAAGAAAACACGACCTGCACAAGCTTGTGGTAGGCCAGGACGTTGTTTGGTGCTCCGTACATAACCAAAAATAGAGTCTACCAAATCAAAACCGGCTGCTTCGCGCAGTTGGGGTGGCGTTAAATCCATAGGTGTCACAGCACGTGATAGATCCTTTGAACGCATAGGAATACGGAAGTTTGGCGTATGACCAAAATAGATGACGCGGCCTTGTTCACCTGGGACATAGAAGATTGGCCTTTCTTCAATTAAACAACCCCAGATTGAGTCAAAGGGCGCCTCCTTCTGAAAATCAGTGAGGCTATCCCGGTAATCCTGAATGGCTTGTTCATCAATCAGCAGCGGTTTTTCGTGAGTA
>JAHBVH010000133.1 GCA_019637645.1 Caldilineaceae bacterium
CTGGTCACGCTGATGAAGTGCGTAACTTCTAAATCAATAATCAATAATCAATGGCTAATGGGCAATGGCTATTCGACCCGAAGGCGCTGCCACTTGGCTTGGAAGCCGGGGCGTTCGAGCACTTCGGGGTTGATCACCCCTTTGGGACGGCGGCCATGGGCGAGATCGATCATGCCTTGGCAGACGGCGAGACCATTATCGCGGAAGAGCTCATGGGTCCAGGCAATGGCATGGGGCGCGAGCAGAACATTTTCAAATTCGCCAAAGCGATGGGGGCTGGTGATCGGTTCACCGACAAAGCAGTCAAGCGCCGCGCCAGCAATGCGGCCTGCCTTGAGTACAGCATAGAGCGCATCTTCGTTCACAATGCCACCGCGCGCGGTGTTGAGCAGATAGGCTTCGGGCTTCATCAGGCTCAATTCGCGTGTGCCGATCAGGTTGCGGGTCTGTTCGTTCAAAGGACAATGGACCGAAACAAAATCCGCCTCGGCCATTAATTCATCCAAACTCACCAACTTGACCCCTGCCGCTGCCGCCGTGGCGGGATCGGCGAAGGGATCAAAGGCGATCGGCTGGTTCATCCCAAAGATGCTGAGCAGGCGAATCGTCTCGCGGGCAATGCCACCGAGCCCAATGCTGCCAAAGGTGCGGTTACGCAATTCGCCTCCCATGTAGTGGGAACGAGCATGCCATTGGCCGGTGCGCACCAATTGATCTTTGACGCGAACGTGGTGGGTCAAGGCGAGCATCCAGCCGATGGTGGCTTCGGCCACAGAACGGTTAACTGAACCAACCGTGATAAAGAGCACCACATCCGCCGCGGTGCAGGCGGGTACATCGACATTGTCGTAGCCGACGCCAAAGCGCCCTACGGCCAAAAGATTCTCGGCCTGGGCGAGGGTAGCCGTTGTGACCCGTGGCGTCAGTACAATGACCCCGTTGATGCCATCAAGCTGATCCGCCCCAATTTCGGGCCGATGTTCGGCAAAGGCGCGGTAGGTGATTTGGGGTTCGTTGTCGAAGAGCGAGAGGCCAATGTCACGATATTGGAGGGCCCCGGCGCTGTCATAAAAATCGGCAGTGAGCGCCAGGCGAAAGGGGTGGCTGGTTGTTGTCATAGCTGGTTACCTTCTTTGTTCTACGCGGTTCGATTTTGCGGAAATTTTTCACATCCAGTAGCCGTTAGAAGTTATGCACTTGGGTCAGACCTGACAGGTTTAACAAACCTGTCAGGTCTCTGGTCACGCGGCTCAACGGCGTAACTTCTAAGCGGTAATGACAAAGTTGATCTTCTAACAACATCTGTGCAGCAAAAATAAAGTTAAGAAGCGGACCACTGGGAATTATCGATCGTCGTAGGCATGCCTGCCGTTTCAATGACTAACTTACGAAAACCCTGTTGCGCAATGGTGCCATAATCATGACCCGCCTGAGCCGGACAAACCCAAAAGAAAAGAAGATCTTCGTCGCCGATATTAACGGTACGATGGGCCCACCGGGGCGGGATATAGACTACCTGGCCCGCGGCAAAGGGCTCAACCCGCGATTCTCCCTCGGGCGTCTCCATCACGATCAGGCCGTTGCCCCGCAAAGCATAGTAGACCTCGCCTGTCTCCAATACGGCATGAAAGTGCCCCTTGGTCATAAAGTATTCCTGCCCCACTTTGCCGGGGTGTAAGATGGTAATACCGCTGATCAGTTCACCGCTGACGGCTGGTCGATCAATGCCATAGACTTCATAGATCACAGGATCGGCTTGCGCCAGCAAGGTGGCAAAGGCATCGTGATCTAAATAGTATCCTGTCATCGACGACAACTGGCGTATGGTATGCTGATCGTAATGGCTCATGACATTGGCATCGGCAAGCCCAAGCATAAAATTGATCGGATTTGTGTTCATGGTGATTGTTTCTCATTGGGAAGGCATTGGGCAAGGCAAAGGATAGATGGCACTGGCTGGTCATCCTGCGCCATCTACCAGGGAAAGCATTTGTACAGGGGAGTGGGTGGGTCACCGCAGCCGAAAGGTGATAGCAGCTTTTGTTGGCACTTGTGGGTACCACCGCGCCAAAGCGATACAAGGGTACGCTGGCTAGTCCCAATGCAAAATCAGGCCCAACGCGTCCTTGTTCCACTGTTTTAACAGAGCAAAGGCTTGGGGAGCTTGTTGCCAAGGAAAGCGATGGGTAATCAGCGGATGAATCACCAGCCGGTCTAGCGCCAATAATTTCATGGCGGTCTCCTGATCGGCCAGACGGGTCCACCACCCGGGGCGCGACTCATGGGCAGGACGCGCCGAATTGTGCGCCCCGATGACGGTGAGCCCTTTGCGGTGGACATCCCGATAGAAGTTCACCTGTTCGGTTTCGCCACGCGTGCTGCCCAGCAAAATTACCCGTCCACACTGACGGGCAAGGTCAAACGCGGTTGGAATCGCCGCCGGGTGGCCTGTTGCCTCGATCACAACGGCTGGCCCTTCTTTGTTGGTGAGGCGCAATAGCTCGGTGGATAGATGGCTGTCGGCCATGACAACGGCATCGGCACCCGCCTGTTGCGCAAAGTCTAGCCGCTGTTCATCCTGATCGACAATGATGGCTGGTGCTGCGCCTTGGAGTTTCGCCAACTGCATGGCGAGCAGGCCGATCAGCCCTGCGCCAATGACCACCACTGGTTCGCCTAGTTCTATGCGCGCTTTACGCACACCCTGCAGCGCAATCGACCCCAGTTCAAAGAAGGCCGCTCGTTCATCCGGCAGGCCATCCGGCACGCGCACCCCGTTCGCGGCTTGGGTTGTGACATAGGCTGCATGGCGTGTGGGCGTGGCCACCCGGTCACCCACCTGCCAATCAGTTACTGCTGCGCCGATTTGTACAACTTCGCCTACATTGTTGTAGCCTGGATATTGGGGGAAACGCTGCGTGGTGTTCGGCAAGCCAAGAAAAAAGGCCCGTTCGGTTCCAGGGCTAATCAAGGTCGCGCGGGTACGGATGAGTAACTCGTCTGGGCCAATGATTGGCATGGCACAAGGTTCGACGTTGGCAATCCCTGCCTCTGGCCAAACCACTTGGTAGTTTTGCATGGTTTCCTCGGCTAGCTTGGTGTGCTTGGCGGTGGCAGTTCGGGTAGTACCAGATCTTCTAGCTTTTGGACCTGCACTAGTTGGCTGCGCAAGTCTTCAAGCACAGTTTTGTCGGTAATTGCTTGGATGCGCTCCACAAAGGCTTCAGGCAGAGGGCCAAACAGCAAGGTAAGTAGGCGCAATAACATTTTGCGCTCGCCATTCAGCTCGCCTTCTTCACGGCCTTCTTCGCGGAGCTTTTCGCCCCAAGACCTATCGATTTCTGTCAGTGCTTGCATAATTTCCTCCCGTGGATCAGACAACGTTGTGGTTGGTGCATAGGTATTGGCTAATTCCACTAAGAATAACTTGTCGCCTGGGCTCAGGTTGCTCTGAATGACAGTCTGCAATGCGGTTAATTTGACGGCTGCCCTTTGTTGTTTGGGGGTCTTCATTAAGAGCGCTAAAGTTGCTGCGATGGGTTCTTTTTTCGCTAGGTACGCGGCGGCTGGCAGGTCGCGTATCCCGACTTGGCCATAGCGAAAGTGCAGCAATGGTTCACCAAAGAGCTCTTCCTGGTATTCTTGCCAACGCAGGCCACCGGCGTTGCCTAGCAAAACCAAAGCAATCGGTAAGACGGCTTTACCATAAGAGACGCGCAGTAACACATAATACTCGCTCATCCGTTGCGGCAAGGTTCGTTTATCGCGCCCTTCCACTTCGAGATGAATGAGGAGGGTTTCCGTTTCCCCTTGCCAACTCTGCACTTCGGCAACGATATCGGTAATCCGCAACTCCTGCTCGGGAAAATTGATCACCAACGCTTTGTCAATGAACCGAGCTGTCTGAAAATTCAAACGCGCCGCTTGCTCTGGGAAAAAGAGCTGCATAAACTGTGGCAAGAAGCGCCACAGGAACTCTTTAAAGAGCCGGTCATGAAGGGTTCTTGCGCCTGGTTCGCTGCGTCCCTTTTTCCTGATTTGCCTCAAAGACTACCTACTCTCATTGTATGTACTACGGAGGAAAAGTCAATAACGAGAGCAGGGTCATTTAGCCCCACGCTACATAACCACCACAGATAGGAATGCATTGACCGGTGACATAGTCGGACAGGTCAGTGACAAGAAATTCGATCACCTTGGCCGCTTCCTCGGGCTGACCGACCCGGCGTAGCGCGATTTGATCGGTCAGATCGCTCCCTGCCTGATCCCAGAATGATTTGGTGCGCGACGAAGCAATAAACCCTGGCGCAATGCAATTGACATTGACGCCAAAAGGCCCTAACTCGGCAGCCAACACGCGGGTATAATGGGCGACGCCAGCCTTGGCGATTTTGTAGGGCATGCCGCCACCGTTGCGCCCACTCCACAGCCCCGCTTGGGATGCTACATTGACGATTTTGCCAGAAGCCTGCTCTTTCATCAGACGGCTAGCGGCTTGGCAACAGAGAATGCAACTGGTCAGGTTAATGTCCATAATGTACTGATAGCGCTCTGGCGGGGAACCGGATGCTGAGTCATCCGCGCCTTGGTGGCGTAAATTGCCGCCCGCATTGTTGACCAGAATATCCAACCGGCCAAAGGCGCCCGTGATCTCCTCAAACATCCCATTAACCGCATCAGGATCGGTGACATCGGCCTGGACGCCCAATGAGCGGCGGCCCATCGCTGCAATTTCGGCCATGACTGTGGGAGCATTCAAGCGCTCGTTAAATTCTTGGGCAGAGTTCAGGTTGACATCATTGATCACCACATCGGCACCCAGCTTGGCAAGATGCAGCGCATAGGCCCGGCCCAGGCCACGCCCCGCGCCAGTGACCAACGCGACTTTTCCGGCAAGTTTCATGGGCTTATGGCTCCATTTCTACGGTGCGTGCCGTGAACGCATTCCAGGCTTCATCCCACGTCGCGATCTGCTTGTGGACTTCATACAGGGCGGCCCACATGGCGTCGCGAGCAGCATTGGCCGCGGTGATATCGCCCGCGGCCAGCGCGGCTTTGTAGGTGGCAACCTGTTCCTGCTGAATCTGCGTATTGGCTGTCACCGCGGCGGCCACGGCCTCGGCACCAGCGAGATGGCGCTCCACCAGTGTTTCCGTGGGGGTAGCGGTATCCACGGGGACATCATAGGCTTGGTTGGAAATGAAGCGCGGCGGTAACTTTTCGCTATCCTCGCCCCAACCATCGTTGGTCCACGTGGTGTGGGTAGGTTGAATGTGAGGCGTCACGGAAAGATACATGATCATCGGTTCGTCGCCCAAGACGCGCACCTGATGATGTTGGTCTGTTGCAGCAATACAAAGCTGCCCAGGCCCGAGTTCGGCCTTTTCGCCGTCGATCTCAAATTCGGCGCGACCCGAGAGCACAAGAAAAATTTCGTGCCCGAGGTCGTGACTGTGACGTTGGGCAACCGTACCAACCTCAAAACGTAAAAAGCGTGAACGAATCTGTGAAGTCACAAAAATATTGCGAATGTCAGTACGAAAGTCATAGACAGGCAGCGCCATGCTCCTTCTCCTTGTCGTTAGTAAGCGGAAGTGGTTGGATCGAATTGTCAATGGATGCTGATTGCCACCACAAGTTGGATAGGCGGGTGAGTTCCCAGGGAGCCAACCTTGCATTGCAACCGTTGCCAATCATACCATAGAGCGAGACGGCTGCCCAACTGTTTTTTCCCTTCCCATAAAAAGACGACCACCAGCAGCACTGTCGGTGGTCGTCTTTGCCTCCTATAAACCTGACAGGTTTTCGGAAACCTTGTATCCCGTTGGCTCTGTGGTTCCCACAACCGCCAACGAAAGACTCTATCAGGTTTGGTCTACATTCGTCAACGGTTAGGTGTGATTACGCCTCTTGTGGGCGCAGAAAGATCTTCTCCACTTCGGCATAGACGAAGACCAAGAAACTCACGGCAAAACACAAGAGTAGATCGCCGACGGAGAGCGGATAGGTCGCCAAGAAGGTTTGCAAGGTCGGCAGATAGAGCGCGGCGAGTTGCGCCCCGACCACTAACAGCGACAAGCCCAAGAGCGGTATATTCGAGAACAATCCTGCTTTGAAGAGCGAATCATTGCCGCTGCGAGTGCCTATTGCTTGCCACACCTGCGCGAAGGCCAAGGTGGTAAACATCATCGTTTGCCAATTGGCATGACCGCCAAAAAAGCGCCATGCGCCTATGCCCAAGGAAAGCGCACCGATCAACAGGCCAAAGCGTATAATCTGGCTCCCGACCCCGTCGCTAAAGATGCCCGCTTGGGGCGAGATGGGTTTGCGGCGCATGAGGTTGCGTTCGCCTGGCTCAACGCCCAACCCAATTCCCAGCAACCCATCGGTGAGGAGGTTGAGCCAGAGGAGTTGGAGGGGCAGCAAGGGCGACGACATGCCCAGCAAAACGCCAACCAACATCACCAGGACTTTGCCAATGTTGCCGCTAATACTGAACTTGATAAATTTGCGCAGGTTATCATAGATCACGCGCCCCTCTTCAACGGCGGCTACAATGGTGCTAAAGTTATCGTCTTGCAAGACCATCTTGGCCGCTTCTTTGGACACGTCCGTGCCTGTAATCCCCATGGCGACACCAATGTCCGCTGTCTTGAGGGCTGGCGCATCATTAACGCCATCACCAGTCATGGCTGTTACATGACCGCGCCGCTTGAGGGCTTCAACAATGCGCAACTTGTGCTCTGGCGAAACCCGTGCATAGACCGGCACTTGCTCGACCAAAGCATCAAGGGCTTCTTCTTTCATCGTATTTAACTCAACGCCCGTCACCACGCGGTCGCCATCTTTGGCAATGCCCAACTCTTTGGCTATATGCAAGGCGGTGAGCGGATGATCACCCGTGATCATCACTGGGCGGATGCCCGCGCTTTTACACTTGGCAACCGCTTCTTTTACTTCGGCCCGCGGTGGATCAATAATGCCGACAAAGCCGACAAAGGTCAGCTCATGTTCTAGCTCTGGGGTTGAGCTGGCCGTATCTGGCGTCTTAAATGCCACGCCTAAGACCCGCATTCCATTTTCGGCGAGGGAGCGGTTGGCCTCTTCAATCCGTTGGCGGAACGCGTCTGACATGGGCACGCGCGCACCATTGGTCCAGACGTGCGATGAAATATCGAGCAAGCCATCGACGGAGCCTTTGGTAAAGGCAAGGTACGGCGCACCGGGCGCTACGGTAGCAATTAAGGTTTGAATCTCCGACTGTTCACTTTCCGCAAGCGCATGGACGGTCGTCATGCGTTTGCGGTCAGAGTCAAAGGGCAGCTCGGCTACCCGTGGTTTGGTGTTATCCAGCTCCTCTTTGAGGATTCCAAATTTGGCCGCCGCCACCACCAGCGCTCCTTCGGTGGGGTCGCCAATGGCATGATAGCTGGGCTGCTGACTGCCATTCTCGCTGATGGTCAGCTTGGCATCGTTACAGAGCGCGCCGCCAATGAGCAGGAGCCCAATCGAGCCTTCTGGGGTTGCCGTGGCCGGTTGGCTGAGGTCTAGTTTTAGCTGGCCGCTGGCGGTGGTCTCTTCGGTGAGATCGGCGCGATGACCAGCCACATCCAAGACGGTCACTGTCATGCGGTTTTCGGTGAGCGTGCCGGTTTTGTCCGAGCAGATGGTCGTGACCGAGCCCAAGGTTTCGACGGCGGGCAACTTGCGAATCAAGGCATTGCGCGCCAACATGCGCCGCGCTCCGAGGGCCAGGGTAATCGTGACGACGGCGGGTAAGCCTTCGGGCACCACGGCAACGGCCACGCTCACGGCTACTAAGAAGGCTTCGACCAGCGAACTGCCGTTGAACAGATCGATAGCGGCCACCAAGGCGGCAATCACGACCCCGATCACCGCAAGGACCTTACCCACTTGATCCAGCCGCTTTTGGAGTGGAGTCATGCCCTCTTCGCTCTGTTGTAAGAGGTTTGCAATATGCCCCAACTCAGTATTCATACCGGTCGATGTCACCACCCCTAGCCCACGTCCGTAGGTAACGGTGGTCCCCATATAGGCCATATTGCTGCGATCACCGAGCGGTAGTTCAGCTTCTTCTAAGAGTTCTACCTGTTTTTCAACCGCCTCGGCCTCGCCAGTGAGAGCGGCCTCCTGAATGCGTAGATTGATGCTCTCCAGCAACCGGAGGTCGGCTGGCACCAAATTCCCTGCTTCCAGCAAGACTAGATCGCCGGGGACGAGCTCGCGGGCCGGAATCTCTTTGAGCGTGCCCTCGCGGCGGGCACGGACATTGGGCACGGCTAATTTTTTTAAGGCGGCCATCGCTCGCTCTGCCCGATATTCCTGAAAAAAGCCGAGGAACGCAAAGAGCAGGACAATGGCGAGAATGGCAATCGCTTCATTCCATTTGCCAAGCGCACCCGAAATCACCGCCGCGGCCACGAGGATCAGCACCATGGTGGCGGTTAGCTGCTCCCATAAGATTTTCCAGGGGCTGCGTCCCCCTTGTTCTTCCAGCTCATTGGGGCCATAGGTTTGCAGGCGTTCGTTGACCTCTGCTTGCGTCAACCCGCGGGCTGGGTCTGTTTTGATTCCGGTAAGCGTGTCTGTGATGGAAAGTTGATACCAAAGCGGCATAAGCGTTTAAACCTTTCTGAACACAAAGTGTGTTAGCTATTGGCACTTTGTGCAAAAAACAACGAGACCGTCGCGACAGAGTGTCGGACGGTCTCGCCAAGTGACTACTTCACCTCGAACAGCCGAGAGCATAGCTCTGTCATGACGACTGTTCAACTTGCGCTTGCAAGAGGCTACTCCCCGTTCGGAGTAGGTGTGAATAGCGTTTATGCTAGGCACACCGCTACATTCATGGGTACTAGCTTATTCGATATGTGGAGAATTGAGTGCTGCTGCCGGTTGTTGGCGCTGTTGCTGGAAGGCACGTAGGCCAGCGACAGCCAGGGTCAAGGTTACTAATGGGAGGACAAAGAAGAGCATGGCGTTGCTAAACATGGGCAGCGCATCATGTTGGGTCGCTGCCAACACCAGATAGGCGGTATAGGCAAGATAGCCCCCAAAGAAGACCGCACCTTCCCACCGTTCAATACGATAGCCAGTAAAGAAGATGGGTAGACAGGCGACCGCAACGGCTGTCATCACAATCAGATCAAAGTTGAGCATGGCTGGATCAACGACTAATCCTCCCGGTGTGACCAAGCTAGCAATGCCAAGAATGGCTAAAATGTTGTAGATATTGCTGCCCACGACATTGCCAATCGCAATATCCCGTTCGTTGCGCATCGTGGCAATCACCGAAGTGGCAACCTCAGGGAGGGATGTGCCAGCCGCGACAATCGTTAGCCCAATAATTGTGTCGCTGACCCCAAGCACGCGTGCTAAAGAGACAGAGCCATCAACAAGCCAGCG
>JAHBVH010000134.1 GCA_019637645.1 Caldilineaceae bacterium
GCGGGGTGGGTTTTCCTATTTTGTGCAGTGATGTTCTTCAGTCCTAAGTCACTTGGCAATTATGCGACCATTTTTATCATGCCACTAACTTTTTTGGTTGTAACTTTTCAGGATCGATTGGCGTTATGGTTAATGCTAGGGTTAAATCTATTAGTTTCAGTGCAACCATCGTTTTGGTATCGATTAGGCGCACCACAATTTATTAGCCTATCCTCATTCGACCAGCCGCTGCTGCTAATTGAATTTGTCATGGAAATAGCTATTTTGGCTGTCCTTGCTGGATTGATGATACGTGCATGGCAGTGGGCTGCCACCGTCGACCAGCTAGTTGTAGATAAACCTTGTGTGAAGCAAGTTGCTATAACATAGGTACCAGACTTCGCAACAAAATCACAGTCCTGGTTAAAACGATGTGAAGCAATAAGGTATGTCTGTACCGCAATAACAGGTATAAAAACAATCAGCTACTCTAAGCAACACCAAGCCACCGACTTCGCCGCCCAATTCCAGCATAATCGCCTCGCCCTCGCCCTGGAAGCACCTTGGCGCGTCACCAATGAAGTACGGCGACTGTTGCTCTTGCCCTATCTCCACCTGCTCTTGCGCGCTAACGGCGTCGTCTGGGGGCGGGGGTGTCGGTGGTTGGGCGCGCCGATGGTCCAGGCGGTGCGCGGCAGCACCATCACTCTGGGCAACCGGGTCACTTTACGTTCGTGGCCGGCCAGCAACCCGCTGGCCCCCAATCATCCGGTAGTGCTCGCCACGCGCAAGCCGGGGGCGACCATTACGATTGGCGATGACTGTGGTTTTACCGGCACCACCTTGGTGGCCGCTGAGCGCATCCAGATTGGCAACCGCGTCCAGGTCGGGGCCAACAGCACGATTGTTGACACTGATTTTCATCCCCTCACACCGGCGGGTCGGGCCCAGGATTTTCTGGCGGGTGCCCATGCCCCGATTGTGATTGAGGACGACGTCTTTATCGGCATGCAGAGTCTGATCCTCAAAGGGGTGACGATTGGGCGGGGCAGTGTCGTGGGGGCGGGCAGTGTGGTGACCCGCGATGTGCCGGCGGGGGTGGTGGTCGCGGGGAATCCGGCGCGGGTGGTGAAGCAGTTGGAGAATACTTAATGGGAAATGAAGAATGCTTAACGGTGAATTGCAACCCGTTCTGAATTAGTTTGACTAAACATGTCTATCGTTTACCGGCTATTGGGGCCTGCGTCTTCGCCTTGGTGCAACTGCATGTAATCGGCTGGTGTATAAACCGCCAGGGAAGTATGTTGAAAGTCTTTGTCGTTACGGGTTACAATCGCATCGAGGTGTTCGCGTTCCGCACATGCGATGACAACAGCGTCTTCAAAGTCGCCGCCGGATAACGCAAGGGCATGCATTACAATTGCTCGATCAACCGTACAGATTTCGAGAGTATTGCTACAAAGCGTCACCGCTTTGATCGCATAGGCATCATCGATAATGCGACTGGTGATATAGTAAATATCTGTTAGTGCCGATGCAGAAACGTACGCGCAATCTGCACTCGAGCGAATTCGTTGCCATATTTTCTCAACATCTTGATACCACGGTTGTCGGAAGGCAATATAGTCAATAATGATATTCGTATCAAGCATAATGTTCATGCGCCATGCTTCTCCAGCAGATGGGCAAGGCGTGCATCGTCAATTGCTTGATCGGATAGCAAATCTACCTTGGCAAACGCACTTTGCAGTTCAGCAAGCGTTTGTGCAAAGTCAAAATTAGCAGCAGTTGGGTCTTCATCCGTCGCCACATCCATCGTTAGCGTCGCAATTACATCTTTGATCAACTGCAACCGTTGTTTTTGTGGCAATTGTAAGACAGCTAAACGAACATCCTGATAATCAAGTGTGGCAAACGTCATGGTAACCTCCAATCCAACGAACTGTAACAAGCGGTACAGGATTAGACATGCTTGTTCCAACTATTGTTATTTTACCATAGGTTGGACTCAGTCAAAGAACTTGATAGATTTTGGGCAACAATAGTTTATTCGGTACTAGTTTGATGAACTACGCGTACGCCAGGAGGTGACCATTACGATTGGTGGTGATTGTGGCTTCACGGGCACTACCCTATGCAGAGCCTGATCCTCAAAGGGCTTGTGCTGAGCTTTGTGTCGAAGCAGTGACGATTGGGCAGGGCAGTGTCGTGGGGGCGGGCAGTGTGGTGACCCGCGATGTGCCGCCAGACGTTGTCGTGGCAGGGAATCCGGCGCGGGTGGTGAAGCGGCTAGGGTAGGAGTAATTGAAATGGTAGATTATGAACGGTAAATGGTGAATGGACTCATTGGTAGGGTAGATCATAGTATAGGGAAGTGGTCTGTGATATAGTACGCATTTGTAGCAACAACGTGTGTGACTCGTGATCGAGAAAGGTTCCCATTGCCGATGAATGCCAAAGCATCCTATCTACCCCTGATTGTTCAGCCGAATGACGATGGCTACTTAGCAACTTGCCCTGGCCTTCAAGGTGCCTTTGCCGAAGGCGATACCATTGAAGAAGCGATGTTTAACTGCATTGATGTTGTCAAAATGATCCTTGCCTACCGCATGGAACGAGGGGAAGCACCAATCTGGCAGGAAGTTGAAATTACCCCGCAAACACAGCTTTCGTTTTCCATTCCAATCGCTGTGGCAGCCTGACAATGACAAAACTCAGCGAACTGAGCTATCGAGAAGTCGTCGTTCGTTTGCAACATTTTGGATTTCGCTTTTATCGACAAGGCAAGGGCTCCCATGAGTTGTGGGTACGCGACAGTGACGGCCGGGTAATTCCAGTACCGAGACATCAGAGTAAATCTATCCGCAAAGGGACAATTCGCGCCATCATTCGCGAAGTTGGCGTGTCTGTAGAAGACTTCATGACAATTACATCTTGAATGTGGCCAGCCAGTAACCCGTTCCAGAAGGACAACCTACGGCTGTACAAGTGCAGATTGAGGTTTGGGAGCAGATTCTGGTGCTGTTACAAGAGGCTTTACCCCTTGAAGCCGTCACAACAGAACAAGATGCCGCTTGGGATTCATTCCTCAGCCTTGCTAACGACGCTCAGCCCGGTTTTCTAGAAAATCCATCTGTGCAACATGATACCTATCTCTATGGGTAGGTCATATGCGAAAAATTTTTGTTGATACGAGCGCTTGGGCCGCCATTACCGATAATCGCGATACGAATCATAGCGCAGTTGTTCACTTTATGAAACAGATTGCGCGCGCGAGTCATTTGGTTATCACTGATTATATTCTTGATGAAGCCTATACATTGCTCTTGATGAACGTTGGCTACTCGGCAACCGTTAGTTTTAAACAAAAGCTCGATATGATGCGGCAACAGAAAATTGTTTCTGTATATTGGGTAACGGAGGCAATGATAGGGCAAGCATGGTCAATTTTTGAACGATTTAATGTCGATAAACGCTGGTCATTTACGGATTGTGTCTCCTATGCAGTTATGATGGAGTTGAACATCACAGAAGCGTTTACCTTTGACCACCACTTCTCCCAAATGGGGCTACGACGTCTCCCCAATGAATTGCTAACGCCGGCTCCTAGCGTATGATTGCCGCTGACCGTGTGTACAATTTACCAGTGCTTAAATTTCGGCGTAGTTGAGAGCACAGTTGCTTCGAGCGCAATAGGTGCTGTCAGCAGATCGCAGGCACGGATTGAACGGACCGCCCTAGCAAAATCCGTTCCTGTGGGGAGGCATCACGCGGATTTGTAGCAGAGAAATTGGTGCAATCCGTTCGCAAAATCCGCTGACAGCCGCTTTCACCACCTGCTACGTAAGACAACCCATGATATTGCATCTTCAGTCGCTGCGGCGACTTCTCGCTGTCAGAAGCGGGTTTTAACCCTGCTTCTCTCCCAACCCAAGCATGGCAAAAATTCTTCTTCTTACGCTGGTCTTTGCGCCGGACGGGGTATCGACCGCGGTCTTGATGACCGAATTGGCTCAGGAATTACAGCAGGCCGGCCATCAGGTCACCGTGCTGACGACGACGCCCCATTACAATGTGGAACCCGAAGCCCGCGCCCGCCAGCCGTTGACCCCCTATTGGGGGCGTTGGCTCCAACGCAGTGAGTTGGATGGTATCCCCGTCTACCATGCCGCGATCCCCGTCAAAGGGGCGCGCGTGGGGGCGCGGCTGCTCGACTATCTGCGCTTTCATGCCATTAGCACATTGGCGGGTCTCTTTGCCGTAGGGCGCTATGATCTCCTGCTCGTGCCGTCGCCACCGCTGACCATTGGCGTGAGTGCTTGGCTGTTGGGACTGTTGCGGCGAGTGCCCTTTATCTACAATGTCCAGGAGATCTATCCGGACGTGGCGGTGAGTTTGGGGGTCATGCGCAATCGCCTGCTGATTGGCCTCTTCACTGCCCTGGAGCGCTGGATCTATGGCCGCGCCCGGGCCATCACCGTGATCTCTGAATGGTTTCGGCGGCGCTTGGTCGCCAAGGGAGTCCCGTCAGCAAAATTAACCGTGATTCCTAACTTTGTCGATACCGACTTTATGCAGCCCCAGCCGTTGACAGCCCGGACGACCAATGCTTTTGCGCGTCAGCATGATCTGGTTGATCAATTTGTGCTGCTCTATGCCGGGAATATTGGCTTGACCCAAGGCTTTGAGACCATTCTAGCCGCGGCGCAACAGGTTGCGCATCTCACCGATCTGCGCTTTGTCATCGTGGGCGATGGCACGCGCCGCAAGTGGCTGGAAGAGCAACTCGCGGCGAATGGCTTGACCAATGTGTTGCTCTTGCCCTATCAGCCGCGCTCGGTCGTGCCACAAATTTATGCCGCGGCGGATCTCTGTTTGGTGCCGCTGAAACGGGGCACTGCCCAAGAGACCTTCCCCTCCAAGATCTACACCATCATGGCCGCGGGCCGTCCCGTCATCGCTGCGGCGGACCCAAATTCGGAGCTGGCCTGGGTGGTGGACCATGCCCGTTGTGGCTGGGCCGTTCCGCCCGATGATGCTGCAGCCCTGGCCGCGGCCATTATCCATGCTCACACCCATCGCACCACCCTGCCTGCCAAAGGCCACCAAGGACGCGCCTATGTCCTTGCTAACCATTCCCGCCAAGCCGTTGCCCAACGCTATGACACCCTAATTCGGCAAGTGCTTGGCGAATCAGGCGCGCCGTGTGCGCAGAACTCATCATTGGCGATTCATGATTAGCTTCTGTTGACATGCTAGCCGCTGAGGCGGCTTTTCGATGTTAGCCGTTGGCATGCTAGCCGCTGAGGCGCCTTTTCGATGTTAGCCGTTGACATGCTAGCCGCTGAGGTGGCTTTTCGATGTTAGCCGTTGACATACTAGCCGCTGAGGCGGCTTTTCGATGTTAGCAGCGGGTTTCAACCCTGCAATTGATGATTGATGATTGGCGAGGAACAACCCATGCACATCTTTGTGACCGGGGCCACCGGTGCCGTGGGGCCAACAGTGGTGGCGGCCTTGGTCGCGGCGGGCCATACCGTGCGCGCTTTGGTACGGACACCGCCGCCCGTGGGGCTTTTGCCGCCCGTGGTAGAGTTGGTCTATGGCGACATCACCGCGGCAACATCCCTGCCCGCGGCCATGGCTGGCTGTGATGGGGTGGTACACATGGCTGCCCTGCTGCATATTGTTGACCCACCACCAGCGCTACGGGCCACCTATACGCAAGTGAATATCACCGGCACCGCCAATCTGATCGCTGCGGCCCAAGCTCAGGGGGTGGCACGGCTGGTCTTTTTGAGCACCATTGCTGTCTATGGGAATAGTCAGGGCCGCGGTTGTACCGAAACGACGCCACCCCAACCCGATACTTTCTATGGGGAGACCAAGCTAGCCGCGGAGCGCCTGGTTTTGGCGGCCTTGCGTCAAGATGGTATCCCATTGGGGACAGTTTTGCGGCTGGCCGCGGTCTATGGGGCGCGGGTCAAGGGTAATTATCAGCGGCTGTTGACGGCCCTTGCCCGTGGTCGTTTCGTGCCCGTGGGGCGCGGGACTAATCGGCGTACCCTGGTTCACGAAGCCGATGTGGCCGCTGCCGTGCTATTGGCGCTTCACCATCCAGCCGCGGCTGGGCAGCTCTATAATGTCACCGATGGCGCGTTGCACCCGTTGCACACGGTGGTGGCGGCGATCTGTGCCGCGCTCCATCGGCCTCCTCCCCGTTTCTATCTACCGGTGCCACCGGTGCGCCTGGCCGTGGGCTTGGTCGAAGATGCCCTGGCCCTCGTCGGTCGGCGCGCACCGGTGGGGCGTTCCCTCTTAGCCAAATATGGGGAAGAGGTGATGGTGGATGGGAGCCGCTTGGCCCAAGAGTTGGGCTTTGTCCCGCGCTATGATCTCGTGCAGGGCTGGCAAGAGGTAATTGCCCGTCAGTCTCACGGCGAGATTCCAACCTGACAGGTTTGGGTAATTCCAAGAGGCTGGTCCGACCATGGCTAGGCTATAGTTCACTGGCTTACATGCCTTTGTTAACTAGATACAGGTGTGTAGGCGTAGTGTAAGATCACAAAGTCCTAAAATTGCCTAAGCGAATTGTAAGATTCTACGCCATAACAATAGGATATAATAGAATTCTAATCGATTTTATATGCGCTGTAACCACCCTTGGGCGCAGGCTACTCTTGCGCTTCCTCGCACCTGCCAATGCAATCCTGGGCAACGCGCTCTTTGTACAGAGTGGAGTGTGACGCAATGGCTGAATTCGTCAGTATAGGCATCTATACCTTTGTGATTGCATACACCAGCGTCGGCAATCTGCGTCAGTGGGCAGCCCGCCGCCTGCTGGCCCTTCCCAATGAACGTAGCTCCCATACCATGCCAACGCCAAGTGGCGGTGGAGTGGCGATTGTGCTGACCTCGTTGTTAGGGTTGGTGCTCTTTGCCTTTCTAACGGAAAAACCACTGCCTGGCGAATGGCGACTGGTGCTCATCGGCGCGCTGCTCGTGGCGGTCATCAGCTGGCTGGATGATCTCTATACCATGAGCGTCTTCACGCGCATGAGTGTCCATCTTGCCAGCGCCCTTGTGATTCTGCTGGGCGTTGGTGGTATGCACCTGGTGACGCTACCCTTTATCGGCCCGATCCCCTTGGGCTGGCTCGGCGGGTTGGTCACGGTGATGTGGATTGGGGGCTTGATCAATGCCTATAACTTCATGGATGGTATTGATGGCTTGGCCGCCAGCCAAGCCGTGATCGCGGGCGTGGCTTGGGCTTTGGTGGGGCAACAAGTGGGGGATCAACTTGTGCTGATCCTCGGCTTGGTGTTAGCGGCCAGCAGTTTGGCCTTTCTGGGCTATAACTGGCCTCCCGCGCGCATTTTTATGGGCGATGTTGGCAGTGCCTTTCTGGGCTATAGCTTTGCCGTGCTCACGGTCTTGGCCACACGCCAGCAACCCCAGGCGGCTTTGCTGGGTCTGCTGGTAATTTGGCCTTTTCTCTTTGACACCCTCTTTACGATCATTCGTCGCTGGCGACGGGGAGAACCCGTTCTGCAAGCCCATCGCTCTCATCTCTATCAGCGGCTCGTCATTGCTGGCTACAGCCACCGCACCGTGACATTGCTCTATACTGGCCTCTCGCTCGTGGGCTTCCTGCTGAGTATCGGCTGGATGACGCGGTGGCCTCATATTGATCTGTTGATTGTGGTCTGTGTGCCTCTGTTGGCCATTGGCCTGGTTAGCGCGGTTACCTATATAGAGGCGAAACAACACTATGGGACGCCGCTGATCCAAAGCGCAAGCACAGGAGAGACGACCCGTGCGTGACGATAAATTTTTTCTTTTATTGGTCGATTTTTTGTGGATGGTCGGCCTCTTTGGTGCGCTCTTTGCCTTGCTCTACTTGATCCAATATCGGCGACGCCACCGGTGGTCCACAGGGGGGGCGACGCTCGTGCCACGGACATTGGTGCCGCTCTATGGCGCGCTGGTGATCTTTGCTGTGGGGCTGGCCCTGCATGCCTACGTGGCGGGCCATTGGGTAGCGTTGAGTTTGGCGGGTGGTTGGGCTCTCTTAGCGGGCTACCTTGCCTTTCGCACCTTCGAGCTGCTCATGGCGGGCCTGCAAGATGGCTGGGATACAGCCGAAGCGCCCTTGGTCGCCGATGATGAGGAGGATGCCGAACCGCTCTTCCCCATGGGGCTGGCGCTGGCCGGTCTGGTGCTGGTGGTAAACCTGGGCTTATTGGCGTGGTGGGGTACTGACCAATGGCGGATGGGCACCTTGACCGGTGTGTTGTGGGCGCAACCACAGTCGGTGGCCGCTGCACGACCGAGCCAATCCGCTGCCGCCGCGCCCAGCAGCCCAGCTAACGCATCTGATACAACCGGCAGTTGGTCCGACAGTTGGCATAGTGGCGTGACCACGCTCGGGACGTTGGCTAACCAACAATGGACTAACCTGCAGGAGAGCCTGCCCGCCTGGCTGGTCATCCCCTGGTGGACGACGCAAGCCATGACGACAACGGTCATGCCCATGACTGACCTGTTGGCGACCCAAACGGCCAGCGCGCCGACCGACCCGCAAGGCATTGCCCTGGCCGTGACCCTGACGGTTTTTGCCACACCCGCGGTGACGCCAACCGTTTCGGCTGCCCTCCCGCCTACCGAAACGCCGTTACCCACGGCAACCGCCTTGCCCACGGAAACCCCGTTCCCAACGGCAACGCCGT
>JAHBVH010000135.1 GCA_019637645.1 Caldilineaceae bacterium
TAGATACGCAAGATTTTGCGTATTTACCGCGGGATCAGAGAAGGGCAGAGGATAGAGGACAGAAGACAGAGGACGAATTCTGACTTCTGATTTCTGTCCCCTTTCCCTAAATTTTATCTCACTGGCTTGAGTTGGGAATCGCGCTATGCTGATTTTCTTAACCGTTCGTGCTGTTGTGCGCATGTTGTTGCTGTTGTTGCTGATTGGGATTGGTGCTTTGTGTGTGTTGTTGCTAGGGCTCATTCCGCTCCGTGTGGGTGGGGCGCGCTTGGCGGCTTGGCCGGTGGTGTTCATGGCACGGCTCTTTATGGCGGTAGCTGGGATAGACTATCATTGTGCTATGCCAGCTGTGGTGCGTGATCATCAGGGGATGATCTTTTGCAATCATACGGCGTTTATCGATACGTTACTCGTGCTCTATGTAACACCTGCGCGTTTTCTGAGCACCAAAGGAGTCCGCAAATTGCCGGTGATCGGCCAGATTGCGGTTGCCCTGGAGACGATCTTTCTCAATCGCTTTAATCAAGCGGCCCGCACGGCTTCGCGCACGGAGATCGCCGAAGCGCTGCGGGCACGTCCCTACCCGCCGCTTGTCCTCTTCCCCGAAGGCACCATTGGGCCGGGCCATACCCTGTTGCCTTTTCGGCGGGGTGCTTTTGAAATTGCCCAACAGGAACAGGTCTCGATCCTGCCCTGTGTCCTCTACTATGAGCCGCTGGATGTGGTCACTTGGTATGAATCCCGCGCCACTTTGCCGACCATGGCTTGGCGGCTGCTGATGCAACGACGACCTGTCAAAGCGCGCCTCCTGCCACTACCTGTGGTGAAGGTCGCGGTCGATGCCGATATCGATCAAGTCGCGGAACAGATGCGGCAAGCGCTCCAGACTGCGCTACACCAAGCCAAGCTTGCCGGTTAGGCGGCCACCGGCGTCGTGGACATTGAGAGTTGGCTTCCCCTTGTTTGAGCGGATGGCAAACTTTGGAGGCCAGCTAACTGTTTTGTGGTTGACTTTGGTCTATTATATAACTGTATGGTTATGTGAATGAGTTTTAACAAGGCTATTATGCGAGAAACCTCACCGTATCGCGCCATTGCTGACTTGAATCGGCGCAAGATTCTGGACCTGCTCCGCACTGCGGGGCCATTACAGGCGGGTGACATTGTGGCCCATTTGCCCGCCATTAGCCAACCGGCGGTCAGTAAACACCTACGTATTTTGCGGGAAACTGGTTTGGTACAAACCATGGCCCAAGGTCGCGAGCGGATCTATACCTTAAACCCAACAGCGCTCCAGCAAGTGGCAGAGTGGTTACAGGCGTATGAAGCGCTCTGGGATATACGTCTCGCGACGCTGAAAGCCGTGGCCGAACGTGCCGACGCCCAAGAAGAAGTGGCCGAACGTGCCGACGCCCAAGAAGAAGTGGCCGAACGTGCCGACGCCCAAGAAGGAAGCGAAGCATGATCCCAGTGACGATTGTGAAACAGATCGAAATTGCGGCGAAGGCCACGACGGTGTGGCGCTATGTGGGGACGGAACGCGGTTTGCGCGAGTGGTGGGGGTTTGATATTACGCTAGAAGAGAAGCAAGGCGGCTGCTGTGAGGAACGCAGCGATTGGCAAGGCCGCCCCTGCCACTGGCGCGGCCAAGTGACGGACTATCAACCACCGTATCAGTTATCGCTGTTACTCCATAATATGACTGCCGGACTGACTGCCGAAACAATCTGGCCTGCCTGGACGACCATTGTGATTACCCTGACCGAACACGCGGGACGCACCCAAGTGAAGCTTGTTCAAGCGCTGTTTGATGCGACTTGGGGCAGTGCTGTCGGCCCTGCAGCTGAGATGACGTTGCCTTCTCCAGCTGGCCCCGTTGTCGTGTGGAATCAACTCGCGGGGGCGCAGCTCCAAGCAACCCAAGCTTGGCCCCTCGCCAAGCCGATGCTCGTCCCGCCCGATCGTCGCTACTGGTTAGTGGAGGAATCATCAGCTTGGCTACGCTTCAGTGAAAAACGATGGGAAGAAACGTTGCAAGTGCTAAGCCACCAAGTGATGCTACTTCTGCCAAGCTAGCGGTGGCCGGTTTGCAAACCAGCCACCGTTTCTCACCGACCAAGCTTTGTCCGTAAGCCCAATTCAAGGAGGAATCCCGATGTTGCAACACCAAAGGTCGCCCCTGTCCATTGCCCCCCGGTTCATTGCCCCCCGGTTCATTGCCCCCCGGTTCATTGTCAATGAGCCCGCCCCACTACCGATGCTGCCACCGTCAACACCGTCATCGCCACTTGTGTCGCCTCAAGCACCGATTGCGGCCCCGCTGATCTATGTCCAAAAACCTGTCCGTTGGGAGTATCAACAACTTGTGCGCAATCTTGCCAAGGAAGCGACCCTAACCGCTGCCGAGTTAGATATGCTGGGCAAAGACGGCTGGGAGTTGGCGGGGGTGACCACTGACTCCCCTTTTGTCTACTTCTATTTTAAGCGCGTTATGTTGTAAGGAAGGCTGCTCACTGGGGGATTACGGAGCAACGGTGATCTGTTGCAGTAAGCTTTCCCAGTCGCTTTGGCCATAGTAGCCTACCATCTCTGGCAAAGGCTCGCTGGCGGCATGGCGTATTGTCTCGCCGGTGATTAGATCGGTGCTCATCACAATGATCTCATCACCGTTCTGTTGGACATAGAAAAGAGTGTTGCCATCCTCACCCCAGATGGGCGCGTCTTGAAAAGCGTCAGCCTGATCAAGTGGGCGTTGTTCCCCAGTTTCGATATTGACCAGATAGATACGCCGACCGGCGATGGCGGGATTCTCAAACGTCATTAGATCGGCCCATTCATCACCGGTTTGCTCTGCTGGAACGGCGGCATACGCGAGCCAATTTCCTTGTGGTGACCAAGCCACGATCCCGGGCACTTGTTCCGTCTGCCGCACGATGGTGGTGATTTGGCCGCTGGTGCTCTCCCACACACGAAGCCATTTATTGACTTGCGCCGAACGATAACCACCCGCGGTAAAGGCTAAGGCTGAACTGTCTGGAGCCCAACTCTGGTAGTGCGGATTCAGCAGCGCGGCATCTGCCAGCGGCATGACCTGCTGCGTGTGCGTATCTAAAACTGAAAGCGGCAAGCCGTCCGCCTGAATGGATGCACCTAATGGCCCTGCCCATAAAAGGACATAGCGAGCATCAGGTGACCACTGCCCCAAAACGAGTTGACTCGGTTCTATGGTGCTGGTGTCAGGGCTAGCTGGTGGGGCTGTAAAAACGAGCACAGGGGCGACTACTGCGCTTGGCGTTATTGTCACTTGCCAGAGCTCGGTTGGTTCATCGACTTGGACATTACCTGTGCTGTCCATAAACCGATGGCTGCGCACAACGAGCAGCTGTTGACTATCGGGCGACCAACTGAGTGGGTCGATTGCCGCTGCCCTAGGAAAGAGTCTGCGTGTCTGCCCTTGGGCCACTTCGTGCAGCAAAATGCCCAAGGTTGGATTCGTTTCAGCTAGCCATTGACCATCGGGAGAAGGTGTACACTGCGGCGAGGTGGTTGGCGAGCAGAGCGACAGTCCCTCAAGCGCACCACTACTCAGGGTCAAACGCCAGATATTGCCCGTCGGGTCGGTCACCAGGAGCTGATCCGCCTCTTCCCAGGCCGTGATCATTAATCGGCGTGTATCATGTTCGAGCACGGTGGTCAGGCTCAGGTTCTGTATATCGACAATGACCAGCGAATGATCTTGGGGCACACAGGGTTGATAGACGAGGGTTAAGGCAAGTTGGGTTCCATCGGGCGACCAAGTGAAATTCCCCCAGGCCACATCCTGATCCGCTAGATTCATGGTCACACGGCTGGACGCGCCAGTTGCCAGATCGAGCAAAACAAGCTCATCAGCTTGGCGATAGGCGGCTTGGGTTCCATCCGGCGAGACGGCCAGGGTCCACGTGCTATCTGTCGGCAAAATTTCTCGCACCGTGCCATCCGTCAAATCCACGGCTTGTAAATCCGATGCATTGATAAAAAGTCCACAGCCGTCGGTCACTGGTGCATTGGTAAAGTAGAGCGTGTTGCCCGCGGGGGACCAAGCCAGGGGGCGAGGGGTGGTATAGCCCAAGCCCCAATGCTTCCAACCGGCAACGGGCGTCCATGAGACACTACCATCTGCCTTTTGTATGCGTAACTCGGTATAATATTCTGTTCTATCACCTGTGGGAAACGCGGCCAACCCCTCGGCGCGCCACTGCGCATCGGGGGCCGTCAACGACCACTTTTCTAGGGTCATATCGGTTAGATCCGGTGGCGCTTCCTCTGGCTGCGGTGTTGTCGTCGTTGCCATGGGTTGGATGGGTTGGCAGGCGGTGACCAACCCAATTAGCAGAAAGATCAAGGTCAAGATGCGGCGTTGCATAAGGATTTCTCATTTCTAGGGTGTGATCTACTCGGTTAAACGTTGTTTGAAAAGGAAGCCTATCCACCTGACCGGTTTTCAAAACCGGTCAGGTGTTGTTACGCACGTAGCGCAGCGTGGTTTCCCCAGTCGGCGCAAGCGGTTAGCGTGGTTCCCACTTGACGGCATCCCACGCAATGAGCCGAGACAGACGCTGTTCAAAGGTTACATCGGCCAGCGACACATAGTCGTCCTGCGTACCCCGGAAGGTGTATGTTCCCAGGGAGACCCATTGATTGCTGTAGGCCGATTGATTGAGCGCGCGCAAGGTCAAACCGCCCTGGTGAGAAACCCAATAGCGGGCATTGCTAGTGGTCGTAAAGCGGTCGGGAATATAGACAAAGACCTCATACCGGCCTGCTTGTAGCGCGGGATACCAACGTGACCAATTGTAGCTATCCCGCGCACGGTCATTGTTCTGTGACCAGAGCAGATTGCCCCCGTAGCCCTCGGCCTCGCTCCGCCAGCCATTGGGATTGCCGCCTTTTACAAAGCCACGGTCGTTGGTATCGACAATCACCGCCTTGCCCGTGGGGGGGGGCGGATTGTTCGTCGGCAAGAAACGCAGACTATCGGCCATGCGTCGGAGATGGGCTTCGCTGGCATAGAGGACAAAGATCGTATAGGGAAATCCACCGATGGTGCGTGGTTGGGGATAGAGCACGGCGAGCGCGGCCTGTTGGCGCATCGCGGCGGGCTGATCGGCGGCAGGCAAAATCAGCCGCGCCTCTTGGCTGCCTACCCACAGACTATCGACCCGCGGATTGGTGCCATAGGGGCGCAGGGGGTGGCTAATTTCGTTTTGTACCAAGGTGGCAAGGGTAGTACGGCTGGTAGCGTCCACCACAAAAAAGCCATCACTGCCACTATAGCGTGTATTGTCGTTTTCGGTGGAGCGCCAACTGGTTGGATAGTCAAACTCTACCCCATAGCGTTCATTCCGGTAACGGCTCCAATTATTCCCTGGGGTATCGACGCGGTCCCAGCGTAGGCGAGCCAACGCACTCCCACGGGCTTCAAAATATTCCATTTGCACCTGAATTTGGCCCCCGGTGTGGGCGAAATCGGCGCTAGCGGTGTTCGTCGATTGTTCACGCCACTGGCTAATGACCAATTGACCGTTCAAGATGAGCCGTACACCATCGTCGGTTGTCGTTGTAAAGCGATAGTTCCCCGCGGGCAGATCGAAGCGCCGAGTCCAGCGTACCGAAAAATCATCAACGCCAATCACGCCGTTGGCTGGGCTGCCGGTGCCCCAATCAAAGTCGATGGCGCGGTCGTTGCGGACCAGGGCTGGCGTACCGGCCAGCGTGCGGTTATTAAAATATTCACCCTGCCAATCTGTGAGCGGCCCACTGTCGTCCAGGCGTTGCCAGGTAAGCCGGGCCGAAGCGCCCCCGCGGCTGTCGAAATATTCCATTTGTATTGTGATCCGCCCACCGGGGAGGAAGATATCGCCGGTGTAGGTCGTCGCTGGCTGCTCCTGCCAGGCGTCAATCAGGGTATGGCCGTTGACAAAGAGGCGCGCCCCATCATCGACGGTAGCGCTAAAGCGATAGTTGCCAGTTGGTAGGTCCAGGTTACGGGTCCAGCGCACCGAGAAAAAGTCGGGCGCAACTTCCGGGGCTGGCGCACTGTTGCCCCAGCTAAAGTTGATTTCGGGGTCGTTGCGGACGAGCGCGGGCGTGCCACCAAGAGTTAGATTGTTAAAATATTCGCCGCGCCAGCCGTCCATGGGCGACGGGGTCGGGGTGGGTGGTGGTGTCGGTGTGGGAGTAGGCCCAGGGGTATTGAGCGTCCAAGAGAGTTTGGCAATGGCTGCCCCGCTCTGCTCAAAGTATTCTACTCGGATGAGATGGTGACCGGGGCCAAGATATTTCTCGGTGCTTATCGTTTGTACAGACTGTTGTCGCCACTGATCGATGATCAGCTCATTGTCCACCCAGACGCGCATGCCATCATCCATCCTAGCGGTAAAGCGGTAGGTGCCAGGGGTGACATCAATATAGCGTTCCCAACGGGCCGAAAATTGATCGGCATAGATGGCGCGGTGGGGTGAACTGAGGCCCCAGTCGAAGTTGAGATCCCTTTCTTCGAGCTGGACTACCGGCGCGCCCGTGAGATCGGTATTATTCCAATAGAAAGCCCGCCAGCCTGGATCGCTGTGCCGGGGCGAAACATCTTGGGCGAGGACGGTAGGTGCCCCGACCATGAACAAAGATAGCAGGACCCACAAACTGACGAAACGGAACAGCTTGGTCATATTTCCTCCAACGAAAGGATGGCGCGTTTAGCGAGCGCGCAAGGCAAAAGAAAGGCGAGGAGGTGCTGATGTAAATTTTTAGCTTATTGCAATAAAAACCGCGGGCTTGCTGCGAAATGTGCTAATTTGCACAGTGAAGACGGTGGCGGCTCGATAGATGTTCCGAGGAATTTTGGCAGATGTGTAACTACGCTCTTCTAGCGCGCCGCCATGACGCGTTGGAGAAAGCTTGCCAGAGAAGTTGGTGGTCGGCCTAGCCGCCAACCAAGGACCCTGGGGTTGCCGACGAGCCTATGTGCGCCACCCTCGGTAAACATTTTACCGAGGGTGGCGATGGCATAGTCACCAATCATCCTAGCCCCTCCGTTATTGGGCAGACGCCAGCGCGGCACGGGCAGGCTGATAGTCGGGATTTAAGGTTAGTGCCTGTTGCCAGGCCCGCTGTGCTTCGGCTGGATTGCCAAGCGCGGCCAAGGCGCGCCCGCGCCAGTAGTGGAGCTCTTCAATCGATTGTGTTGTGGAAAGAGTCGCATCGGTCAGGGTCAAAACATCCTGCGCACGGCCAATGGCATCGTAGGCTTGAAAGGGGCCATATTGATACCAGAGCATGCGCCAGGGCAGGCCCAACCGCCGTGCTTGATCAAAGGCTTGGGCCGCATTGGTGTAATCCCCGCGCGCGGTCAGATTTGTGCCTAAGTTAAACCAAGCAAAGGGGTCATCGGGCGTCTGTTGAACGACCCCTTGGGCGGCCTGGGTTGCCTGTTGCCACATTACCGTTTGGTCTAGACTTTCGCCATAGATGGAGGCGACAGCCGCGGCTTGGGCATCGGTATAGATGAGCAGGTAGGTGCGATTGAAGACTTTCCAGAGCGCGTCCGTTTCGGCATAGGCCATGCGGATGCCGCGATAGGGGCCGATCGACGAAAAAAGGCCAGTATCGACATAGGAATCGTACCCAATCCAAGCTTGGTCGGCATCATCATAGCCGACCAGTAGCCGATAGTGGCCCATGCCGTCGTTGGGATCTTCTTCGAGCCAAGTTTCAATGAGGACGGGAATGCCATTGCTCAACAGGAGATGCATCAGTTCTGCCGAGCCATTGACACGCACTTGGGCATGATAGCCCTGGGCCGTGGCAAAGGCGGCCAACTCTTCGGGGCTGACATTTTTGTCGTCGGGATGCCGCCGAAGCACCGCGCCAATGGCGGCTTGGTCGAGCGTACTGCCAAAGTAGCTCAAATTCATGGCCAAGGTTGCTGGCCCACAGTTGTTCCAAGTCTGCCATGCGTGGGTGAGACCCGTCAGCCGGACAGCCGGTTGCATGGGTTGATGACTTGGCTGCGGTGTCGGCTCGGGTAGCGCGGTGGCCGTCGGGATTGGTGTTGCGGTGGGCAGCGGTGTGGCCGTTGGTACCAAAACGAGCCCCGTTTGCGCGGTGCTTGTGGGCGTCTCGGTGGGAACTTGGGCTAAGGCCACCGCCATCCGCGCTTGGCGTGTGGCGATATCGGCCTGCATGGGGTTTAGCTCGGTTGGCGTTGTGCTGCCAAAGGAGGCACAGCTCGCCCCGCCGATGAAGACAACGCTGATGAAGACAACGCCAACGGGCAGTAGGCCCAAGCGTAGATACCAAGGTTGATCTCCAAGTCGATCTCCAGAACGCATAATCGTCGCTTCCTCTCCCATCTCTCTACCCTTTTCCCTGGTGGGCATGGCCTATGAGCCGTCCCGTAAGAGAAGTGCAAGCCAATGACTGGTGGAGAAATAGTGCTCAAAACAGATGACAAAGTCACGGCCTCAG
>JAHBVH010000136.1 GCA_019637645.1 Caldilineaceae bacterium
ACCCACGTCGTCCTGTAATATAAGCCTCCGTCAACTCTTCTTTGGGGGCGGTAAAGAGGCGCCGGGTGCTATTGAACTCGACCAATTTGCCTAGCCAAAAGAAGCCCGTGTAGTCGGAGGCGCGCGCGGCTTGCTGCATATTATGGGTGACAATCACGATCGTATAGGTTGTAGCCAACTCCCGCATCAAATCTTCTACACTCAGGGTTGCCACCGGGTCAAGCGCCGAACAGGGCTCATCCATTAAGATGACTTCCGGCTTTACCGCGATGGTACGGGCAATGCAGAGCCGCTGCTGTTGACCGGGATTTAGATCCAACGCAGAATCCCGCAGCCGGTGCTTGACTTCGTCCCACAGGGCTGCCCGCTGAAGGCTTTCTTGGACAATCTGATCAAGCTCATTCTTTTTGGGGGTCATGCCCAAGACACGCGGCCCAAAGGCTACATTTTCATAGACGCTCTGGGGAAATGGATTAGGCCGTTGGAACACCATGCCAATGCGTCGGCGTAGGTCTACAACATCGACGTCGCTGTCGTAGATATTTTTGCCATCCAGGAGTGCTTGACCAGTGGCGCGTGTCTTGCTAATGGTATCATTCATGCGATTGAGTGAACGCAAAAAGGTGGACTTGCCACAACCGGACGGGCCAATGAGTGCGGTAATTTTATGCTGTGGGATTGGTAGATTCAATTCCCGTAATGCCTGAAAGTCGCCATAGTAAAAACTAAAATTTTTAACTTCGAGCTTCGGCTGTGTCCCGCTGCGCCCTGGCGCAGTTGGTGGATTGCTCATAAGCATTCTCCTTAATCAGGAACGAATTGTCAAGGAACGAATTGTCAAGGAACGAACATGCCGTTCCCCGGTACGGCCCCCTGGGCGTGCGCGGCTTAGATCACGGCTGGGAGCGCTTAGCCGAAGCGGCCCGTAATATAGTCTTCGGTTCGTTTATTTTGCGGTTGGACAAAAATCTTGTCCGCGGTTCCCACTTCTACCAAGCTGCCATCCAACAAGAAAGCCGCTTGATCGGCCACCCGGGCCGCTTGTTGGACGCTGTGGGGCACCATGATAATGGTGTAGCGCTTCTTCAATTCGTATAGTGATTCCTCTACGGTGGCTGTAGACAAAGGATCAAGCCCCGAGGTCGGGTTATCCAACAAGATCACATCGGGCTCAAGAGCGAGGCTGCGCGCCAGGCAAAGACGCTGCTTCTGCCCACCCGAAAGGGCAAAGGCCGAGCTGTGAAGACGATCTTGTACTTCCTCCCAAAGCGCGGCCTGCTGGAGCGAACGCACAACCCGATCCTCCAATTCGCTCTGGTTGCGGATGCCAGCCATTTTTAGGCCATAGGTCAAATTGTCATAGATGGAGCCTGGGAGGGGGGTGGGGATGGCAAAAACCATGCTGATGCGGCGGCGCAAGTGGTAGACATTGACACCTCTTGCAAAGATATCAGCACCATCAAACAAAATTTGCCCTTGATGGCGTCCCCCTTCATCGAGATCCGAAAGACGGTTGAGCAGGCGTAGGAGGGTTGATTTCCCACTGCGGGCTGGACCAAAGAGCACAAAAACCTCGTTAGGCTGAATTGTCAACGAGATATTGCTGAGCGCTTCGGTGCCATCGCTATATGTATAGTAGATATTCTGAAGAGAAAGAATCGGCGGCATGAAAGATCCTTTGTGATTACCATTCGCGATTGCGGCGCATATTCGTGCGTACAAGGGTTGCGACTAGGGTCAGGGCCAGGACGATGAGCAGAAGCACCAGCGCCGTCCCGTATTGCAGAGAAAGGGGCATGCCGGGCACTTGGGTTGCAATCACATAGAGATGGTAGGGCAGCGCCATAGTTTGATCAAAAGCCGAATGGGGCAGTTCGGGCAAGTAGAAGGCGGCAACGGTAAAGAGAATGGGTGCAGTCTCGCCCGCGGCGCGACCAAGGCCCAGGATGACCCCGGTGATAATGCCCGGCATGGCATGGGGCAAGACTTGGTGACGAATGGTCTGCCAACGCGTTGCGCCCAGGCTGAGGCTAACCGTCCGAAATTGTTGAGGCACGCTGGTGATCGCTTCCTCGGCGGTGCTGATGACAACCGGAAGCGTGAGGATGCCCAACGTCAGGGAGCCCGCCAAGATCGAGGTGCCAAAGCCCAGAAAGAGCACGAAGGCACCTAGCCCAAAGAGGCCATAGACGATGGACGGAATGCCTGCTAGGTTGACAATTGCTAGGCGTACCCAGCGGGTTAGGCGATTTTCACCAGCGTATTCGGCCAAGTAGATCGCCGCGGCAATCGCCAGCGGGAAGGCGGCAATGGCCGTCCCAAAGGTTAACAGCACCGTGCCCAGGAGCGCGGGCATAATGCCCCCCTCGCGCATGCCATTCCTTGGCGGCGCGGTGAGAAATTCCCAAGAGAGTGTGCCGATGCCCTGATAAATGACAAAGCCGATGACGAAGACAATTGGCAAAATGACGATAGCGGCCATCGACGAGATGAGCAGGATGGCCAATCGATTACTTTGTTGGCGACGCATAAAGTCTTCTCCTTTGTGTTAGAGTTGGCCGCTTCGTCGCCGCTTGGCCGGAATGCCCACCAGGCGATTGGCCAAGGCATTGATGGCAAAGGTGATCAGGAAGAGCACAATGCCAATGCCAAAGAGGACACTGTAATGGAGGCTGCCCTGGGAAACTTCCCCCATCTCGGCAGCAATGGTGGCCGTCATCGTACGGACGGGCTGTAAAAAGATGGCACCATCCAGGGCCGGGATATTCGCCGCATTCCCAGTTACCATCATGACGGCCATGGTTTCGCCAATGGCCCGCCCAATCCCTAACATGACCGCAATGACCAAGCCCGAGCGTGCCGAGGGGAGGACGACACGCCAGATGGTTTGCCATTGGGTTGCACCAATGGCAAGGGCCCCGTCCCGATACTCTTTTGGCACCGCGTATAGGGCATCCTCGGCAATGCTGATAATGGTTGGTAGTGACATATAGGCCAAGATCAGCGCACCAGTAAAGGCGGTAAGCCCTGTGGGCGCGCCCAGTTGTTGGATAAGCGGTGCCAAGGCGACCCAGCCCAGAAAGCCCAAGACAATCGAGGGAATCCCGGCGAGCATTTCAATCAAAGGCTTGAGAATTTCGCGCTGCCAAGGTGGCGCGATCTCCCCTAGGTAGATCGCGGTAATCACCCCCAGGGGCACCGCAATGATCACTGCACCAATGGTGACCAAGAATGAACCAACCAGAAGTGGGGTTAGGCCATAGAGCGCGTCAATGGGATACCACCGTGTGCCGAAGAGTTGGCGGAGTGGAATGTCGAGAAAGGCGGGGAGCCCTTCACGCAGCAGAAAGAAAAAGATCAGACCGATGATTACAATCGTCGAGAGGCCCGCCAATTTAATGAGATTTTCGATTAGCCATTCACCCCAGCGTAGTTCGCTACGGTTGGTGGCCGTGGTCGTAGAAAGTTGTGAACTGTGTTCTGCGGCTGTCATGGGTCGCTTTACTCCTTTGGTAGCGGGACAAAGCCCAGCTCGGCCACAATGGTTTGTCCCTCCGGGCCTAGAATCCAATCTAGGTAATCGCGAATCGCACCGGTTGGCTCCCCTGCGGTGTACATATAAAGGTCACGGGAGATGGGGTAACTGCCATCCGCGCCACTCTCGACGGAGGGCAAGACGTAGGGGGCGTTGGCATCCACCGCTACGGCGACTAGCTTTTCGTGGGCTGGGTCGACATAGCCGAAGCCGTCGTAGCCAATCGCATTGGGGTTACGGCGTAATTCGCTGGTGATCCCTACGGAAGAGGGCATCAGGAGGGTTTGGGGCGCAAAGATATCGTTGTTTTCGCTGTTGCCCTTGCGTAACACCTCTTCGAGAAAGTAGACGTGCGTCCCCGAATTGGTCTCGCGCGAGAGGAGGACAATCGGCGCATCATTGCCACCGACATCTTTCCAATTGGTAATACGCCCGGTGTAGATATCAGCCAACTGATCAATCGTTAGCCGATCAATCGGGTTTTCCGGATTGACAATAACGGCTAGTGCGTCAATGGCAACCACATACTCAATTGGCTCAATCTGGTTTGCCTCAGCCGCCGCAATCTCTTCTTCCTTCATCTGGCGCGAGGCATTGGCAATGTCAACCGTGCCATTGATCAAGGCGGCAATACCTGTGCCTGTGCCGCCCCCCGTGACGGCAATCGAAATATCAGGATGTAGCGTGCGGTAGCGTTCTGCCCAGGCGAGCGCGAGGTTAACCAGGGTGTCGGAACCCTTGTTTTGAATGGCGCGGCCGGTGCTGCCCGCGCTGGCGGGGGAGCTGCCTGTTGCGCGACACGCCACTACAGTTAAAAGCAGCAATAGCCCTAATGCGCTCATGGTGAGTATGCCATAGTGGCTATGGGAAAGGTGGCTTGGCCCGCCAGCCTTTGCTGCACATTTTTTTTGCATACGTTCTTCTTTTCTCCTTATCGGTAAACACCTCCATCCGGCGCGAAAAAGGGCGTCACGCACATGTCATGGGTGTGTGGCGATGCCGCTATAGTGTACCCGATCCAAATAATATTAACAATGTGTTAATGCTTGCGAAATGGTGACAGTTCGAGCGGTGTCCCCTTCTAGGGTACCTAAAAATCTGTTGGGCCTAGCCTTTTCTGCCCAGCCTGCTTCTTTGTCGCTGCTATTGCCGAACTTGCCTATCCCTTTTCTTTAGTATACAATACATACGCATAAATCTTACTTATGCGTATGTATTAATCCGATAAAAAGGAAGGCTCTATGGCCGCCAAAACAACAAAAGTAGCGCAGCAGGCCGCCGATCAATCCGCTGATCAACCAGAGAAAAAACAGCTCCCCGTCGCGACGACCGATCTACAGGCCGCCGGGCAAATCGCCAACTACCATGCGGCACAACGCCGCTTTGATGATTACTTGGGGCGCAAGGCAACCAATACCGTCACGGCGCAGCGCACGGATTTACGCCAATTCTCGACCTATTTGCAAGAGGCCAGCATCCGCAGCGCACCCAACGCCGATCAACTACAAACAGAACCGAGCGCTTGGCATGGTGTCACTTGGGGGATCGTCGATGGTTTTGTCAAATGGCAACTAGCACAAGGCCACGCCATCTCCTCCATCAATCGCCGTTTGAGCACGATAAAAGTCTATGCGAAGTTAGCTTCACAAGCTGGACTCATTGACCCCCAAGAGTTGGCCCTGATCAAGACGGTCACGGGCTATGCAAAGGGTGAAGCCAAGCGTGTAGATGCCCGCCGCCCCGTCACACGGGTTGGCGACAAGAAAAGCGCCCCCACCCGCATCTCCCATGCCCAAGCGAACCAACTCAAGGCCCACCCCGATACGCCCCAAGGGCGACGCGATGCCCTCCTCATGTGCCTGTTGCTCGAACATGGTCTACGGGTTGGCGAAGTGGTCTTGCTCCGTGCCGAAAACTTCGATCTCGCAATGGGCGTCTTTTATTTCGACCGGCCCAAAGTGGACGCCGAACAGATTCACCAGCTCACCCAGGACACCCGCCGCGCGCTACAGGTCTATGTCCAGGCTGGTGATGCGCCAACCCAAGGGCCACTCCTGCGTGGCTCCCGCAAAAGCGGCGCGTTGACCCATGCGGGCATCTCGGCCCGTGCGATCCAGGCGCGTGTCAGCTTTCTTGGCGAACAGATTGGCCTCTTTGACCTCTCCCCGCATGATTGTCGCCACTACTGGGCAACCTACTGGGCCAAAAAAGTAGATCTTCTGCGCCTCCAGGAAGCCGGTGGCTGGTCTAGCCTAGAGATGCCCCGGCGCTATGTAGAGCGCAGTCAAATCGCCAATACCGGGATGACCAACGAAGCGTGAATGAGGACGCGGATAAACACAGAGAGACGCGGATTCAAAAAATCCGCGTCCCCTTTCTAGCTTAGGTGCGCTTAACAAATGGAAGGTTTTTGACGCGCCCGCCAGAGAGGTAAAAGCCCGTAATTGTGCCGCTGGCATCGCGGGTAAAGAGTAGCTGGCTAGCCCACCAAAGGTTGCTTGCAAATTGGTCGGCTAAGGTGGGGAGCAGTGGAATATCACGGTGCCGCTGTAGCTGGATCACCAAGTTTTCATCTTGTAGGACAAATGAATATCATCATCCAAAGCCAACTGCCCCTGTTGGGCGAGCAAAACAATGGACGCAGCGGTAAATTGCAAGGATTCAGCGACTATCATCAACCAACCAGGTCGTTAGCCGCGCACAGCGCATAGGATCTTCCGTGAAGCCAGCGCTCAGGGCCCAGAACCAATAGTCCACGCAACGAACCAGGGTCCACGCCTGCGCTCGCCTATAATCTACCCCAGCCGCCTCCACTAAGAGCGCAAAGTGCTTTGCCAAGCCACCGCTGGCCTCGATTTCGTCTAAGCGTGTCCACAGTAGCTGGGCTAGCCCAAATTCAGGTTGCCCAACGGCGACCTTGGGATCGATAGCCAGCCATGGCTCACGCGCCCCGGCGAGAACGTCTTCATAGATCAGATCGTAATTCACCAACAACCTGCCCTCCTCTTGGGCAAGCTCACGTGCCAATGCCATGACCCGCTCTAACAAAGGCCGTGGCATTGGTTCGCCGTAGCGTCCCCAACGCTCCGGCAGAAGCGTCGCCATTGCCTGACCCATCACCGCGGTCGAACGGAAGCCAGCTGGTGCCGGAATCGCTAGTCGCCGCAATAGCTGCCCTGCAACCACAACGGCTTCGGTGACTGGCAACGTCCATAAAGAACGGGTGGCATCTAAACGTTCGAGGAGCAATGCGCCCAGGGTTGGCTCAGCGGCCAACAACTGAACGGCACCACGGCCCTGCCACGCCGCCAAAGCCGCGGCCTCCGCCTGCCCCGCTTCCTCTATCCAAGCCACCTTGAGGATACAAGCTTCCCCCCTCCGCTGCACAGGCACGGTCAAGCCGAGATAGCCATGCCTTACTTCACCGTCAATAACCAACTGCCAGCGCGAACAGAGTTGATCAACCACGTCCGGTAATTGGGCTAGCCACTGCCGCCCAGCTTCGCCTTCGCGCGCGATCGTTGATTGGATAAACGCAGATGGAATAGTGATCATCGGGTAGAACCAGGCTGTTTACAGTTTGGCAAAGGCGCGGGTCACCGCTTTGATCGTCGCGCCAATTTCATCAGCGCCGTGGGCTAGGGAAAGAAAACCAGCCTCAAACTGGGAAGGAGCCAAATAGACCCCCTCTTCTAGCATCGCTTGGAAAAAGGCCGCGAAGCGTTGCGTATCGGCCACCTTCGCACTATTCCAGTCAGTGACAGGGCCTTTGGTAAAGAAGAAGCCAATCATCGTTCCAACTTGACTACACACAAGATCAATCTTAAATTCTGCCGCGGCGAGGGTTATCCCTTCGATCAACTTTGCGCCAGCCAGTTCCATCTGTTCCCACGCACCGGGCGCCTGGAGCAAGCGGAGCGTCTCGATCCCCGCCGTCATTGCGAGCGGATTGCCCGATAGGGTCCCCGCTTGATACATCGGCCCAAGGGGCGCGACCAACTGCATAATCTCGCGTCGCCCGCCATAGGCCCCCACCGGCAAGCCACCACCGATCACTTTGCCGAGCGCGGTGAGATCCGGTTTAATGTCATAGAGCGTTTGCGCGCCGCCCAAATGTACACGGAAGCCCGTCATAACTTCGTCAAAGATCAGGAGTGCGCCCGCCGCGGTGGTCACAGCCCGCAAGCCCTCTAGGAAACCAGCCACTGGTGGCACCAAGCCCATATTCCCCGCCACCGGTTCTACAATCACCGCGGCAATTTGCCCGCGGAATTCTTCAAAGAGGCGCTCGACCGCGGCCAGATCATTAAAGGGCGCGACGAGGGTATCCGCGGTCGTTGCTTGGGGCACGCCGGGCGAATCTGGTAAGCCGAGGGTGGCGACCCCAGAGCCCGCCTGCACCAACAACATATCGGCATGGCCGTGATAGTTCCCTTGGAATTTAATAATCTTATTGCGCCCCGTAAAGGCCCGTGCCAAACGCAAAACGCTCATGGTTGCTTCCGTACCGGAATTGACAAAGCGCAGCATCTCTATGTTAGGCATCAAATGCGTCACCAACTGTGCCAGCTCCACCTCTTGAGGACAAGGAGCACCATAGCTCGTGCCACGTGCGACAGCGTTTTGCAAGGCAGCCACCACGCGTGGATGAGCATGGCCTAAGATCAAAGGCCCCCACGACAGCACATAGTCAATGTAACGATTGCCATCGACATCGACCAAGTATGCGCCTTCCCCATAATCAATAAAAAGCGGCTGACCACCGACCGCCCGAAAAGCCCGGACCGGCGAATTAACCCCCCCTGGTAACCGCTGTTGCGCCTCGGCAAACAAGGCTTGTGAACGTTCGATGGTCAGCATGACATCTCCTTGCGTTGTAGATAAGCGGCAGCAGCTTGGGCCGCGGTTTCACCTTCATGAATACAGTCCGGCAGGCCCACTCCACGATAGGCCGCCC
>JAHBVH010000137.1 GCA_019637645.1 Caldilineaceae bacterium
GTGATTATGCGTAATTCCCTGAGAGCGCACTTGCGGTTTATGCGATTTCTGTTATGATAAAAGTACCTTAATGGTAGAAGGGGGCATTTATGCGGATTTTGTCAACTGGCGAAGTGGCGCGCCTCCTGCAAGTGAGCCGCGAAACAGTGCGAAAACTATGTGCAGATGGAAAGTTGCGCACGGAGCGGATGGGAGACAAGCGAGGATGGCGTAGGATTTACGCCGATTCTCTACTGGAGTACGCGCAAGAGCAGGGTATTCGACTGCTTGAGGAAGTACCAGAAAAATAATCGCCTGGGGTGTAAGTCTTGACCAGACTCCCCAGGCGATACCAACGCACCTTAAAATTCAAATAGGACGACCAGACTAGTAGCCACGCGCCAGGCCGAGGTCGGCGGGTGAAGCCCTGGGCAGATCGTCTAAGGTGCATAAATGCTGCGAGAACAGCATTTATTTACAGTTACAGTTTACGACGCTCTTAACACAGATGGCAAATTGTAAGCCATCTGTGTTTTCGCTATCCTAGTGGTGCCCCTACTCCGATTTGAACGGAGACGTCCTAAAGGACACAGGCCCTCAACCTGCCGTGTATGCCAGTTCCACCATAGGGGCAAATTCTTAATGATTTGTAGTATAGCGCACCTGGCCGTAAGAAGTCAAAATTGGGGATGATCGGTAAGCGAATTGATTGGAGATGTCCTGCCAAGTGGGCTGGGGTGGTGGGCGTCTTTGGCGAGGGTACTGCTTTGGGATGATTTCACCTTGCCAAAGACTTGCAAAATTCTAACACTTTGTTAGCATCTGTCTACCTTACTCTGTGGTAGAGTCAAGCTATTGACGGAGCGCTGACCGATCTACGGTGGAGGTTGCCTGCAAATTGGGTATGCCAGCAAGATAAAGCGTAGGTCAAGGGTGCAGCATTTTTGCGGCCATGATGATAGAACGAAAGGGATTACCATGTCAGAAACTGTAACTACCGCACCTGAATCGCTGGAGTATCGGACCGAAGTTAAACAACTGCTTGATATTTTGGCGCATTCACTCTATACCGATCGTGAAATCTTTTTACGCGAACTTATTTCCAATGCTTCTGATGCATTAAATCGGATTCAATATGAACAACTGACGAACCATGATGTGCTGGACGCGGATCGGGAGCTGGCGATTCATCTGGTGGTCGATCCAGAGGCCAAGACGCTAACCATCGCGGATAGCGGTATTGGGATGAATCGCGATGAGCTGATCCAGAATCTAGGTACGATTGCCCATTCGGGGGCTAAAGCCTTTTTGTCCAGCGCGGCCGAGGGCAATAAAGCCACCGTAGAAGAAATTATTGGTCAATTTGGGGTTGGCTTTTATTCGGTCTTTATGGTGGCTGCCGAGGTCACGGTAACCTCGCGTTCGTATCGGGCCGCGGATCAGGCTTGGGCTTGGTCGTCGCAGGGGGATAGCCGGTTTACGCTGACGCCCGTCGAGAAGCCGACCCGCGGCACGACGATTTTTATTCAGCTGAAAGAAGACGCGGCTGAATTTGCCAATCATTGGCGGATTGAGCAGATCATCAAGAAACATTCCGACTATGTCTCTTTTCCTATCTACTTACAAGAGCCCAAACCAGAGGGTGAAGGCGAGCCGACCGCGAAGGTTGTCAACCGCCGGACGGCGCTGTGGCGACAGGCCGCGTCCCAAGTGAAGCCGGAAGAATACAAAGAGTTTTATCAGCAGTTGACCTTTGACACGGCTGATCCGTTGCTGCATATCCACCTAGTGGCTGATGCGCCTGTTAATCTACGCAGTATTTTGTTTGTGCCGACGAAGCGCGATCGGGGGCTCTTTACGGGCCAAAGCGACCATGGGTTGCGCCTCTATTCGCGTAAGATCCTGATCCAGCAGCGGAATAAGGATCTGCTCCCGGAATACTTCCGCTTTGTGGAAGGCGTCGTCGATTCCGAGGATCTGCCGCTGAATGTTTCGCGCGAGATGGTGCAGAGCAACCCGGTTTTGCGCCAAATGCGCCGTGCGCTGACCAATCGACTCTTCCGCGATCTCAAAAATCTGGCCGAGAATGACGAAGAAAAGTATCTCACCTTTTGGCACGAATTTGGGGTCTTTATGAAGGAAGGGGTGGCTTCGGACCCGGCGAGCCATGAATCTTTGGTGGAGCTGTTGCGTTTCCAGAGCAGCAAGACCACCGAGGCGAAGCCCTGGCTTACCCTCAAGCAATATAAAGAGCGCATGGCGACTGACCAGCAGGCGATTTACTATGTGCTGGGTGAAAATTTGAAATCGGTTGCGCGAAGTCCACACTTGGATTATTTCCGTGCCAATAATATTGAGGTCCTCTATCTCGTCGATCCGATCGATGGCTTTATGACATCGATGTTACGCGAATATGATGGCGTGGCGTTGAAGAATGTGGATGACGCGGGGCTGGAACTGCCGAAAAATGAGCAGGAAAACAAAGAGGAGGCCAAGCCCGTTGCGCAGGATGACTTTGAGCGATTGGTTGAACGCTTCAAAGCGGTGTTAGGCGACCGCGTGACCAATGTGCGCGAGTCCAAACAACTGGTGAATAGCCCCTGTCGTCTGGTTTCGCCAGAGGATAGCTTTGATCGTGATCTGCAGCGGATCCGTCGGTTGACGGAGCAAGATTATGAAGTACCCAAGAAGCTGCTTGAACTGAATCGGCGCCATGCCTTAGTGGCCAATTTGGCGCAGATTTTGGCGAAAGCGGATACCGATACGGTGGTAGACGCCGCGATCTATCAGCTCTTTGACAATGCACTGCTGTTGGAAGGGATTAGCCCGAATCCTGCCGATATGGTTGAACATATTCAGACCTTGATGGAAATGGCCGTCGCGGCGCGGGCCAACTAAACCGCGCTGTGCTGGTGGATAAGCGCGTGATTAGAGACCTGACAGGTTTGGAAAACCTGTCATCTGGTTGGCTCTGTGGTTCCCACAACCGCCAACGCAAAACCTGTCAGGTCTGATTTTTGCGTAGATTATGCGTCTTCGTTGTCTTCTCCTCTATAACCGCAAGATCACCGATTCCTTGTAAGTATTTAGCAAGCATTTGTTAACATCCTCTTTAAAAACCGCCTCTATGCTGCATGAAGCAATACTTATTAAGTACTAATAAGTAAGTCCAATGATGGTACTGCTGCGCCAAAAGTACGTTGATTAAATAGGTTTATCGCTTCGTTTATTGACCGTCCAAGGCTTCATGTACAACGGTAAGTATGAGCATCAGCGCTGATGTTGCTTATCCCACTCTCTCATTTTGGTTAAAGGAGTTTTAACATTATGTCCCATATCTTAATCGTCGGCTCCGGTGTTGTCGGTCAGGCTACAGGAAAAGGGTTCGCCAAGCAGGGGCACCAGTTGACTTATGTCGATGTCGATCCGAGCAAGATTGCCCAATTGCGCGCCCAGGGCCTCCGCGCGATGACCATTGCCCAAGTTGATTGGGAGAACCAAGATATTGTTATGCTGACGGTTTCAACGCCGACGGTACAAGGGCATCTCGTGTTGGATCATCTCAAAGCCGCCACCGCGAAGGTCGGCCAGGGGCTGGCAACCACGGATCGGTATATTACAGTGGTCGTGCGCAGCACTGTGCCACCAACTACAACCGAGAAAGTCCTCTTGCCCATTTTGGAACAAGCTTCGGGCAAGGTCGCGGGCAAAGATTTTGGGGTGGCCTTCAATCCGGAATTTTTGCGGCAGCGCACCAGTGAACAGGATTTTGACCGACCGTGGATTACCGTACTCGGTGCTACCGACGCCGCTTCTGCCGATGTGCTCAATAAGCTCTATATGCCTTTCGGCGGGCTGATTGTCAATTGCCAACCGACGGAGGCCGAGATGATCAAATATGTCAACAATGTCTATAATGCCGTTAAAATCAGTTATTTTAATGAAGTTCACCAGATTTGTGAGCAGTTAGGGATCGATAGCCGCCTCGTTGGTGCCGTAGTGGCGCGCAGTGCCGAAAGTATGTGGAATCCCCTCTATGGCACGCGGGGCGGTGTGCCATATGGTGGGGCCTGTCTGCCGAAGGATACCCTGGCCTTTATGGAATTTTGCCGGAATCAAGGGCTCACTCACGATATGCTGGCGGCCACCATTCAAGTGAATGAGAAGCTCGAGCAACAAATTCCCGCGGTGGCCTCCCCCGAAGAGATCGAGCAGATCATCAAGTTACATCGTCCCGTTGTGGAGAAGGTGCCGACGGTGATGCCGCCGGCGGCCAAGTTGGTCCCCACTAATGGCCATGCTGCCCATCATTTTAGCGAAGCTTTGGCCGCGACCGCGGCTGACTAAGGTCCGTTGATCTGTTCCAGTTGATAGGTACCTTCTTGGGCCATAGGCGCGCTCTGGCAACGGGTGCGCCTATGGCGCGCCAGCGCATGGGCGCTCAGTTTAGCCTCCGTTGCACGATTGATTCTTGAATAAGAGCATAATTTATGTCGAAAACCCTTCCATATCAACGCCAAGCACGCGTATTCTATCTGCTGGGCTTTCTCCTGGTTCTTTCCACAGGGCTCACGCTGACACGGCTAGCGGCTTCTGCCGAGAGCGCAGCTGCCCCCGCCGTGACCTATGATATGAACACCAATACGATTTTTCTGGGTAGCACCAGTGGTACGGCGGCCAGTGAAGTGATCAACCTGCCTGCGTTGGCGGCCACCTTAGCCGCCCAAGGCCATGCGGGGATCTTGACCGATCAGGGCAGTGGCATTTGGTTGCTCAAGGCCAGTATTCTCATTCAGCAGACGGCCAAGCTTGAGATCACAAAGGCAACGGTCAACTGGTTGCGCTTGGAGAGCCCACCCTTGGCCTCGATCCGGCTTGTTGCGGCGCGTCAGGGCTATCTGTTGGTTGACGGCATTAAGCTGACCTCGTGGGATAGCGCGACCAATGCCCCAGATGAAAATCTTGCCAATGGGCGGGCCTATCTGTTGGCCTTTGAAGGTGGGCGGATGGATCTCCTCAACAGTGAATTGGCCTATCTAGGTTGGGAAAGTGGCGAAGGGAGTGGCCTTTCTTGGCGCAAGCGCTATACGCCCGGTGATCCCACCACGGGAGCCACGGGGCGGCTGGAGGATAGCCAGATTCATCATAATTACTTTGGCATGTATTCGTATGAAGCCTATGGCATCACCATCCTGCGCAATGAGGTCTACGAGAATATCGAATATGGGATCGACCCCCATGATGATTCGCGCCAATTAGAAGTCGCCTATAACCGTGTTTACAAGAACGGCAATCATGGGATCATCTTCTCGCGTCTCTGCCAGGACAATACCATCCACCATAATGAGGTCTTTGACAATGCACTCCATGGCATTATGTTGGATCGCGGCAGCAACAACAATACGGTCTACGATAACGTTGTCTACAACAATCAAGATGGTATTGCGATCTTCCAATCGTCCAACAACTTGATCCAGAACAATTATCTCTATAACAACCGCCGGGGGATGCGGATCAACGCTACCTTTATCCCCGGTGACGCCTATGATGGCGTGACGAGTAACAACCAATTTGTGGGGAACCGGATCGAAGATAGCAGCGAACATGGCATCTATCTCTATGCCCGGGCCGACCGCAACCTCTTTACCGGGAATACCATCCTACGCAGTGGCGTCAACGGTATCTATATTAAATCCGGTGGAAATCGCTTCGATAATAACTTGGTGCAGGGTGGGGTCAATGGCTTTACCATTTCGGGCGGCGAATACCTCAATGATCCACCCGAAGCGTTAGATCCACTGGATCCCCCAGGATACTACAATGTCGTGATCAGCAACACCGTGACGGCCAATAGCGGGGTTGGCATTCGCATCCTCGGTGGCAGTGGCAATCAGATCGGCCCAAGCCAACCGGCAGAACAGCCCAATCGCATTATCGGCAATGGCCTGGATGGGCTCTCGATTGCCGATGCGACCAATGGGGCCATTAGCACCGATAACCAAGTGCTGAAAAATATCATCCATAGCAACACCCGCCATGGCATTTTGATCAAAGATGCAACCACGATTCGCAACCGGATTAGCCAAAACAGCATCACCAATAACGGCCAACGGGGCATCCGGATCGATGGCGGTGCCCAACAGGGGATTCTCCCGCCGGTGATGGGAAGTGTCTCTGCGCAAGGGGTGCTGCAAGGCACGGCTAAGCCTAACGCGACCATTGAACTCTACGCAGATCCCGGCGACTCTACCCAGCGGGTGTTGGACACGGTAACGACTTTCACGACCGATAACCCCGTCTCGGCGGCGGCCCAGCCCAATGCGGTAGCCGTAATCTATGCGGCTGGTGATTTAGAGGGACGCGATTATTTGGGCTCGGCAACGGCCAACAGCAGCGGCGCATGGAGCTTTCAGTTGCCGACCGGCCAAGCTTTCGCCCAAGTCACGGCGCTCGCGATCGACACCAGCGGAAACTCCTCGGCTTTTAGCTCGACCGCCCAAGGCATTGGCCCCTTCTTTACCGTTGCGCCCGACGATAATGGGCAGCCCACCATCCAAGTCAATGGGTCGGCAATTCAGGTGACACTAGCCACGATCCAAACCGGCCTCGGTGCTGAACATGCCCAGTTGTTACAGAATCTTGGTAACGGCATTTGGCTACTGAATGCCAATCTCTTTATCGGCCCGAATGTTACGCTCGATCTATCCCGCGCCACTGGCGTCAATGAGCTACGCCTGCGCAGCCAAGCGAGTGTCAGCGGGGCAAGCGTTGGGGCGGCTGGGATCGACTACGCCAGCTTTGTCTATCTGCGCACCCACAGTGGTGTCATCAACATGGATGGCGTCAAGGTCTATTCCTGGGATGCCGCGGCCAACGGCGTGGATCAGGATAGTAGCAACGGGCGCGCCTATGTCATTGCTAAATATGCTGCGGCTCTTAACATCTATAATGCCGAGTTGAGCTATTTGGGCTCGGCGGACGGCGAAAGTTATGGCGTTTCCTGGCGTGATGTCAATGAAAGCGCCACGCCAAATGTGTTGCGTTCCCGTGTAACCGGTGAAGTGATCAATAGCCAGTTTCATCATAACTACTATGGTATTTACACCTATCAGGCGTCGGATATGCTCTTCCGGGGTAACCAATTCCATAGCAATATTCGCTATGGCTTTGACCCCCACGACTTTACCCATGATGTCTTGGTGGAGAACAATGTCGCCTATAACAATGGTAGCCATGGTTTTATCATTTCGCGTGGGTGTAACAACTTTGTGATCCGTAACAACCAATCATATAACAACAGCGATCCCAGCCCCACCAGTTTGGGCCACGGCTTTATGCTTGATCCTGGCTCGCCCAATGCTACGGATCCGCAAGCACCCTCGTTTGACAACATCCTAGAGGGCAACGAAGCGTATAACAATGAGGGCTATGGGTTGCGGGTATTGGGCTCCAATAACAATCAGATCCTCAACAACCGTTTCTACCAAAATCAACAAGAAGGACTGGTGATCGATCAGGGGAGCGTTGGCAATACGGTGGCTGGCAATACGATCAGCCAAAATGTGGCGGATGGTCTAGATGTGCGCGAGACCGCCGATCGGAATATCATTGCCAACAATACTATCAGCGAAAATGGCGTGCATGGGATCTATGTGCGCTCTAATGGCAACCAAGTGCTGGGCAACCTTGTCAGCAAGAATCTCAAAACGGGCATCGCCTTCTTGCCCGCCATGAGCATCCCGTCGCTCCAAGAGAATCAACTCCTTTCCAACACCGTGAGCCAAAATGGCGAAAATGGCATCGACCTCCGCAAGGCTCTCAAAACCTTGGTCGAAGGTAATCTGAGCGAGAGCAATGGTATAAATGGCCTCTATCTGTCGGACACCGCCAGCCAAAATGGGATTGTCCGCAATATCTTGCGCAATAACACGGGCCACGGCATTCGCGCCAATGGGATCCAAACGTTGAATAATGCTTGGTCGGAAAATTCGATCTATGGTAATCTTGCGGGCGGGATTGCCAACACCTCTGGTGCCAATGTGGCGATTGCGGCACCGCAATTGCTCAGTGTTGTCGAGCACACGGTCACCGGCAAAGCCATCCCCGGCGTCACCGTTGAAATTTTCTCAGATCAAGGGCAACAAGGGCAGAGCTTTGAAGGACGCGCGGTGGCCGATGCCAATGGGGATTTTTCCTTGACGGTGGCCGGAACTTGGCGTGCGGCGAACCTCACCGCTGTCACCATTGACGCGCTGGGCAATGCCTCGGTCTTTAGTGCCGCCATCACCGTGCCCCTTGTCGCCACCCCCACCCCAACCGGTCCCCCCACGG
>JAHBVH010000138.1 GCA_019637645.1 Caldilineaceae bacterium
ACCTTAGATTTCATATGTACGCATATGGACCGACAGGTACTGTACTGGCAGAGATAAGGTGGAACAGTGCATCCAGAAACCCAGCAATGGCTACTGGTATTTTAACCAAAGGTACCTATAAAATCAGCATACAAAATAATGGTATCGGCCCCTACAAACTATATATCGGTTGTGTTACGGTTAATGGCGAAGTGAAGCCTGGTGACATTGTCCAACCTACGCCCACGCCAGCACCCCTACCCACACCGACACCCCGTTCCACCATCCTGGACAGTGGCCCAACCTTTTCTGGCACTGGCTTTCCTGGTTTAGCCCCTGTTGACTTCTCGGCTGTTGCCAAAGTCCCCTTGTTACTCGACACTGTCATGACCGGCGTCATCCCCACCGGCAATGAAATTCTCGGCTTCACGCTGGACGCTGCCGCCGGCGACACCCTCGATCTCAGCTACACCCGCATCTCCGGCAACATGAATCTGGGATTGGTCGTGCTATCGGAAAGCAATGAGGTTTTCTTCCAAGCCAGTCTGGTCACGTCGGAAGCATTATCGACGCGGTTCACCTTGCCCACCGCTGGCACTTACACCATCGGCGTCTTCCGCATCAGCCTGGTCGAGCCAGCAGTGGTGGAGCCGACGGTGTTTCAGTTGCAGGGAAATTTGATCGAGTAAGAGAAGAGTATTTGAACGCACCTAGCCTGTTATTCTTCCCCTTTGGGTTCAGGCTAGGTGCGTGTTATAATTTTATACGGGTAACCGTAGCCTGAACTATTGATTGATGGGATGTAGCTCTGTGCAGTACAGCTTTGAATGGGATCCAAACAAAGAGCGAACGAATCGTCAGAAACACAAGATTAGTTTCCACCAAGCAGCGTCCGTCTTTCGTGATCCTAACCAACTCACGACTTACGATGAAGATCACACTGAGCATGAGGAACGGTGGCTAACCATTGGGCTTGACGCTAGTGGCATTATACGGGTCATCAGTCATACATTTGAACGACTAGATGCAGAGACGATAAACATCCGAATCATTTCTGCCCGTAAGGCTGTAGAGGATGAGGTTGTGCAATATGAAACTGGAATCTGAGATGAAAGACAAGTACGATTTTTCAAAGGGCGAACGCGGTAAGTTCTACAATCCCAATGCTGTGTTCAAGTTTCCCCTTTATCTGGAACCAGATGTGGATGCCTATATGACCAAACTAGCAGAACGAAAAGGGGTGGATGTGCAAGCACTCGTAAATGAGTGGCTGCGTTCCAGCATTCAGCTAGTCAAAAGCGCCCAGTAGCTTTTTTCGGATCAGGAAATCCTCGGCTTTATGCTGGACGCCACCGCCGGCGACATGCTCGACCTCAGCTACACCCGCGTCTCTGGCAACATGAACCTGGGATTGGTCGTGCTTTCGGCAGACAACCACGTCTTCTTTCAAGCCAGTTTGGTCACGTCGGAGTCATTATCTGCCCGTTTCATCCTCCCAGAGGAAGGGCAGTAATATTGCCAAAATCCAACGATAATCCAAAATGATGGCTCATAGTAACGCCGACCTTTGCAACAGACCACACTGGTGACGCCGATGAACCGTTCCGCGATTCTCAATCAACTTCAGCAACAACCGAACCGCTCTGTCCTAATTATTGGGGGCGGCGTCAATGGCATTGCTACCTTTCGCGATCTGGCGCTCCAGGGCGTTGATGTGCTGCTCATCGACCGGGCCGACTTCTGTTCGGGGGCCAGCGCTGCTTCGTCCCATATGGCGCATGGGGGCATTCGCTATCTGGAAAATGGGGAATTTCGGCTGGTGCGCGAGGCGGTCGAAGAGCGCAACCGGCTGATCCAAAACGCGCCCCACTATGTAACGCCCCTGCCCACCGTCATCCCGATTTTCAAGTGGTTTTCGGGCTTATTCAATGCTCCGCTCAAATTTTTAGGGTTGCTGGATCGACCCGCCGAACGGGGCGCGGCGATTATCAAGCTGGGCTTGCTGATGTATGATGCCTACACCGGGGCGACGCGCACGGTGCCACGCCACGAATTTTTGACGCGCACAGCCGCGTTGGCACGCTATCCCGATCTCAATCCCACGGTGGTTAGTGTCGCCCAATATTATGATGGCCTGATCCGGGCACCAGAACGCCTCTGTGTGGAGATGGTTGCCGATGCAGAGGCAGCTTCGCCCCAAGCCCACGCGCTCAACTATGTCAGCGTGGCCGGAGCCGCGGGCAACCAAGTACAGCTCCGCGATGAGCTGACAGGGACGACCTTCCCAGTGCGCCCCCAACTTGTGATCAACGCCGCCGGTCCATGGATCGACGTTGCCAATGAACGTTTGGGCCAACCGACCCAGTTGATTGGCGGCACCAAAGGCTCCCATCTGGTGTTGGATCATCCAGCGCTACGCCAAGCGATTGGGGAACATGAGTTTTTCTTTGAAAATAGCGATGGCCGCATTGTGTTGATCTGCCCGCTGGAAGATCGGGTCTTGGTGGGAACCTCAGATTTGCGGCTCAACAACCCAGACGAGGCCGTCTGCACCGATGAAGAGATTGACTATTTTTTGGGGATGACGGCCCGGGTCTTTCCCAAACTCACCGTCAACCGTTCACAGGTTGTCTTCACCTTCTCGGGTGTCCGCCCCCTACCCTCGGGAAAAAGCAAAACCACCGGCCAGATTAGCCGCGACCATAGTATTGAGGTGCTGGAGCCGCGCGACGGGCTGGCTTTCCCCATTTTCAATTTAGTGGGTGGAAAATGGACGACCTTTCGTGCCTTTGCTGAACAGGCCACGGACCAAGCGTTGACCCACTTGGGGAAGCGCCGCCAAAATCATACGGCAGCGATAGCCATTGGTGGTGGCCGGGGCTATCCCACCACGCCACCGGAACGCGTAGCTTGGATCGAGCAACAACACGCCCAAAGCGGGCTATCCAGCCCCCAGATCGACACCCTGCTCCATCGCTATGGCACCTTGGCTGCGCCCCTGATTGCCGACTTGATTGCACATCGCGCCCAGGGTGCCGATCAACCCTTACAACAGCGCCCTGACTATCTGCGCGGGGAAATCGCCTATCTAGCACGTACCGAAAAGGTGATTCACCTCGATGATTTTGTCCTACGCCGGACTTCTTTGGGTATGTTAGGGTTGGTTACGCGGCCCTTATTGGCCGAATTGGCTGAAATTATTGGTGAGATCCATGGGTGGTCCGCCGCGGAAAGAGAAGCCGAGGTTAGACGTGCCATCAGCTTGCTTGCGCAACGTCATCGTGTACAGCTTTCCTGAGCCTTATCACCCCAGCCTTTGCGGAATTCTGTAAGCCAACGGTCGATCGCTTCACCGCTATGTAGATCTGGATGATGCTCATCTGTCCAAGCCCCAGCTGTTTCCTCAATAGCCGCGCTTTGTTCTTCTAAAGCCAAATATTCTTCAATGGCCTCTACAATAAATTCGCTGCGTTGTCGTTTAGGAATGCGTTCATTCAAGCGGTTTAGTAACGTAATGGGGATCGTTACAGTAATCTTTTGCGCTTCCGGATTGACCGTCTCTATAGCCATCTATCAATACCTCCTTCTAGCTGGCTACAGCATACTATAACCACAACGCGCCCTCAGGCTATCCGAACAAAGCGCCGCTCGATAGGTAGCATCGAATTCTGCCCCGTGCTATAATGAAATTCGGACTCCCCAGGCAGCCTCTGGCCGTCAGTCCAAAGCATAGATTGTTATCATTTTGCTCGCGTAAAACACTTTAGCCGCGCCTTGGGTGATCATGGATTGGCCCAGGTGACGGCGGCCATAGGGAAATGAGATTCAGGAGGATTCATCATGCGTGAAGTTCGTTGGGAACGGATGTTTCCCGATCAACTGGAGGAGGCGCTGACCGCTTGCCCGGTTATCTATTTTGCCTATGGCCTCTGTGAACCACACGGGCCGCAGAATGCCGTCGGTTTGGACGCGCTCAAGGCGCACGCGATCTGCTGTCGGGCCGCGCAAGAGCATGGCGGCATTGTCGCGCCCCCCGATTATTGGCACATCCACGAAATTGGCCTCTATGCCGCTTGGGCCGCCGAGTGGGCAGGCGAGGCACGGCCCTGGTTGACCGCGGTGCCACCATGGGTCCATTTCAAGAATATTTGCTATCATCTACGCGCTGCCGATGCCTTGGGCTTTCAGGCCGCGATTCTGTTAACCGGCCACTATGGTCCCAACTGGCAGGATCTCAAAACGCTGCTCGATTTGCTACAGCCCCACTTTGCCATGCGCCTTTATGGGTTACCCGATTTTGAAGCGAATCAACCCGGTTTTGATAATGACGGCAAAGCCACTGGCGACCACGCGGGCAAAGTCGAAACTTCTCTCCTGTGGGCATTGGAGCCCGCTTGTGTCGATGTCTCGCGCCTGCCCCCCGCCGACGCGCCGGGTCCGCACTTTGCCATGGGGCCGAATGCCGCCCAAGCCGACCGGCGCGTCGGTGAGCGCATGATCGATGACGAAGTCCGTTGGTTGGGTGATAAAGCCGCCGAACTTCTGGCCGCCTATGCGCAATTCCAACCGATTGAACGCCAACCGCTCAGTTTTATGGCGATTGAAGAGATCTGGGCCGCTGACGTGCTGCCCAAACTGCCTGAGTTCAAAACCATGCAATATCTCAACCGCACGCCACCACCTGCCGACTCGCGTTGGCAGCTAAATTATACGATTCCTACCAGTCCGATAAAGGGATAGAAGTTGGAGACTGATAACGAATCTCCAGTCTCCAGCTTTCCGACGGTTCAATTCTAAATTAGATAAAGGTTCTTTTTATGAGCGATCCAATTGCAAATGTTCAAGGCAAGATTATTTTGATTACGGGCGCGGCGCAAGGCATTGGTGAAGCGACGGCCCGCCTCTGTGCCGAACGGGGCGCGCGAGTGATTTTGGCCGATGTGAAAGAAAAGGGCGCGGATGTGGCGGCTTCGATCCGCGAGCGCGGTGGCGACGCGACTTTCTACAAGGTTGATGTTCGCGCCGAAGCAGCCGTGATCGCGCTCTTTGAGCAGGTCCAGGCCAGCCATAGTGGGATCGATGTGTTGATCTGTGCGGCGGGTGTGTTACAAGGCCAATTTCTCCAGCCGGAGGAATTTCCTTTGGAGACCTTTGAATTTGTCATGGATGTCAATGTCAAGGGCACCTTCTTATGCACTAAATATGCTACGCCCTTGCTGGCAGCTTCGCAGGGAGTCATGCTCTTGATCGCTTCGGGTGCAGGGGTCATTGGTGGGAGTTCCTCGATTGCCTACGGCACCAGCAAAGGCGCGGTCAATGGTTTGGGCATGGTGCTGGCCAGTCACCTCGCGCCACGCAAGATCCGCGTCAATGTGATCTGCCCCGGTAGCCTCAACACCGAAATGAAGCGCAATGTCATTCAAACCCAGGCCGAGCGGCAGGGCAGCGATGCCGATGCCCTCATTGCGTCCTCCGAGTTGGGCGATCCGATTGGGGTGGCCCGCCTGCTCGCCTACTTGGCCTCGGACGATGGCGACTACGTGCGGCGCAATCTGTTTACCCGGTAGGGGTCTGAGACCGCCCAACTGAAGCACCGGGCGAGGGAACAACGCCCGGTGGCTTTTGGGGGCCTGTTGGGCGCGGGCAGCTTACCGATTTTCATCATTACTCTTCCTGAAAGCTTGTCAGGTATGGACGCGTTCTATACCCATTTTCCAACAGGCTCTTACAGATCACGTCTCACGTCCCAAGCCCCAAGTCCCACCTCCCAAGCCCCAAGTCCCAAGTCCCACGTCCCAAGTCCCACGTCCCAAGTCCCACGTCTCTGTGCGTCATTGGTGGAAACGGCAGTCGTTTGTATAATAGCGTTAGGGCTTACTCAAGCTCATCAACAACGCTATCGGCTGAGTTACCGTAACATGCATCTCATGGAGCACACATGAACCATCTCCGCATTACCGCTGGTCCCTTTGTCTTTATCGCTCGCCTCGAAGCGCAAGCTGCGCCGCAAACCTGTGCCGCTTTTACCAAAATTTTGCCCTTCCGCAACAAGATTATCCATGCCCGCTGGAGTGGTGAAGCCGCGTGGATTCCGCTCGGCGACTTTAAGTTGGATGTGGGCTTTGAAAATCACACCAGCCACCCCTCGCGCGGGGATATTCTCTTCTATCCGGGGGGCTATAGCGAAACCGAAATTCTTTTTCCCTATGGTAGTGCCTGCTTTGCCAGCAAAATGGGACAGTTGGCAGGCAACCATTTCTTGACCATTCGCGAAGGCCAAGCCCAATTTCCCGAGCTGGGCCAGATGGTCCTCTGGCAAGGCGCGCAGGACATTGTTTTTGAATGGGCCGAATAAGCGATGGCCTTTTCACTCCAACTTGATACCCAACGGCAGCGGCTAGCCCAGTGGAGCGCGACCAGCTCCTTTGGTTGGGTGCTAGCCCTCTCCTCGAACTTTGCGAGCAGCATTGTGACGCCGCTTTCGCGCGGGTTGATTGTCGCGGGGGTCGATCCCATTAGCCTCTTGTTGGCGCGCCTCTCCATCGCGGTGGGCCTGATCATTGTCACCCTGGCTGGCACCCAGCCGGGCCGTTTCAAGATCGACCGGCGTGGCTTCTGGCGTGTGTTGGCCGTCGGCCTGATCGCTGGGGTGGAGATCTGCTGCTTCTTTAGCGCGCTGGCCTATGTGGACGCGTCCATGTCGGCTATTATCAAATCGACGCAACCCTTGGTTGTGCTCCTGATGTTGGCCTTGGGGGGCGAGCGGTTAACCAGCCGCCATTGGGTCCGCTTAGGCTTGGCGACCATGGGCATCTATTTGCTCGTAGGCGGCCCGGGCGGTGGCGTCGCGCCCATGGGGTTGATCCTGCTGCTCTTTTCCTTGTTGCTCTATGCTGCGCAATTAGTCTTTACCCAGTGGTGGCTGGCTGGCTATAACGCCCATACCGTCACGCTCTACCTGAGCAGCCTCATGACCATCGTCATTACCTTTTGGTGGTGGGTACAGGGGGCCATTTGGAGCGACCCCGGCACGCAGGGCTGGATCATCATTCTGGTTATGGCAGTTGTGAGCACCTGGTTTGCCCGCCTTGCCCTCTATGGGGCGATCCCACGCATCGGCAGCGGACAGATTGCGTTGCTCTGGCCGTTGCAGACCTTGATTATTATTATTCTCTCCGTGCTTTTTCTGAACGAGCGCATGACGCTGGTGCAGTGGATTGGGGGCGGCTTTGTGCTCAGCAGCGCAGTGCTCGCCATGGAACGCTTTCGCTGGCCGCTCAACAAACCCGCCCCTGGCTGATCGCATAATGTGGTATGGGGAGAAACCTGACAGGTTAAAAAAAACTGTCAGGTTTGGATCTACACAAATCCAACCGAGGAAGGGAACTCATGATTATCGACACGCACGTGCATGTCTGGGAGATCGATCCACCGCGCTATCCGATTGGTCCCACCGCGCCAGGCTGGAACTCCTTGCCCGATGAGCCAGGGACCGCCGACGAACTGCTGGCCGAGATGAACGCCCATGGCGTTGACTATGCTGTCCTCGTGCAGACCAGTTGGTCAACCTGGGATAATGGCTATATTGCCGATTCAGCGGCACGCTTTCCCCAACGGTTCATCGGCCATGGGTTGATCGATCCCCAAGCGCCCAATAATGCCGAGTTGGTCCACTATTGGGTAAAAGAGCGGGGACTGGCGGGGTTTCGTTTTCACCCCATGTATTACCCCAACGAAAAAATTTTGCTGACGCCCCAAAATGAAGCCATGTGGCAAGCGATCGCCGACCTCGACGTGGTGATTCAATTCCACCTGACCGCAGCCCAAGCGGATCAGGTGGCGGTCATTGCCCAACGCTATCCCCACCTGCGTCTGATCGTCGATCACATGGGCTACCCACAGGTGGCAGAACCGGCGGCGGCCTTCCAACCGATTCTCGATCTGGCCCGCTATGACAATCTCCATTTCAAGCTTTCCGATGTGCATAGCCGCTCTCGCGAAGCCTTCCCCTACCGCGATGTGCATCCCTTCATCCAACGGCTGCTCGATGCCTTTGGCACAACGCGAACCCTGTGGGGCACAGGCTATCCTGGTCATCATCGGGTCAAGCACAACTGGCCGCCCTTGGCCGAAGAGCTACGGCTCATTCGAGAAGGACTGCCCTTCTTAACGGCTGCCGATCAGAGTCAAATTCTGGGGGATACCGCGGCGGCACTTTGGCGACTGCCAGCTTAAGTACAGTGTTGATTCAGTTTTTTGACATTGTTGTGCGCACCGCT
>JAHBVH010000139.1 GCA_019637645.1 Caldilineaceae bacterium
CGTCATAGGCACCGGGGCGAGTGACGGGGATGACGCCACTTTCGACGGCCACATCCAGCGGGTTTGCCCGCGTGAGCAAGGGCAAATTCACCCGTTCGTGGCAGCGCGCCGATTCATAGATGGACATCATGATCTCCATGGCGGCACGGCCATATTCGGCTTTGCCGCGATAGTCATCCAATTTGCCTTCGATCCAGTTGACAATGCCATAGGCTTGATCGACATGGGCGCGGCCATAGCCCTCGCGTTCGGCTTCGGTGGGCTGAAAGGTCTGCCAACCACCACTGGTTGTCGTCATATAACGTAGGTTATTGTCATGCACTTCAATGATCCCATCGGTGCCATAGATGGTTGCGCCGACTTCGTAGCGGGAGTTCATTTCATTTTCGAGCACACCTTCTACGTCATTGGGGTAGCCGATAATGCCCATACAACGATCCTCGACGCGATGACCAAAAATATAGTGGTCGGTCTGCCGTTCCACGGCGCCCATGACCCAAAGCGGCTGCGGATTCCCCAACACCCAAAGTTGGAAATCTAAACAATGGGTGCCGGTATTCATCATCCCGGCGCGGGTGGCCGACCAAATTCGGGTTGGTTTCCCAATGGCGCCGGTCTGTACCAAGCGCTTGGCCTCTTCCCAAGCCGAATAGAAGCGGCGTTGGTGGCCGACGGCCAGCTTCACATGATTGCGCTGACACGCGATCATCATGGCGTCGGCTTCCCCCATCGAGATCGCCATCGGCTTTTCGCACAAGATCGCCTTGGGCCGAAAGGTGGAGGCCGCAATGGTCATCTCGGCGTGCATGGGGTCCCAAGAACAGATACTGACAATATCGGGTCGCTCTTTCGCCATCATTTCACGGTAGTCCAGATAGCGGTTAGCCACATTAAAATCATTGCCAAAGACCTCCAGCGCTTCGGGATGGGAATCGGCAATGGCTACGATCTCGGTGTGTTCACAAGCTTGCCAGCCGCGCGCATGTTCTCGGGCAATCCGGCCACTGGCAATAATGGCGACGCGATAACGAGCAGACATACAATAGCCTTTCTACATGGGTACTCGATAGGGAAGAAATGGACAGGGAAACAGGGAAAGCCCGCTTATTATACGCTTATTGGCCGTGGAATGGGAAGTTGTCGGAGGCAATACCGGTGTATTTCTGTTCGACGTTACCGCGGGGAATTAGTCACATCCTCATACCACCAGACCCGCACCGCGGCGTTGCCCGTTCGTTCATAGTACTCAATCCGGACAGTGTGAATGCCCGCGCCAACCGCGTAGAAACGGTTGCTGATATCGTGATAACCATCTTCCCAGCCATCCAGGATCAGCTGATCGTTGAGATAGACACGCACCCCATCATCGGCGATGGCCCGGAAGACGTAGGTGGCATAGTTGAAACGGAACTGCCCAACCCAGCGTGCCGACCAGTTATCGGCGGCCAGCCGGTCGGGCAAGGGTGAACTGGCCCCCCAATCATAATCCAGAGGATTGGGCAGACGCGCCTCCATTTGGCCGAAGACGGGGCTGCCACTGAGCGTAACACCATTAAAATAGGTGGCTTCCCATTCGGGAAAGGCGGTCGCAAATTCGATCAAAAAGCGCAGCGAGGCTAAACCATTCGCTTCGTAATAATCAATACGCAGGGTATGGTCGCCCTGTAAATTCCGCCCAGCTGTGTAGGTGCGATTCTCAGCACCATGCCACTCGTCGATCACCAACTCGTCATCGATCCAAAAGCGCACCCCATCATCTGCGCTAAAGGTAAAGCGATAAAAGCCACTGCTAAAATTGATCATCCGCTCAAAGCGTACGGAAAATTCATCGGCGGGCACTTGGGCAACGGGCGGTGTAGCCGACCAGTTAAAGTTAATTGCGGCCACTTCTTGGACAGCCACAGGCGTGCCTTGGAGATTGCGGTTAGCAAAATAGGACGCGCGCCAAGCTGCTGACGGTGGCGGTGCGGGGGTGGCCGTGGCCGGCAAGGCAGTTGCCGTGGGCGTGGGTGAAGGCGAGGGCGTAATGACCACAATGATCGTCGGCTCGGTGATCGGCAAGCTGCTGGTATCTCCGCTCACATCGACCAACCGACGGTCAATCCAGCCAGTTACACCGTCATTGCACTGCATCTCCCACCAACTGCTCGCGCGATCGCGCCCGATCAGCGTGCAGCGTTGGCTGCGCACCACCTGTCCTGAGTTGGCATAGCTATTGGCCGGACCAGTGCGCAGATTGACCAGATCAAATTTTACCGTCGCAATGAGCGGGGCCAGGCTTGTCGGCGTAACCATAACATTCACCGCTTGAATGCTCTCGACCACAATCACAGGAATATCTTCTGCGCCGACAATCTGATAGACGGTGCCCCAAACGACAACCGCCAGGGGTGGTTCTTGATCGCGCAGGGAGATCACCTGCTGCTCTAAAGCGACAGTCGCGCCGACGAGGCCATAGGTGATGTCATCATCGGTCAGTAAATAGTTGCCAAAGCTTCGTCCCGTTGCCCGGTGAATTTGCCCAATGAGGGCATCAATCGCCCCAATAGGCTGCCCGGTGATCGTAGTGGTCGTGCGCGGTGGGTTACTACTAATCACCGGCAGAAAGATTTCCACGGTCGCTTGGGTAGCCTTGGCGGATGGCGTGCGGGTGGCCGTGGGACGACGTGTCGGGGTGCGCGTTGGTGTGCGGGTGATGGCCACGGCGGCAGGTGTGCGGGTGGCGGTGACGGTGCGTGTTGGGGCGGGTGTATGCGTCGGCGTGTTTGCTTGCGCAGCCGCGGCGACTGGCCAGCCGCCAAGCCCCGCAAGGAGGAAGAGCCCAAGCCCCACCAGTTGACAACCCAAGCGCGAGCGCGAGCGATGCATGAGGCCGCCGCGCCACGCAAGGAGGTGTGAAGAACCTTCCCCCCCTTGTGCAACAACGGGAAAGAGACGCGTCCAACCCGGCACTGCTTCTTGTTGATATCGCCTCATGGATCCTGCCTACCGAGGATTCTGTAGAAGTTGACGGCAATGTAGCGAATGCGCTTATCTAATGCTGCGCAAAAACGCTCGGCTTGCTCTACAGTATACTACAAGTTGTAGCGAATTACCAGAAGCTATCATTAATTTCTTTGGGGAAAAGCTTGTAGCCTAGGGAACTTATTTTTGCGCGGCTGTTGAGACCAAGCGGGTATAGATCACACGGCGTTCGCTGTAGCGCTTAGCCCGCCGGTCCCAGCTGCCATCACAGGTAATCAGGTTGAGATCGCGTTCGAGATCAAAGCCAAAGATCTGGTCAAGCGGCGCTTGATCGCTGGGGTAGCTTTCCGCCCCAATAACGGTAAAGGTACGGGTGATGCCAGCCGTATCGACGACCATCATTTGATCGCCCACAGTTAGCTCATGCAACCGCCAAAAGACCGCTGGCCCGTATGGATCATCTAGGTGGCCTGAGATGACAGCATTGCCCTGTTCACCCGGCGCTACGCCGGGCTGATACCAAGCCACATGATCGGGGTTTGGAGGAAGTTCCATAGCCCCGTCGGGCGTTTGGCCGACGGTTTCGATGGGTGCGTCTAGCCCGATGCGCGGAATTTGTAGACGAGCGGGCGGTGCGATCCGCGTCTCCGCCGCCCGCGAAGATAGCCGTAGTGAAGAAGATAGCCATAGTGAATTGGTGATCATCCCCAAGGCTTGAGGCGCAGGTAGGGTCGTGCCTTGGCAACCAGCCACGAATAGGATGGACAACATCCCAACGATGGCCCCCGTCCAACTTTGCATGAAGCTTCCTTTCGCTAGTGCAGGGGTTAGTTAGATAAGGCTAGGGTTGTCAGCTTTGCCAACCCTAGTAACCCTTTGCTTCGGTCTGATAGCACAGACGACCAACCGTTATTGGGGAAATAGAGCCCACCGGCGGCGTTGACTTCCCCCCATGCCGGTATTGGGCATCTGTTTGGGCATGCTTCCTGCTGGCATGAGGATCGGCGTGACCACGGCTAGCACCTCTTCCATGCTCTTGGCAGCGGCAAAGGCTAGGGAAGGTTCGACACCAATAAGATCGCTCAGAATAGCGGCGTGTTGGCCTTCCACGTTATGAATAGAGACAGCGGCGGTTAACAGATCCGGGTTCTGAATGCGCGGCGCTTGTCCCAAGTAGGCGGCCGCGCCTAATTCTTCGACCATCTGGAAATACGTTAATACTTCTTGGGCATTCTGGAAGGTCGGCCAGGTGTAGCTGGCTTGGGGCGGGACGGGTGTCCCCCCCAACTGGGTAATCACATCGGTCAGGGCAACTACGTGGGCCGCTTCGTGCGCCCCAAAATCCATAAAACAATCGCGCGCCTTGCCGGTCAGCAGCCCGCTATCATTGATCACGGCATAGGCCCGCGCTTCGAGATGCTCCAGCGTTAGCGCATAGTTCAGGATATCGATATCGCCATTACCACTTTGGGCAAAGGCGGTAGGCGTCAATTGTGGTGCTGTCGCCAAGGCGGCTGTCACCACCGTCACAGCGCTTGCCCGTAGAAAATTGCGGCGGTTCATCATCACTTGGGTATGCATAAAATTCTCCTCATTCTGGAAAATATGGATTGTCTACTATGTTTGCTGGCACCACGGACCGTCACTGGGCAGAGAGAACCGACCAGTACCGCGGCGTGGTGTACCAGGAATGGACAGGGTGCTGACTCGCCAGCCCCCTTTGTCATGCGATTGTGCGTTGGATAAATGACCTGAAGAAAGTGGTAGGCAGCGCGCTCATGCCCGAACCATTCATGAGCAGCAACGACCCCTAGCTCATAAGCTAGGAAGCCAGGATAGGACCAACAATGGCATTGACTTCATCAATGGTGAGGCTGGCCGTTACCGCGCTCGGCACTGGCTTTAGCTCTAGCAAGAAGTTGACAATGGCGGCATGACGCGCTTCCACTTGAACGATGCTACCAGCAGCAGCCAGAATCTCCTTATTGGTAATCGCCGCGGCCGCGCCTTGGTAGGCACCAACCCCTGTATCTTCGGCGACCTTGGCAAAGTTTAGAATTGCCATGCGGCTGTCAAAGGCGGGGAAATTGTAGGTGGCTTGGGCCGCTACGGGTTGGCCCCCCAAGCGTGTAATTGTTTGGGTCAAGGCGTCAACATGGGCCGCTTCATGCTGACCAAAGCTGGTAAAATATTGGCGGTCTTTGCCGGTTAACAGGTTCGCGGCCAGCATCTCTTGGTACATGCGCGCTTCAAGATGTTCCAGCGTCAGGGCAAATTGCAAAATATCTAGATCCGTTAGCCCTTGGGCAAAGGCGCGTCCGAGCCCGGCTGTCGTTGTCAACGCCAAACTGCCCAGCACAGCCATACTTCCGCGTACAAAGTGGCGACGACTCTGAGCAAAATCGATAAGTTCCAAAACTTGCGCAGCTTGCATAGCAGACCTCCTCTTAGTAAAGTTTGTGTGTCGTAGCGGCGGTGAATCGATGCGTGACCATCGTGGATCATCGCGTGGTGCGTCTGGCGATTGTCAGGACAAATATTAATCTCAATTCACCCGCTGTCTATCCTGACGTAGCGGCTAGGCCAATTGGATCACACGAAATTTACGCGTTTGGTAGATTGACCATTGGCCCACAAGCTACGATAATAGAGGTGCTTACCCTATTTTTGATGAATCAACATTAGACAAAACCGAGGAGGCACTGATGAGTAACGCGCTGTTGGCGGCTCAATTATATACTGTGCGCGATTTTACCAAGACGGCCAGCGAGTTGGCGGCCACCCTGCACAAGGTGCGTGACATTGGCTATACGGCTGTCCAGGTCTCGGCGATTGGGCCGATTCCCCACCAGGAGGTCAAGCAGATGGTTGACGATCTGGGCTTGACGATCTGCAATACCCACGTTGGCTATGAACAACTCTGGCATGATCTCGATAGTGTCATTGCCCAGCATCAGCTTTGGGATTGCAAACATGTCGCCATTGGCAGCATGCCGGCGGCCTATCGCGAAGGGGGCGAGGCGGCCTATCAGCGCTTTGCCGCCGAAGCGTCCCAAGTGGGCGAAAAGCTCTATGCCGCCGGACTGACCTTTAGCTACCACAACCATAGCTTTGAATTTGTCCGCTTCCCCTATGGCGATGGCAGCCGCACCGGTCTCGATATTATCTACGACGAAAGCGATCCACGGTATCTCCAAGCCGAGATCGACACCTATTGGGTCCAACATGGCGGCGGCGATCCGATTGCATGGATCCAGAAGACCAAAGACCGTATGCCCGTCATCCACCTCAAAGACATGGTGGTCGGCGACAGCGATCATCCCCGCATGGGCCGTCAATGGATGGCCGAAGTCGGCGAAGGTAATCTCAACTGGCCGGGGATCCTCGCCGCCTGTGTCGATAGCCATGTCCAATGGTATGCCGTCGAACAGGATATCTGTCAACGCGATCCCTTCGAGAGTCTGGCAATCAGCTATAAAAATTTAGCTAAGCTGGGTCTTCGGTAAGGAAGAAGCTAGAGACTGGAGACTAGAGACTTTTCTATGGTCAGTCTCCCAGTCTCCTAGTTGCCTAATCTAACTGAGCGTTACATCGTCCTGGGGCGCATAGCCAAGCAGCTGTTTGGTATAGCGGAGATCCCAGCGCATGCCGGTGTTATTGGACATGCCATTGACCACGGCAAAGCGAGTCGTGCCCAAGTCGGCCTCAATCCCACGCTCCATTAGCTGGCAGAAATCGCGATTGGAAAGCCACATGAGGCGATACCAATCCTCGCGTTCAGCCGCAATGGCGCTAGCTTGGTTTGCGCCCCCTAATACCCAGCCGATCCGCACGGCAATGACAGTCATGCCATAGGCATCGGCAAAGCTCTTGCCCACCCGTTCACCGAGCAACTTCATCGCGCCATAAGGTAACGTCGTCAGTTCCTCGCCGCCGTGTACGACCCGCGTGCCGGGGCGTGGGGGGATCGTGGTTGTGAGCGTAGCGGGCTCAGGGATATCCTTATATTGCCCCATGGCATGGTTGGAACTAGCATAGATCACGCGCTGGACCCCTTGCTGGGCGGCGGCATTGAAGACATTGACCACGGTATCCATGTTAGATTCCAGTAGCTCGGCCCAAGCAGGCATGGGGTTGGGATTTGCGGCTAGGTGGACGACAGTATCGACCCCCGCAAAATGTTGGACCCAAGCTGGATCCCACTGTGCTAAATCAGCCACCTTGACATCGTCGTAGTCGCCCGTTTTCATATCCAACAATTGTAGGTCATAGCGCCCCTGTAGATGAATCGCCAGTTTGCGTCCTAAATTCCCAGCCGCGCCGGTGATCAAAATCCGTTTCATTGGTCCTCCTCGGAACTCTTTAGAAGCCGCGCAATACGTATAGCCTATTTTTTGAATGGTGCTCTAGACCTGACCCTCCTTCTCAAAAGAAGCGGCCAAGCCATAGGCCAGTGTAGCGGCTCCCATGGGTAACGTCAAAACTTGCGTAGCTCTTCTGATTTTCCGACAGGTCAACCCATGATAGAATAGGAGGGGTGGAAAGAGGTAATACGATCACCCAACGTCTATAAATATTTACAAACGTCTACAAACGTTCATCAAACGTTTACAAAAGTGCGGAACCAGCAGCGCCGTCCCTGCGTTGCATACCTCTGAGCTTATTGACGCTATCGGAAAGATGCACTAGATCGCGCATTGAACAGGCGGGAACTAGCGCCCCATTTTAGGATAGTTCTGAATAACCAGCCACCCAACAATTATCCTTCAACGCCAACCCGCGGAGGAATGACCCATGAAAATTACAAAGCTCGAAACGCTCTGTCTTTCTCGTCCCCACGAAGTAGAACGCCAATGGATCACCGCCCGCTATCGTACCGTGAAAGCCGATTGTGCCATTGTCATCATCCACACAGACGAAGGCGTGACCGGCATTGGCGAGGCCAGTGCCTATGGCTGGCCCCTGCAAATTCGCGATTGGGTCAACTGGCTGGCCGCCGAGTTGGTTGGTAAAGATCCCCAAGATCCTACCATTGTGCCCCACCCCAATGGCCGGTCGCTTGCCCATGATTGTGCCGTGGCTGGCATTGACTGTGCCTTGTGGGATTTGCGCGGCAAGCTTGCGGGCAAGCGGGTTAGTGAATTGCTGGCCGTCCAGCCGCTGGAGACGGTCCGGCTCTATGCCTCGAGCGGCTGTCGCTACGACTGGCGGCTCCACCCAGACCAATTGATTGAAGAGGCGCTCGGCTATGTCGATCAGGGCTATACAGCCA
>JAHBVH010000014.1 GCA_019637645.1 Caldilineaceae bacterium
AGCCATTGTTGCCGTGCTCGTTGGCGTGGGGGTGGTGGTTGCCGCTGTTGGCCCAGCCGTTGTTGCGGTGGCGGTCGGCGTGGGGGTGGCGGTTTCCGCCGTCGATCCAGCGGTTGTCGCGGTGCTAGTCGGCGTGGGGGTTGATGTGCCTGTCGCCGTTGGCATCACTGTCGTCCCCGTTGCGGTCGGGGTGGGTGTTTCCGTAGCTGGCACGAACGTGGCTGTGGCGGTCGCGGTGGGGGTCGCGGTGGGGGCTGCCGTGTTGGTTGCGGTTGCGGTCGGCGTGCTCGTGCCTGGCTCTAGCGCTGCGCAGTTTTCGGATTGCGCCGAGAGTGACAGACAATTGTGCAAGTAATAGCGCTTGCTGGAATCACTGGCCAAAACCACCAAGCCGGTGGTGCTATTGACATTTTGCTTGGTGGAGGTCGGATCATTCAGGCCGGTATAGGTGGAATCCTTAATGAAGGGGATGCCGATATTGGGGTTGGCGGCATTGCTGGGAAAATTAATATTATCGATACTGGATTTTTTATAGTAAATCCCGTCGTTGTTGCCACTGTAGCGCACGCGGGTAAAGACATAGAGTTCCCGATTGCTGGTATCAATGAGCAGCATGGGGCGGGTTGGGTTCCCCTCGTTGGTCATAAAGACAACATGGGCCGACCAATCACTGGCCGCGGTACAATCGCCAGCGGTACAGGCTAAGACGACAATATAGGGTTTGGGGGGATTTGATGTAATAGAAAAAGAGGTCTTGACGACCGCAAAGAGATTGCCAGCCGCATCACTGTGCAGCGCTTTGAGGTTAATATGGTCATCGCCCGAAACGGTGTAGGCGGCGACCACCTGCCAATCACTGGCGCTGTCCCCTGCACCATCGGCATGGGCCGCAAAGTACATCCGGACGCCCGAGGTTTGGTTACTCCACATGATCCCAATGTGCCCATTATAGGCGACGATGGAAGAGAGGTCATCCGTGTCGACAGTCGCGGCAGTCCCGACCGGCAGAACATAAGGTGTTCCCCAAGTCGCATCGTTGCCGTTCTGGCTGCGGTTTACCCATAATTTCTTGTTGTAGGTATAAGTCACCCAGAGCGTTCCTGTTGAATCTTTGACCAGCACCAAGGATTCCGTGACGGCATTATTGACATTGACCGGGAAATTGGCATCCAGGCTATAAACACCATTGCTGTAGCTGTAGCGATAGAGCCGTCCTTCCTGTCCCGCGCTCGCTGCTTTGCTACTCGCCGACCAAATGTGGGAAACGACGTAAAGTTTGTTGCCATCCCACAGCGCATCGGCCAAACTGCCTTTGCGGTCATCGAGCTTAACCCCCGTGTCACTCCAGACTTGGGTATTCCAATTCAGCTTATAAATATGATAGGCATTTCCAGCTGTACTCCACATACTGGCCCACCAAGCGCCATCGTTCCACCACAGTTTGCTTTCGGGCTTTTCCGCGGTTGCCGCGCCAGCTGCGCCGGTGCCGGATGGGTAGCCGAAATCACTGTAGCCAACTTCCACCTCGGCTGCATAGAGGGTTAGGGTATAGCCACTAATCAGGATAGTGAGCAAGAGCAGACTCACCAGGTAGATGAGCCGTTGCCGCCACTTGCCCCATGGAGCACTGCGTGTATACGTTGGTTGATTCATCGCTTTCCCACCTAACTAACAAAAAATAACGAGTAAAGAGAATAAGTGCATCTACTGCTTGCCCTGTAGCCATCAAATAGTCTGTTAAATCACCGTTTAGCCAGTCGTAATGCAAATCGGAACAGTGTTCGGGAATGGGTTGGGGTAAGCAAGGCTAAGGTGCTTTCGCATCTGCAAGCCTAGCGGCGATTTTTCGCTTGATGGCAATGGGCTGTGACGTGGCTAAGCAACAAACCGTTGCTGGCGGCTAACCAAGATCTATGCAACCACCAGCCACGCCAGGGTGACTGATGGTTGCATAGGCTATTTTTTATAGCGGTGACGGCTAGGGCCGTCACCTAAGTACAACTATTGGCGAATGAACGGCAGGTAGAGTTGGTAGTTTTCCACGGTGCTACCATCATTGTCGATAATGGTAACCGTGACGGTCGCCGGGGTGCCCAAGGTGGCATTCACCGGGTTGCTCAAGGTGATGCTCAAGGTTTCGTTGTTCTCGTCGATCGCATCGTTGAGCAGGGAGAGTTCGATCACCTTTCTCGTCTCACCAGCACCAAAGGTCAAGGTGCCAAGCGCTGCGGCGTAATCTTCCCCTTCGATAGCTGTGCCATTGCTCGTGGCATAGCTGACCGTGACTTGGCGACCCGAAGCGGCGCTAAGGGTGACTACAATCTCGACCACACCAGCGTTCTCATTCTTCGAGATGGCTGCACTTTCAAACTGAACCGTCGGGGCCGCATCATCATCGACAATGGTCAAGACTGCGGTGGCCGGTATCCCTAAGGTTGCCCCATTCGGCGCACTCAAGGTCAAGTTGACTGTCTCGTCGGCCTCATCCAGGCTATCGTTGAGGATAGCCACGGTGAAGGTCTTGCTGGTCTCGCCTGGGGCAAAGGTCAAGGTGCCACTGGTGGCGGTGTAATCGCTACCAGCCATCGCCGTGCCATTGCTCGTGGCATAGGTCACGCTGACCGGCACACTCGACGCTGCACTCAAGTTCACCGTAATCGTGGCATTGCCCGCTGCTTCATTGACAGTGCTGGTTGCGCTGCTAAAGGCAACGGTCGGTACAGAATCATTGTCCACGATGGTGAGGGTAGCCGTTGTTGGCGTCCCCAAGATGGCGCTGCCAGGTGTCACATTGCTCAAGCTCAAGGTGACGGTTTCGCTGTTTTCAAAGACGGTGTCATCGACAATGGTCACGGCAATGGTCTTGCTGGTCTCGCCCGGGTTGAAGACTAACGTTCCATTGGCAGCCGTGTAATCACTGCCTTCGGTTGCCGTACCTGCCGCAATGGCATAGTCGACTGTCACCGAGAAGACGGCGGCCTTGCTCAAGGTTACTTCGATGAGCGCCTGTCCAGCGTTTTCATTGACACTGTAGCTGGCGTTGGTGAATTGGACCGTGGTCGATTCATCATCCACAATGGTCAGGGTTGCCGTGGTCAGGACACCCAAGGCAGCATTGACGGGATTGCTGAGGGTCAAATTGACCGTCTCTGGCATTTCTTGGGTAGCATCATCAAGAACGTTAACGGTGAAGGTTTTGACCGTTTCGCCGGGGTTAAAGGTAACGGTCCCGGTGGCGGCGGTGTAATCACTGCCCGCGGTGGCGGTGCCATCGCTGGTGGCATAGTCCACGGTAACGACCTCTGCCGACGGCGTATCCAGCACGACGGTGATCGTCGCGGTGCCGGCGAGCTCATTCACGCTGTAGGTTGGGCTGGCAAATTGTACCCCAGCGTCACCTGTGGAGAAGTTCCATTCTTCAATGACAGGGCCAGTATCGATCCCGGCGTTGAGGGCCAGACCCGTGTTGTCGGCCAAGCCGTTGGTCAACCGGACGGTGTAGCTGGTGCCTGCATTGAAGGGCGTATTGGGCACAAAGGTGGCGGTGCGGTTAAGCACATCATAGTTGATGGTACCCGCGACCGGGCCATTGGCATCGACCACGCTGAAATTGGTGGTGTTAATGGTTGTTTCATTCAACGGTTTGCTAAAGGTCGCGGTTACTACGTTGGTCAGGGCGACATTCACCGCGCCGCGGCTGGGGCCAAAGGCTGTCGTCACGGGGGGCGGATTGCCCATGACGTTGTGGACATAGACCTTGCTGACGGTGGTCGTTGTGGGCACGGTGGTGTGATCGGAGGCCAAGACAACGATGCCGGTGGTCTTGTTGGCATGTTGTTTCATGGTCGTCGCGTTGTTAATGGACTTATAGGTCAGATCTTCGATAAAGTCGGTGCCACAGTTGCCCACGGGGAAATTACCCATGCTGCTGAGCGGCGACTTAATTGTCAGCGCCTTATAGCAGATCTTGCTGCCCCCTTCTTTGCCCGAGACAAAGATATAGGCTTTGTTATCATTCGGGTCGGCCAAATCCCCTTCATCAATGATCAAGGTGGGGCGAGTATCCTTGTCCGTATTCCGGCTATAGGAATGGAAGGAGATGGTGCCATCCACATCGCGTGCGATCAACCCGATCAAGGGAATGGTTTCGGTCAGCGGGTCGGTGAGGGGGGTGCTGGTCTTGATGGCGGCAAAGACCTGGCCGTCGCCAGTGGCTTGTAGCGAGCGAATGCTAATGTGGTCGTCGGCACCGCCAGGAACGGTGATCGACTGAACTGTCCACGGATCGCTGGTCGTGGTGTTATTGGCATCGCGGTAGGCAAAGTGCAGCGTGTGGTTGGTGTCGCTGATCGTGTTGTTCCACATGATCCCGACTTTGCTGCCATAGGTCACAATGGCAGAGAGATCGCCTCGCTTAACATGGATCGTCTGGTTATCCGTGTTCAGCGTGGGGACGAAGGGCGTGCCCCAGGTGAGGCCATCATCGGTGGAAACGTTGACAAAGACGCGATAGTCACGGTTGGGATTAGCCGTTGTCCCGCGGGAGACGTAGGTGATCCACAATTGGCCTGTGTTGGCTTTGCTCAACACCAAAGCCTCGGTCACATCTTGGTTGATCGTCACCGGGAAGCCGCCATCCAGCGTATAGGTTTGGAGGGTGGCATTATAGCTATAGCGATAGAAACGCGCCCAGCGCAATTGGTTGCCGACCTGCTCGCCATCCGATTCAATGGCAACATGCGAGGCGACATAGAGTTTGGTGCCGTCCCACAGGATGTCGGCTTTGGTGTCGGGGCGGTTATCCAATTCTACGCCGGTGTCTTCCCAGAGCTGGGTACCCCAGTTCAGTTTGTAAATGTGGAAGCGGCCGGTCGTGCTATTAAAGAGCGAACCCCACCAGAAGCCATCGTTCCACCACAGTTTGCTCTCGGGTTTTTCCCCAGTGGGTGCGCCAGCACCGGTATAGCCATCAAAGGAGGCACCTAGATAGCCCCACGGTGAGAGCGGCGTGGCTTGTTGCGCACTCACCGTCACCCAAAAGGTGAGGAGAAGCGTGAAGACCATCGCTGCCACGAGGCCCAACCGGCGAAAACGTCTGAAAGAATGGGTCAGATTGTCCATACGTACTTTTTACCTTTTCTTGTGATATCCATGTTCTGAAGTCATGACTGGTCTATGCATACCATGTGATCGTTATTCCATCCGTTGATCTTGACACTCCGTTCTGTATACTCTGTACAGCTCACCGCTCGTTGCCCGTCACCGCTTTGGTGGTTGGGTCAAGCCCGGTTGCCGTTTTGGGGGCTTGCGCCACACGGGCTCGTTCCGGCTTGGGTAGAGCAAGGGCTCCCTCGCGTGAACCATCACCGGTGGACAACGGCTGCTTTTGCGTGCAAGCTGCCAAACAAAGATCCTCTAATTGTTGCACGCTGCGCGACCAGTCAAAATGCTGCTGGGCATAGTGACGACCGGCTTGGGCGAGGCGGCGGCGCTCTGCGGGGTTATTCAACAAATAAAGTACCTTTTTCGCAAAGATCTCATCCTCATCGGCGATAACAAGCGGCGGTTCTTCGCCATCGGTCACCCGCATCCCATTGCCGCCTAAAGAGCTGGTCACCACCGGAATTTCCATGGCGAGCGCTTCTTGGAGCTTGTTCTGCATGCCCGCGCCAAACCGCAAGGGCGCTGCAAAGACCGTCGCTTGCTCTAAGGCATCGCGCATATCATCGACAAAGCCGGTGACAATCACATCGCTATGGCGCTGGGCGCGTTCTTGCAGTGCTGCGGTGGGATTGCGCCCTGCAATGATGACCTTGAGATCCGCCACATGGGGCCGCAGATGAGGCAAAATCCGATCAATTAAGTAGAGCGCGGCATCGTTATTCGGGCCATAGTCCATCACCCCAGTAAAGATCAGGCAATTGGGCTCGGGCCGGTGGGTGCGCCGTGTCCAATAGGCTAAATCGATCCCGTTGGGGATGACGGTTGCTTGGCTTTGGGAACCCAACACCGCGGCCCGATCACGCTCCGAGATAAAGGCGAGTTGCCTTGTCCCCCGCACCATTTTTCGCTCCACCTGCCGCACTTGACGGTAGCGCAACCCTAAGAGCGCGGCCATGAGCGGATTGACATGGCGCATTTTGGTGCGTATGCGCAGCGAGGTGGCATCACAAAAGTCGATCACCAGGGGGGCATTCGCCTGCTCTTTATAGTCGGCAATGACCGGAAAACAATCCTTACCATGGAACAGCACCACATCAAAAGCCTCGTTCTGGAGCAGCTCTTGAAATTTGGCCTTCATCTGTGCCACACTCTCCTGGAGCGCCAACTGTTGGGCTGCCTGCCGACCAACCATGGGCACTTGTTTGACCAAGTTGTGCAGCGTCGCGCCTTGGCCTTTGCCATTCGCGCTAGGACTATTCACCGGAAACGTGAAAATGCGTTCGGTATAGCCTGCCATTTCGGCCATGGCCTCGGGCGCAATGGGGCTGCGCACCAAGGTGAGCAAGGTAATGGTATGGCGCTCAGCCAACGCCCGAATAAAGTGGTAGTGGCGAAGGGAACCACGCACTTTGGGATGCTGAAAGGTCGGAATAATGTAAAGAATTCTCATCGTGACTCGATTGCTTAGACTCACCGAATACTTGCTGGAGGCACACTTTGTGACCAGCCCACACCGAACAGGTTTTCAAAACCTGCCAGGCGTAAGGGTGCCTTTTCAAACCGTTTCTAAGAGAATGGGAGCAATTGGTGGTTGGCCGCGCGACTCTTGCCTAGGTGGCATAGACCGCCGAAAGTAGCAAACGACTTTGCATCATGGCCACGGTTGCGTGTGGGCCCATGTTATTCCGGCGTAGACGTAACCAATCCACCGTGTTTAGATCGTTGCCGCCCGCCCCTGTCGTAAAGGCCAAGGCCATCCCTCCCTCTTTTAGCTGATTGACGACGGCTTGATTAAAGGAACCATTCGGGTAGGCGAAAATGGGCAAGATCGACCCAATTTCACGTTCCAAATCGCGCAGCGAGGCAAAGGCTTCGGCGACGGCCTCGGTGGCTGATACGCGGTTCATCAAGGGGTGCGTTTGCGTATGGGCGCCGAGTGTCACCCCTTCTTTGGCTAAGCGCCGCAAGGCTTCCCACCCCAGCACATCGTTGATAACCAGCGGTTTGCCTAACTCATGGTAGATCTCGTCTACTAATGTCATCGCTTGCAGATGGGGCAACGTTTTCACATAGTCGCGCAGCCGCTTATAGGCTTGGGTTCGTTGCGCGGCTGTGTTCAAAGGTAGCTGGCCCAAGGGGGTCTTGAGCGTCGCCACTTTGGTGGTCGTTAGCGCGGTCTGCAGGCGATCCCACCAGAAAACGCGGTCTGGTTGATCAGGAAAGGCCGTGGCGACAAAAACGGTCGCGGGTAGCCGGTAGCGCTTCATGATCGGCCACGCTTGGCTGGCAAAATCTTGATAGGCATCATCGAAGGTGACCATGACCGAGTGTGGAGGGAGCACGCGGCCGCGGTCAAACACATCAAAGAGTTCCTGCATGGAAACAACATGATGGTGTTGTGCCAAGTAGCTCATTTGCGCGGCAAAGGCATCTGGTGCGCCAATCCGATGATAGGTCAACACGCGCAAGTGATTGGGCCGCGGGCGGTCAAACTTACCCAATGTGTTGAGTACGTTGGAAAAGAGCGAACTATTTACCATTGCGTGTACAAGCTGCTTTGCCACCTTCATGCTTCCTTCCGTCGAACAACGCGTCTACCTGTCGATTTGCATGGCGCTACGCTGATTTCATCCAGCCGTAGGTTCAGGCCCCATCTTTGAATTTACTTACCAATTTGCGCGAAACCTTTGAAAGTTCGGCCACGCCAGGCCAAGGATCTTCCCAGGAGAGGATGTCGAACTTATAGGTCGGATGAAAAAGTTCCAAGATGGCTTTGATCGCTTGGCTACGCTTCGGAATGCTGAGGAAAGAATAGCGCTGCTTCCCCTTCAACACCGCCGCGATCCAGAGAACATCGAGTTCCAGATTGCGGGCGCGTGTACCGACATGGTACTCTTGTGCCGGTTTGGCTGTGGACGCTGGTGGCCCTTGCAGATACAGCTCTGCCAAGCGCGCGGGAAAGTCCATCCCACTACGTACAGCCAGGGGGAGTGAGCCCCAGACTCGCCCATTGATCTCCATGAGGCGGGGACCCTTGTTCCCCACTTTGAACTCGACCATGGCTAACCCCGTCCATTGGAGGGCCTGTAGCAAACGCACCGAGTGATCATAGAGTTCGGGGTCCAGGGCAACGCTTTCGCGTAGCGCACTAGCCCCGCCATTCAAAGGCACCTCGCGCAGCCGTTTATGCTGAAACGCGGCCAACGGTTGCCCTTCATGCATCAACAGCTCCACCCCATGCCCGTCGCCAGGATAGTACTCTTGTAACAAGACGGGACAGAGATTCTCAAACCGCGCCATCTGCTTGGCGAGATCCGCAGGCGTTTGCGCATAGGAAACCTCAAAAGCTTCAATCGTGTGCTCGCGGTAGAGGCGTGACACCTGGGGCTTGAGCACAAGCGGCCAATCAAAGGCCCTGCTCTGTTCCAGCGCTTCGGCCACGGTATGGACCAAGCGGGTCGCGGGCGTTGGTACGCCCAACTCCTGTGCCAGCGTCACCGTTTTGAGCTTATTGGTGGCGACGGCCAAGGCACTGGCGGTTGGAATCGCCACTTGACAGCGGCCCACAAAGCGATCGCGCGCTTCCGATAGCGGCAGGATGATGGCATCGGTAACCGGAATCAACAGATCGACCTGCCACTTGTCGACCGCCGCTTCCAGGGCGGCTACCAATGCCTGGGGCGCGCTCTCTGGTTTCGGATAGACCACCGTGCCGTGAACATAGCGGGAGCGAAAGCCCAAGCTATTGGGGTCCGCGTCGGCGGCAATGACACGCCAGCCGCGTCGCCCCAGCGAGCGGATGATGGAGATGGCACTGCCTCGGCCCGTATCAGTCACCAGAATGGTGGGTTGACTTTGCTTCATGTTGTTGCTGTTCTTTGGCTACTTTTGCATAATGGGTCTGATAAAAATCCCAGATGAGCGCTACCACATCTTGCACTACTTTTTCTTGCGGTTGGGCCGCATCAACCACCGCATAGTGCTTCACCATCTGCCGCAACTGGAGATAATCTTGCCGCCGCCGTTCCAGGGCTTCAATCGTGCCTTCACCCTTGCGGGCATAGAGCACCGCGGCTGGGGCATCTAGGTAGATGACCAAATCGGGCTTGGGATAGAAGCGCTTCAGGATAAAGCCATGAATCCGCTGGGTCAGATCGCGTTGGCCTTCACCAGCAATGTCATAGGCATAGTAATCGGAGAAAAAGTGCCGATCAAAGAGCACAATTTGCCCACGGCGTTGGTAGGACCAAGTCAACCCTTGGCGATACCATTCTTCACTGAGGCGGTTGACTAACCGCAAAACCGCGCGGCCCTCGGCTAAGGTGCGTTTGACGAGCCCTTTGGGCTTCTTCTTCACCCGATTGGGATCGGGCGGGCCAGCGACATCTGGCTTGCCACCTGTGGCACGCTTGAGCAAGTGGGCCAGCCGCGTGGTCGGTAGCATGACATTGCTAGAATCACTGCTTACACCCATATAAATATATTGCACCGGCAAGGGCAGTCGATGTTCTAGCTGCCGACCCACCGTTGTCTTGCCGGCCCCATCGGGACCAATCAGTGCCACTGTAAACATCGTTAAATCTTTCTCTCCTGTCCTCTTTGCAGAGGTTAGTGACTGTTTGGGCTAGGTGCTACTCCCCAGCACTCGGGCGCAGCTGGATGCTTGATCAATCGCACCCGCACCTAGGGTGAGACGCCCAATTGCAATTGTTCTACATGGTGCACAGCATAGTGCCAGAGTGCATAGTAACGATTCTGGCGCAGCCACGCCGCCGTCTGCGGATCACAAGGCGTCACTTGGTCGGCAGCAAGATAATTGCCATCGTCCAGGCGCACTAACTGGCTGACAATATAGCGTAGCCAGGTGAGGACAAAGAGCGCCGTTAGCGTCTCACTTGGCAGCTGCAACCGCTCGGCATAGCAGCGCAGATAGGGCTGGGTCCAGCCGTTGGGGGTAAAAAAGGCTGTGGCAAAAGCCGTTTCATATTGGCCAGTTGCCCGGGCGTTTTGCGTGGCAAAGGCGGCGTAGGTCAAAAATAAGAATAGATCACAAGCGGGTAGCCCCGCCGGATCGGCCAATTCCCAATCAAGCACGCCCGGATCACCATTGGGCAAGAGCATTAGGTTGGGATAGCTGAGATCGCCATGTTCAAAGACGAGCGGCATCGGCTGCGTCCGCAGCGGTTCGACCAAGGCCCAAGTCTGGCGCAACAGCTGAATTTCACTGGCTGATACGGGAAAGCGTGCCTCAAAATAGTGCAACGGACGTTCGACCAGCCGTTCAAACCAGCGGGGATCTTCTCCCTTGCCCTGGGCGACAGGTTGCTGGATGGTGGTTAGCCAATCCGTGATGGCTTGGCTACAGCGGTCGCGATGGCGGCTGGTGTAGGCCGGATCCATGGGTTGCCCCGTCAGCGCCGTTTCGATCAAGATGGGGTAGCCTTGATACGTTTCATAGGCTACGACCTCTGGTACAGAGGCAAAACCGGTTGGTCGGAGCGCCTGCACCAAGCGTAGATTGGTCACTTCGCGCTCGATGCTGGCGGTTGCCTCGCGCAGCCGTGGCAACTTGGCTACCAAGACAGGCTTTGTACTGTCCTCGCCCCAAATCAGAAAGACCACATGGCTAGAAGCCTGGAAGCGTGGCGTAATGGTCAGGGCTGTCAACTGTCCGTGGGCCCCGTAGCGCGCCAACCCAAAGCGCTGTCGATTATGATTGAGAAACTCTAGCACCATGCTCATTGTTAACCCTGGGCAATGATGCCAAAACTAGGCACGGTCAAGGGTAACCAGCCACTTTGTACGATCCACCGCTGATAGGCCGTTTTCAATTTGGCCTTGATGCTGCTGGCCTTGGTTGGCGTGCCCAAAGCATAGGCGAGTACAACCGGATCGTCGATGGGTACAATCTTGGTGCAGCTTTCAAAATTAGGCCAGAACCAAAAGCTCTTGATATTATGCAGCCCTTTGCGTTGGAGGAGCGCCATGTAATCGCGCGGTTGCCAGAGCCGGGGTTGCTGCAGGAGCCGCTGGGGGCGGTGCCAGGTCGCTGGCCACAACAGGCCATGGGCTTCAAGATAAAGGAGCCCGCCAGGCCGGATCGCTGCGACTGCCTCTTGCAGTTGCTTGGCTGTCGGCGTGGCCGCCACAACGACATCATATTCGGTGGGGGCAGTCTCCTGCGCCGCTGGACAAACGGCCAGCGTGGTCGCAAAGAGTTGTAAGGAGCGCAGCAGTGTGCTCGTAGTTGGCCCCCAATAGGCGACACGGTGGAGCGCTGGGTCAGGCAAAAGGAAGCGCCAGTCTAGCCGTCGTGAGGCGTGTAATAACTGTTCGGCGGTTGGTGCCGTTCTCGTCGTTCTGTTTTGGCTCATCTTCATCGCTGCTTTACATGGCTAATCGAAAGCCTGGTTTTGTGCATCGAGCTAAGTCAGGCTGCGAGCAGCGGACTCATTGCCTCAAAAAGTCGCGGTAAGGCAACTGGATAGGGATGGTAAAGTTCATAGGCTTCCTTGCCCGCCAGTAACTGGAGCAGCAGGGCACGCTGCCGCTCCTCGGCTGCTTCGATCAACTCATTGCGCTCGGCTGGAAAGGCAAAGCGGAACATGTGGTAATAAGATTGCAGGTCCATGCGCTCTTCTTGGAGCGAAAAGACCATGCGCTGAGCAATGACCTGGGGGTCAACGGGGCGTACCGTCACTGCGGAGGCCGCGTGGCTACCCACAAAAAAGAGCTTATCAAGCTGGCTAACGCCACTATGAATCTTCTGCCCAAAGAGTTTCTGCGGGGCTAGATTGACATGTAACTGCTGTTTTAAGAGCGGTGTCATGCGTTGCATGAGCTTGAGCGGTGCGACCTGTCGGCCTGCGCCCTTGCCATCGACCTGTTCCAGGGCATTGATCATGAACTTGAGCGTCCGTAGGCGTGTGCGCTCACTGCTTTTGAGGCGCGTCCGATAGTGGGGTAGCGTCTCCAAGTGCCAATCCCAAACCCGCACAGGTTCTGGAATGCCCGACATGTGCTGCCCATCGTGGCTAATGTAGACCCATTCATCCCCGATATATTCCGCGCCGTTCGCGGCAAAGGCCAACAAGCTTTCTGTTTTGCCACCCTTGGACCAACCTGTCACCAGGACACCCAAGCCGTTGTAGCGAAAGGCCGCGGCATGGAGGGGCAGCACGCCTTTGTTCAGCGCGGTTAGATTCAAGATCGGAATCAAAAGCGGTACAGCGGGCGCACCATGCTCACACAGAATTTCACAGGGTTGACCAATGGTCGCAAAGGGAATTTGCACCATCACTTGGGCTTTATGTTTGCCCCGCAGAACGAAAAAGGCATCCTGCGTAAAGGCGGCTTCATTGACCCCAAGATAGTGCAGCGGCGAGGCGAGCGGTAGCCGGTCCACAAAGCGAATGATAATATCCGGTGTGCGTTGGAGCGGCATCTGAATCGGGCCCAATTGTCGCGCAACGGCTGCCCGATCCTGGGCATTGGCATGGAGAAGGCGAATGCCCACAATGCCGTGTAGATCAAAATCAAAGGCGCTCTGCTGGCTATCCCCTTGCTGGTTATCCCTCTGCTGGTTCCCCATCGTTGCGTGCATCGAGTCCGTTCCTACAATTCCTACGCCAAGCGTAAGTCTGGTTGACAGCAGGGCGCTGATTGGGCGCTGGCGGCGTGATCATGTCCGCACGCGGCCAATCCACTGTCGCCTTCATCGAGCCTACTGTAAAAGTTTCAATAACAATTAATTAAAGGTTCATTAATGCGTTCATTTTAACTGGTAAAAGAGAAATTTTTGCTTACAGTATGCTTGCACTACGTCATTTTGCCTAAGGTATTTGGGTGGAAAATTGCTTGGTGCGCCTGTGTATTTATCCCGAATCTCGCGGATTTGGTTGGGACTAAGCTGTTATGGACAAAGCGGGGGGGGAGAAGGTGGGTTGGTGGGGCGTTTGACCGAAGGCTAGACCTGACAAGTTTGGAAAACCTGCCAGGTCTCAACCGGCTGCGTCCTACTGGGGGGGCGCGACCACTGGTGGCGCCGTGGGCATTTCGTTGGGGGCAAATCCGTGCGTCAAAGCCCCAAAGCAGATATCTTGATCGCAGCTATCTGGGCGATCCAGATGTTCGGCCCAAGCTTCAAAGCCGGGCAGCGTGTGGTGATCGTAATAATATCGATAGGCTACTTCTAAAGCAGAATCGTGTCGCCATTCCGTCTCGGCGTCAATGATAATGGCCTTGATGGCGCGTTCAATCGACCCACGGCCGGGGTAGAGATGGGTACTCTTCTCTTTGCCATCCTTGGCCACAAAGGTATAGTTGGGAATATCGCTATTATCGACATTGTCATAACAACTGCTATCACCCCGCCGCCAGAGCAATTCACATTGTTGGATGTTATTGCCCAGGTGAACTTGGGGATAATTTTGATATTCCCCATTGTATGTAGGGATGTTACAACTTTCTTCGCGGCGGGCGTCTTCGGGCAGAATGCCCTTTTCGCTGATCTGTGATTTTACCGGCTCCCACCGGTCATCCTGCTGAGAACCGGCCAGGTAATCGCAGGCATTGCTGCTGTGGAGTTCAACGCGATAGCCATTCATCCGATCCAACATGAGCTGATTGGCATGGGCATAGGCTTCTGCCGCGGTCATGGTAATCTCGGTATAGCTGCCCCGTTTGGCGGGATCTGGCACGCGGTGCACAAAGAGGGCGCCTGGTCGATCCCAGGCATAGTCGGCAATGTAGGCGAGCGTCGTTGTGGCGGCGGCGCCCCAGTTGCTTTGGGCTTCCTCGGCGGTATACGAAACGAGATAGTAGGCGTTTTTGATCAGCCAATTCTGAAAGAGCACCTTGCAACTGCCGGACCCAATGGTGGTATCGGTGTAGCTGGTATCGGTTGGGCCTGTACAGATATGCTTCTGCCAATACTTTTCCAGGAGATCAGCCGTTGCCACCAATTCGGGGGTTCCCCAGCTAAAATTCAGGCGGCACTGTTGTTGCTCCAGATCGATCTGGTGAACTTCCGTCATGATCGATTGCAGGATCGTCTTTGCTTGTTCGGCATAGCGTTCGTCGTCGGTCAGGTGATAGGCCAAGGCGCGCGCATAGAGCCGCCCAATGCCCCCTTGTTCATCGATCCAGTCGGGCTTATCTGCATTTTTGCAGGTTTCGTGTTCTTTTAGGCGATAGTCCCATTTGCGCTTTGCCCAACCAAGCACATATTCCACCGCGCCTTGGTAGGGCTCTATTTCCGCCCGCGCCTTTTCGCCGATGACGGCTAGCTCTTCCGGGGTGGTGAGATAGCCGCGTGATGGTCCAGTGGCTGCGGTGCGCGTTGGGGCTGGGGTGGGTATTGGCCTGGTGGCCGTTGCGATAGCTGTCGGCTGGGCCTGCGGTACAGCGGCGCCCTGTCGTGCCATACTTTCGCCGCTGGTGGGGCCAGCCAGCGAGAGGAGACAAAGTACAATAATCAGAAGTTGTTTCACCATGTTTCGCTTGTCATCCTTTGCAAAGCACCGGATTCATCGCTAGCGACGATTGACATCAGCCGTTGCAGGGTTGGCGTCTCCGGTTGGTCTATGCACAGCCGTAAGAGCGTTACGAAGCGGCCTGTTTCGACTTGCCCAACCGGTAGACGGGTGGCTTCTTTGAGCGCACGATGCATCCAGCAGGTGTAAAAGAGCGGTTTGATCAGAGACAACGGCAAGCCAATGGCCGTACAATAGTGGTGGATGGTATCCGCAACAAACCGACCAAGCGGGGTATCGGCTAGAAATTGGCTTTGAAAACCACGCTGAGCATCGGTGATCCCCTGGGCGCGGGCAACATCTATACAGTAGGAACGCAAAAAATAGAGGAGATCCCACAGGGGCATACCTTGGGGCTCGGCGGCTTCCCAATCGAGGACGGCCAGCTGATCCGCTGGTGTGATCAACATGTTCCACGGCCCGGGATCACCATGCTGAAAGACGAGGGGGAAAGGTTGTGGGCAAAGACGTACTTGTGCAATTTGATCGGCTAGAAAGGCCGCGTGGGCTGGGGTGAGCTGATAGATCGCTTGAAAACGGTTCAGCAAAGTTTCCAATGCCGTGGCGACTGTCGCGGGTGATACGGCGTTTGTGTTGCGCGTAGCCATGCCAAGCTCGCTGAAAAAGCTGACCGCCGCCTGCAAGTAGGGGCAGGTCGCGCTGCGTTGCGTGTAGCGATTAAAAGGCCGACCGGCAATGATCGTCTCACCCACGAGCGCGAGGTGGGCATGCTCCTCTAAAAAGAGCGCCTTGGGCAGGGCAACCGCACCAGGCATATCACAGGCCTCAAGCTGGACTAGAGCCTGATACTCATTTTCAACCCGCCCATTCAGGGCCGGATCACGGGTCATCTTGACAATATAGGTGGGGGTCTCTGCGCCAGGGGCAAAGAGGAAGAAAAGCACCTTGCGGCTGCGATATTCCCCTTTGGCCGAGAGGAACCAACGGTAATTTTCCAGCGCGATGCCGGCGCTCTGTGCGGCAACCCGTAGGTACGCTGGCGGGGCGGCCGTGAGTTCCGCGCCTTGTTGAAAGAGCACGCCACGTCGCTGAAAACGCGACCGTACCCACGGCCATTGATAGAGGCGCTTTTCGAGTCCTTCGGTGAAGGCACTGCCACTGACCAGCAGCCGTTTCGCCCAGAGACCGACACGGCGGCGTAAGGTTGTCAGCCGGCGCGCTTTTTTGCGCGGTCTCCCTGTTTGGGGCGTGGCCTGCGGGGGGCGCTGCCCTTTGGTCCGTTTGCCCAGCCGGGTTTTGAGCAGCCCTTTCCAGGTGGCTAGATCGGCAGAGGGGCGGTATAGGTCATGCGCCAATGCATAGGCACTGGTTGCCTGGTCTGCGAGGGGCACCGCGGTTTGGCGTTCTCCCCAGAGCGGTGTTAGCCAAAAAGCTTGGCTTGTGCCAATCAAAGCGGCGGGACGCGCCGCGCTGACTGTGGAAGCAAAGAGCCCTTGCAGGGGGTCGCGCTGCCCTCTATATTCGTAGTAGAGCAGACCCGTTGGCGCTAGCAACCGCTGGATCTCTTGCTGGAGCGCGGGTGTTTGCTGTAACCATTGCACTTGAGGCCGGTCAGTCACCAAGACGAGATCGACCTGCTGGGCGGCGAGTGGCAGCGCTGTGCCAGAGACGAAGGGAAAGCTGGCTAGATCCGGTAGGGCTACTTGGCGCTGGAGCCGCTCCAAGCTTTGGCACTCGTTTGGTGTGCGACATATCACCCTGATCCGCTGCGCCAACTGGCCCACCATGGTGAGAGTGGCGGCGGTGGGAAGACCTAGTATCAGCACTGTTTGTTGCGGCATGGTGGGCAGCAAAAAGGCCCAGTTGGCACCGACAGCCTCGCCTTTGAGGTTAATGCCAGGGGTAAAGGTTGTACTAAGGGTCGTTTTCAGCATCATCGTTGCTCGGGTTACCCACCTAGAATATATTTCATCAGGGGAATGCGTAGGAGTTCAGGAAAAGTCTGATTGACGTTGAGCAGTTGGCGATTGAGCCGGATCACCAACAACGACGCCAAAATAGCAAGACCGACACTCACATAGGCTGGTGCGGCGGTGAACCATTGGACCAAAAAGACGCCGACCGCGCTTAGGGTGATGATAAGATAGACGCGGAAGTAGCGCCACTCAAACAGATTGATCCCTGTCCCCATACGCAGACCCGCTTGCTTGAGCAGATTGTGCAGCACGAGCGTGCCAGCGGTGCCAATCGTTGCCCCGAGCGCACCATAGTGCGGGATCAGGAGGAGATTGACACCCAAGTTAATGACCACGGCAATGATATTGATCACTACCAGATAGCGCACAATGCCAAAGACCTTGAGCGTCAGGCCATTTTGGCCGAGCGCGGCATTAAAATAATAGCTAAAGGAGAGCAACGCCAGGATTAAGGCTGACTGCGCATACTCTTCGCCATAGAGAAAGAGCGTAATCGGCTGTGCCAGGGAGAAGGTCAACACAAAAATAGGAAAGGAGGCCACGGCAATCCAGACGGCATTCTGCCAATAGAGATTGTTGATCCCTTCCCGATCATTGCGGGCAAAAAGGCGGGCCGCCACGGGTGTAAAGAGCACGCCAAAACTAGTCAAGACCATCTGATTGAGTTTGGCCGTGGGCTGGACGGCGCGCAGGGCCGCGACATCCGCGGTATTGCCAAAATATTCGAGCATCACCGCATCCATGGCATTCATCACCACATAGACCAGGTCGGAGGTGAGCAGCGGAATGGTAAAGACCAAGATCTCACGCCATGGCACAATGATCGTATGTCGGTTGAATTGCGCTAAGAGCCCTTCGCTGCGCAACGAGCGCCAGAGGAGAACGGTACAGATTCCAATCCCGATCAAGCCAGCGGTGACATAGCCAACTGCCAGAAAAAAGACATTGCTATGACCAAAGATCAAGAGGAGCACGACCGTCAATTTGAGCCCTGGCGCTAAGACATGCTTGCGGAAGAAGATGGCGCGTGAGCTGGTAAAGACGGCAAACAAACCGACCAAGAGATCATCTATCGCCTGAATCGGGGACAAGAAGATCAAGACAAGCAGGAGGTTGATGGCTAATTGATCATCGATCCAGAGATGTAGATAGCCCTGGAGGCTAAAGAGCAAGAGAATGATGGTCAGCCCGAAGGTGAGCATACTGCCCGTGACCATTAAGATCGTGCCAAAGAGACGGTTGAAATCCTTCTGTTCATGATAGATTGGCACAAAGCGGGTGATCGCCCGATCGAGCCCAAAGGTCGCAACGCTCTCGCCCAGCGCGACCAAGGAGAGCGCATAGGCAAAGGCACCATAGTCCGATTTGGTCAAATAACGCACAATCAACACTTGGACGGCAAAGTTGATGGCCTTGGAGATGAATTGACCCGAAAGAAGCAGGCTGGAACCACGAATTTGACGACGCGTGCCGGAGCTCTTCTTTTCTTTTTCAAGTGGCTCTTTTTCGATCGCCTCTTTTTCAAGCGTCGTTGGTGGGGTCGTTGTTACACTCATACTGATCCTAAAACTCCAAACTTTTCCCATGCATAGGGCCGACACAGAGAATGCTGGCGGTATGGCGCAAAGGTAGAGAACCCTTGTACCCCGAGCCATGCTGCCAGCACTCTGTTATGGACTCGCGGCTAGGCCGTTAGCCGTTAGCGGGTGACACAAGTAACAATAAAACGCGCATAGCGTTGCAGATACGGCACATGATCAAACAAAAAGCTATCGGTTTGTTGCAGGGCCTTGCGCCAGGGCGACTGAGCCCGTAGCCGTAAGACTTTGGCGGCCATGCTGGCTAGATCAAAGCCGCGGTATGTACAGGTTGTAAAATAACGGCCAAAGGTCTTCACATCCGCAAGTGCGAGCGGGCGATCAGTCCCCTTGACGGGGTGTTTATGCTTATAAGGCAAGCGATCACGGGCAAATTCAAGCAACAGGTTGTGACCTAGGGGGTCCTGGAACGCGCCGCGCCCGCCTTGTTTCAGCACCCGTGCCAGTTCTGGTCCGGCTACGTTGAGCTGTAAATGGTGGAGGGCTGCGCCACCAAACAGTAGATCAAACTTTTCATCGGCAAAAGGTAAACGCTCGGCTGGGCCAACATGGACATGGAGACGGTCTGCCACCCCTTTATACTCGGCATAGCGCTGAACCGTCGCAATCGTTTTGGGCGCGACATCTACGGCATAGACTGTGGCTCCAGCTAAGGCTAAGATCACAGGCGTCATGGAATAGCCACAGGCTATATCCAGCACCGTTTTGCCCTGTACGGGACCTAGAAAACCAAACAAATACTGGCGCCAAGGCGCACCGGCGACGTACTGCGTAAAGTCTGTTTCAATCTGTTGAAACTCGGCAAAGTGAATTGCTTCGCTGCGTGCATCAGTAATCTCCGCCTCTAGTTGGACACGTTTTTCGAGGACTAAGGTGTCGATCTTAGACTTTGTTACGATCCGGTTTGATTTGAACATAGTTCCCCTTTCAGCCAAACACATAATGATACCTGATGAAATGACGGCGATGAAGGTGGTGGCACACCAAAAGAGGAAGATCTGCTGAAGCGGCCAGCTTCTTTGGTCGTTCTCGGTTAGTGAATAATTGGCCCTTATCCCTTACTTTCTACGCGCAGGGGCGTTTGCTGGCTGATTTGGTAGGTCGCACCGGCCAAGCCCACAATTAAAAAGAAGAAGCGGGCAAAAGCCAAGTGTAAAAAGATAGATGTACCTAAAAAGCCAATGATGGCAAGAAAAAAGCTGATCGCTAGATTGGCCAATGGTCGATCTAGCTCAAACCACTGTTTGCGGACTTGGGTCAGGTTACGCATGAGCAAAAAGATAAAGAAGAGAAAGCTCCCAACGCCCAAGATCCCATTTTCGGCAGCCATGCCCAGATAGAGGGTATGCGATTCGCGCTCTTCACTCCGCACACCCATCCCGACCTGTTTAGCATATTCATGGTAATAGACGCGATAAAAGCCTGTCCCAACACCCAGGAGCGGATGATCCAGAAACATAGAGAGCGCTGTGAATTGTTGGGCCACCCGGTTTTGGGTGGACCCGTCAGTGCCCTCAAGGCCACTTTGTACATCATCTTGGAACATGGCCGTCAGCGACAGATTTTCGAGCTTGACCAACCGCCCACCGATATTGGGTACGGCCTGCATCAGCCCCAAAAGCACTAATCCAATGATGGCGATCTGATACCACTTGACATAGCGTAGAATGACCATGACGAGCAACATGAGCGCTAGCCCAAAGAGCGCACCCCGCGAAAAGGTGAGCCCCATCCCGATCAAGGCAAAGAGCGCCCCCGCTCCGCCCAAGATGCGCAAGAAAAGCGAGCGTTCACCCCACATGCGAAAGAGGGCCAGGGGCACCAACATCAGCATGACCTGGGCGTAGCGGTTCTGTTCGCCAACGGGGCCTGCCAACCGGGGTTGTTCCACTTCGCCCTGTAAGGTCTCCTCACCGGTGCCGAAGGCGGTGTTACTCATTTGGGCAAAGCCGCCATAGTTGCTGTCAAAGGTGCCCGTAATTTGCTGATAGAAGGAAAGTCCACCCATGAGCAGCCCGGCGAATACTAAGGTCCAGACGGCATAGCGCAATGTCCGACGATCACGCACGACATTGATCACCAAAAAATAGATGAAGACCCCTTCAACAAGAAAATCGAGCACACGGCCAATTGCACCGCTCAGCCGGTCGATCCGTTCGACGAAGAGCAGCCCTGTGAGTTGGATACTCCAAAAAAAGACGAGCACCAAAAAAGGTGTGTCAATGATCAGCGAAGTGCGCCGCACCACAAGATAGGAGGTTAGCGGCAAGAGGAGGAGCGCCGGAAACGACGCACCGACAATATAGGGCACGCCATGAAATTCTACCGCGTTGGCCCCCGCGTTGGTGTATAAAATAAAAAAGACCAACAGGGTCGCCACCTCGGGCCAAGCCAATAGGGCAGCGACAATCCACAAGGCGACTACGCCAGCAATCACCCACAAAGACTGTTGGAGTGTGAGGAGCGTAACGATCAAAACAAAGCAAAAGATCCCGCCACCAACAAGAAGGGATTTGGCACGGCGTGGATCTTCTTGCCAAGCTGTCGTGAGGGTTGTCATCATCGACCCTGCTCCGAAGAGGCTACGGGTGCCGCGGGTAAGGGTAAGCCCGTGCTGGGCACAACCCCATGATCCTCACGCCGTTGCGGCTCCCAACGTTCAATCCGATGGCCGCGCACAATATTCCAGGTGGCAAGCAAAGAAGCTAGGTTGACCATGCCAAAGAAGAAGGGGATGGAAAAGAGCTTGAGCTTGCCCCAACGCGTATCACTAAGCCGCCAACCCAAGAGCGCACAGCCATAAACCGCCACCTGCGCCAAGAGGGTTGCTTGGTAGAACCACCCTTGGTTCCACAACCCCCAATTTACCAGAAACAGGAGCAAGAGCGGAATGACCACGAGGCGGCGCAGCACCTTGTGAGAAAAAAGCTGAAAAGCATAGAAGCCATAACGAAGCGGATTGAGCAGTTCCCGCCGGAGCAGCACCGCGCGCAGACCACGCGTGGTAATGCGAACTTTGCGGCCAAATTCGCGTGGGCCTGAGCCAGCCACCGGCTCATAGGCAATGGCATCCGGCGCAAAAACCAACCGATAGCCTTGGGTGATGACTCCCGTGGAAATGGTGAAATCATCGGTCACACCACCGGGTACGGGCGCGAACAAGGCGCGTCGAATGGCGTAGATCGCGCCGGTGGCCGAAATGGCATTGCCAGCCTTGCTCTGCGATTGCTTGAGCTTGCGGTCAAAATTCCAATAGCTCTGTTCACCGCTGCCCGAGGCATGGCTAGCTGTCTCCTTTACATAGACCTGATTGCCAGCCACGCCACCAACGGTCGAGTCGGCAAAGGGACGGGCGAGGGCCTGAATGGCATTTGATGCATACATGCTATTGGCGTCGGAAAAGACCAAAATCTCACCCGTGGCAGCGGCAACGGCGGCATTTAGCGCCGGTGCTTTCCCGCCGCGCGGCAAGGAGAGCAGCCGAATCCCCTGCTTCGCGTACTGCCGGACAATCTCATCGGTGCCATCGGTGGAGCCGTCCGAGGCCACAATCACCTCGAGTTTATCGCGCGGGTAGACCATTGTCAGGACATTGTCTAATTTGGCGCCAATGCTTTGGGCCTCGTTATAGGCCGCAATGATCAAGCTGACACGCGGGGTGATCTCTGCACTGCGGACAGGAGTGCGCCACAGCCGACCGCGGATAAAGGTCAGTATGGGAAAGAGTAGATAGGTATAGATGATGATCCCCAAGGCCGCCCAATAAATTCCCCAAAACATTTCCTTGCTCCTCTGCGTTTCGTTCCAATAAGCAACCATGTCGGTTGGCTAGCCCTGCCGCCGACGCCCTTTGCCCAACCCAAAGTAATGGGCCAAGTGGGCGACATTGGTCGTTAAGTCAAACTCACGAATCACTTTTTCGCGGCCTGCCTGGCCAAACTGGTGGCGGAGGGCTGGTTCTTGGTACAGACGTTGCAAGGCGGCGGCTAATGCCGGTGCGTCCCCCGGTTCCGTGAGCAGACCGTTCTGTTCATGGGCGACCAACTCCGGAATCCCCGAAAGGCGCGTCGAGACCACCGGCACACCGCTCCCCATGGCTTCCATGAGGACAACCGGAATGCCTTCGCGGCGACCGTCACGCGTGGGCACACTGGGGGTCGCGACGACATCGGCCTGGCGTAGCAACTCCACAATGGCTTCGCGTTGGAGCCGGCCATGAAAGTGGATCTCTTCACTCAAGCCCTGTTGCGCTGCTTGTTTTTGGAGTGCTTCCAAATCCGGGCCGTCCCCGGCAAAGTGACAGGCAAAAGGTACCCCTTCTTCTTTCAAGCGGCGACAGGCTTCGATCAGATAGGTTTGGCCTTTGACCTCGTGCAATGTTCCAATACAGAGGATTAGGAACGGGCCTTGGCCGAGATCATGGGGCGTGGGCGCGGTCCGGGGTTGGAAAAGCTGAGTATCAACCCCGCAGTGGATGACCAATACTTTATCATGCATTTGTCCCTTACACGCATCGACCATAATATCGCGATTGTAATTGGAAATCGTGACAGCAAAGGCCGCTTCCTCGATCTTTTCGCGCAACATGTGGCGGTCCCGGTGCAGATCGGAACCATGGGCTGTAAAGCTATAGGGAATGCCGACCAGCCGGTGAATGACAAAAGCCGCGGCGGCGGGGTGGCTGGCAAAGTGAGCATGGACATGCTCGATGCCTTCGGCTTCCATCAAGCGGGCAAAGTAGACCGCTTTGGGGAAGAGGTCGAAAATGCCAAAAAAATAGCGCAGGCTGCCCCAGTTGGCCCGTAGTAAGGTCCAGAGCGTGTCCAGGTAGACTCGTGGCTTCTGGCGCAGAAAATGGAGGTGCGCCTTCAGAATCGGCCAAGAGATATGGGGCTGAAAATGAGCCCGCTCGACATAAGCTACCGCCTCTGGGTGAACGACCTTGGTGCGCTCCCGCCGCAAGGGATAGACTTCGACAGCAACGCCTTGTTCCTCCATGGCTAACATTTCATAGAGAATGAAGGTCTCGGTGATCTTGGGAAAGCGCGACATCATATAGGCAACCGTGCCGCGCCCAGCGGAGGTTGCAGGGCTAGTTGCAGTGGTTGCTTGGGTTGTTGGCGTCGCCCCAACGGGTTGGGGCGGACGCGCGACAGAGATGGGATCGGTTGCTACTCTTGCACACATAGGTCTAATATCGCTTTTTCAACTAATGCATCCGCTTGGATGCCGTTTTGGCGTAAATAGCCGCGCCAGATCTGGGCAATGACTCGCTGGCGGACACGATCGGCATTTTGGGTTGCATCGACAATCACCATCTGGCGTAGGCGGGGTTGGAGGCTACGGTAGAATTGCCGTTGCTCTTCTAAAAATTCCGCACTGTGCTCTCCTTTACGGGCATAGAGCATTTCCCCGGGCGCGTCCAGCAGAATGACTAGATCGGGCGCGGGGCAAGCATGGGCCAACGCCCACCGCCGCCACTGCTGGAGGCGACTCTGCGGTTTTCGGGTCGGCAGCAGCGCATCATAGGTATAGCGATCAAAGATGACCAACTTGCGGCGCGCTTGTTGGTAGCGGGCTGTCAGGTAACGCTGCCATTGGGTTGCCAACCGCCCGACAAAGCCCGCTTTGGCTAATTTCCCCGCTAGCCCACCGGTGCTTTTTTGATACAAACCCATATAGGCGGTATGGACAGGAAAGTAGAAGCCTTCTTTGATCCCAGCCACTACGGTCGATTTACCGGCGCCGTCGGGGGCTAAGATCGCGGCACTGATCGCGCGCGGCCGGCGGGCCGTGCGCCAACCGCTGATCTTGCGCAACACCCGCTGTTGGAGGGGGCGCAGCTGATAGCCAGCCTGCTGTTGTTGCGCCAAATGGCGCGTCACTGTGGCGCGCATGGCTAGAAGCTGATCCCAAGCGCCGGTGTCAATCAACGCGGCGAGCTGTGACCACTGGGTGGTTGGTTGCCAATGCTGTTGCAACAGGGCGGTCATAATGGTTTCTGTTGGTTGGGCCTGGCGTAGCTCTTGGATGCGTTGCTGGCGATGAGGGGCAAAACGCTTCTTATCCAATACACAGTGGAGGAGGAGCGTAATCAGCTCATCTTCTACGCTGGGAATAAAGCCATGTCCATGGCGCTGCCGACGGGCCAAGCAGCCCGCGGCCAAGGCTGTAGTCAGGGTTGGGTAGGGATGACCATAGGTGAGCGCGGTCACAAGATCGAGCTTGACCCAATGATCGTGCGCTTCATCATAGCCAACAAAGAAGTGGTGGGGGGCATACCCTTGGCTTGGCATGGGGGCATAGCCAAGATCGCCCAACAGGCTGGTGAGGCTTGCCAACTGGGTCGGTGCCACCAGCAGATCGACTTCATCTTGGCTCGCTAGACCCTCCATCTGCTCACCATCGCGGAGCAGACAATAGTGGATTTCGGCCTCTTCAAGCCGTTGTAGCGTTGCTAACAATAAAGCAGCCATAACCTTTACTTTCAACGCTTATCCTTGTACCGACGCCACACTGTGGGATTGGCGCTCGCGTCGATCGGTAAAATAGGGAAGACCGCTTTGCACAGGGAGCAAAAGATCCCGCCGTGGTTGCTGGTCCAAAATCGTGCCAAGGATGTTTGCATGGAGCCCTTGGAGCGAAAGCACAATCTCCTTGAGCGTATCGCGCCGGGTCTTGCCTTCGCTGGTCACGATGACAACACCATCGGCCCGTGAGGCCAAGATAAGGCTATCCGCCGAGGCCAACAACGGCGAAGCCGCGATAATGACGAGATCGGCCTGTTTTTCCAAGCTTTTGATCAGGTCGGCCATATGGGGCGAAACCAGCAATTCAAAGGGATTGGGCGGCTGTGCACCACTGGTAAGAATCTGTAGACCCGGGGCCCAGTCAACCGAAACCAAAGCGGCGGTTTCTTGCAGATCGCTCTTCATATCGTTCGGGCGGCTTTCCGCCGTGCGTGCGGGCTCTACCTCTTCCTTGACGGCTTTTGTGAGCGGATGGCGTAGTTGGCGGATCACGGCACGCGGTGCCAAATTGCGCAGCAGCAGGATATCGGCCAAGCCCCGTTGTTCGGGCAGACCAAAGAGGCGATGAATACTGGGGCGGTGTAAATAAGCATCGACTAAAATAATGCGATGGCCGGTCTGGGCCAAGAGCACCGCCAAGTTTGCCGCAATTTCGCTGACATTTTCATTGGCTTGCGTGCCACTAATGACAACCGAGCGCATGGTGGGTTCAATGGGTTGGGGGGCGCCTTCGGCGGTCAGTGCGACATAATTTTGTTGGATTGCGACGGCGCTACTCGTTTCGTGCTGGAAGCGGGAGAGGAGCAATTTGCTACTTAGCACACGATAGCCTTCGGCCACACGCGAATCGGGCAAGGCATGGACAACAAACCGATCGCGTCCGGCCCCTTGGAGCCGTTTGTGCTTGTTTAGCGTAGCCAAGATAGGAATCCCGGTTGTATAGGCCAGGTCAGTGATCGTGCGAATGGTGTCATCAAAGAATTCAAAGACCAATACCAATGTCAGGGTTAGAATGACACCGGCCACCGCTGCCATGAGCGTTGTCAACAGTAACTTGGCATCTACCTCTTCGCCAGCCACAGCCAACTCAATGATTTTGATCTGATTCGTATTACTCTCTTGATAAGCTTCATAGAGCGTAGCTAAGGTGCGTTGATTATCGCTTTGGCGCGTGCGCAATTGGCTCAATTGATCAAGCAATAAGCGCCTTTCATCGAGACTGATGATGGTGGACTGGCGCGTTTCCAGCTGCTTAATGGTTTCTTGGTTTTGCGTGATCGTGGTTTTCAGCTCATCGATCTGGGCCTGAATATCGGCTTTTAGCTCGGCTGGGGTAACACCGCCTCCGGCTGGGCTAAGGCTTAGGATCTTGTTGGCTAGGGCATTTGCAATGACCACCACTTGCTCGGCATCGCCCCCGCGGATATTCACATCTAAAATTTGGGTTGAGGTATTGGTCTTTACTTCAACCATCTTTTTGAGTGAATCCGAGCTCATGGGGAGCTGGAGCTCTTCGACGACTGATTCCAAAACGGGCCGCGTCGTGGCTAAGTCAGCATAAATCCGCATCAACTGTTCAGCAGTACGGAGTTCGTTGAGATCGGGGTTCAGACTATCAATGCCTGGCCCTACAATCATTCGTGTGCTTGCTTCATAGACGGGCGGCTGTTGTTCTGTTACCGTATAAGCCAAGAGCCCACTGCCAATTCCGGCTAACACAAGCAACCATATCCAGCGGCGAAGAATGTTCAAGTATTGCTGTATCAACGGATTCACCTTAACTTTCTAACTGGAGACCTATCGGGACTTGAACTGGGTTGGTGCCGGTTCAAGTGCTACGCCATTCGCGACATCAACGGTTGGTTTGTCGACTCGCACATTGAGGGCGAGCTTGGTATTTGTCATCTCTGTTTCAGCATTTTCCAACATGCTTTCAAAGGTAACGGCTTCATCGGGGAAGGTGGAGATCCCAATCTTTAAGTGAAGGTCCAATTTGTCCTTGGCGGCCTGTTGTAATTTACGGGTAATCTCTTGTACATTGACTCGATCGGTTTCGGGTAGTAATGTAACAAAATGATCATCGCGTTTGGTGACAATGGCTAGGTCGCCTAATTCGGCCACCAACAATTCAGCCAAGCGCGCGGCGACATATTTTTCCAATGTCTCACGGCGCACTTCCTCCACAAAGCGGTGTAGGGGGGTATCTTGGAGACGCTTGCCCGCCGATTCACCCGAGCCATCAATCGGCTGAATGGCCAAGAGCGCTGCCGCGCGTTGGTGGCGGCGCGCCCGCCGAATTTCTCGGTAGATTTGCGCTTGGCCCGAGTCAAAGGGTTGTAATTCGTCGTTCATCTCACCAATGGTCAAACTGGTGATCACTTTCCGCCATTCTTCGAGCTGTTGGCCAATCGTGCGGGCCAGGATAACGCTCACCGTCAGCGCACTTAACTCGGTGATGGTGAGTGGTAGGCTCGCCCCGCCCAACTCATGCCCAAATAACCATTTGAGCAAGCCATAAATCGGGAAGAGCAGCACAAAGAGCCATTGGAGTGGCAATTGACTGAGGCGCACCCAGAGAAGGAGTAGAATCGTGCTAGCTGCCACGAGCATATACACAAACGGCGCTATATTGATTGGTGTATCTAATCTCTCAATGTTGTATAGGAGGAAAACCCACCCGCACATGGCAACAAAGAGATAGCGTAACTGTGTCATAAATATCCCTCGATCTCTGTCCGCAAAAGATTCTAAAAACATCTGTCAATAATAACAATCGTTTACTTACAATTAATCCCCTGTTAACCCTCACTTGGTATCGTACCTGTAAGTGTCGATATGGGCTTCAGACCTACGCAGAAGCATATTTCACCAGATAGACCTGTCCAGTGCTAGAACCGAACAGGTCTATCGTGAGTGGTTGTGGATTTCACCAGCCGACCGGTTACTAAGGGTGGTGTCGCGTAAATCCTGAGGATCTTACCAACAGATGATATACTTGCTGTACATTAAAAATGATTGCTCATCAAACGCGGCTGTGTGTCCTGTGCCTGCCCGCGTGCTCAGTGGCAGTAAAGGGCTTTTCTCACACCTATGATTGTCGATGAGTCAGAAGCATAGACAAGAGTCAAGATCGTGCTGTGTAGATTGACGGCAGCTCGGCGAAAGCAATCTCGCTCTTTCTGTTCCCCGTAGGGCACTCCAACGTACAGTTGGGGTGAACTTAATAGGCGCCCCGTTGGGTAAAGATGGCTGTCACGGTTTGAAACAGAATTTGAATATCGAGCAAAATACTTTTGCGCTCAATATAGGCAATGTCTAAGCGCAGGCGATCATCAAAATCTAGATCACTGCGGCCACTGACCTGCCATAGCCCCGTTAGGCCGGGAATCACTTCAAGGCGTTCCGTGTGCCAGAGGGAATAAGTGCTTACGTCAAAAGATGTAGGTCGTGGTCCCACCCAACTCATATCACCCTTGATAATATTGAAAATTTGGGGTAATTCATCCAAGCTGGTTTTGCGCAAGATGCGTCCGATGCGTGTCACCCGAGGATCATTGGTGATCTTGAAATCCGGCCAGGTTAACTCATTCAAATGGGCATATTTCAGCTTCAGTTCTTCCGCATTGGTGGCCATGGTGCGCAATTTGTACATACGAAAGCGGCGGCCACCTTTTCCTGTGCGCAATTGTTTAAAGAAAATGGGACCTGGATCGTCCAGCCAGATCAATAGCCCACAGATCGCAATGATGGGCAAAAGGGTTGGTAGGACTAGCAGACAAAGCGCTAGATCCAAAACACGTTTCATTAATTGGTAATTCTTGCGAAACAAAAAGACATACGGTGGACGAACAAGAACCATCTCCATAACCCTCTACCTTTCTCCAATCACCCATTACTTCTCAACTACTTTACTAATAAATTGCTTTGGGGACCTATAGTAACGGATGTCACCAACGTGGTGCTCGGCCAACAAATCTAGCTTACATTGGGATCAATTCACGTTTGGGTTATCCGTGAATTTTGGTGCGATGTAAATTTTTGTTGAAGCGACCACTGGCTTTGGGCGAACCGTCAAGCGTGATAAACACCGCTAGCGTCGTAAGAGAATTGCTTGTGGTAACCAGCTTACGACAATTGACTCATAGGTCCATTATATAGCAGACTTAGCCTGATTTAATATTACAATGTGCTTACCAAATTAAGGATGCTTGTCCAGATTTCTCCTCCATTTGGCTGATAAATTTACAAGTTATCTGGCGGAATTCTCGCGAATAAGCCGCGTTGCGCACGACTTTGATTAGCGCCACCTTCGCCTGACCTTATTCTTCCGAATTGCTTGCCACCCTCCTTTGCTTTGGCAATCCACCTGGATTATTTGCGTATCCAGGTGATAAAAATCTAAGTTATTTGTTGTATTAAGTTGCCTATATTTAATCGTTAAAATTCGCAAAATCCTGCAAATCTAGTTTATGAGATTTTATTTGATTTTAGGAAGATAAAATTGTGGGAAATCTTGGCCTATATTCAGCCGTACTGATCACACGCATGTATACGCAAAGGTCGCTTTAGCACCGAAGAGCGGTCAGGTTTTGCAAAACCTGACCGCTCTTTTTTACGTAAGTCCTATCCAGAACAAACACCCAATGAGGAACATCAAAGAGGGCAGGGTCTCTTGACCCAGCAAACTGGGACGGAAGGTTGCCAAGCATAAGTGGCAATGCTCTTTTCAACGCGGATAAAAGTAAATCGCTGCTTGGGTCAAGCCCGGTCAGCGTTCATCGCCCTGACTAAGCTTCACGCAAACTTGCTAATCGCGTTCCTGGAAATCGGCGCGTGAGCCGTTCGCGGGCGTGGCGGGCGGCCAACCTGCTTTGAGCTCAGGCAAGGCGCTCTACCGGCTGTACAGCTTCCCACTGGCTGCTATGCCAAGATCGGATCATCGCTTGTTGTACAGCAGCTAGGGCAAGGGCGCTGGCAAAACTCGGTTCGTACTGCTGGCCTTCGACAATCGATCGGAGAAAATGATAGGCTTCGATACACTTGAGGTCTTCATAACCAAGACCAATCCCATCCCCAGGGTTAAAACGTCCATGGAAAGGAAAGCTGGGGCCGCCAAGGAGCGTCGTGTAGCCATCATGTGCGGGATCTTCATCGGGTAGATAAAGCGCCAACTCATTGAGGCGCTCAAAATTCCACTTGAGTGCCCCTTTGGTCCCATTCACTTCAAAGGACATTTCACACTTCGGGCCAAAGATGGCGCGGCAGGTTTCAAAGCTACCTTGTGCCCCATTCGCAAAGCGCACCAACGCGCTCACGTAATCTTCGTTCTCCACAGGGCCGGTGGGATCACTGGGCTGGCCTAGACCAAAATGGGTACCTTGGCCGGTTGGGAGTGGTCGGTCGGTGATAAAGGTGTGGCGCTGGCTGACCACTTGCTCGATGGGGCCGATGAGCATGTGCGCCATGTCAACCACATGCGACATAATATCGCCCAGAACCCCACTGCCCGCGTATGCTTGTTTGAACCGCCAAGTTAAATGTCCCAACGGATTGCTGCCGTACATGGCAAAAAAACGGCCACGATAGTGTGTGATTTTGCCGAGCCGACCTTCTTCAATCAGCTGTTTGGCGTATTGTACCATAGGCGCCCAGCGGTAGTTAAATCCGACAAAGCTCATCACACCGGCTTGGCGCGCCAACGCTTCGATGGTGGCCGTCTCTTCGGGAGTGCGCCCAACGGGCTTTTCGCAAAAGACATGCTTGCCTGCCGCCGTGGCCGCCCGTACCATTTCAAGGTGCAGGTAGTTGGGCGACGCAATGTTGACAACCTGGACGGCTGGGTGCGTAATCACCGCCTGCCAATCGGTGGTGGCTTCGGCAAAGCCGAGTGCCTCTTTGGCCTGTTGCGCCCGCGCGGCCACATCATCGGCACAGATTACCAACTGTGGGCGAATGCCGCTATCATAAAAGCGATCGGGAATATTGCGGTAGGCGCGGCTATGGGCCATCCCCATCCAGCCCATTCCAATGACGCCGATGCCGAGCGAATGTGTCATATGCACTCCCCATGGGTGATACACAATTGGTTGGGTGACCAGAGCCCTGGCCGGTTTTCAAAACCGGTCAGGTCTTGCCCCCGTACGTACCGGCTCTTAAAACTTCCGGCTCCATTCGCGGGGCCAACGTTCTACCACTACCTTGGTCTGGGTGTAGAATTCTACCCCATGGCGCGACTGGGCATGCAGATCGCCAAAGAAGCTCTCATTCCACCCGCTAAAGGGGAAATAGGCCATGGGCGCAGCAACCCCAATGTTGATGCCAACGTTACCGGCATCGACTTCGTGGCGGAATTTGCGCGCGATGGAGCCGTTGGTGGTGAAGATACTTGCTTGGTTGCCATAGGCGCGGTTATTCACCAAGGCAATCGCTTGGTCAACATCATTGGCATGCATGAGGCTGAGGACCGGGCCAAAGATTTCGGTTTTGGCAATTTCACCAGCGGGGTTAACATTCTCCAGAATGGTGGGGTAGACCCAATAGCCATCTTCATAGCCGCTGACTTTTTTGTTCCGGCCATCGACCAACACATTTGCCCCTTCTTGCGCTCCCTTGGCGATCAACCCTTCAATGCGGGCCTTACTCTCCGGCGTAATAACCGGCCCCATTTCTGTGCCGCTATCGAGGCCATAGCCCACTTTGCGGCTGCTGGCGGCGTCGGCAATATGCTCAGTGAAGACTTGCTTGGCGTCGCCAACGGTCACGGCTACCGAGACGGCCAAACAGCGTTGCCCAGCACAGCCAAAGGCCGAATCGGCCAAGATACGCGTCGTGGTCTCCATGTCAGCATCCGGCATGATCACCACGGGGTTCTTGGCTCCCCCTTGACATTGGGCCCGCTTGCCATTGGCCGTGGCGCGGCTATAGACATATTTGGCAACTGGTGTAGAACCGACAAAGCTAATGGCCTTGACGCCAGGATGGTCCAGTAGCGCATCGACCGTCTCTTTGCCACCATTCATCAATTGCACCACGCCAGCCGGAAAGCCAGCCTGCTCTAAGCAAGCAAAGAGCTTCTGCGAGGTCATCGAAACTTTTTCACTGGGCTTGAGGATGAAACAATTGCCTGTAACCAAGGCATAGGGCAGGAACCAGAGGGGAATCATGCCCGGGAAGTTAAAGGGCGTAATGGCCGCGACGACACCGAGTGGCTGCCGGAACATATGCTCATCAATACCGCGGGCAATATCCTCATTATTATACCCCTGCATCAGGATCGGCGCACCACAGGCCACTTCCACATTTTCAATGCCACGGCGTAGCTCGCCGACACTTTCGGCATAGGTCTTGCCACATTCATTGACGATGGTGCGTGCCAGATCGTCAAGATTCTCTTCCAGCAAAGTCTTTAGCTTGAACATCGGCTGGATCCGGTCGCCAACGGGTGTCTCTTTCCACTCTGCAAAGGCTTTTTGACCCGCTTCGACCGCCGCGGCGACCTCCGCACCCGGCGAAAGGGGAACGCTCGTTAGCGCTTGTGCCGTGGCGGGATTGGTAATATCCAAAAATGAACCAGCGCTCGACTTGGTCCACTGGCCGTTAATAAAGTTGAGTAGGTGTCCATTTTGTTGCATGTGATTCCCCTTGAAAATACCATTGATTGCATTGATCTTGTCTGCATTGGCCCTTGCCGTCTCAGACCTGACAGGTGTAGTGGGCTTATAGAAAATAGCGTTCTTTGGCGCGCATCTCTTCCCACTCTTCGCGGGCGGCTTGTACGGTCTCGCGTTCGCTCACTTCGGCAATCGGCACATCCCACCAGCTATCGTAGCCAGGGACGCCGAAATAGCGGTCGTTGCGCACGTAGAGCACGGTGGTGTGGTCAATCTCTTTGGCCGTTTGTAGCCCGGTGACTAACTCATCGTAGCCGTTGCACTCAATCACATGCGCACCCAAGCTACGCGCATTCATGACGAGATCGACTGGTAGATCTGCCACTGCATCGCCTAGTTCATCCGTCGGATGGCCGTATTTCGTGTAGGCATAGCGAGTGCCAAAGCCCTGATCGCCAACTGAACGGCTTAACGAGCCAATGCTCTTATAGCCACGGTTGTCGAGGAGGACAATCGTCAATTTGTAGCCCTCTTGAATCGACGTAATAATGTCGTTAGCCAACATCAAATAACTGCCATCACCGACCATGACATAGACCTCACGGCTTGGCTCGGCCATTTTGACCCCCAAACCGCCGGCAATTTCATAGCCCATGGTGCTGAAGCCATATTCTAGGTGATATTGGCGGGGGTGGCGGGTACGCCAAAGCTTGTGGAGATCGCCCGGTAGGCTACCCGCTGCACAGACCATCACCGCTTCTGGATCGCCGTGCGCATTGACCGCGCCAATGAGTGCCCCTTGCGCGGGGAGGCCGCTCTCCGCCGTTTGAATGGCGTAGATGCGGCTCACTTCCTTTTCCCAAGCATTGTGGAGATCGTGGGCCTGCTCTTGGTTTTCAGGATTATTCGTGTAGTCATGAAGAGTCGCACCTAGCTCCTGCAAAGTTACCTGAGCGTCGCCGACCACCGGCAGCGCCTGATGTTTATAGGCATCAAACTCGGCAACATTGATGTTGATAAAGCGTACATCTGGGTGCTGGAACTGAGTTTTGCTGGCGGTGGTAAAGTCGCTATAGCGGGTGCCGATGCCAATGATCAGGTCGGCTTCTTTGGCAATGCGGTTTGCGGCCAAGGTGCCGGTGACGCCCACGGCACCCAAGCAGAGGGGGTGATCATAGCGCAAGCTCCCTTTGCCAGCCATGGTTTCCCCCACAGGAATGCCCGTCTGCTCAACAAATTGGCGGAGAGCTGCCGTTGCTTCGCTATAGAGTACGCCACCGCCGGCAATGATCAGGGGCTTTTTCGCCTGACGAATCCAGGTCGCGGCCTGTTCCAAGGCGCGCCGGTCGGCGCGGTTGCGTGGAATATGCCACACCCGTTTCTGAAAGAGCGCCACCGGGTAGTCATGGGCTTCGGCCTGGACATCTTGGGGGAGTGCCAACGTAACCGCGCCCGTCTCGGTGGGGCTGGTGAGCACGCGCATGGCTTCGGGGAGGGCCGTGATGAGCTGGTCGGGCCGGTTAATGCGATCCCAATAGCGGCTGACTGGGCGGAAACAGTCATTGACGGAAATGTCCTGGCTGTGTTCGGATTCGAGCTGTTGCAGCACCGGTGCGACATTGCGGCGCGCAAAAATATCGCCGGGCAACAACAGGACGGGCACCCGGTTGACCGTCGCAGCGGCGGCCCCGGTGATCATGTTGGTGGCACCGGGGCCAATCGAGGTGGTACAGACGAGGGTACGGAGACGATTCGCCTGTTTGGCAAAGGCCGCGGCTGTATGAACCATGGATTGCTCGTTGCGTGTCTGATAGTAGCGAAAATCGCGGTATTGATGCAACGCTTGCCCCATACCGGCGACGTTGCCATGTCCAAAGATGCCAAAACAGCCAGCGAAAAATTGATGCTCGATCCCATCGCGCTCGCTGTATTGATTTTGGAGAAACCGAATCACGGCTTGGGCTGTGGTTAAGCGAATGATTGATTGGTTACTCATGCTGCTTCCTCTTGTCTTCTTTGCTCTCTATTCCCTGTCAGTAGCGAGAGCTATCCGATTTTCAAAACCGGCCAGCTCTCGCTTTGCGTAGCTCCTCGCTTAGTCGGTTAACATCCAAGTGGCGACGTTGGTAATGAGCTGGGTGCTCTCTTCTTCGGGCAATCCAGTGAGCGCGATGCCAATTAACATTAAGCGGGAATCATTCCCGCTTTCTGCTTCATCCATCACAACAACGAGCAGCGGGGCCGCGGCATCTTCGCTTTCGGGGCCACGTTGGAGGGCAACCTGGGCCCCACTTTCGTCGGCGGCAATCGGACTGAGATCGGCGGCGGTTTGCGCGGTGCTCAGCGGCATGGGTTCATCGGGCAGGCCAGCGACCAACGCCGGAATCGTGGCGGTGGTGACAACATCGCGCACTGCCGAAGCGGCTGGGAGGCCAGGAAGGGGGAAGCGGCTGCTCAGCGTGAGACGACCGCCAGCGCGTACATAGCCAAAGACTAGATCCATATCTTCGACGGATAACTTGCCATTGGCATACCCTGCATTGCTCCAGATCACCCAAGCATATTTGCCCATATCGGTGGCGGTGGGGACTCCTTGCGAATCGGCATCCCAAAGATCGACATTGTGGCCTGCGCCGATCAATGTTTGTAGATAGAGATCGGCCTCGCTGATCTCCGTTGGACCGCCTTGCGCCCGGTTGTCATCGACTAATAAAATTCCCGAGCGTGGGGTTGGTGGGGTTTCCGGTTTGCTATCGCCTGTGTCGCCCGTATTGCCTGGTGGATTGTTCTGGCTACTGCCGCCATTGGAACTATTACTCCCTGAGCTACTGCTCGATGAGCTTCTCTCGGGTGGCAGCGAGCAGAAGGTCAGTTGGGGGCTAGTCACACAATTGCTAAAATCGTTGGTGAGCAGCCGCGTCACGCCGGCATCGATGCCCCGCCGATCCGCACCAAGCACGGCTAAGAGTAAGGCACCGTCGTCACGCGTGCTTTGCGCGATCACCACGGTTTCATCGGCCAACAAACGCAGACCAGAAGCTGTCTCCAGATAGGTTGTAATCAATACCCGCGTTTCCACCTGCGGCGTGACCGCAACCGTCGTTGTCACCGCAGCGGTCACGGTCAAAGACGTGGTGGCTGCAGGCGTGCGGGGCGTCACCGTCACCGCGCTGGTCGTAGTGATCGCGCTAGTGGTAGTGATCGCGCTAGTGGTAGTGATCGCGCTAGTGGTGGTGATGGGCTTACTGTCGTTGTCTGGCGCCGTGTTCTCTTCAGTGGTATCATCATCCTGATCTTCCTCAGGCTTGTCGCTGGTGTCTTCTGCGGATGGTTCCTCTCCCGCGTTATCCGCTGGCGTCTCATCTTCAGTTGCCGCTTCTGCGGTGGGTTCTGCCACTACCTCATTTTCTGCCTCATTTTCTGCCTCTTCATCTATACTGCTCGTCGTATTGGCCGGGGCTGGCGTTGGTGTCGCTTGGACGGTCACCGTAATGGTGGTCGTTTCGGTGAACACCTGAATGCCTAGATCGGCCACAATAGTACTCTTGACGAGCCCCGTGTTGTAGTCAGCCAAATAGATCAGATCTTTGCCACGGGTCTCGGCATTGCTTTGAGTATTGCTGAACACCTGGCCATTGGTGAGGGTCAGGCTGCGTCCTGTGCTCTCTAGCCGCTGTTGCAACTGTGCGCCTTGTGCCAACAGGTTGGCATCAATCGCCGATTGGGAACCGTAGGAGAGGATCACCTCTTTGCCCAGGTAGTCGGGGAAATCGACCATAGTGTTATTGCGCTGATCCGCGGTCAGGAAATCGGCCACATACTCCACCATGCGTTGGTTGTCATGGCGAACTCGGTAGGCTTCGCTCAGTACATCAAAGTCGCTGAGCGCTAAGACGCGGCCTTGGGTACCACGCCCAGCGACCCCGCCAATGGCGACGGTGGCAAAGCCTTTCTGGCCGGTGCGCAGACTGCTTAACGTAGTGTCAATACTCCGCATCTGCACATTGACGGCACCGCTAATGCTTCGCCCACCGTAGAATGCAATGTTGGCGTCCGCCAACGCTGCGGCCGGCTGCTCTTCATCGTCTGCGGCCGCGTCTTGTTCCGCGTCAGTCGCTTCAACAAAGAAAAAGGTATAGTTGCCATCATTCTGCGCGGTATCGTAGAGATAGTCATCATGGAAAACGATCCCAAAAGGCTCGGCTAGAATATTAACCAAGGAGGGAAAGTCACCCGTAATATCGGGGTCGCTCACCAGCAAAAGGCGTCCTCCATCGGCCACAAAGCGCTCGGCAACGGCAATCTCTTGGGGCGTCCAGAGGAAAAAGGGACTAACGACAATCAGCGCACTAGCTTCTTTGAGCTGTGCCGCCAAGTCGGTCGATTGATCGGGAAATTGCGCCGAACTTTCCAACGCCATGGTATTGACTTGGGAGATCCAATAATGAAGACCTATCCCACGGTCGGCTAACGCATCGGCCAGGGGCTGCAAGTGCGCTGGGCTCAGAAAACTATAATGGGCAAAATCGACCACCACGGGGCCGCGGCGCAAGGCCGGTCCGTCGGTTGCGGCAACCTGCTGGATGGCTTGGGCGGTTGGCGTTGGCATGGGCGTAGCAGCAAAGGAAAGCTCAGGCACATCCGGCGGTGTATAATTACGTTCGTTATAGCGCCAGCCTAGATCACGGACAAGCGTGGGCGCAACCAGCAAAGCAAGGCCCAGCACAAAGATCAAAAAGCGACGAAAAAAGGTAAGCATACTTAGTTCCCCTCGCCTAACGCGCTGGCCTGCTGTGGCACCGAATCAGTGGATATTTCAGGGCGGGCCAAGAATTGGCTAGATTGGCCTGTATACGGGTTGATCGACCAGTTGCGGAACATGGGATCAGCCGCGCGCAGTTGTAGCAGGTGTTGTTGTAAGGTTGTGCCAGTTGCCGCTCCTGTCGCTGGGCCAGTGGTCGTGGTCGCCAAGGCGGGCAGCGGAATCCGACTATCCAAGAAATAGACCGTGTTGGCCGGTGCATTGGCAAAGATTCGTGTCGTTGCCGCGGCAAAATTATAGACTGGCTCTTGGTATTCCAGGCTAAAAGGAAAGCCATAGTAGCTGATCAGATCGACGACATCATACTCGGCCACGCCTGCAAGTTCACCCGCGGCCAAGATGGCATCACTCCGGCTGCCTTCGGCATCAATATAGCCAATCCCTAGCGCTTCACTGCCCTGATAAAGCTTGGCTTCGGCCACGGTCGCAGCATCAACCTGGAGCGGAGTGAGCGTGGCATGGCTGCGCTGGTGGACGACATTGCCTACAAAGGCGTTCTTTAGCAACTCAAGCTGATGGATCTGATCAAAACGGCTGGCCCCCGCTAACTTATAGGGCCCGGTGCTCAACTCCGTTGGGTCGATGTAGGGGTCAAAGGGGCGTGGCCCGCGCACCCCGACATTGCCAATATACGCGCTCGGGGCGGCATAGATCCGGTTGGCGGTAACGGCCATGTAGTAGCCGCCACTGGCCGCAATACTATCAATGTTGACGACCAGTGGTTTCTCCTTGCGCAGTTGGAGCAAGCTATAGAAGATATTCTCGCTGCTGGTGGCATAGCCGCCGGGGCTGTCGATCTCTAACACCACACCGGCAATGCTATCATCGTGCATCGCCGCATTGACCACCTGGATCAAGCGGTTCGCTGAATCAGGGTAGATAATGTCGGCAAAGCGGATGACCCCAATCGTCGGGGTTGGGGCATTCGTCTCGCCAATGAACAAACCAGCGACTAAACAGAGCGCCAGAAAGCCAATGGCAAGGGGAAATTCCCAAGCGTTGCGTTTGGAAGAAGCCGAAGCGCCTAAAGCATAAGCTGCATCATGTTGGGTCATGGTACCTCGTTATCGTGCCATCATTACACAAATCCGTTACAGACAACCTAAGTGACAGTTTGAAAGGGGGAAGACCGCTCACTCATACGCAACGCCTGCCACTGCCGGCCATTCGGCCATGGGGGGTGGGATGGGCTGGGGGCCAGCGCCGATCACCGATTGGTCGAAGTCGATCACCGCACCCGTCATCAGGCCCGATTCGTCCGAGGCCAAGTAGGCAATGGCACGGGCGACTTCGTCGGTTTTTAATAAACGACCAAACGGTTGGGCTGCCTCCGCAGCGGCCAGCCAATCTTGCCCATTGCTATGATATTGGCGTTGGATCGTATCCTCGGCGGGCGTATCCATCCAACCCAAATTCAGTGCATTGACGCGAATGCGGTGACGCATAACCGCGTAGGCCACATTTTTGGTCAGAATGTTCAGCCCCCCTTTGGAAATGGCATAGGGGGCCAGAAAAGGGACACTGCCGTGGGCTGCTACACTGGAGATATTGACAATCGAGCCAGCAACCCCCGCGTTCGCCATCAGCTTCACTGCTCCTTGGATCAAAAAGTAGGGGGCACGCAAGTTGATGGCGAGCGTCTGATCCCACAATTCGACAGTGGTATCCCAAATGGTGCTGCGGGCCGTGGCCGCAGCGGCATTGACCAACACATGTAGCGCACCAAAATGCGCTTCGGCCGCGGCAATAATGCGCCGACAGTCGTCAATCTCGGCCAGTTCAGCGGGGACAAAATGGGCGGCACACCCCTGGCTTGTCAACGCCGCGACCACGGCTGCCCCCCGTTCCTGGTTGCGCCCCGTAATGATAATGCCCGCGGCACCCCGCTCGGCAAAGAGGCGAGCGGTCGCTTCGCCCAGTCCTTGGGTGCTGCCGGTGATAATGGCATATTTGCCCGCGAAAGAGGATAAATCGCTCATCAGCTCACCATCCTAAGGTCGTTTGCAGAAAGTGACGGTTGGCAATCGCACTGGCTAAAGGATCGACCCCCATCTCGGGGAGGATATCTTGTTCGACAATCCCCCACCCCTGGTAGTCAATTTCTGTTAGAATCCGGCGAATCCCTTGCCAATCAATGGTACCCTGGCCGAGTGCAGGGAAGACACCGGCTTTGACCCCATCAAAATAGTCACCTGCTTGGTCGATCACCTGTTGGCGGACACGGGTGTCGCACTCTTTGATGTGCATATACCAAACCCGATCCCGCCACCGATCCAGCACCGCGACGGGATCCCCGCCGCCATAGGCAATGTGGGCCATGTCAAAACAGAGGCCCACATGGGTGGGGTCAGTTCGTTCTAACACGGCATCCAATTCAAAGGGTGTTTCCAAATAGCCACCCACATGGGGATGAATCACCGTTTTTAGCCCAAACTCTTCGGCGCAGCGCTTGGCAAAGGCATCGGTATTGGCGGCAAATTGATCCCACTGCGCCTCGCTTAGGCTGTCTTGGGGCCGAATCCGCCCAGCCCGCTTGGCCCGCTGCTCCACCACAAAGAGAGCATCCGAGAGCACAAGATAACGACAATCCATGGCCGAGAGTACCTTGGCTGTTGTCAGCGCTTCGGCATAGACATCGGGGCGCGCTTGGGGCTCCAGCAGATTGACCAAGGTAAAGGCCGAGAGCAAGGTTAAGCCACGGCTCGCCAGGGTCTCGCGCAGTTGGGGCAGATCGAGCGGTAGGTAGCCATAGGGGCCTAGCTCGGTGCCGGTATAGCCTGCCGCTTTGATCTCATCGAGCACCTGGGTATAGGGTGGTACATTGGGCGTATCTTTCATCAATACCCCCCAAGAAACTGGTGCCGTCGCAATGTCGATCTTCATATCATTCCAATCCCCCACGCTCGTTGACAAACGCCATTACTTCCGCTAGGGTGGGCATAAAATTGGCGCAGCCGTGGGCCATCACCACAATCGCACCACAAGCATTCCCCAGCCGGGCGGCCTTGCGCAGATCCCAGCCGTTGACATAGCCATAGATAAAGCCTGCCCCAAAAGCATCACCAGCCCCGAGGATATTATAGATCTCAACCGGATAGCCCGGCGCTTCAATCGGCTCGGCTTGCTCGGCCAGATGAATCCGTGAACCCAACGCACCGACCTTTTCGACCACTACCTTGGGGCCAAGCGAAAGCAAGGTCCGAATGGCGCTATCGGTGTCGCCAGCCACTTTCGTGTCCGATACTTGCGAATGGGTCAGCGACATTTGGCTGGTATCTTTGAGCATGGCGGCGTTGATCTCGTCGTTGGTGCCAATGACGACATCGACCGCGTGGAGCACCGACCGGGCGACCACCCCAAAGGCGCGGGGATCGTGCCACTGATCGGGGCGGAAATCAAGGTCGAAGACCACCTTGGTACCCACCTGTTTGGCGAGTTCCGCGCCAAACATGGTGGCGCTACGGCTGGGCTCTTTGCTCAGGTTCGTGCCCGCAAATTGAAAGACCTTACTGTCGGCCACAGGCGCAGCCAGGAGATCATCAATGGTCAGTTCAATATCAGCACAGTTATCACGATAGTAGACCAGCGGGAATTTGTTGGGGGGCTCAATGCCCAAGACAACGGCGCTGGTGCGGTGGCCCGGTTTACGGACGCTGAAGCGGGTCTCCACCCCTTCCTTATTGAGGAAGTTCAGAATAAAATCACCGACCGGGTCAACACCCAAGCCCGTGACAATGGCCGTCTTGAGCCCCAGCCGCCGTCCACCCACACTAATGTTGGTGGGCGAACCGCCGACATAGGCGGCAAAGCTGGTAATATCGACAAAGGGCGCGCCGACATCATTGCTATATAAGTCAATAGAAGAGCGCCCCATGTGTAAAGAGTCATAGGTTCGATTGGCAATTTGTGTAGACATCGTTGGCTATCCCCAAGGTTATATGCGGTCGAGATGAATGTAGAGATTTAGAAGGTACGCTGTTGGTTGTATGTCCAGACCTGACAGGTTTTTCAAGCCTGTCAGGTCTTCTCCAACGGCGTAACGCCTAACTTAATAGAGTGGTAGGCGACTATCGACGGTCGTATAGGTTGTTTTGACCCAAGTGGCTTTAGGATCGTCTTGATTGGCGAGGCTCTGGGCGCTGCCGGCCAGAACATTGAGATAATAGGTGGTGTATCCCGGCGCACTGGTGACAGGATGATACCCTTCTGGGACGAGGACCGCACTATTATCGGTGGCCCGCACCAGCGCATCAATGGGATAGCCAGCTTGGTGAAGGGGCGAAAGCTCATCGGTATAGACCCGCTGATAGGCATAGCCATCGGGCCGATCAATTTTATAGAAGTAAACCTCTTCGAGATCAGCCTCGATCAGCTGGCCGCGGCTGTCCACCCGGTGGACATCATGTTTGTGGCCAGGGTAGCTGCTCCAGTTGCCGCTGGGCGTATAGACTTCCACCAGGACCAACCGCTGGACCGGTGAGCCTGGTGGTAGCAGGTCGTTGATCTGACGGCTGACATTGTCGCCGCCACGGATCGAAATGGCGACCGTTTCCGGCTCGATCAACCATGGCTCATGATCCTCATCCGTTGGCACCCAAGTGACGGCAAACTCGCCGCCCTGCTCGGCGGTGATAGTAAAGTCGGTGTGGCGTGGCAAATAGAGGGCATGGGCCGCGCCCGTAAAGACATTATCACGCCCGCCGATCCCTTGCCAGTTGCCGCGCGTCGAGGTGACCGAATAGACCCCCGTTAGATTAACAATCGCCAGCTCATTTTCACCACTGTGAAACGACCATGCTTGCCCCGTTGCCAGCCGCCGGGCTTGAAAGGAAATATAATCCCAACCAGCGCTTTCGGGGGTGATCGCTACGATCAGGTCAGGATCGCTTGGGTGGTGGGTGGGCCGCACCACCATGTTTTCGGCTGTATATTGCATCTGCTTTTGCATCTAGCTTCGCTACCTTCCTGCGCTCTGATCGCACCGCGCTAGGTTGATCGACATGATTCAAGATGAGTTACGCATTTGGGCCAGACCTGACAGGTTTGGAAAACCTGTCAGGTCTCTAATTACCCAACCAACTGCGTAACTTCTATGTGTACAAGCAGCTTCAACGGGTGCGACTTTGAAATGGGTTGTCTATGCATACGACACAAAAGCGTGAAATTGACGGACAACTTGATGACGATGGTGCAAAGATTGCCTGTGTAGAACCGCGGACGCAGCTTCACGTCGTGTAGGTAGGATAGGATGGCGGCGTGGTTGAATGGTCGTCGCCACCTGGCTGGCGATTGCTTGCGTAGCGCTAGCTCGACAATGTGCCATAGGCACGATGGAGATCCATTATACGCCGAACGAATCGACGCGTCAAAATGATGCTGTTTTTCGATTGGTGGTCCCTACTAGCCCCTTGCGTGGGTCACCAGTTCCGCGATGCCAGTCGCTAGCGACACTTGTGGGCCATCTGGCAAAAGCAGATGCATATGTGCGGCCTCTGCCACCAAGTTGGCCTGATAGTAGGGGATGGCAGCCGCGACAGGTATGCGTTGCAGGAGGGGCTGGCGACCGACCTGTTGGGCTGCCATCTGGGCAATTTCAGTGAAGGTTGTCACTTCGCGACCGGCCAAGTTCAGGGTTATACTCTGGTCAAGCTGAAGCGCTGCCACCGTTGCAGTAACAGCATCGTGAATATGGAGGGGATTCAACCGCGGACCGCCACTTTCTAACACGTCAATCGGCTCACCACACACCGCCCGTCGTACATACGACGGAATTGGATTGGGCGTGCCAACCCCATACGGGAAAAAATAGCGTAACACGACTTTGTGAAATTCACCACAGGCAGCTTGCACAGCAAGCTCTGCTTGGGCCTTGGTCAAGCTATATAGATCCATGGGGTTGAACGGCGTTTGTTCTGTAAGCGGCTCTGGGCTGCAACCATAAACGCCCCCCGTCGAGGCATGGATAAAGGTGTGGACGCCCGCAGCGGCGGCATAGGCGAGCAAGCGCCAAGTGCCTACCACATTGGCCAGAAAGGGCTGCGCTTCGTCAAGCCCCGCTGTATCGATAAGCGCGGCTTGGTGGATAATGGCATCCAACCGCGGGGGGAGCTGCTGCTGGTTGAGGGGTTGTGTCAGATCTTGGCAGAGATAGTGAACCGCCGCGTGGGGCACAGCAGGGCGGTGACGGACCAAGGCATAGAGTTCATGGTGCGCGGCCAACGGCTCTACCAAGTGGCGGCCAATAAAACCGGTCGCGCCGGTCAGCAGGATCCGCACGGCGCTTACTCCTCGATCCACAACGCGCGTACGGGCGAAGCGCAGGCATCTTTGATTTTGAGCGGCAGGGCGATGAGCTTGCCCCGTGGCTGCTGGATCTGATCGAGGTTGGTCAAGGGGGCCAGAAGAAGCATTTCGGTTTGGAAGAACTTGGGTAAAAAGTTTTGGGGATTGTGAGGGCTATCATAGCGGGGGGTATCGCCTCCTAGGAGTGACAGTTGGCGATCCAAAATCCAATCCATGGCTGGCCCGGTAAAGTGGGGCGGGTCGTTTACATAGATCGGGTCATACCATTGCTTATCCCACCCCGTGCCAACGAGGAGGGCGTCACCTGGGCGCACTTCAACCCCTTGGCGCGCTTGGGCTTGCAGTAGATCCTCAAGGGTAATGCCGCCATTGGCTGCTTTGGGAATCCAAAGGGCAACGGCATCGATCAGATAGCAGCGGTCGAGCGGTAGCTGATCAATGGGCATGCGATTGGGGTCCAAATGGGCGGCGGTTTCTAAATAGGTGCCGCTTTGTACTGCAAAGGAGACGGTTTGGGAATAGACCGGGTAATCGAGCCACGTTGGTGGCGGGATCTGTTCAATGCGCGGGGCCGGGTAGGGGTCGCCATAGGACCACATCTTGTCTTCGATTGGGCCGCTAATATCGACGATACGCATAAAGGGATATTCCTTTCTGGGGTAGGATTTACAAAGCTAGACCTGACAGGTTGACAAAACCTGTCAGGTCTGTCGCGTTGGGGCTTACCGGTGGAAAATATACAGATCCTTGTTGGTCAACGGCAGCGTGACGCGTTCTTTCACGCGGTGGCTTTCGGCGACTGCCAAGCAGGCTTCGGTCAGGTGGTGGGTCACTTCAATGTTGCCGAGCGTGGGGCGGCCTTCTTCCAAGGCCCCTACCAGATCTTCCAAACAGAATTGGGTGGTACTGTGGGGTGGAATGTCCGGCACGGGCGTTGTCACCCAAGCTTGGCCGCGTACGCCTGTGCTCTTGCGCAACAAGAGGCCATCGCCGCCCAGCACCCGCACGCTGCCTTGGGTGCCGAGGATTTCAAATTCCCAACTACCGGCCAGGGCCGTGGTCGCTTCCACGCCATTTTCGAAGACGACATGGAAGATGCTATTGGGATCTTTGTCGAGCCGGTTGTTTTCAATGACGAGATCGCGCGGGAAGAGCTCGCCCCAGACACTCACAATTTTGGGGTCGCCTAGCAAGAAGCTAAGGCTATCGAGCGAATGAATATGCCCATGCAGCAGATTCGACGCGGCATAGTGTACCGCAGCGCGTGGCTCGCCGATCTCGCCCTGCGCGATCAGCGCCTTGGCTTGATGGAAAACCCGATTGAAGCGGCGCAAAACGCCGGTGTTAAACAAGGTTCCGTTGCTCTGCACCGCGGTCAATACCGCATCGTTCTCCACCCCAGAACAAGCAATCGCCTTTTCGCAGTAGATCATAGGAACGCCAGCCTCGGCCGTCTTGACCGCCATTTCGGCGTGGAGATCCCCACGCGTACAAATGGCGACCATATCCGGCTTCTCTTTGGCGATCATCTCTAGATAATCTTCGTAGAGTGCGGACACGCCCCAGCGCGCTTGAAAGGCCGCACGCTTGGCTGGGTCAATATCCGCACCGGCTACCACCTCCAGCCGCTCACTATCGCGACACGCCGCCGCAATCGAATAGGGCGGAGAGCCGGGGGCCATTTCATCATCAATCGTGCTGCCCATGCGCCCCAAACCAACAATCGCAACGCGATATATCTTTGCTGTCATCATGACTCCTAACCATATAGCTTCTTCAGAGCGGACAGGTTTGGAAAACCTGTCCGCTCTCTGGGAATAGACCAATCTTTGAATATACTTAGCAGTTACGCACTTGGACAAAACCTGTCAGGTCTCTGGTCATACCAACCAATTGCGTAAGTCCTATCTTCTATCTTCTGACTTCTATCTTCTGACTTCTATCTTCTGACTTCTATCTTCTGACTTCTATCTTCTGACCTCTGACTTCTGACCTCTCTCCCACCGTCCCTCACTCATTCCCCCACGGGAAAGAGGGAATCGATAGGGCTCGTTCACTGGCGGGCAAGGTAATGCGCCGCCCATGTTGGGCATGGGAGAGGTGGAGGGCAAAGCCGATCTCGTTGGCGCGGCGGGCTTGGTCAATATCACAGCTTGTGTTTGTGGCTGTCGCCACGGCGTTAACCAGATCGCGCACCATGGCCGGGCCCGCGGGCCAGTCTGGGGTTGCCGGGGGAAGGTCGAGCATCTGCAAACCAGCCGTGGCGGCATCATTGCGATAGAGATAGCCATTGGCACCATCGTTGAGAATCAGCAGCCGTCCTTGGTCGCCTAGCACGTCAAAGGCAGGCCGTGGCCCCCCCGCGGCCATGACCGATAGGATCGCGCCGTTACTCAGGCCGATTTGGCCGCTGCCCGCTGGATCGAGCCGCCGCCGTGCATCGGGCGGATCGCCACTGACATCATCGACTAAGCCGCTGGCCCAGATCGGTTCTGGGTCCCCTACGAGCATCAACGCTGTGTCGTACCAGTGGCAACCGTGGTTGATGAGATTGGGCAGGCCATAGGCGGTGATCTGTTTCACGCTGCCCACCAACTCGTTGGCAATCTGCTGGCGCAAGAATTGATAGGGCGCGTGCCAACGGCGGTCCAGGGCAAAGAGCAGGGGTACGCTTTGGGCCTGACAGGCGGCCAAGATGCGATCCCCTTCCTCCAGCGCCGTGGCGAGCGGCTTGTCGCAGAGAATGCCGCGAACGCCAGCCGCGACGGCCTGCTCGATCTGGTCGGCATGCATGGTTTGGCGAGTGGCGATACACAACAAATCGGGCTGGACCTCTTGGAGCATTTGTGCATAATCGTCGTAGGCGGGCATGTCCCCCCAGCATTGGACAAACGCGGCGCGGGTCGGCGCGCCTAGGTCAAACACCGCGACAATCTCCGTTTCGGGTACGGCGGCAAAGGCTGATGCAAAGTTGTGACCAGCCAAGGGCCGCGTTACCATGCGATGGCAGCCAGCGATAGCGACACGGTAGCCCATGATTGATGCTCCTTTGTGTTCCCGTGCTTCTGTTGACGTTGCACAAATGACGTTAGCCAAACCTGTCAGGTCTGGCTAGCTATACCGTATACTTCGGTTGATTCGGGCCACGCTTGCGTTGCATGCGGCGGGTGCGGTGTTCGAGCGGCAGAGTTACCCGTGCCCCACCTTTCAAGTGAGATTCAATAAAGGCAAAGAGCAGCTCCGTATTGGCATGGGAGACGCGTGCGCCACCGCGCGGTGGCTCGCCGGTGTCCAAGGAATGCACCAGATCTTCGATCAGGCGCAAGGTGGAGCTAGCCGGTGGAACATCGGGTGTTTCGGTAAAGACCAAGCCCGTGCGTCCTTGGGGATCAATCGGCACCTTGCGGCGGATCTGCCAATCCTGGCCGTCGTTGAGCGCGGTGATCACACCATTGTCACAGATCGCTTCAAATTCAATATTGCGGGGTGTGAGCATGGCATAGGCGGTCACCCCGTTGGCAAATTTGATGATCCCTTCGCCGCGCGGATCTTCGTAGAAGGTGTCGCCTTCAAAGATTTGGTCGCCGTCGGGCAGATTGCCTTGGACCCAAAGCACGGGCTGATCATTGTTGAGGCGGCAGATGACATCCAATGTGTGGCTCGCCGTGTTAAAGAGCGTACCATTGTTGTAGACGATCAGGCTTTTGAGCGTGCCCAACTCGCCACTGTCCAAGATCTCTTTCATCTTGTCATAGGCCGGGGACCAACGGCGATTGGTGCCCATGTTGAGGGCAACCTTGTTCCGTTCGAGCGCTTCGACCATGGCATCGGCCTCGACTAAGGACGCGGAAAAAGCCTTTTCGGCATAAATGGCTTTAATGCCGTGGTTGGCGGCATAGATGACGATTTCGGCGCGGGGTTCGGGTTGGGTCGCGACACTGACAATGTCTAGATTTTCCTTGGCGATCATCTCGCGATAGTCGGTGTATTGGGCGCTTTTGGGCACGTTGTAGCGCAGCCCAAACTGCTCCATGACATCTTCGCGGACATCCGAACAAGCGACTAAGTCCGTCCGTTCACAGGCAAAGAAGCCAGCGGCGTGCGAATAGGGTGGCACATGTTTGGGCGCCCCCACGACTTCATTGTCGATGAATCCCCCCATGCGGCTGCAGCCAATGACCGCGGCGCGATACGTTTTCATGCAATTTCTTCCTTTGTCTGTTGCGTACTTATCCTGAATTTACGGTAAATCAGCCCGATTATTCTACAGGTTTTATTGGTTTGCTACAAATGACCTTTGGGCAGCCCAGGCGGCGCTTGAGAAGCTAAAAATAAATCTTGTTCCATTTTTGGCTGTTTGACAATGTCGGTCAGTCATAGTATGGTATTATATGACACCTTTGACAAGCAATAGGTACAACGTATTAACTGACCACCATGTTAACTGACCACCCTGTTAACTTGCCACAATGACGAGACGCTCGCATGCTTGCATTTATTATTCGCCGCATTCTATTCATGATTCCAACCTTATTCGCGATTTCGGTAATCTCCTTTGCGATCATCGAGGCACCTCCCGGTGATTTTATGGATGCCTATGTCTCACGGATTACCGCGCAGCAACAGGCGATTGATCCGTCTGAAGTAGAGGCATTACGGGCGCGCTATGGTTTAGGTCAACCTAGCCATGTACGGTATTTCCGGTGGGTCAGTTCGATCCTCAAAGGCGATCTGGGTCGATCATTGGAATGGAACCAACCGGTCAGCCGCTTGATCGCGGATCGGCTGCCGTGGACCTTGCTCATCTCCCTCATCTCGTTTGTTCTAGTCTATGTGATCAGCATCCCCATTGGCCTCTATTCCGCAACTAACCAATATTCGCTCCTGGATTATCTTTTTAGTCTCATTGGCTTTATTGGGCTAGCGATCCCCAATTTCTTGCTGGCGCTGATCATTCTTTGGCTCTACTTTTTGGCAACCGGCAACGTGGCTGTAGGGCTCTTCTCCACCGAATATCAAATTGCGCCCTGGAGTGTGGGCCGTGTGATCGATCTCCTGAACCATATCTGGGTACCGGCAATTATTGTGGCGCTCGCGGGCACAGCTGGTTTGATCCGCGTCGTGCGGGCCAATCTATTAGATGAATTGCGCAAAGCCTATGTCATGGTGGCGCGCGCCAAAGGGTTACCCGAGTCGAAAGTACTCTACAAATATCCGCTCCGTACGGCGATGAACCCCATCGCTAGCACCATCGGTTGGTCTTTGCCAGGGTTGGTCAATGGCGAATTGCTGACCTCCCTGGTCTTGGGCTTGCCCACCGTTGCTCCACTCTTCGTTGGCGCGCTCATGAGCCAAGATATGTTTTTGGCCGGTAGTATTGTCCTCATTCTCAGTGCCCTAACCCTCATTGGCACCTTAATTTCCGATATTCTCTTGGCCTGGTTGGATCCGCGGATTCGCGAGGCGATTTAAGGCGGTTGGTCATTAGTCCTTTGTCCTTTGCTATACCCGATCATTTCATCCCGATCAGACCAGGATCCAATGACTAATGACAAAGGACCAACGACAAAGGACCAACGACAAAGGACCAACGACAAAGGACCAACGACAAAGGATTCCTGATGATTGCAGATGAACAGATGTTGCGCACACAACCACAGCGTGGGCGGGCAGATGAAGACAAATTCATGGTTGCCTCGCAATGGCAGCTGATTCGTTGGAAATTTGCGCGACACCGGGTCGCGGTAGTCTCGCTCGTCATTCTGACTATTCTCTATGGGGTGGCGATCTTTGCCGAATTCTTTGCCCCCTACCCTTCCGATGCCTATGATATCGACTATGTTCTGGCACCGCCACAACAAGTGCGCTTTTTTGAAAATGGCGAATGGCAGGGGCGGCCTTTTGTCTATGGGCTGACCTCAACGCTCAATCCTAATACCTTCCGCACCACCTATGAAGTCGATCCGACCCAAAAGTATCCAATCTCCTTCTTTGTAAAGGGAGAACCCTACAAGCTCTTTGGCTTATTGACCAGCGACCGTCATCTCTTTGGGGTCGAAGGGAGCAAGGTGATGCTCTTTGGCGCGGATGATCGGGGACGCGATGTCCTGTCACGGGTGATCTACGGCGCGCGGATCTCGCTATCGGTTGGGTTGGTCGGCATTGCTATCAGCTCCTTGATTGGCATTGTGATCGGTGGGATCTCGGGCTATTTTGGCGGCGTAGTCGATGTGGTAATTCAGCGCATCATTGAGTTTATCCGCTCCATTCCCACGTTGCCCCTGTGGATGGCGTTGAGCGTGGCATTGCCACCCACTTGGTCGGTGGTACAAATCTACTTTGGGATTGTGATCATTCTCTCTTTGGTGGGGTGGACAGGGTTGGCGCGCGTCGTGCGGGGGAAATTCTTGTCGCTGCGGGAAGAAGACTTTGTCATGGCGGCAAAGCTGAATGGTGCCACGGAACGGACCATCATTTTTAAACATCTGCTGCCACTCTTCTATAGCCATGTGATCGCCTCGCTGACCCTCAGTGTCCCCAGCATGATTATTGGTGAAACCTCGCTGAGCTTTATCGGGCTGGGCTTGCAAGCGCCCGCCGTCAGTTGGGGGGTATTGCTGAAAGACTCGCAACGGATTCGGGTACTGGCCGAAGCGCCTTGGCTACTCATCCCCGCGGTCTTTGTTGTGATCGCGATTCTCTGCTTTAACTTTGTGGGGGATGGGGTGCGTGATGCTGCCGATCCCTATGCTTCTGTATAGTGTTGATGGTTGCCAGAAAGATGATAGTACGGAAATAGGTAATGAAAGATAAGCATGTTCTGCTCGACGTCAATAACTTGAGTACGCACTTCTTTTCGCGTGAAGGCATTCTCAAGGCGGTGGATGGAGTCAGCTTTACCGTGCATCGGGGCGAAACTTTGGGGATCGCGGGGGAAAGCGGCTGTGGCAAGAGCGTCATGTCCCAATCGATCTTGCGGATTGTCCCGGCCAATGGGCGGATCGTCGATGGCGAAATTTTGCTCCACCATGGGGAAGAACCAGTGGACTTGGTCAAGCTGGATTGGAAAGGCCCCCAAATGCGCGCCATTCGCGGCGGCATTATCTCGATGGTCTTCCAAGAGCCCATGACCTCCTTTAGCATGAATTATACGATTGGCAACCAGATCATGGAGGTTATCCAGCTGCATCAAGGTGCCGATTATAAGACGGCCCGCGAGCATACGATCGAGATCCTAGGTAAAGTGGGGTTGCCCAAGCCCGCGCAGACCATCGATGCCTATCCCTTTGCCCTGAGCGGTGGTATGCGCCAACGCGCCATGATCGCCATGGCGTTGGCCTGTCAACCAAGCCTCTTGATTGCCGATGAACCGACCACCGCGCTGGATGTCACCATCCAGGCGCAGGTGCTTGATCTCATGAAGCATCTGCAACAAGAGTTGGGCATGGCGTTGATGGTCATTACGCATGACTTGGCCGTCATCTCTGAACTCTGTGATCGCGTGCTCATTATGTATCTGGGCATTGATGTGGAAAATGCCCCTGCCGATGAGCTGTTTCGCAACCCGAAGCATCCCTATACCATCGGCCTTTTACAATCTGTCCCCAAATTGGGGGCGGGCAAAGAGCAGACGATTGAGGCGATCCAAGGCACCGTGCCGACCCCGTACGAGCGTTCGACCGGTTGTCCTTTTCATCCCCGTTGTCCCCAATTTATCCCTGGGACCTGTGATGTGACCATGCCACCGCAAGTTGAGGTCGCACCGGAACATAAAGTGCGCTGTCATTTATATGGATAATCATCACGTGGCTAGCGGCTAGCGCCAACACCACAGGGCCAAATAGAGCAGCATCGTGTAACGAGGAAGAGGAGTGCATGGCGGGCAACGAAACAGTCATTGAAGTCAAAGATCTACAGAAACACTTTCCCATTATCCGCGGCTTTTTCCGCCGCGAGGTGGGGAAGGTGAAAGCGGTCGATGGGGTGAGTTTTACCGTCAAACGGGGCGAAACCTTGGCGCTTGTCGGGGAAAGTGGCTGTGGCAAAACCACCACGGGCCGTTCGATTGTGCGCGCCATTGAGCCCACCGCGGGCTCGGTGCTCTTTCAGCCCACCAGCGACGCCGCCGTGGTTGACTTAACCACGCTGGCAAAAGAAGAATTGCGTCAGACGCAACGCCACTTGGGCATGATCTTCCAAGATCCCTATTCTTCGCTCAACCCGCGCATGACCATTCTGGAGATCATTGGCGAACCTTTTGTCAACCGTGGGTTGGTGACGCGCCGGCGTGAAGTGGAAGAACGAGTGGCCGAGTTGCTGCGCAATGTGCGGCTCGACCCCAGCTACATGCGTCGCTACCCCCATGCCTTTAGTGGCGGTCAGCGGCAGCGGATCGCCATTGCGCGCGCCTTGGCACTCAATCCCCCCTTTATTGTGGCTGATGAGCCAGTCTCGGCGTTAGATGTCTCGGTGCAGGCCCAGATCCTCAGCCTGCTCAAAGAGCTGCAAACAGAACGCCACCTCACCTATCTCTTTGTTGCCCATAACTTGGCCGTTGTGGAATATATTAGCGACCGCGTGGCGGTGATGTATGTGGGGCAGATTGTCGAACTAGGCGACACTGAGCGGATCTTTGCGCAGCCCAAGCATCCCTATACCGAAGCGCTCCTCTCGGCAGTGCCGACCATTGAAACGGCAGAGAATGGGCATAAACGTGAACGGATTGTCCTGGCCGGGGATGTTGCCGATCCCTCGAACCGACCAGCAGGCTGCGCCTTCCATCCCCGTTGCGCCTATGTGCAAGCGCTCTGCCGCCATGAGGAGCCGCCTTTTCTTAATGTCGCCAAAGGCGATGAAAGTCCCCATTTCGTCCGGTGCCACTTTGCCGAGACGCTTGAGCTACAGGGTGTCACCGACCTACCGAAGTCACCTATCACCCTACAGTGAGCAATGCATCTTATCGAACAATCGTTTTCATAGACAAAGTAACAGGAGCAAACAAGATGAAGTCCAAATCCATCGTGTTTCATGGTTTGAGCCTTCTCATGGTACTGTCGCTCTTACTCTCGGCTTGTTCGTCGGCTGCCCCAGCCGCACCCGCGCCGAGTACAGAGGGTAGCACCGAGCAGGCCACCACCAGCACCGAAGCCGCGGCATCGAGTGGGCTTGTCCTCACCGACAAGCCCGCGGACGCTGGTGAGCGCCCCGTCCAGATGGCGGTCTACAACTCCCCAGCCGATTATGAGGCGGCCACCGGCGAAAAGATCGAAGCCTATGGCGAAGCGCCGGAATTGGCCGAGGCCGTCGCCAGCGGGGATCTCCCGCCAGTAGAAGAGCGGCTGCCCGCTGAGCCGGTGGTGGTCAAACCCGAAGAAGCCATTGGTAAATATGGTGGCATCATGCAAATGGCGATCACAGGGCAGAACACCGTCAATAATGAGGCTGGTGGCTACTTTACCATCGAGCCACTTACCATTCATTCGCCCCAAGGCGAGATCATCCCGAATGTCGCTACCGGCTGGGAATGGTCTGATGATTATAAAACCTTGGTCCTGCAACTGCGCCAAGGCATCAAGTGGAGCGATGGCGTGCCCTTCACGGCAGATGACATCATGTTCTGGTGGGAAGACATTGTGCTGAACACCGAGCTGACCCCAACCCCGCACACGCTGTTAACCCGTGGCGGCGAACTGGCCGAACTGACCAAGATCGACGACTACACCATTCAGTTCTCCTTCGCCGAGCCCTATGCGCTCTTCACCACCTACCTGGGGAGCTGGGGCTTCCCCCGCGCGGATCTCACCAGCAACCCCAAGCACTATCTGACCCAATTCCATCCCAAGTATACGGATCTAGCAACGCTTGAACCGCTGATGGAAGCCGATGGCTTTGATACCTGGATCGACTTCTTCCGCCAGAAGAACAGTGTGAACAATCCGGATCGCCCCACCATTTCGGCGTGGATTCCCCAGGAACTGCCGCCGCAACCGGTGCAAGTGCACAAGCGCAATCCCTATTACTGGAAGGTCGATAGCGCAGGCAACCAATTGCCCTACATCGGTGAACTCCGCCATACCCGCACTGCCGACACTGAAGCGACGCTCTTAAAGGTGATCGCGGGTGATTTGGACTTTGTCGGCGCGGGCAGCACCAACCTCTCCATCTTGGCCGAGAACAAAGAATCGGGTGATTACCGCTTTGCCTATGCCGACTGGATGCCGAACGCCTTCTGTAACATCATGTTCAACTTCAATAGCCCTGATCCGGTGAAGAAGGAACTGTATAACGACGTGCGCTTCCGCCGTGCGCTCTCGGTTGCTATCAACCGTGATGAGATCATCAAGCTGATCTACAAGGGTGGCGTCTTTGCATCGCAAGTGGCACCGCTCCGTGGCGAGCCCTATCATGGGGAATCGGAACTCTTCCAATCCTATGCCCAGTTTGATCCGGATCTGGCTAACCAATTGCTGGACGAAATCGGCCTGACCGAACGGGATGGTGAAGGCTACCGCTTAGGCCCGGATGGCAACGAATTGTTGCTGATCATCTACGCCACCACGGCCTGGCCAGCAGAAACCCCCGAAGTAATGGAAATTGTCAAAGGCCACTGGGCCAAGGTTGGCATCAAGGCGACGGTAACGCCCGAAGCGGGCGAGCTGTGGGGCACCCGCCATAACGCGGGCGAGCATGATATCTCCTCGCGCGGTGCTCACTTTGGTGGTGGTCCTGTCCACCCCACGCTCAATGGCAATACCTTTGCCCTAAGTGGTTGGCAATGGGCACCCGAGTGGGCCAAGTGGTTGGACACCGAAGGAGCGGAAGGGGTAGAGCCGCCCGATGATGTCAAGAAGCTGCGCGAAATCCGCGAACAGATTCTGGGCGAACCGGATGAAGCCGTCCGCAACGCGCTCATGCAAGAGGTCTTTGAAATTCACATGAACAACCTCTGGTCCATCGGGATCGTCGTCGATGATCCGCGCTTTGGTCAGATGAAGGTTGTCAAAAATCGCCTACGCAACGTGGTAACTTGGTCGATCTCCGGCGAATGGTACCCCATGGTGCCAGCGCAGTGGTTCATTAACGAGTAACCCTTTTTCATAGGGGCTAGAGACTGGAGACTTTGTTCTCCAGTCTCTAGCCCCACCTCTCCTATACTGCCCCTGTTTCCCGCAATTCAGTAATCGTCTCCGCAGAATAACCGAGCCAGCTTTGAAGGATCCGATCGGTGTCGGCCCCGAGAGCCGAGCCTGGCTGGGCGGTGGCGCTTTGGCCCGGCCCATGAATGGCTGTGCGTACTTCTTTCAGCGTGCCAAACACAGGGTGCTCGACTTCCACAATCATTTCCCGGGCCAACACTTGTTCATCGGTGAGGGCTTCGGCCAGATCATTCACCGGGGCACAGGGCACTTTGCCCCGGAGGCGTGCCAGCCACTCGGCGGTCGTATGCCCCTGGAAATGGGCTTTTAGGCGCGCCAGCAAAGGCTCGCGATGTTCATAGCGGGTGGCAAACGAAGCAAAACGCGCATCGCTGGCGAGCTCTGGATCTTGGAGTTCGGCCACCAAGGCCCGCCAGAACTTCTCTTTGGCGCAGAAGATCACCAGATACCCATCTTGGGTGGGAAAGACTTGGGCTGGTGTGAGCGTGGGATGGGCAGAATCGGCCATGCGCTTGGGTTGATAATCGCGATTGAGCGCCCAGATCGCCACATAATTCAGCATACTAATCGCCGTGTCCAAGAGGCTCACATCGACATCACACCCTTGGCCTGTCCGCTGGGCTTGGAAGAGCCCACTCATCAGCCCCAACATAGCAATGGCACCACCTGCGTAATCCACCACGGAGAGGCCGCTCTTGGTGGGCGGGCCATGCGGTTCACCGGTCAGGCTCATCCAACCCGCGTAGGCTTGCATCAGGTAGTCATAGGCCGGTTCCTGATGGCGTGGCCCATCCAGCCCAAAACCACTCAACGAACAGCAGACGATCTTGGGATTAAAGGCTTGGAGATCGTTATAAAGCAGCCCCAACTGCGCGGGTTGATCGCCGCGCAGGTTGTTAAAGACAGCATCGGCCTGGGCGACTAATTCTTGAAAGATCCGTTTCCCCGCGGGATGTTTGAGATCCAGGGTGATACTGCGTTTGTTACGGTTAAACGATTGATAATAGAGGCTATCACCAGGAATAGTATAGGGGGGTACCGTGCGCGCCACATCGCCCCCGCCGTGGGGATTCTCAATCTTGATCACCTCCGCCCCTAGATCGGCTAGGTGCAGCGTGCCAAAGGGGCCAGCGCCAAATTGTTCGACCGCCAGAATGCGGACACCATGTAAGAGTGATGGATTCATAAAGGCTTGCTAAACTTCATAGGCACTCCAGGTGCCCAGACAACCATGCCCACGCCGCACGTGGAGGAGACCTTTGGCTGGCTCGGCAATATAGCCCGAGATCGAGTGCATATTGGCCGCGCCATGCCGACAGATCGCCGCGGGTTCGCCTTCGTGATCGGCCAAGATCTGTTGCAGCGTGGGCACATCTAACTGGCCCCAATGCGCCTGGATCAAGGCGCGCATCCGCTCCAACCGGGGGCAGGAGTCGGGCAACGAGTTGGTTTCGTGGCTGGCAAAGGCGTCGGTAAGATAGTGGTTGGCATGCACGATACAGTCAGGATGGCTATCGACAAAGCGCGCGATCCCTTCGGGGCGCACTTCCACATCGGCCACCGCCCCTTCGCCATCACAGAGCACCACATTGGCTGCCGAGCAGGTGCGATGGCGCTTGAGTAGATCAAGACAGGCTGCGACACTGCGTTGCTCCAAAATGCGGCGTTTGAGGGGATAGTGGGGCAGGCCAGGCTGCCAAGGACTATCATAGAGGGCATTGGCAAAGTGGGCGACGCCATATTCATTCATGCCCGCGTAGCCCAGTTGTCCGGCAAAGGTGAACATGAGCGCCCGCGGGCGACCGTCACTTGGTTGTACATGTAGCAACAGGGCCACATCGGCATATTCGGGTTCGAGATCTTGGTTTTGCCCCGCCAGTGGTTGGCCGTCCGCCGTCGCCGCGCCGGTCAGGGCAAAGGCCGTACAGCCCCCTTCGGGCACACGCCCGGCTTCGGCCCGCGCCTGACAAAGCACGGCCTCTTCCAAGCTAATCTTGGCCCCAGCCGCCAAGCCGTGGATCTCTTCGACATAGGCTGGGCTCAGCGCCTGCATATAGGGCAGCAGCGTCATGGCGTTGCGACAAAGCCGATCGCGTGGCTGGCCGGTGAGCCGCTCGGTGAGCCGCAAGTAGCGCTCGATCAAGGGCGCGGCTTGGGCCCCATGTTGGTAGCCCAGCTCATAGGCGGTGCCTGTAGCTGTCAGGAGGGGAAAGGTTTGACCGATCATGAGACCTCCAGAATCAGGGGTGTTTGCACTTGGATTAATTCGGCCAGGGAAATGCGCAGCATGGTGCGATCATCGCCGCCGCCGCCATAGAAGAGGCCGCCAAAGCGTTCCGCAGCGGCAACGACGGCGGCATCGAGGATGATCGGGTGGCGGGTTTTGTGCCCAAGCGGTGGCACCCCCCCGGCTGGATAGCCCAATTCGGCGATGACGACCGCGGCTGGGGCTAAGTTGACGCGCTTGTTCCCCACCTGAAAATGGTGGGCCAGCCGCTTTTTGTCAACGCGTCGCTCCCCGTGGCTGATGACGACAACCGGCGTAGCGGTTGGCTGTTCAATGAGAAAGAGCAGGGTTTTGATGATCTGATCGGTTGCGACCCCCAAGACTGCCGCGGCCGCGGGTACGGTGGGCGTGTCACCCACATCGTGAAGCAATGTCGCCGTCAATTGCGCCGCGGTTAGATACTGTTGTAGATCAGCAGGCGTGCGGATGGATGTGTCAAGCATATTGGTATCGATCTCTAATTATTAGCGTCCCCCACGCTTCTTTGGCATCTCGTTATTGGGCTGGCTTGGGCGGCACGTGATCACGGTCGCGCGTTTTGGAGGGATAGTCGATAATGTGATCCCATTCATCGGCTGCCGACCGGGCAACGACCGCGACCACTGGTTCGCTATCGCTGACATTAAAGACCTCGTGAGGCACGCCCGGCTCAATAAAGATAAAATCACCTGCTTCGTGTTCCACGGCAAATTCAAGCTGCGGCCCATATTCGTGGCGCACGCGGCCTTGTAAAATAAAGAGCATCACCTCAAAGCCGTCATGGATATGGGCATAGGCCACCGCCCCCGGTGGCACCGAAGCGACATTCATCGAGAGCTGCTGGGCATTGGTATTTTTGCCCGAAAGCCCAATCTTGTAGCGAATGCCATTCCAGGCACGGTTGGTGGGGCCACCGCCCCGCACCCAAGCGAGACCGGCCTGACTTTCCACATATTCCATCAGCTCGTTTGTTTCAGACATGGTTATTTCTCCTGGGGAATGACCATAACGGCTATGACGAAGCCGCGATAGTTCAGGTCACTGAACTTACGCTCTTAAGCAAGCGGCGGCGGCGCTACCACAAATTGCGCACCCACCGGCGCGATGATATACTCGCGCTTGCGGTAGGGCGTATTGCTAGGCATAACCGCCGTCAGGTCGGCTTTTAGTATACCCATAGCCAGAGGAATCTGCAATTGTTTTTCGTACACGCTTTTGAAAAGTCGTACAGGAGATGTAGGCATGAGTACTCAGCCACCAGCGCGGGAAAAAACGTTGGTTAACAGTGGCACAACTTGGGAGGCGCTGGCCGGTTATAGCCGGGCTGTCCGCTATGGTGATCAGATCTATGTCTCGGGTACCACGGCCACCGACGCGGCTGGACAAGTCGTCGGCGCGGGAGATGCGGCGGCGCAAACCCGCTATATTATCGAGAAGATCGAGCGGGCCTTGCACCAACTCGGTGGCACCTTGGCCGATGTCCTCCGCACCCGGATCTATGTGCGCTATGTGGATGATTGGGAACCAGTCGCACGCGTCCACGGCGAATACTTTGGGCAGATCCGGCCAGCCAATACCTTGGTGCAGGCGTTGCTGGTGGGTACGGATTATTTGGTGGAGATCGAAGCTGAGGCCATGGTTGGTGCCGGTGCGGCCCCATCCAAAGAGGAGCACCTATGAAATTTAGCCTGCGCTTGAATAACGATCTGCCCGTCGCCGCGTATGTGCGTTTGGCCCAAGCCGCCGAAACGGTGGGGTTTGATCAATTCTGGGTTAGCCATGATCTATTTCTGCGCAGCGCGCCGGTGGTGCTCACCGCGGTGGCCCAAGCCACGCAGCGGATCGAGATCGGTACGGGTATCTTGAACCCCTATACCCTCCACCCCGCCGAGATCGCCATGTTGGCGGCTACGTTGGATGAGGTCAGTGGCAACCGGTTCAATCTGGGGATTGCAGCCGGTGCCGGTGAATTTCTCAAGTGGATCTCTATCGAGCAGCGCCAACCACTGGTCGCCATGCGGGAAACGATTGGGGCCGTGCGTCGCCTGTTGCAGGGCGAACGGGTGGCAGTTGCCGGGCGCTTTTTGCAATGGAGCGAGGAAGCTTATCTACGTTTTCCGGCCCCGCGGGTCACGCCGATCTATCTCGGCGCCATGGGTCCCCATATGTTGGCGCTCGCCGGTGAACTCGCCGACGGCGTCTTGCCGCTCTTGTTCCCGCCCGAACATTATTTTGGCGTACAGCCCTATTTGGCTCAAGGGCTGACGCAGCGAGATCCCACCCTGCCGCCGCTCGATCTGGCCGCCTGTATCTGGGTCTCTTTGGCCGCGGATCGCGAGCAGGCGCGGCAGGTCCTCGCCCAAAAGATCGCCTACTATGGTCATGCCCTGGGTCCCCTGATCTTAGAACGGCTGGGACTCACCCAAGCGGATTTTCGCCCCATCGAGCAAGCGATCATGGTTGAGCGAGATGAAGCCAAAGCCATTGCCTTGGTTGATGAACGCATGTTGCGCATTGGCGTCGTGGGCGCGCCGCAGGATGTCATTACACGCCTAGAACCCCTGGTCGCGGCTGGCGTTACCCACCTCAGCTTTGGTCCGCCCCTTGGCCCCGATCCACTCACGGCTATTCGGCTTTTAGGCCAAGTGATCACTCATTTTCGAGGGTAGAGGACAGAGGGCAGTAGGTAGATACGCAAGATTTTGCGTATTTACCGCGGGAGGACAGAGGGGAGAGGGCAGTAGGTAGATACGCAAGATTTTGCGTATTTACCGCGGGAAGCCATGTGGGTGTAATAGGTCCAGATCTGGCTGCCCGCGGCGAGCCCCGCGGCGGGCAGCGCGGGAAAGTCTGGGTGCCGTAGGATGACGGTGCTTTTCCAGCCGGCGGCGCGGGTTAGATAGCCATCATAGGCCGCCATAATGGGGGTTACATTGGTCGCCCCATCGGGGCTAAAGATGTCAAGCCCCGAGTGGCGATGCCCAGGCCGAAAGCTGTCGTCCCAGCCAAAGCCAATGTAGCCGGTAGTGGGGATCAGCATCAGCGCTGCACCACACCGTTCACCATGGTAGACTGTCCACGCCGGATGGGCCGCTGGCGCGGCAAACCAAGCACGTAGCCGCAACAATTGCGGGGTTGCCGCGGGTCGCCAATAGCGAGTGACGAGCACCACTAGGCCGATCAAGAGGATGAGGATCAGGGCCCAAGCCCAGCGTCGGTTAATCCTCGCTCACCAATACATCTGTCTGCCAATTCAGTTCGGCGCTACGGGCCTGTGCCACCTGGGCTTCTTCAAAAGTAGCCATTTCATTGAGGGTCGTGACCGCGGCTTCAAGGATCGGCAGAGCCAAGACCGCGCCGGTCCCTTCGCCCAATGCTAGATCCAAGTTGAGCACCGGCGTGAGATCCAGATAATCTAACAGGGCCGTGTGGCCCGGCTCCACCCCGCGATGGCCCGCAATGATAAAGGATTTGGCGGCAGGACACAGGGCGACAGCCAGGGTCGCCCCGGCGGTCGAGATGACTCCATCGATGACCACCGGAACGCGGGCCGCCGCCCCGGCAATAATCACCCCAGCAATCGCGCCGATTTCTAACCCACCAACTTTGCTCAATACATCAATCGGATCTTGGGGATCGGGCAAGTGAAGCGCCAATGCACTTTCGATCACAGCACATTTGCGTCGCCACCCTTCCAGGCCGACCCCGGTACCCATGCCCGTGACCTGGGAAACCGGCAATCCGGTGAAGACCGCGGCAATCGCTGCGCTAGGGGTGGTATTGCCAATGCCCATATCACCCGTGAGCAGTAAGTGGCTGCCCGCCGCGATCTCTTCCTGCGCCACGCGGATCCCTGCTTCGATGGCGGCCACCGCTTCGCGGCGGCTCATCGCCGGGCCTTGCGCCAAATTGGCGGTGCCATGGCGTACCTTCCGCGCCCGTAGCCGGGGGTGGGCTGGCAGCTCCCCGCTGACCCCCACATCCAAGACGATGACATTGACATCAAATTGGCGGGCTAATACATTGATCGCGGCCCCACCGGCCAGAAAGTTATAGACCATCTGCTTGGTGACTTCGGATGGATACGCGCTGACCCCTTCGAGGGTAACGCCATGATCACCGGCGCAGACGATAACGGTGCGTGGCCGCAAGGATGGTGCCATCGCCCCAGTAATTCCGGCCAGGCGTGCACTAAGTTTTTCCAGGCGTCCCAGTGCGTTGGTCGGTTTGGTCAACTGTTGTTGCTGGCTGGCAACCAGTTCCATCACCGAAGCATCTAACTCGGCGACGTTAGCAATGGTGGTCGCCAGCAATTCCCAATGGTTATTCACCTCTTCCTCCTTTGGTTCAATTGACGCGGCAATGGGAGGGCAATCACGTAAAGATGATGGTGCCGTATCGATAAGGCAAATTGAATCCAAGCCCTAGAAACGGTTGCTAACATGCTCTTCACGACTTTCCCAAAGCCGCTGCTAGGGTGGGGGCGAGTGATGTGTGCCAGGGTTGGGTTGGTGTCGCCACGGCGTCACCAATCAGCAAAGGAACCGCCGTTGCCTGCTGCCATTGCGTCATAGCACGTTGACGGTGTTGGCGGGTTGATTGGATTTCGGCGCGGGTACTGATATTCCATTCGCCGGTCATCATCTGTTTCACCTCTTCAAGCTGATAGAAGAAAACCTCATCAAGGTGTTGCAGGCGCTGATCACTGAGGGCCTCTTTGGCCGCCGCGAGGGCCCAGCGCCGTGTGCCAGCCAGGATATAGGCAAAGGCGTGCTGCGCTTGGCTTTGCAGTTGGCGCAGTTGGCGCAACTGGGCCAACTGTTGCTGCACGCTCGCCCGTTGCCCACTATCAACGGCGGCCAGGAGTGGCTCAACCTGGGCCGGTGTGGTGGACGGTGCTTGTTCGCGCACCAGCAGCGCGGCAAACAAGGGGGATGGATCTTGTTGCCAGCGGGGATAGCTCACTTCCCCTTCGTTGACACAGCGATGACCATATTGGCGCAAGAAGGCTGCGAGCGCGGCAACGAGCGCGGGATTGGGGAGAGTGGTTTGCCACTCTGCTGTCTGCCCTGCTTGCAGCCAAGCGACAGTTGCCGCGTCCTGTTGCGCCACTTTGCGAAGGGTCTGGATCTGTTCGGCAATTTGCTCTTCTACCAAAGTTGGATCGTCGCCCAAGGCTTGTTGGATCAGCTCGCCGTTGCGAGGGAAAGGCTGTTGCGCTTGGGTTGCCCAGAGGAGTTGGTTATAGATGAGCAGGGCATTGTGCTGAGCGGCAAGCAAAACCGCAAAGCTGGGAATGCTGATCCGTTCAATCTCTTCCATGATCTGAAGAATATCGGCTTGGGTCCAACGCAGCTCTTGGGTTCGGTGGTACCAGGCTTCGGCATTCTGGCGGATGGTTGCGATCTGCTGCTGGTACTGTTTTAGCTGCTGTTCAATCTTGCCGCGTTTGAGGCTGGCCTTCATACCAGCCAGAAAACTGGGCTTTTCCCAAGGGGCCAGGGCAAAGGGCTGCCCGTTGAGCTGGAGTTTCATGGGTTCTACCGCGGCTATCTCGGCATCACGCTGGGCTGAAATCGTCAAATTGAAATAGGCGTAGCCCTGATGTTGGCGTAAGACGCGCGCCCGTGGCATGGGGTTAAAGCCCAGCGCGTCGAAATAGTGAAACCAAGCGCTTTTGGCTACCTCATCCAAAATACTATAGCTAAAAGGGGTGAGCAGACAGGCCGCTAGGGGCTGGAGGGGCAAGGGGCTCCAAACCGTACGGCTACCGGCGGGTAGACCATCGGGCAAGTTATACGCAAACAAAATTCACCTCAACGATGTTCTTCTTGATTGACGCTTGCGGTTGCTTTTGGCACAGGTAACCAACAAGCTTTGTCCAATCGCAGCATTTTTCAAATTAACCGATCCCAGCATTTTTGCCTGTCATTGTCACTAAAATAGGAAGCTATGTCAATTCCGTTAGGGTCCGTTGGAGAAGGTCTGATGGCGTAGCGGTTTGGAACCGGGGCCGCGTAACGCATGGACAATCACTGCTTGTGTGACGCGCCGCGGGCCTACGCTGGGGTGCGCACCGTCCCTTACTGTATGTAACCCCAGCTTTTTCAAGTTCGTGATGCTTTACAGTGCGCGATGGCCCTGCCCTGCTGGCTAATCTACTTGGCTCTGCTGGTAATCCATATTATAATGAAGGCACATCGTGCTACTACAACGAATCATGTAAAAGCTGGGCCGTTGGCTGAATCTTATTTGGTTGATCTGGGGTTCGACTTGTGGTCAGTCGTCGATAATCGTGGATAGGGACTGGGTAGCTAGGCGCCAGAAGGGGAGAATTTTCTGTGCAGACATTATCACAGCCGGCGTTAGCCTTTGTGGATGCAGATATTGTAAGTGGGAAGGACGAAATTGCGCGTGAGCAGCTGTTGCGCAACCTCCAGCGTTATCGTTCGCGCGGGGTGTCACCGCTTTGGGTGAACTGGCTGCGGCAGCGGGCCGATCTTCGCTTTGTCTGTATGACCAACGATCTCGCCGAGTTTAATGATTTTATGCTAGATGTGGTCCGTAGTGTGGAATATGTGCGGGAAACACGCACCATGCTCAGCTTTAGTGGCCGGGCTGACATTGATGCCCTGCTGGAGCTGGAAATGGAAGTCAGCCCTACCAGCCCACTGATTGCCAGCACCGTGATGATCGATGTCCAGCCAGGGTTAGATCGCCAATGCTTTCAGGCCCTGCTCGATCTGCCGCCCCATCCAGAGGTGCGGCGTGTCTGGCTGCTCAATTGCTACCACAGCGAAGATGCCGATCTGATGCTCTTTTTGCTGGGGAAAAATATCTCTGCCCTCACGGGGTATGTCATGAGTTGGGTGCGTACCTCTGTCGGTGTCATTGATACAGAGATGGATACGGTGCTCGATTGGCGCTGGATGGCGAGTTCCGAAGATATTGTTTCGCTTTGTGAGATGTTCTTTCAGCCCCGTCTACGACGGTAGGCTGCCCGCGCCCAACAGGCACCCGAAAGCCACCGGGCTATTGTCCAACACAGGCCAAGGCCCGTTGATGAAGATGAATAGATTACGCAGCTGGTTGGTGCGACCAGAGACCTGACAGGTTTGGAAAACCTGTCAGGTTTTGTCCAAGTGCGCAATTCCTGGATGATCTTCTTACCTTCTCACCGTCTCAACTATCTCTACTCCTCACGCAGCTCTTCGAGTACGGCGGGCGTAAAGGGATTTTCGCCCGCTTTGAGGGCCGCGATCCACGCTTGGCGTTTCTCAACCAGCGCAATAATGCTTTCCTCTTCTTCTTCGCTGAATTCATCGACAAAGATCTGGAAATCGGCAATCGCTTCTTCGGTGTTGCCCAGCAAGGCATGGGCGAGACCACGGCTGTCATAATAGCTAGGGTTGTCCTCGCGTGTGACAGCTTCTTCGCAGTAAGGTAGGGCCTCTTCCGGTTGTGCGTTCAGTGAATAGGTCCAACACAGATTGTTATAGGCCCACACATACGCTTCGTCGAGCGCAATGACTTGGCGATAGTTTTCAAGGGCAGTCTCTAAATCGCCCAGGGCAAAATAGACAAGCCCAAGGCCATAATAGGCATCGACATCCGCTTTATCTAGCGTGAGCACCCGGTTGAAATCGCGCAGGGCCCCACGCAGATCACCCTGGAGATAGCGCGAATCCCCGCGATAATAGTAGCTGTCAATATCGGTTGAATCGAGGGCAAGTGCTTGTGTATAGTCTTCGATGGCGGCTTGGTGGTCGTCTAGAGTGCGATAGAGCCCGGCTCGGTTGCGATAGTAGAGCAGATCGGCGGGATCGAGAGCAATGGCTTGCGTGTAGTCGGCCAGGGCCTGCTCATATTCGCCCAACCCATCGTAGGCCACGCCCCGGTTGTTATAGGCCGCGGCATAGCTGCTGTCGAGTTCAATTGCTTGGTCAAAATCTTTGAGCGCTTCGGCATAGCGTTCGAGATCTTCATAGACCAGGCCGCGCAAGTTATAGCTTTCGGCGTTGGCAGGATCGAGCACAATGGCGTTGCTGTAATCCTCTAGCGCTGTTTCGTATTCTGCCATTGCTTTGTACAAGCCAGCCCGGTTGCGATAGTACAGCGGAACATCTGGTGCAGCCTCAATGGCGCTTGTGTAGTCGGCCAGGGCGTCGTCATAGCGGGCCAAATCTTCATAGACAATGGCCCGGTCGTTATAGGCACTGGCATAGGTCGGATCGAGTTCGATGGCTTTGCCATAGTCCGCCAAGGCGCGGTCTGTTTGTCCCAGGTGGTGATAGACACCCGCGCGGTTGCGATAGAAGAGCGGATAATCTGGTTCGCGTTGAATCGCGGCGCTGTAGTTGACAATGGCATATTCATATTGACCGAGCAGTTCATAGACGATGCCGCGGTCATTATAGGCGTCACTATAGTCGGGGTCGAGCGCAATCGCCAGATCATAATCGGCCAGCGCACCCGCCAGATCCCCCGTTTCTTGGCGCACGAGTCCACGGCTGACATAGGCGGTGGTATACTCATCATCCAGTATTAGCACTTGGTCATAATCGGCTAGGGCCTCAGCATAGTTAGCCAACGCCGCGTGGGTCAGGCCCCGTTGATAGTAGGCGTAGGTATAGCGCTCATTCAGGGCAATGGCTTTGTCCAAATCGGCCAAGGCCGCTTCATAGTTGCCTATTCGCCGGTAGCTGGCCCCCCGCACCACATAGGACCAATCGGACTCTTCGAGCGCCAAGGCTTCAGTCGTGTCGTCAATGGCCTTTTCGTATTCACCGAGTGCCATATAGGCATTGCCCCGTTGGGCCAGGGCCCAGGCATAGTCGGGGCTGATCGTAATGGCTGCGGTAAAATCTTGGATGGCTTTGGCATATTCGCCCTGTTGTAGATAGGCATTGGCGCGTACGGCATAGGTCCAATCATCATCGGGATCGATTTCCAGGGCGGTGGTGGCGTCGATAATGCCCCGTTCAAAGTCGCCTTGGATCACATAGAGATCCCCACGCAGCGCCAGCGTGGTCGCATCGTTGGGGTCTAATTCTATGGCTTGAGTCAGATCGGCGAGGGCCAACGCCAATTCGTCTTGGTCTTTATAGATCGCGCCCCGTTCGGCATAGAGCTGGGCGTTCTCTGGATCGTGTTCAATCGCCTGGGTATAATCGGCCACTGCGGCTTCCCACTCGGCTAGCTCACTGTTGACGAGCGCCCGGCGATAATAGATATCGGCATAGTCTGGCTCGAGTTCGACCACTTGGTCATAATCGGCCAGGGCTTCTTCTAGCTCCCCCCAACTTTCATGGATAAAGCCACGGTGATAGTAGGCATCGACGTAAGTTGGGTCGAGCGCCAGGGTCTCACTGTAATCCGTCGCGGCGGCAGTCCAATCGCTCAGGGCTTCTTGCGTCAACCCGCGATAGTAGTAGGCATCGACATAGGTTGGATCATGGTCAATGGCGCTGGTAAAGTTGGCGAGCGCCGCGCGATAGTCATCGGCCGCATAGTTTGCCAAGCCGTCCTCATAAAAAGCAATCGCTGCTTCGGGATTTTCCGTCGGATCTTCGGTCGGCTCAGTTGGGTCGATGAGCGTGGCTGGATCCAGGGTTTCGCCCAGAGCATCGAGGGGCAGGATCTGGGCATCGGCGGGCGCTTCGATGCTAACGGCCACGTTAAAGGCGCTATTTTCCGTTTCGGTGACAAAATCGATGTAGATCTCATCACTGGTTTCGTCCGTATCCATGGCATCAAATTGTTGGAGAATTTGCACCAACGTCGTTAGATCCCAATGAAAGAGGGTCGAACCAGCGTAGAGGTAGCTATCTTCGGTGCCAACTGTGCTCTGGCCCGAAATTTCCAGATCGCGGAAGATCATGGGCGCAACCAGCCAAAAGATATCGGCGATCTGTTGCGCATCGCGCGCGGTGCTATCGTCGCTTTCACTGGCTGCCGCTACTTCGACCACTTGCTTCAGGAGATCGCGAAATTCATTGCTAAAGATAAAGTCGAGGACCGCAAATTCAGTGTGGAAGAGCGCCCCGGCCTGTCCATCGAGATCCACATCATCGCGGCGGCGAATCTCCATAAATTCTTCTAACACTTCGGGCCGACCAAAGGCTGTGCGCATGCTGGTGATCAGGCTGATCATGGCGGGATCCAGCCCACGGACAGAACGGCCTGTGGTGCTGGACGCGACATCGGCAGAGAGTTCACTGAGCGCGCCGCTCGCCGCCAATTCCTCAAGGCTCTTGACGATCTCGATCGCCACCCAATCGTTGACATCTTCCCACGCTTCGGGCGCGAGTTCCTTCAGTTCACGGACATCAAAATAGAGGATACCATCTACCAGCCGCACCTCTACGCTGAGCTCTTCGGGCCACGCAACTTCCGCCTCATCGCTCAGAAGATCGCGCCACCCTTTGGTTAGATCGAGCGTAATGACCAGCGCCGCGTTCATGCCTTGGTAGAGGTCGATCAGCAGATCGGGCGACTGGCCAATCTCTTCCATGGCCGCCAGCGGCTCTTCACTGCTGATCAGCGCAAGGTGACGCATGGATTGGCGGGCAGCCTCATCAAAGGTAAATTGCCCGTCCACCCGTAGTGCTGCCTCGGAGTTGGGTAGATCAATTTCCGGCAGATCATGAAAGATCAAGCGGTAGGTGATGCTGGTGCGATAGCTCTCTAGATCGAGCATGACATCGCGCGCGGCGCGCAAGAGATCACAGTCATCATCATCCAGTCGGCCACAAAAGGGCTCTGGTGTGTTATCTTGGGCCAGCACTGGCATGACAGCCGTTAGCAACAAGCTGAGCACCAGGAGCCCGCGAAATAGCAGTCGAACCATGGTATTATCCTTTCTTTTCTCGGGGTGTAGCTCTGGCTTTGGGGAAATCCACCAACGCATTCCATGAAAACCCTATTCTATCCTGGCCCAGTGTAGCAAAAGCGCGGGGCCAGTTGCAAGCGACTTTTCACCGATATCGCTGAGTTTGCTGGTTGCTTTCGTGGGATGTACAATCAGAGATCGGCTAGCCCGCTGCCAGAAATCAGGCTGTGCGTTAGTAGAAAGCTGGCCTGAAGGTTTGGGTAGGTCGGCTAAAGTGACAGGATATGGCAGTCAGCGGCGTGCGCTGGCCCTCTGAGGTGGTCATGGATCGGAAGGAATTTGGCAAATTAGTCGCCGCGCTGCGGGAAGAGCACATCGAGTTCTCGGCGCGGGGGATGGGGGTATGGACCCAAGCCAAGCTGGCTAAGGAAGCCAACCTGCCCGAGAAGACCATCAGCCAGCTTGAGCAGGGGCGCAAGATGAACTTGGACGCACCGACGATCACCCAGTTGGCCCATGCGCTCAAGTTGACGGCGGAGGAACAAGTGGCCTTTCTTGCCGCCGCGGCCGAGGTGGGGGCGGATCCCCAATATATGTTGCGCGATGAGGGGAACCATGCCCTCCAGATGTTGCTCAAGTTGATCGGCGAGATCCGCTTGCCCGCCTTTCTCTGCGATCAGTATGCCAATGTATTGGCGGGGAATACGCTGGCAGTGGCGGTGCTCAACATTCCCGAGCCATTGATTGAATCCGCCGCGACCCTTGCCAGCGGCTTTAATCTATTGCGCGTGGTCTTTGCGCCAGAATCGCCTTTCCGGTTGTTGATGGGCGAACAGTGGACCGCCCGCGCCGCCGATAGTATTCACTATTTTCGTACCACTACTTTGCGCTACCGCCATACGCCTGCCTTTCGGGCCATTTTGGCGGAACTCTCTGAATTGCCAGCTTTCCGCGATCTCTGGTTTGCCACCCAGAGCTATGCGGCAGATTTCACCCCCTCATGGACAACCTACACCTATCAACATCCAAGGTTGGGGCCGGTCAGCTTTATTGCCCATAGTAGCACCACGCTCACCGACCGCGGCACCCTCTATTTAACGACCTATCTTCCTTGCACTAAAGAGACGACCGAACTCTTTGAAACCTTTATCCGGCGGCATGGCCTAGGTGTACGGCGCTTTGCCCCGTGGCCTTTGCCAACGATCACTACCTAACCCGCTTGCCCTGGCGTACCAGGAGCGTCACTTGTATGTTGTCATCTGCACTGCTCTGTTCCATCAAGCCCCTCACGGTCGCCCACGCGGCAGCGGCCGCCCGTCTCCATATTGCGGGGCAGCCCAATACCTTTTTAACGAGCCTTGGCCCAGCCGTATTGACGACTTTCTATCGGGCCTTGCCCCAATCACCAACCGGCTTTGGCTTTACGGCCCTAGCCCCCGCCGCCGACCAAGCACCACCCGTCATCGGCTTTGTCAGCGCGACGACGAGCACCGGGCAACTTTTCCTCGAACTGGGGACACGCCACCTGCCAGCCTTTTTGCCGCCACTCCTCCGCCGATTTGCCCAGCGACCGGGATTGCTTCTACACTGTATCCAAACAGTGTTCTATCCCCTGCTCCAGCACTCCTCCCAAGCGCAGCCCGCCGCCCATGGGGCCGAACTGCTGTCGATCATGGTCGAGCCCGCCTGGCGGAGCCAAGGAGTGGGGGGACAGTTGGTGACGCACCTGTTCGAGAGCTGCCAAGCGCGCCAGATCGATGCGCTGGATGTCACGGTGGCCGCGGAGAATCGGGGCGCGCAAGAATTTTATAGACGGCATGGGTTTCGCTTTCAACAAGAGTTCCAACTCTATGGACGGCCCATGCAGCGCTACCGTTTGGCGGTGGGGTCATCGATTCACTCCTAAGTGCGACTTTAGTACAAGGGCGAGAGCCTGTTTGCGAAGGCGGCCTTGGGAGCAAACCGGTTTTCCAAAGCGGTCTGCTCTTGTCCAAGTGCGTAACGCCTAAGCGTTTCTAAACCTAAGAATCATCTTTTGGCAATGCTGTGGACCAACACCCATCTTCCCTGCCCCCTTTCCAACTACCTACCCTGCACCTAGGCCCCTGGCGGCTCGGGCTGTTGATTGGCCTGGGCCTTTTGACCGCGGGGCTGCTTATTGGCCTGGGCGGTGGCCGCACCGCCATTACGGCTTTGACGACTGTCGATCTACGCTGGCTGGGGCTGGCTCTGTTGGTTCATTACAGTGGCTTTGCGGTGCGGGGGCTGCGTTGGCAACAGTTGCTCCAGGCCATGGGGCAGCGTCGCCGCTGGCGTGAAGTGACCGTGTTGCTCTTGAGTGGTTGGTTTGTCAGCGCGCTGCTCCCGGCGCGGGCCGGTGATCTGCTGCGCATTGCGGTCTTGCGCCTGCCCACTCCCCAGCATCCGCCCGTTCCCGTCGCGGCGAGCACCGGCTCCATCGTCTTGGAGCGGATGTTCGATCTGGTTGCTTTGGTGGGCTTGGGCGCGGGGGTCGGTTTTACGCTCCTGCGGAGTGCCATGCCGGGCTGGATCGTTGCGGCCTATGGCAGCACCGTCGTCTTGTTGGGGCTGGCCTTTGGGGCCCTGGTGGTCGCGCCGCCTTTGCTCCAATGGCTCCGCACTTGGTCGTCACAGGCCCGTTGGCAGCAGTTGCTGGATCTGCTCAGCCAGTTGATCCAAAGTTTGCGCTCTCTGCGCCGCGCACCAGGGCTGGCGCTGGTGGTGTTGCTAGAAAGCCTTTACATCTGGCTCTGTGATGCACTGCTCATGTGGGCCGTACTCCAGGCCATGGGTGTGGCTGCCCCCTTAAGCAGTATTACCTTTGTCGCCCTAACAGCCGATATGTTTGCCGCCATTCCGATTACACCGGGCGGCATCGGGCAGGTAGAAGGCGTGACCGTCGCGTTGCTCGCGCTGCTGCCATTGCCGGTCTTTAACCTCGCCGCGGCTGTGTTGCTCAACCGTGCCATTAGCTATTGGACATTTCTACTCTTTAGCGGCGTCGTGACCTTTGTCGCGGGCATTGGGCCGCTGCTCTTCCAAGGGCCGTCCACGCCTGCGCCTCCCCCGCCTGCACCACAAGAATGACAACGAAAACTAGCTGACCACTAGAAACCTGACCGGTTTACAAAACCTGTCAGGTCTGATTTTCCGAAAGGAACAGACGATGAATACCAATTTTGATGTAGCTGTGATCGGCAATGGCTTGATTGGCGCGGCTGCAACGCGCTATCTCAGCGCGACAGGACAACGGGTGGCTGGCATTGGTCCGGGCGAACCGGCTGATTGGAAGAAGCACAGCGGTGTCTTTGCCAGCCATTATGACCAAGGCCGCATTACCCGGATCATCGATCCCGATCCAATTTGGGCCCGCCTTGGGCAACGTGCCATGGCTGCCTATGCGGCGTTAGAGGCGCAGAGCGGGATTAAGTTTCATCAGGCCGCGAGCTGCCTACGCGTCAGCCCCGATCCAACTGCGCCTGGCGATACGCTCCGTCAGGCCGAACAAGTGGCACGTGAACTCAACGCGCCGTTTACGCTGGAACAAGAAGGGGAAGGGTTGCAGGAAATTTTTCCCTTTCTGTGTTTTACCGCGGGCGCACAGGCGATCTGGGAACGCGGGGCCGCTGGCTATGTTAACCCGCGCCAGCTGGTCCAGGCCCAATTAACGGCGGCCACCCAACAAGGCGCCACCATCATCCCGGCGGCCGTCACCACGATCAAGGCTAACGCAGCCGGGAGCACCGTGACCATAGCGAACGGCGACGTGGTCACGGCGCGGAAGGTGCTGCTTGCGGCGGGAGCCTATAGCGGCTGGCTCTTGGCCCGTCCTCTGGCCTTGCGGCGCAAAGCGGTTACGGTTGTCCTGGCCGAACTTGGTGACACCGAAGCCGCGCGCTTGCGGGCAAAGCCGAGCATCATCTACCGGTTGGACAACCATCCTGTGCTAGCTTCGATCTATTCTCTGCCACCCATTCGCTATCCTGATGGCAAGATCTATCTGAAGTTGGGGGGCACCCTGCGCGAGCCGCGCTATCTGGAAAGTGCCGCGGCGCTTGAAGCGTGGTTTCACACCGACGGCAACCCGGTAGAGGCCGCGGCTTTGCGCGAAGTCCTCTTGGCGATGATCCCGAATCTAGCTGCCAGTCGCTTCCAGAGCAAACCCTGCGTTGTCACCTATACAGAACATGACCGGCCCTACATTGACCAGATCGACGACGGCATCTACGTGGCGACGGGTGGCTGTGGTTCGGCGGCTAAATCCGCCGATGCCATTGGCTGCCTGGGGGCCCGCTTGGTCGATCAGGGCCGCTGGACGGATGTGCTGCCCGCGACGGCCTTTGCGGTTCGCTATGCGGCCTGAGCGATGGTTTGTCACTGGGGTGGCTCTGGGGTGTGCCCACAACCGCCCACACAAGCTGCCTATCCGGTGTGGAGGAAGCGATAGAGTTCCCAGTCGAATTTGTCGCCATATTCTTGCTGACCAGGAGCAAAGAAAGCGCGGAAGAGCGCCTCTTCTTCCTTGAGCGAATGGGTGAAGCTAGCCAAGAGTTGACGGCGCTTGGCTTGCCATTGTTTGACTAAACGCCCATAGCGATAGAGTTCCACATATTGCGCTGCCGAAGCATCCCAGCTCGCATTGATATTCATCGCGGTGTGGAGCAGATAAGCGTGATGTGCGGGATTGCGCCGATAGGTATCGATGGCCGCCTTGATCTTCCACCAGAAAGCATTGGCCTCGCCCGCGCGATCACTGATGTCGAGCCATTCGTAGAGATAGGCACAGTGGCGCACTTTGGTCAGCCCGCCGGTCGCCCGCCCAATGACCACATTGCCCAGCAGGGACGCTTCATAATCGACCAAACCACAAGGCTCAAAGCGCGAGGGAATCAGCGAAAAATCGCCCCCTGCTAGGATGAGTTTGGAGAGGGGTAAGTTGAAGCTGTTATTAAAATAGACCCGATCCGGGTAGCGATGGGCAAGACGGAAAAAGGCGGCTTCGCTGGCCTTGCCACCCCCATCCCCTTCGGGGGCCGAGGCGAGGATGATAAACTTGGTGCCTTGGTCATAGCTCAGGGTGCGTTCGACAATGTCGGCGACGAGCCCCAAATTTTTCTGCTCGACCAAGCGCCCCACCGCGGTGATCAAGATGGGGTTCCAAGCCGGTTCCATGCCAAAAGTTTCCAGGTGTAGCAGGCGCTTTAGTTCCTGTTTGACTTCCAACGAATTGTCATCAAAATTGTGATCGTGGGCGAGCATTTCGGCTTGGGTGGTCGGGTGGTGAAAGAGGGGGCGCGCGGGGCCGCGCTTGGCTTGGATCTCCTGTAGGACACTGGCCTTGAGCTCGGGTAGATTGGTGGCGCGATTGCTGCCGCTCATGCCATTGGTAATCCCAACAATGGGCAGCTTTTCAAAGAGATCCAAATGGCGGTTGGGGACAAAGACTTCCCCTGGCGGCGCGCCCTTTTGGGCATAGGCTCTGGCCCAAACTGTGGCATGGCCTTCTTTTAGCTCGGCGGCATAGCCCCAACTGCCGTTGAGATCACCGCTGACGGTGGTGATCCGGCCACCGGTTTCATGGACTTTGAGCATACACGCTTTCATCACATTGAGGTGATCAAAAAAGTCGAAATAGCGATGAAAGAGCTGCTCCCCTGGCAGGTTGAGGCGATCCAACGAGCTATAGCCACCGTCCACCAAGGGTGTGATCCCTTGATAGGTGGCATTATGGATGGTGAAATGGATGGGCACCTTTTGGAGATAATCATCGCCTAGGTAGAAGGGCACCAAGCCAACGTGATAGTCGTGGAGGTGAACCGTATCAAATTCGCCTTGGCGGATATACCCTGCCATGGCTTGGCTAACCGCCGCGAACAGGGTTAAGCTCAGTTGCGGATCAGTCGGATAGATGGCATTGGCATGGGTCCAGTGTAGTTGCCATTCATCCCAGAAATAGACTACCTTCTGACCATCCGGGAAGAGATATTCATAGACCTCAAAGTAAAAAGTTTGACCATGCAAGGTTGCGGGCAGCCGGAGATCGAGCTTGGTCAACCGGCTTTTGTCATAGTGGGCAAAGCATGGTGCGAGCGTGACAACCTCTAGCGCGATCTCTTGTTGGGCGGCGGCTTTCACCAACTCGGGTGGCAATTCCTCGACAATGACGCCTAGGCCCCCGATCTTGGCTCCCAGCCCGCTGTTGGCGCGCCCGATCTCCCAAGCGGGCATTGCAACGCGTAGTTTTTTCCGTGGTTTTGCCATGATCTTGCGCTCCTCACCCTATGCTATAGGGATGGCTGTCCATCGATGGTGGTGTACCAGAATGGATAGTCGTGCAGAGATTTGCTGGATAGGGATGTAGTGTACCAGATCGTCCCGGCCCTTGGCAATGCTAGCGCGGTAGTAAGCTAGGGGCAGTTGGTCGCGTCGGTTAGACGGTTGTAGATTAGACGGTTGTAGATTAGACGGTTGTAGAGAAGAGCAGTCCTTCATTGAGTGCTTTGATCACCAGGTCGGCGACACTGGTTGCACCTAGTTTGTGCATGAGTTGAGCCCGATGCTTTTCCACGGTTTTGGGGCTGATGCGCAGGAGGTTGGCAATGCTTTGATTGGTGTGGCCTTCGGTGATCAATTGCAGAACCTCTTTTTCGCGTGCGGAGAGGGCTGTATCGGTCAAGGCTACCCCGGTGTTTTCTTCCAGCAGCCAGAGGGTATCTAGCAAACCTTGGGCAATCCGGGGACTTAAGTAAAGCTCACCTTGGTTGGCAGCATCAACCGCTAGCCAGAGTTCTTCATGCGTGGCGTGCTTAATGACATAGCCTTTGGCACCCGCGCGCAGGGCACGCCGGGCAATTTGCGGGCGATCGTGCATAGAAAGAATGACGACGCGGGTCGCGTTCCCGAGCGCGCAAATTCGCTGAGTGGCCTGAATGCCATCCAGCCGCGGCATGGCAATGTCCAAGACGGCAATGTCAGGGGCCAGTTGCTCGACAAGCGCAACGGCGGCTTCACCGTCCGCAGCTTCGCCAACGATCTGAATTTGCTGATGCTTTGCCAGTAGGGTGCAAACTCCTTGCCGCACGAGGTGGTGATCGTCTGCTACGATCAACCGGATCATGGGTTCTCCTCCAACTGCACCGTAGCCGTCAGCGTTGTGCCCTGGCCCGGCACCGAGTGTATCGCCACCGCGCCTTTCAGCGCGTGAAAACGTTCTTGCATGCCAACCAACCCCAACCCTTGCCCAGTGACAGGCGCGCCAGCGATAAAGGGGGACTGAAAGCCTTGACCATTATCCGCAACCCGCACCCAGACTTGGCTTGATGTCGCCTGCAACTCAACATCGACCTCCGTCGCGGCTGCATGTTTTACCACATTGGTCAGGGCTTCTTGCACAAAGCGGTAGAAGCTAATGCTCGCGGCATCGGAAAGGTGGGAAAGATCCATCCCGCTGTAGTGAATCATCAGGTCCGTATGTTGGGCAACTTCGGCGCAGAGGCTCTCGAGCGCCACGTCGAGCCCCAGGGTGTCAAGCTCGGGCGGACGCAGATCATAGGCCAATCGATGGATGCGTTCCATGGTGCGCGTTGTCAGCTGAATGGCAGCCCTGAGCTGATGGCGATAGGCCGGGCGCGCATCCTGAAGATTCTCTTGGAGGGTTTGGAGCGCGACCTTCAGCGCCGTGAGTGCCTGACCCGCTTCATCATGGAGTTCGCGGGCAATGCGTTGGCGTTCTTCTTCTTGGGCATAGACCAGCTTTCCAGCAAATAGACGTAGCTGTTGTTCACCAGTATGAACCTGGCGGAAAAGCTTGGCATTTTGGAGGGCGAGAGCCAATGGGGCTGTCAGTGCCGTCAAAATCGGTAGCCGTGCTTGGGTGAAATACTCGGCTTGCTCGCTAAGCAGGCACATGACGGCAATAAGTTGATCGTCAACGCGCAAGGGCAGGCCAATGGCTGAACAGATCACATCATCCAGCCCAGCGATAGGTAGCCAATAATCCTGGCAGTTCATATCGGGCACAATCAGCATCTCGGCACGTTGCACAACTTGTCTAGCTAGACCACGTTCGAGGCGTGCTTCGCTGTTCTCTTGTAAGAGACGTGTTTGTGCTTCATCATAGCCATTGAGCGCAAGGATCTGTAAGTTACCTTGGGCCGTTACCGTAAAAATTTCGCCACGCAGCACGGCTAGCTCTTGACAAATGAGCCGAAGGGCGTGGTGGGCAAGCTCAGCTGGATCGCTCACGCTGTCCAGCCTGCTATTCGTCTCCACCAATAGGCGCAAACTAATCCGCTGTTCGGTGAGCTGTTGTTCCTGTTCTTGTACTCTTTGCTCGAGGGTGGCTAGCTTTGCTTGTAGGATAGTGATCGGATCAGATTCAGTAGCTATAAAAGACATAGGTCATTCTAGTCAACTGGTATCAAGGGAAAGGATTACTAAGAAGGGATGCTAAGAAACGCTTTGCAATGGGATCCGATAGACTTGACAGGTTTTTAAGACCTGTCAAGTGCAAAGAAAAGGGTCTCCTGAAGCTTCAGGAGACCCGAATGATCGCTCAAGTCCCGATTCCCCTGCTAGCGTATGACGCCCCGTTTTCGGCTTGTTCCCAATGGGGCGAGCGACTTACATAACCCAAGTTGTGCCTCGTCGTGTCATAGCACACAAATGGTTCTATAGGCGACTCTTGTAGAGAGATGGGCGGTCGCAACCTGTGCTACATATATTGTGGCTGCACTTCTGGGGCCTTGCCCTGGATAAAGGTCAGGTAGGTCGCGGCATCCTTGCGGCTGCGCAGGTTGAGTTTTTTCAGCACATTGTGGACATGATTCTTGACGGTGCCGACCCCAATGATGAGGTGGTCGGCAATCAATTGGTTGGAATATCCTTCGGCCAAGAATTTGAGAATTTCACATTCACGCTCGGTCAAATTGGCATAGAGCGTAGATTTGGGCTCAAAGCGAGCCGTTAAGCGGCTCAACTTGTTCAAGTGCATCATCATGGCGGCTGTGACTGCCGGGGAAACCATGGGCTTGCCTTTGCAGACAGCCTGGATATGAGCCACCCAGCGTTGCACACCTTCTTGGGCGAGGGCATAGCCAGCCGCACCTGCGGCGATATAAGCCAAGATCTGTTGGGGGTTGTTAGAAAGACCGACCACAATCACCTTCGCGCTCCCTGCTTGTTGGCGCAGGCGCTTGATCAGCTTGAGCGCCCCTTCTTCGGGGAGGGCCGCCGAAACGAGAATGACATCGCAGTTATCCGCACTAAGGCGCGAGAGCGCTTCCGTGGCCGAGCTCATCATATTGATAACACGCAAGTCAGCTTCTTTGTTCAAAAGTCCGGCAGCTTGGCTAACTAAGGCCTGATTTTCGTGAACGATGAAGATTCGTGTGCGTTGCATAGATGTATTCTCCTCGTGAGTAGCGATTTTATCGAGAGCAGTCGGTCCGTGCGTCCCGCTTTATTGCCGATTCCGTCAGGGTGCTTCTGTCAGGGTGTTTCTGTCAGGGTGCTTCTGTTCGTGGGAACGTTTGCTTTGTTGGCTATAGAATACCCGATTCGTCTACATTCCAACATGACCCTGTCGCCAGTCTTTGCTTGCCAGACAAGGCAATAGCGACCCTGTCGGATCCGACAGGGTCGCTATTGCCAAAAAAGCAAAAGCCGCCTGTTCTTCTCGAGAAGAACAGGCGGCTTTACCGCGCTACGCTTGGGATGGCCCTGGCCGGTCTGCCAGGGTGGTTTGTTGGCGATTGGCTAGCTATTACGCCGCTTGACCGCCCAACTAATCGCCTCGGCACGGGAAGTGATGCCGAGCTTATCGTAGATATTGGTGAGATGAAAGCGAACTGTTCGTTCGCTAAGACCTAGTTCTGCGGCAATCCGATTATTGGTCCATCCTTCCGCCACGAGCTTGAGCACTTCTTCCTCGCGATCCGTCAGCTCGATAATATCGCGCTGGCGCTTGCGGGTCATCGTGGCCATCCGGGCCGCGGCGCGGCGGCTCAGCCAGCCTTCCTCGCCATTGGCCACCCCCTGGACGGCATCGACAATGGTGTCGAGCGCCTCTTCTTTGGTCAGATAGCCCGCGGCACCATTCGCCAACAGGTTGAGAATATATTCCTCGTCATCATGGGCGCTGAGGGCGAGGACACGCACCGGGAGCTGGGCTGCTTCCACTTCTCGCGCAACCTCAACGCCAGTCTTTCCAGGCATTTCCATATCGAGCAATAAGACATCTGGCTTTAGCCGTTTGATCAGCCCCACGGCATCATCGCCCCGTTCGGCTTCACCCACGACTTCAATATCACCAGCCTGCTCTAGCAACATCCGAATCCCCGAACGTACAATCGGGTGGTCATCGATCATCAGGACGCGAATTTTCTTCATGGCTTTATTCCGTCGGCTTTATTCCGTATGGCTTCACCGGCCACTTTTCACCGGCCACTTTTCACCGGCCACTTTTCACCGGCCACTTTTCACCGGCCACTTTGCACAGGGTTGCAAGGGGCCACGTGGTCGCAAGGGCGTGCTTACGCTTGGGTATAGCCGTTCTTGGACGTTTGGACTAGCGCTGGGCGATGGGCCGTGACAATCAATAAAGTGCCGGCACCGGGGGCCGAGGTCACTTCGAGCCGCCCACCGATGGCCTCGGCTCGTTCCATCGCGTCGAGTAGCCCAATGCGGCCTTCCCGCGCAAAGTCGATCCATTGGCGTGGGGGCTTGAACCCAAGCCCATCATCAATCACTTTTAGTTGCACCTCATCGGGCAGGAGGCGAAAGCTGATCCGTACATTGTTGGCCTGGGCATGGCGTGCGACATTATCAAGGGCTTGCTGGAAGATGCGATAGAGCGCTAGCCGCATCCGTTCTGGCAGCAGTTGTTCATCGGCATCGAGATCCATCATCAAGTTAAGCTGGGGAGACTGGGCTTGAAACCGGCGAATATGGGCGCGGATTGCTTTTTCCAGCCCAAAGGGACCTAGCGCCGGTGGCCGCAGATCGACACAGAAAGCACGGACCGATTCGATCACCGTCTGTAAATTGTCTTGGACAAAGTTGAGCTGACCTTTCGCCGCTTCATCTTGGAGGGTTGATAGCACAACGCCCAGATGAAAACGCAACCCAATCAGATCTTGCAACGGCCCTTCGTGGAGCTTTTGCGCCAACCGCAGTCGTTCGGCTTCGCGGCTATCGGCCAGCCGTTGGCGGGTTTCTACCGACTCGGCGCGAATCTGCTTCTGTTGGAGTGCATAGCGAATGGAGCGTTCGAGCAGTTGGGCGGTGATTTCGCTCTTGACTAAATAGTCAACGGCACCGGCCTGCATCGCTTCCACATCAATGGCACGGTTTGCCTGGCCGGTTAAAAAGATAATCGGCCCTTGGCAGCCTTGGGCCAAGCCGGTACGCAACAAGTCCAACCCGTTTTGAGCACCCAATTGATAATCTAACAGGTAGATATCATGGCGGTTGCGCTTCATCTCGGTCAGCGCGGTCTCAAAGCTGGTCACCCATTGGAGATCAACGTGTAGATCCAACACCGAAACGCGCCACTCGGTTAGCAACTCCTTGGTCAATATGTAATCGTCTTCATCATCCTCCACCAGGAGAATGCGTAACAGCTCGCTCATGATCAGCTATTCCTAGGCAGAAACCGGCGGTAGCTCTACTATCTCAAACCAATAGTGACCAATGGTCCGCATGACTTCTACCAATCCTTCAAAGGTCACAGGCTTGATAATAAACGAATTGACGCCAAGGTCGTAGCTGCGTAGGATGTCTTCCTCTGCCTTGGATGTAGTCATTACCACCACAGGAATACGCCGCAGATCCGCATCTTTTTTGATTTCATTTAAAGCCTCACGGCCATCTTTGCGCGGCATATTCAGATCCAATAGGATTACACCTGGCCGTGGGGCTGGTGTTTCGACATATTTGCCCCGCCGCCGGAGATAATCCAGCAATTCTTCACCATCTTGTACAAAAAAGACTTGGTTAGCCAACCGGCTTTCATTGAGCGCTTCCTGTGCTAGCAAGCGGTCATCAGCATCATCTTCCGCAATTAAAATGGTAATAATTTTTCTATTGGTTGGCATAGCAAGCGTATTCCTCGTTGGTTCATAGTCGGTCTCTGGGGCTAGGCTGCTTCTTCGGCCAGGGGTTGCACCGCTGGCAAGGAAACCAAAAAGGTGGTTCCGACGCCCGGTTGGCTCTTGGCCGTAATGTTGCCACCGTGGCGTTCGACAATGCGGCGGCAGATTGCTAGCCCCATGCCGGTGCCTTCATAGCTCTGAACGCCATGCAAGCGCTGAAAAGGCTGAAAAATGCGGTCTAAATATTTTTCAGCAAAGCCGATGCCGTTATCTTCGACCGTAATGGTACACATGGCATAGTTGCTGGCGGGATCGGCTGGCGGCTGGCTTGCCACTTTGACAAGCGGGGCGCGGTCTGGGGCATGAAATTTGAGCGCGTTCCCAATCAAATTCTGAAAAAGTTGGCGCATTTGAACGGGGTCGGCGGTGACGGTTGGCAACGCGGCGATCACCACCGTGCCATTCTGTTGCTCCATACTGGCTTCGAGATCCTTGAGGATTTCGCTGACGACCTCGGTCAATTCTACCCGTTCCAAGGGGTGCCCACGGGTGGAGACGCGCGAAAGATTTAAGAGGTCGCTGATTAAGGCTTGCATGCGGGCCGCCGCACTTTGCATCCGGGCCAAATAGTCTTGGCCCACTTCATCGAGCGTGGCGCTGTATTTGTTGCGCAGGCGGTCGCCAAAGGTCATAATTTTGCGCAGGGGTTCTTGCAGATCATGGGAGGCGACGTAGGCAAATTCTTCTAGCTCACGGTTGCTCGCCTCCAACTTGCGGGTGTAGATCTCAAGGGCAAGCTCCGCTTGTTTGTGCTCTTCCTCGGTGCGCTTCTGTTGAGTTACATTCTGGAGCATGACCAAAACCGTATGGGCCGCCAAGGCTGTCACTTGGATATGGAAGTAGCCTGTAATCCCATCTCCTTGCCACTCGTGCGTGCCCAGATCCTGGGTGGTATCTGGTTGGGCGAGCGCTTGGGCCAATGCGGGCAGGAGCGTTGCCAGAGAATGGGAAAAAGTATCGCGCAGGGGTTGGTTGATCGAGCTTTGGAGGGAAATGCCCAGGGTTTCTTCACTGGCCTGATTGGCATAGTGAAAGCAAAAAGACGTTGGGTCTGCTTGCGCGTGGCGTTGAAATACGATAACCCCGGCGGGTATCTGCTCGACAATGGACTGATAAAACTCAGCTTGCATCTTGGGTTCCGGCGTTTAGAATGTCTGCAGAGAGAAACTCATTCTCTTCATGTTGTTGCAACAGGGAGAGGTAGAGAGCGGCATCTTTCCGGCTGCTGACATTCAGCTTATCAAAAATACTGTGAATATGATTTTTCACGGTGCCAACTTCAATGAACAACTGATCGGCAATGGCTTGATTGGTAAGCCCGGTCGCAATCAAATTCAAGATTTCACGTTCGCGCTCGGTCAACTCGTCATACTGTTCGGGCACTACGCCAACATCTTCTAGAATTTCCGAAAGGTTGGCAATGCGATCCATCAGCGCTGCTGCGACCTCTGGGGCTACAAAAGCTTCTTGATTAAAGGTCGCCCGAATGCGAATGCGTAGTTCATCTAGCGAATCTTGCAACAGGGTATAGCCAGAAGCACCGGCCTCAATGTAGCGCATAATGACGGCTTCGCTGTCGGCCAACCCGAGCACAATCGCCTTGAGCTGTGGATAGGCCGCTTTCACCTCTTCGATCAGCTGTAAGGCACTTTCCTCATAGAGATGGGCATTGGCTAAGATGAGATCGCATTCTTTTTTGCCAAGTTGTTGGAGGGCTTGTTCCGCACTATGCACAACGGCAATAACGGTTAAGTCACTCTCTTTATCGAGGACCACCGCAAGCGCTTCACCAGCCAGATGGATTCTATCAACAATTAGAATACGAATCATAGGTGCTTCTCAGAATTTTGATAAGAATTTGTGAACACCCATGATTGTAACATAATTTATTGAAGAAAGTCAGATTAGCCATGCGGTTTGGCTGGATCCAACGTCACCTCCGGCGACGTACGGCCTAGTGATGGCCAGAAATTCCCTGTTTTGGTCGCAAAAAGAAGTTATCCAGCTGGATAACTTCTTGCCGATTCCTCGTCTTGATGACATTCGCTATGACAGACCTGGGCATGACCGGTTTAGCTGAAAGATCGAACCAATCTCGCGTTGTTCCGCTTCCTTGCCTATGTCTAAGCCGATAGCCCTATTCGTTTCCTGTTAGCCCCAGCTTTTGGATCAAAGATTAGTAAACAGTATAGAAATAAGTGGCTATCTTTCTATCGATCCAGGTACAGGCCAAAGATATACGCCTAGACATACTTATACACAAACCATTAGGAGTTACGCGGTTGCCTGGCGTGACCAAAGACCTGACAGGTTTCCCAAAGCTGTCAGCGTTAGCTCATGGCAAAAGAAACCCTAGCGTGGGCCAGTAAGCGCGTCAAGAATCTGGCGAATGGTATCGATCAGCTGTTGTGCCATCTGCTCTTTGACAATGTAGCCCGTTGCCCCCGCGGCCAATATGCCTTCGATAAAGGTCTCTTCATGATGACCAGAAATCACCACTGTCGGCAATTGGGGATGTTCTTGTTGCAGAATTTGGACCAATTCCAAGCCATTCATGCCGGGCAAGGAAAAGTCAACCAGCACAATATCTGGGGTTGCGATGGGGATGTGGATAAGCGCCTCTTCGGCGGATTGGGCCTCGCCACAGACGATTAGCTCCGGCGCGCGCTTAAGCACCAAGAGATAGCTTTGGCGCATAATTGGGTGATCTTCAACAATAAAAACCTTGGCCATAATCCGCTTCTATCACCTACTCTGCCTACACCTACTCTGCCTACACCTACTCTGCCTACACCTACTCTGTCCACACTTTGAGCACTTTCGGCACGCTCAAAGTCACACTGGTTCCTTTGCCGATATCGGAGATAATATTCACATGGCCACCAAACAGATTCAGGCGATCTTGAATATTGACGAGCCCAAATCCCCCAATTTTGCGGCGCAACCGGTCTTGATTGGCGGGATCAAAGCCCACACCGTCATCCGTGACGCGCACAATGACCATCTCGCCTTGCTCTAGCAAACTCAGGCGGGCGCGTTTCACCTTGGCATGTTTTACGACATTAAAGAGTAGCTCCCGCGTAACCTGGAAGAGCAACATCGACAGTTCGTTATTGGGTAGCACGCACCCCTCTTGGATCTCCAGATCGACATCCAGCGTATGCATCTCGGCCATGTGGCCGGCCAGCCAGCGAAAAGCAGCGGTAAGCCCTTCCCGTTGGAGGACGGGCGGGCTCAGTTCAACGGTGAGCGTGCGCGTGGCCTGAATGGCATCTCCGGTTAGCTCTTGAATGGCTTCTAGATGTTCTTGGAGGCTGGGATGGGTGCTAGGCGGTGCATCCAAGATCAACAAGTGGGTGCGCAACTGAATGCCATGGAGCATCTGCTGGACATGATCATGTAAGATCTGCGAGATGCGCTGGCGCTCGCCCTGCTCGGCCAACGTCAGCGCCGAGGCTAGCTCGCGCAGTTGATGATTTTTGTTGGCAACCGTTTGCATCAGGGTCACTTTATCAATGGCTTGATGAATCGCGTGCGTTAAGGAGGTACGCGTAATTTGGCTTTTGACCAAGTAGTCTTGCGCGCCCTCGCGCATGGCCTCTACAATGACCTCGGGGCTTTCCACACCAGTTGTAACAATGACAGGGATAAAGTGCGCCAGAAAGGTTGGCAACAGGCTCAGCCCTTCTCCATCCGGCAAGCGATAGTCCAGCAAGACACAGTCTGGACGCAGCTTTTGGCATAGTTGCAAAGCTTCTCGGCCGGTAGCGACTTCATGCACGCGGTATTCGTTGGTAAGATGGCGTCGGATAGCTTCGCGATCGACCTCATCGTCTTCAACCAGCAGTAGATCAATTACTGATGAAGGCATGACTACTCCTTAGGCGGAAATTCAATGATACGCCAATACATACTCAATAGGTTGATCAGGTTGCTAAAATTGTCCCCTGTCCGCTGCTTGAGAAAGTAGCCAGCAATTTGGGCATTATAGGCGGCTAGCTTATCTTGGTCACTGTCAGAAGTGGTCAGCACAAAGACAACGCTGCACATGAGTTCGGGATCTTTCCGAATGATTTGTAAAAACTCAAGGCCATTCATGCGCGGCATGTTGAGATCGAGCAGAATCAGATAAGGCGTTTGTAGGCGTGGCGGCCCTGCTTGGCCGCGCAACACCTGAAGGGCCTCAAACCCATCGGTTACAATGGTGATAGGATGAGGAACTTTTTGTCTTTGAAAGGCGCGCACAATTGCTTCGGCATCTACTTCATCATCCTCAACCAACAAAATGTGTACGGATTCATCGCCCATTGTCATTTTTCAATTCTCTTATCCCGTAGGTGGAGTTGAGGTATCAGGTGCTATACTAGGGCCATTACGCCCTCGGCCAACGCAAGCGGAAAGTTGCGCCCGCACCTGCTGTCGATTCTACTTGAATGGTTCCACCGCGGCTTTCTACGATTTTTTTTACAATCGCCAGTCCCATGCCGCTGCCTTCTACTTGGTCACGCGGCTTTAATGTCTGAAACATTGAAAAAATGCGTTCATGAAACTGAGCATCAATTCCAGGGCCATTATCGGTAATCGTAAATTCTACCATACTCCCCACTTCCTGCACAGATAATTCGATGCGCCCGGCTGTAGGCGTGCCTTCGTAATGTTTAATGGCATTATCGACGAGGTTGCGTAGGGTGGTTTCCAAGGGAATCCGCTCTAGGTAAACCATGGGTAACGGTTCCTGGAGGATCACGGTAAATTCAGGCGGGACTACCATTTCGGTGATGACGCGCAGCAAGGCGCGCGTATCAATCTGCTCGGCCACTCCCCGCTGCCGTCCAATGCGCGAGTAGGCCAAGAGATCGTCGAGCAATTTTTCCATGCGCGTCACGCGTCCGCGGAGCTTCTGTAAATGCTCCTGCGATTGGGCGGGCAGCAACGGATGCACATCCTCCATGAGCCAACTAGCCAAGTTATCAATGGCACGTAATGGCGCTTTGAGATCATGGGAAGCGACATACGCAAATTGATCTAACTCGCGGTTGCGCTCCTGTAATTCTGCTGTCCGTTCTGCCACATGCAATTCCAATGTTTCGTTGAGACAGCGCAACTCGGCCTCGCTCCGTCGCAGGGCTGCTTCGGCTGCTTTGCGATCCTGGATGTCTTCCAGCACGGCAATAAAATAATCGGGCTCGCCTTCTGCCGTGTGTACCAACGAAACGGTTAAGTTGACCCAAACGATTGCGCCCGAGCGGTGAAAATAGCGTTTTTCGAGCTGATAGCCAGGAATTTCACCGGCGAGTAAGCGGGTAAGCTGGGCTAAATCTGGCGCAAGATCCGCGGGGTGGGTGATCTGTTGAAAGTTGGTTTGGCGCAGTTCTTCTTGGGGATAGCCGATAATGTCACACAGCCGCTGATTGACGCGCAGCCACGTGCCATCAATCGCCACGTGGGCAATCCCAACGGCTGCTTGGTCAAAGGTGTTACGGAAGCGTTCTTCGCTCACTTGGAGCGCTTGTGCGATCAATTTGCGCTCTGTCACATCAATGGCCGAAGGCACCAGATAGGTGACCACCCCTGCTTCATCGCGAATCGGGGAGAGCATAAAATCGATGATAATATACTGATTTTCGGCTAAGCGGACCGTGACATCGTAGCGCATGGTTTCGCCCGTGGCCGCGCGCTGGATCGTCGCCCGCAACTGGGTTTGCACTTCCGCAGAATAGGACCACCAGTAGGTTTCCTCGAAAGGTTTGCCGAGCACATCGCCGGGTTGTAAATTGGCGGCTTCTAGCGCGGGGCGATTCACTTCGATCAAAAGCCCCTCGGGTGTCATGACCCCCACAAAAGCAAAAAGGCTATTGATCACATTGCGCAGATGCTGCTCGCTGCTGAGCATCTGCGCTTCGGCAGCCTTCCGCTGGGTAATATCGACTAGCCCACCTTGGAGTTTAGTGGCCTGACCGGCTTCATCGCGCACGACTTGGCCGCGTGACGCAATCCAACGGAGCGTGCCATCCGCCAAGGGAATCCGATACTCGACGCTATATTCTGTATGGTTCTCGGTGGCGTTGCGCAGCGCCTGCGAAAAGCGCGGCCGATCATCCGGGTGGACGCGTGCCATGTAATCCTGGATCTTGCGTGGCGTGCCATCGGGGGGCAGCCCATACAGAACGTCCATGCTGTCCGAACGAATCACCTGCCGACTGTGGAGGTCGATCTCCCAGGTTCCAACATGGGCGGCGAGCAAGGCCACTTGGAGCTGCGCTTCTTGTTCGTGCTGTAATGCTGCCTGTTGGCAGCGTTGCACAAATTGCCCTAAGGTGCGGCCCAGGATCCGTAGAATTTCTAGGAGTTCTGGATCGGGCGTCAGGCGTTGGCGTGTATAAAAAACAAAGATACCCAAACAGCCTGTCTCTTGCAAAACGGGAAAGGCAAAACCACTGGCAAAGGAGGTCGGGAGAGCCGATGCCAGGCTTATGCTACTGTCCTCTGGCCGATCCGTGATCCAATAGGGGGCTTGGGTTTGCCAAACATGGCTTGGTAGCGTGGCGCTAGGGGCTAGTGCTGGGGATGGTGTCACGTCGGCTAGTGGGGTATGGCTAGTGCGGCACTGCAACGCATTCGTTTGTGGATCGGGCCGCCAAAATTCGCCGAGGTCAAGTTGTAACGATTGGCAGAAGGCTGCCAACAACGCTTGCCGCGCCGCGGCAAAGCTCTGTGCTTCGGTTAAGACTTTAGCAACGGCGTGCTGAAGCAAGAGGCGAGCTTCCGCACGCTTGCGCTCTGTGATCTCTTGCATCACACCGGCCACGCGCCAGGGAAGACCCTCCTGGGTGTGAAAAGAACGGCCACGGACTTGGAGCCAACGGAGGTCTTCCCCCTTGGGCTGCACCCGAAATTCCAGGGTATAGGGGTGCTGCGTTGTCAAGGCCGCTTCGCATTCACGCTCAATGATAGGATGATCTGGCGGGTAAACAACCGCCCAAAAATCAGCTGTTGTATAGAAAGGGGCGTCTGCCAAGCCCAACAGGGTACGCGCTTGTGGATTATAGTCTATGCGCTGGCTAGCGGGGTCTTGACGCCAGGTGCCGATTTGTCCGCCTTCTAGGGCTAGGTGTAGATCTGCTTGGCTAGCTCGCCAGGCGAGCGCGTCTAGCACCGCCGCGCCAAGCTCTTGCAAGGTATCGAGATCTGTCTCTGACCAAGCATGGGGCTGATGGTCAATGACACAGAAACAGCCAATGATTTCCTGGTGTGCCGCTCCTTGGTGGTGGGCTACTAGCGGAAGACCTAGGTAGGCTTGGTGGGGAAAGGCCAAGCTCGCGAGCGTTTCGGCAAAATGGGGTTGGGTTCGTAGATCGGGAATGATAAGCGCGTTAGGTGTGCGCACTACTTCGGCGCAGCCTAAAGCTGTCAGCGGGAGTTGCGGCGCGGTTGACCATGGGGCTGGTAACCCTTGGCTGCTTTTCACAACTTGCTGTTCCCCGTCAATCAGCGTGATAAACGCAATGGGTGTCTGCAACAGACGGCAGGCAAAACGCGTTAAGCGGTCAAACGTGCGTTCTGGTGAGTTGTCCAAGAATTCATTGCGATAAGACGCTTGGAGCTGTTGTAGCTCATGAAAGGGTGAGTTCTGACTTTGCTGGATAGGTAGCGGCTGAAGCTGCACAGAGATTCCTTGATACTCACCGTAAAGCACATAAGCGAAATCAGTGGTGCGCAATGGCGAGATCGACTTGGCCGTAGATTGAGTAGAGCAATCAATTTAGTGCCTAGCGAGGGTATGGTTCGTGTTAATACAAGCTACGCTACCCCCTACGCGGTTGGAATGCCAGTCATATATCCATGCACGCAACAGGCTTGATGCCGAAAAATATATCGCATAAATACCATCATATCATAAACCGCGCGCGCTATCAATTATAAATATACCTTTTATCTGTATCTAGACCCAGGGCTGTGCATCAGCTGGTAGGATAAACTAAAGGCAGAACAAGAGTCGCTGCCCCCCTTCTCCTACATACACGGTTCATTAAGTTTTTTGTAGTCCGGCGCTGAAGCACCGGGCTAGGGGACAACGACCGCTAATGAAGGGTAGGCAATGAAAGCGGTAGACCTTACTCGTGCGCTTGCGCGCCGCTTGACCGAGCCGGTGCTGATTTCAATCAGCGCTGGTTTACTGGATTTCATGGTTAATCTTCATGAATCATTTCATGGTTAATCTTCATGAATCGTGAACCTTCATCAGCGGGGCTTCGGCCTGTTGCGCCTTTACCGATTGTAATGGTGAACCTTCATCAGCGCGGTGCGCGCCTAGCGATCTACGTAAAGCAATGGGAGAGCCAACCAGCGACCTAAGTTTCCGCCAACCTAGGCATTTTGTGTAGGCCATGAGCCAGCAGCCAAAAGGGGCGGATTGCATGGATCAACTAGAGAAAGAGGGAGGCAAACATGAGCAAAGTAGCTGCAATTTTAGAGAATGATGAAGTTACTGAAACTGCAACCGATCACCTAGCCAAGCTGCGTGTCGATGACCTGACTTGGGAACTACTCAGTGAAGAAGGTGAGGTTGAGCGCATCTTACCGGCCTTTGTCTGGCCCTCTGGCAATACGGCCCAAGTCAGTGGTGTTGCCGCTCCCTTGGGCGCGGTTGTGCAAGCTGACTATCCAGAAGAAGAGACGCTGGAAAATAAAGGGGCTGACGGGAGCGTTGCCGATTACTATGCGCTGAGCATTGCCCGTGGGGCCACAGTTATCATTGTGGATGCCCCCCATGACTATCGTGAACAAGTGCGCAGTACCTTAGCCGACGCTGGTGCCACCCGCATCACCTGGGAGTAACCAAATTTTATGCTCCCCATTCGCCGTGTGCATGTCATTGTGAACCCAGCCGCTGGGCAAAATACACCAATATTGGCGACCTTGAAATATTGGCGACCTTGAAATATTGGCGACCTTGAAAGCTGTCTTTCAACCGCTCAAGCTTGATTGGCACGTGTCGATCACCAAACAAGCTGGTGATGCTCGGGCTCAAGCGAAGCAAGCAATTGCCGCCGCCGGTGTCGATGTCATTCACCAAGCCAGCCTAACGGCCCACTTTGCGTTGCTGGGATGTCCTTGGCTTGCGCGAAGCACGGCAGCCCAAGCTGCTTTGGATGCAGAATTACAACAGGCATTGCACTGCTGGCAAGCCAAAGCGGGGAGCGTGACCTCGAACCCTCCCCGCTTGGCCCAAGCCGATGGCGAAATTATTGGTAAGGGCGCGATTCAAGGTGGGGTTCTACCGCAAGCATTGAAGGTCTTTGTGCCGGATCTGCCGAACAAATAATGTCGTTTGGCTACGGCTCAGCGATCTAATGAACTGGTTTATAGCTCACACTATATCTTACGTATATGCCCTTGGCAATCGATAGAAGAAGGGAAAGCTGGTATCCTCGATTTAGACAAGCAAGCGTCCTTACTGTAGCCTTGCAAAGCGCTGGCTTAGCGAAAGCACTTGAGGCTCATTCGCTAGGCCGCATGTGCCAAGGGCAATTGACGACAGCGTGTAACAAAGGACTGTCAAAAATTGCCCCTCCAACCGGGAAGTACAAGCCTAGGGTAGGCCACTGCCCGGAGCTCTGCGAATCGATCGGCTCATTGTGGGTGTCGTATTCATTGTGGGTGTCGTATGAAGAAGCGGTTGGAAAAGGCCGGTAAGGTAGCCGATAGCCTTTCGGGAAGAGTGCTGGGAAAGGAGTAGAACAATGAACCAGATTACATGGCAAGGAAAATTGCGCCAATGGCGTGGTGAATTTAAACGAGAATGGGGAAAGTTCACCAACAATGATCGGCAACGCGTCGAAGGAGAGCTGGATCGGCTATTGGGGCAGATGCAACAAAAATATGGCTATACTCGTGAGCATGCTTGGAAGGAGCTAGAGCGCTATTGGCACGATTATCGCAAGCCGATGCAAGCCGCGGTGAATGCTACCGTGAATGCTACATTGGGTAAGCCCCATCAGGCGAAATCATTCAGACAACGCGTGCCATGGCTCACCTTGCTAGTTGCCGCGGTGGCGGTGGTCATTGGCGTGGCCCAACTACGCTGGCCGGAGGAAGAAGCCGAAGATCGCGAGTTCGAGCAAAAGCGCAAAGAGGCGATTCGCCAGGAAAAAGAACGCGATCACGTTGACGAACGCTCCTGGGAATCGTTTCCTGCTAGCGATCCGCCTGCCTCTTGGTAGTGGAGCGGGTTGCGGAACAGAGAAGTCCCTGTAAAAATGGCGGCTTCTGGTAATCGGCACCGAGTCTAGTGCCGATTACCTGGGAGCCGTTGCTTGTTGATCTGCGTGAACGGTCGCTTGCTTCCTCCAAGAATCCTTTCGATAGAGGAGATTCTTGGCAGATGGGCGGTCGTTTCGGACAAGGGATACCTGGTTCATGATTCGTGTATTTCTGGCCCATGAACATCGACTGGTGAATGATGCCATTGCTACCGTTCTACAAGATGATGCCGCGATCCAGATTGTGGGCTGCGCCGCCGATAAAGAGGGCGTGCTCACTCACCCTCAGCTAACAACTTGCGATGTGGTTTTGCTCAGTATTAAACTACCCGACAACGCAGCGCTCCAGGTATTACGCACGCTTGGCAACAAAAATACGCACCCCAAAGTCTTAGTCACGGATCTCATTCAATCAAATGCCGCCATTTTGCAATGCGTCGAGGAAGGCGCGGCCGGTTATGTGTACGAAGATGAATCGGTAACCGATCTGTTGCAAAAAATCCATTGCCTAAGCCAAGATGAATTTCTCGTCTCGCCCAGTGTTGCTGCCGCCTTGATTACCCGAATTGCTGAATTAAAACGCTATACCTATGATGTCGAGCAGAACAAGGTAAACAGCCAGTGGGACGAGTTAACCCCACGGGAACGTGAGGTGTTGGATCTGCTGGCCCAAGGCCGGAGCAATCTAGAAATTGCGGAAACCTTAGTGATCGAAGTCGGTACGGTAAAAAATCACGTCCATAGTATCTTTCGCAAACTGGATATTCGTGAACGCCAACATGCGGCCCTCTTTACCCAATATCTCAATGGGAATTGAGCGCACCGCCCTGATGAAGGGTAAGCAATGAAAGTGGTAGACCTTACTCGTGCGCTTTCGCGCAGCTTAACCGAGCAGGCGCGGATTTCAATCCGCGCCTGCTTTACCGAAGTTAATGGGTAATCTTCATCAGCGCCGGGCTACTCATTTGACCAGTTTTAGCATGCCTCTTCTTGCCCCAACCCCTTTCCCTACCCAGCACAGGGAAAGGGGTCATCCTCTTTCGTAGGAATGATAATAAAAAATAGGACATTCTCTATACCTTTTTCTATATCCTGCTCTATGGGTTGCATCTATCCCCGCTTCTATGATCAACCGTAATCTTCCGCCCTTTGTCAACGCTACCAATGGTTTTGCAAATTTCCGCGGCTCGTCCGGCTTTGTAAAGCAGACGAGTCATATCCAGTACGTAAAACTCCTAACGCATTTTGTATCGCCGCGCTATATCGTTACCTATCGCTCGCGACGGGGGCCGTGGCTATACTGTCAGTGGCTATACCGTAATCGGCCACTCCTTTGGTTCACACAATGGGGAAAAAAGATGAATCTACATGCAACCGCTCCGCGCTTTGAATTCCGTGTTTTTGGTCAACAGTTCAGCCGCGCAGTGGCTTCGGTCGTCGCGAATTTTCCAGCAGAGGCGGCGGATGAGGGCCTACAAACCTATCTCCTTTCAGCGGCAGAGCACGACTATGATGTCGGCTACAATGTAAAGCTACGCAAGGGAAAGTTGGCTGCGAAGCTGTTGATCCGTGAGCATCTCGGCCTAGAGCGCTGGCAGCCTTATCTACAGTTGCCTTTTCCGTTGACGGCTGCCTTTTGCCATGAATTCGTTTTTGCTTGGCTCGCGGTAGAGCCGCCACCCTTGCGCCGCGATCAATACACCGAGCCGCAATTCCTCCAAGAGATTGTGTTACCGCATCCCCAGCTTTGTGCTGTGCAGCTCTATAAGCAGCGTCGTCAATTTACCGTGAATGGCTGCAAACTAGAGCTGGCTTCGCTCTGTATCAACCAACGCCATCAAATTAAAACCGTGGCCGTGGAAGCGGCGGAGGCAGACAACCTACTGCATACGGTGGAACTGCTCCATCTGCATACCTTTGAAAATACAAACTATATCGTCGGCCTCCGTGAATTATTAGGCAAAGAGGCGCTACCTCATCGCCAGCGTACCGCGCCGCTGGAAACCTTCGCCACTACGGCGCGGCCCGAATATGCGCTGGTCCGCTAAAGGTGCCAGCCATCCATTGATACGGTAGCGGCCATGCCTAGCCGTTACCCACAAAAACCAACGTCTATCAAATCGAAGCGGAGGAATCTTGATCGCACAGTTACAAATCGTTGGCTTTGTGCTTTTGGCAATGGCTTTGAGCGCAGTGGTTGGCATTGAACGTGAATTGGCCGATAAGCCCGCTGGCTTTCGTACCCACATGTTGGTAGGGGGTGCGTCAGCGTTGTTGGTCAGCCTGAGCAGTGTGATAGTCCATTCCTTTAGCGTAGAAGACTCTTTTATTCAATCCGACCCGGTGCGTGTGCTCGAAGCGATCATCGCCGGCGTGAGCTTCTTGGGCGCCGGTACGATCTTCCGACGCTCCGATAAGGAGACAACCGAAGGGTTAACCACCGCTGCCTCGTTGCTGTTTGTGGCCGGTATTGGCGTTAGCGTGGCGGTTGGCCAAATGGTGTTAGCTGTTGCGGTTACTTTGATGGCGCTTTTTGTGTTGCGGGGGATCGGGTGGCTGGAAGAGCGCTTTTTAACCTCTCGTAAATGACATGAAAAATCGTTCCAAACGTTTACAACTATGGCGACCGTGGGCGCGTTGGCAAGCGCGGTTGACCTTATTGCAACGTGTCGATACTTGGCTCTTTGGCCAGATCAACAATCTGCCCCACCCACCTTTTTTTGACAATGGGATGCGTCTCCTGGCTGAACTTATGAACCGTGGCGACGGTTGGCTCTTTGGCCTTTTTCTCGTCAGTTATCATGATGAGCGGCAAGGTCACACCCGCAATTCGCATATTCTGCGGCGGGTGGCTCCTGTGTTGTGGTTGGCCAGTGCAACCGTAGAATTTCCCCTGAAATCGCTCTTTCGTCGTCAACGCCCCTATGTCCAGCTCACCCAAGCGATTTTGGTGGGTGCGCCGCCCCAACGTCATTCCTTTCCATCGGGCCATGCTGCTTCTGCCTTTGCGGGTGCTTGGTTGCTCAGTGCGCACTACCCACGCTGGCGTCTCCCGTTTTACTTGTTGGCTACGGCTGTTGCTTTTTGCCGCGTCTATTTGGGTGTTCATTATCCCAGCGATGTAATTGTCGGGGGATTGACGGGCGTTGGGTTGGCTGCCTTCTACCAGCGGCTGATCAACCACCCGCGCCGCCGTTGGCGTTTGCGGCCACCAACCAAGCCCGCAACGCCAAACAAGGATAACACACCGCGCTAGCTCTTGGCCTTGTTGCGGCTATTGTTGCGGCGCGCCTAGCCACCCGTTGTCTAATAAGGGTCTAATGAACCCCGTTCGTATCGCTCACTTCACTGTTGACAGTTGGGAGGAAAGTATGTTTGAAAAGATTGTAGCACCGCTCGATGGCTCGGCCTTCGCGGCGAGTGTGATCCCGCATATCGTGGCGATGGCGCAGGCAACCTCTGCCCAAGTCACGTTGCTGCGTGTGATGGTACGCGATGCTTCGATGGCAGTTGCGGTGAATCCCTTGGATTGGCAACTCCAAAAAACAGAAGCCCAGACCTATCTCGATGAAATGCGCAATCGACTCACCCAACTGCTCTCTACCCAACCCAAAACCGTGGTGCTAGAGGGCCGCGCCGCCGACCGCATTATTGAATATGCCCAGCAAAGCCAATGCGATCTCGTGGCCCTCAGTAGCCATGGTCAAAGTGGTCTGCATGCCTGGAATGTCAGCAGCATTGCCCAGAAAGTGATCAACCGCGTTGGGAAATCCTTTCTTCTCGTGCGGGCCTACCAAATGGCCACCACCGGCCAAGTGACCGAATGGGAAGGTGTTCGCTACCGGCGGATTGTTGTGCCGCTCGATGGGGCACCGCGCTCGGAGCATGTCCTGCCCATTGCCACGAACCTCGCCGAGTGGCATGGCGCTGAATTGGTATTGGTGCATGTGGTGACTAGGCCCACGATGATCCAGCGGATGCCATTGACCGCCGAAGAGAGCGCACTGGCGGAACAACTCTTTGAACGCAACCAAAGTCAGGCGCACAAATATCTCGAACAGTTGCGCCAGCGCCTAGCCCCTGCCCCCCAAATTCATGTGATCACGGGCGAAAATATTTCTTCCGCCCTGCATAAATTTATTACCCAACACGAAGGCGATCTCTTGATCATGAGCGCCCATGGGCAATCAGCCCAACGGCAGTGGCCCTATGGCAGCCTAGTCTCCAGCTTGATCGATCAAGGGACAACGTCGTTACTCGTTTTACAAGACATGGCCGCCAGTGCCATTGAACCGACTGCCGCCGAGCAGGCTGCTGATGCCCTGCGGCGGCAACCGCCACGGCCTACTGGTGGCAATGAACACCCTGGGCCGAGCACTGGCCACAACACGGGAATACAGGTAGATGATTATGCTGCAACAGCCATCTGATCTGACTGTTCAGGCCCATACACCTGAGCAAGATCCCCCCACAACGCCGACCCCCAGCCGGTTGGGCCAAGCCGCGGTGCGTTTGGCCCAGAGTCATACAATCATAGCCGAAGGTGGGAAACCGCATACGCTAGCGGATGAACTCTCCTTGCCCGCGCGCCTGCCACTCCTGCGCCGCTTCTTACGCAACGCACATCAGGCTTTGGCTACCTCTGCCGATGAAGCGCTAACCACCTCCTATGCGGCAGAATGGCTGCTCGACAATTTCTATGCGGTCGAACAGGCATTGCGCCAAGTGAAAGAGGATCTGCCCACACGCTATTATCAGGAATTGCCCAAGCTGCAAACCCCTGAATCCTTGGCTGGCTATCCCCGCGTCTATGCATTGGCGCGTGCCTTCCTGATCTTTGAAGAGTATCAATTTGATCTGGAACGCTTTGTGCGCTTTGTGTTGGCCTATCAGCAACCCACTGCGCCCACCCGCGCCAGCACAACCGCCGATCCGCTCGCCTCCCCAGCGAACTCGCTGACCATGGGCGAGCTATGGGCGCTGCCAATTATGCTGCGCTTTGTCCTCCTCGAGGATCTTGCCCTCGCCGCTCAACGCATTGCCGCGCTGGAAGAGGCCAAGCGCTATCCCGCGATCGAGCCCAGCACCATGGAGGACGCTGATCTAATCGCCAGTGTGATCCCCAATCTGCGCCAGCTCGACACGCAAGACTGGGAAGACTTTTTTGAACGGGTCAGTCTCGTCCATCAATTTCTCTGTGACGACCCCATGGGGGCCTATGCTCGCATGGACTTTCCCACCCGGAACCAATACCGGACGGTGATCGAGAAGCTGGCCGTGGCAACGACGGTGGCCGAACCCCGCGTGGCGCAACTGGCAATTGAGCTAGCCCGCACCGCTTATGCTGCCGAACTGGCCTTGGATGGTGCCCCGCGCGCGGAGCAAAGTCTGCAGGGGGCTCACCAATCCCACGCCACTTCCCGCTCGTCGCTCAATCTAGCGCTGCCACGCCCTTGTCACGTTGGCTATTATCTTTTGGATGAAGGGTTGCAGGAGCTAGAGCAACGGCTTCACTATCGCCCGCAAGGGTGGGCGCGGGTACAACGCTGGATCTTGCGCCACCCGACCCGTGTCTACTTGGGGATTAACCTCCTGAGCACGTTGATCATCCTGGCCCTGGTGACGCTCTATGGCGTGCAGCTCGGCGCTATGGGCTGGGGTATTACAGGCGCGCTCCTGCTCACGTTGGTACCCGCGCTGACGTTGGCCGCGAACTTTAGCAACTGGCTCGTGACCCACCTGCTGCCACCGCGGGTACTGCCGAAGCTAGACTTTGCAGCAGGTATCCCTGCCTTCTGTCGGACCATGGTGGTGATCCCGGCCTTGGTGGCAAACCAGAGCGATATCGAGACACTGCTCAATGAGCTAGAGCAACACTATTTGCGCAACCCCGATCCCTACCTAACCTTTGCCCTGCTCAGCGACTTTAGCGACGCTGCCGCACCCGCCATGCCCGAAGACGCGGCCTTGCTAGAGCGCGCCCGGACTTTGGTAACCCAACTCAATGCGCGCTACCCCAAGCAGCCCTTCTACTTCTTTCACCGCGAACGGCGCTGGAATCCCAGCGAACAAAGTTGGCTCGGGTGGGAGCGCAAACGAGGGAAGCTCCATGAGTTTAATGCCTTGCTGCGGGGCGCTACCGATACTTCATACACCGTTCAGGTCGGGGAGCTCGCGGTCTTGCCACGCATTCGCTATGTGATCACCCTCGATGCCGACACTGTTTTGCCCAACGAAGGCGCACACCGTCTCATCGGCACCTTGGCCCATCCGTTGAACCATGCCCAATTCAACCCGCACACGGGCAAAGTGACGCATGGCTATACGGTTTTACAACCGCGCGCCATGATCAAGCCCGCGAGTGCCAACCGCTCCCTCTTTACGCGCGTCTTTGCGGGCGACATGGGGCTCGATCTCTACACCATGGCCGTTTCCGATGTCTACCAAGATCTCTTTGGCGCGGGGATCTATGTCGGCAAGGGGATCTACGATGTCGATGCCTTTGAACGCAGCTTGGATCGGCGGGTCCCCGAGAATAGCCTGCTGAGCCATGACCTCTTTGAAGGCATTCATGGCCGCGTGGGGCTAGTCACCGACATTGTGCTCTATGAAGATTATCCGCCCCACTATCTGGTGAACATGGCGCGGTCGCATCGATGGGTGCGCGGGGATTGGCAATTGTTGCCGTGGCTGCTGCCCACGACACCCCGTCAACTGGATCAGGGCGCGATGGGCAAAGCACCCAACGACCTCGCCCTGATCAACCGCTGGAAGATCGCCGACAATCTACGGCGCAGCCTCTTGGCCCCCGCCTTATTGCTGCTCTTCTTGGCCGGCTGGACAATCTTGCCCGGCTCACCCCTCTTTTGGACCCTGTTGGGGTTGCTAACGCCAGCCTTTTCCCTGATCGCTGGCGCCGTCACGGGCTTGTTCCACGCGATGACGACCACGAGTGGCAATCCTTGGCAGCGCTTCTTCTATCCGCTGCGCAACAATGCCCTGCGCTGGCTGCTCTTTTTGGCCTTCCTCCCCCACGAAGCGATCTTGACGCTGGATGCCATTGGGCGCACATTGGTGCGGCTCTTGCTCCGGCGACGCAAAATGTTGGAATGGACAACTGCCGCCCGGGCGGTGCGTCTCTTTGGCCGCGAAGTGACCGTCGAGACCACGCTCCTGCGCATGATGCCATCGCTCATCCTCGTCGCGCTCTTCGCCTTGTTGGTCAGCATGGTCAATCCACCGGCGATCTTTATCAGCGGCCCTTTCTTCTTGGTCTGGCTCCTGGCCGCCGAAATCGCCTATTGGATCAGCCGCCCCGTTGCCACCGAAATGCCGCCGCCCACCCCGGAACAACGGCGCAAACTGCGTTTGCTGGCACGCCGGACTTGGCTCTTCTATGAACAATTTGTGGGGCCGAACGATAACTGGCTACCCCCCGATCATTTTCAGGAAGCGCCGCGCGGAGTTGTAGCCCATCGCACATCGCCCACCAATGTCGGCCTCTACCTGATTTCGATGGTGGCGGCCCATGATCTGGGCTATATCAGTACCACCGATCTCAAGGTACGCCTGCGTTTTACCTTTGACACCCTGGGGCGGCTCACCCGCCATCGTGGGCACTTTCTGAACTGGATCGATACGAGTAGTCTCCAGCCACTCCCACCGAGCTATGTCTCTACCGTCGATAGTGGGAACTTGGCCGGTTGTCTGATTGTGCTTAAACAGAGCTGTCTCGCCATCCCCCAACAAGCCGTCTGGCGCTGGCAATGGTGGGAAGGGTTGCTCGATACACTGGCGCTCCTCACGGCTGCTGTCCACACGACCATAGCGGCCAAGGCCACACCTGCTGTGGTGAATGGTAGTAGCCAGCCTGCCCCCGTCGCCGAAGCGGAGCCCTTTCTCGCCTATCTCCAAGAACTGCGCAGCCGCATTATCGCCGTGCGGAGTCAACCCGAACAGTGGCTCCCCTTGCTTGATACGCTAGTCAATACCGAGTTGCAGCAGTTGGATCAAGCGCTGGCCGATATTTTAGAAAACAATGCCGCGCTCTTTGAGATTGAGATCCTCCAAGAATACCGGATTACGGTCGAGCGGATTCATCAACACCTCCACACGATGGCGCGTGAACTCAGCACCTTATTGCCGTGGTTGGTCGCTATGCAGACGCCGCCACCCCTCTTCGCCGCGGCAACGGCCCCTGCCGATCTTCGTCAACACTGGCAGACTTTGAACGAGCAATTGCCGCGCACGCCAACGTGGGGTGATGTAGCAACAGCCTGTGTGGAAGGGCAGCAGGTGCTCCGACAGCTCTGCCGAACCCTGGAACAGCGCCCCGCACCAGCCGATGCGGACGCGGTGGCGACGGCGCGTGCTTGGTGTGAAGATCTTGCCAAGCGGCTTGGCTCGGCGCAGACATTAGTCACAACCTTGTTGACTGACCTGGCAACGGTAGCCACTGAAGCCGATACGCTGGTGGCCGCAATGGACTTTCACTTTCTCTACCATCCCCAGCGCAAGGTCTTCCACATTGGCTATAACCTGGATAGTGGGCGGCTGGACAACAGCTACTATGATCTTTTGGCGTCGGAAGCGCGGATTGCCAGCCTGTTGGCGATTGCCAAACATGATGTCCCCCAACAGCATTGGTTGCAGCTAGGCCGCCCCTTGACTAAAACCACCAGTGGCGAACAAGCACTGCTCTCGTGGAGCGGCACCATGTTTGAATATCTCATGCCGCCGCTCATCCTGCGCAGCTATCCCGATACGTTGCTCCACCAGAGCTGTCGTGCCGCGGTGGCACAGCAGATTGACTATGGCCGGACTAAGGGGGTGCCTTGGGGGATTTCTGAATCGGGCTTCTACACCTTTGATGCGGCCATGAACTATCAATATCGCGCCTTTGGCGTGCCGGGGTTGGGCTTTAAGCGCGGTCTCTCCGAGGATCTCGTCATTGCCCCCTATGCCTCGCTCATTGCGTTGCCGATAGCCCCCGCTGCTGTGCTGGAAAATATCCAACGTCTTGAGGAGATCAAAGCCATTGGCCGCTATGGCTGCTATGAAGCGATTGATTTCACCGCGGCCCATTTGCCGCTGGGACAGGACTACGCCATTGTCCGCTCGTATATGGCACATCACCAAGGCATGATCATGTTGGCGCTGGCCGATTATCTCCAAGGCAAGCGCATGGTGGAGCGCTTCCATGCCGAACCGATGGTTCAGAGCGTGGAGTTACTGCTGCAAGAACAGATTCCGCAGGGCGCGCCCCTCCAATACCCCCATGAGGATGAACAGCAGGTGCTGGCTCCCGATAAAGCGACCGCGGCTATTGCCCCGTGGTCGGTGCCGGTGGACTCGCCGCTGCCTTTGCTCCACTCGTTGTCCAATGGTCGCTATGGCCTCTTGCTCACCAACGCGGGCAGTGGCTATAGCAACCAGGGCGATCTGCGCTTTACCCGCTGGCGCGCGGATACTACGCTGGATGACTGGGGCTCCTGGCTCTATCTTCAAGATCTAGAGCGCAAGTTGCTTTGGTCCGCGGGACGCCAACCCACGGGGCAGCATGGCGACTATGAAGAGGTCACTTTCCATCCGCACATGGTGGAATTTCGGCGGCGTGACCACAGCATTGCCCTCCAAATGGCGGTGACTGTCGCCCCCGATCATGATGTCGAGGTGCGCCGTGTTACCCTTGCCAATGAAAGCGAAACGACGCGGCGCTTGGGGATCACTAGCTATGCCGAGGTGGTCTTAAGCGCCAGCGGTGCCGATGGTCGTCATCCGGCCTTTGCCAAGCTCTTTGTCGAGAGTGAATATCTCCCGGAACTCGGCGCGCTACTCTTCCGCCGCCGTCCGCGGGCCGCCACCGAAGCCCCCCAATTCCTGCTGCACATGCTGGTGCGGGGCCAAGGGCCACCGGAGCAAAGTAGCCCTCCGCTCTTCTATGAAAGTGATCGCGCCCGCTTTCTGGGGCGCGGCCACAGCGCGCGTCAACCCGCGGCATTACAGAACGCGGCGTGGTGGGCAACGGATGGGCAAGGCGTTACCGGTGCAACCTTAGATCCGGTGATGGCGTTGGGACAAACGATAGAGCTGCCGCCCCATAGCACCGTGCAACTGGCTTGGCTGACGCTCACCGCGCCCACCCGAGAAGAGCTACTCGCACTGGCCCGCCGCTTCCTCGCCTGGAGCACCATTGAGCGTACCTTTTTGCGGGCCCGCAGCCAAGCAGAACGAGAATTGCGCCAATTGGGCTTCCAGGGGGATCTGTTGCAACAGATTCAGCAGCTTCTTTCTTTGCTCTACTACCCCAATGCCGTCCAGCGGGCCGAGCCCGCCCTCCTGGCCGCCAATCGCCTGGGGCAATCGAGCTTATGGGGCTTTGGCATCTCGGGCGATTATCCAATCCTTCTGGCGCGCATGAGCAGCGAGACAGAGGGCGAACTGCTGCACGATCTCTTGCTCGCACATACCTACTGGCGGCGGCGGGGCATTCAGATCGATCTGGTCATTCTGAACCAACAGGACACCAATTACGGGCAAAATTTACAAAACGCCATTCATCGCTTGATTCGGCGGCTCGATAGTGACGGCTGGGTCAATCAGCGGGGAGGCATCTTTATCCTGCGTGCTGACCAGATGGGCGAAGAGACGCGCGTCTTATTGCAAACGGCGGCGCGTGTCCTGCTGGATGGACGCCAAGGTTCGCTAGCGGAACAACTGGCAGATCTCCAGCACCAGATCACGCCGCTACCGCTCTTGGAGCCAACCCTCAACCATGAGGACGAAGCCGACGCCAAGCTGGCACCGCTGGCCCGCCCCACCGATCTCCGCTTTGATAATGGCTTCGGCGGCTTTAGCCCCGATGGCCGCGAGTATCAGATCTACTTGTTGCCAGAAACCAGCGCTTCTTTGCGAGCAGAAGCGCCAGAAACCAGCGCTTCTTTGCGAGCAGAAGCGCCAGAAACCAGCGCTTCTGCCGCGGCAAACCCACCCGCCACCACGCCAGCCCCCTGGATCAATGTTGTGGCGAATGCCGACTTTGGCTTCTTGGCCACCGAGAATGGCGGGGGCTACACCTGGGCAGTTAACAGCGGCGAAAATCGCTTGACCACTTGGCGGAACGATCCCGTAACCGACCTACCTGCCGAAGCCCTCTATCTGCGTGATGAAGAGACGGCGCGTTTTTGGTCCCCCATGCCCCAACCGGCCCCCGCCGCCGCCCCCTACTTGGTTCGGCATGGCGCGGGCTATACCGTCTATGAACACAACAGCCATCACCTGCGCCAAACGGTCACCCTCTTTGTCGCGCCCGATGCCCCGGTGAAGATCGTCAAGCTGCGGCTGGAAAACGCCAGCGCGACCCGCCCGCGGCGGATCACCGCCACCTTTTATGCTGAATGGGTGTTGGGCGTCAACCGGGAAAGCAGTCAACCATTTGTGGTGCCCGAATATGAAGAGAGCCGGCAAGCCCTGTTGGCGGCGAACTACTACAATGCCGAATTTGGCGAGCGCGTCGCCTTTGTGGCCGCGAGCAAAGAACTCCACGGCCTCACGGCTGACCGGACCGAGTTTCTCGGACGGCTGGGCACGTTGCAACGGCCTGCCGCGCTCCAGCGGATTGGTCTAGCCAGCCGGGTTGAAGCGGGGGTAGATCCTTGCGCGGCTTTGCAGCTTCACCTCGATCTGCCCGTCGGCGGCAGTGAAGAAGTTTGGTTTATCATCGGTCAGGGCGCCACACGCACCGAAAGCCTGGAGCTGATTCGGCGCTTCCAGGCGCATGAGCCAGTTGACGCCGCCTGGCAAGCTGTCCACGAACAGTGGGATGCCATCCTCGGGACAGTCACGGTCCAAACGCCGGACGCGGCCATGGATCTCTTGCTCAATCGTTGGCTGCTCTACCAAGCATTGGCCTGTCGAATCTGGGGGCGCTCGGCGCTCTATCAATCGAGCGGGGCCTATGGCTTCCGCGATCAGCTCCAAGATATGATGGCGCTGACCCATGCCCGGCCCGATCTCGTGCGCGCCCATCTTTTGCGCAGTGCGCGTCATCAATTTGAAACGGGCGATGTCCTCCATTGGTGGCATCCACCTTCTGGCCGCGGCGTCCGTACCCGCATGACCGATGACTTGGCTTGGCTGCCCTATGTCACGGCCCACTATGTGTTGACAACGGGCGATACGGGCGTGCTCCAAGAGCGGGTTCGTTTCTTGCGCGGCGAGCCGCTGGGTAAAGACGAAGAAGAGCGTTATGCCCTCTATGAGCCAACCCCAACCAGCTACACCCTCTATGACCACTGTCGGCGGGCGTTGCAACGCGCGGTGACGGCGGGCGAACATGGAATTCCACTCATGGGCGCGGGGGACTGGAATGATGGCATGAATCGGGTCGGCATTGAGGGCAAAGGCGAAAGTATCTGGCTGGGCTGGTTCTTACACGGCACTTTGACGACCTTTGCCCAACTCTGTGCGACCATCCAAGACGCGGCCCAGGCGGAACAATATCGCGCCCAAGCCGAAACGATCCGCCAGGCCATTGAAACCCATGGTTGGGACGGCGCTTGGTATCGCCGCGCCTACTATGATGATGGCTCGCCGCTAGGCTCTGCCCAGAACAGCGAATGCCAGATCGACGCCATTGCCCAGTCGTGGGCGGTGCTGACGGGGGCTGCCGCGCCGGAACGGGCCCAACAAGCCATGAACGCGGTGCTAGAACGGTTGGTGCGCTGGGACGATCGCTTGATCCTGCTCTTTACCCCTCCCTTTGACAAAACCACGCGCGATCCAGGCTATATCAAAGGCTATCTGCCGGGGATTCGTGAAAATGGCGGCCAATATACCCACGCCGCGCTCTGGACCATTTGGGCCTTTGCCGATCTAGGCCAGGGTGATCGGGCCGAGGAGCTCTTCCGGCTGATCAACCCCATCTATCGCAGTGATTCACCGGCAAAGGCCGACCATTATAAAGTGGAGCCGTATGTCATTGCCGCCGATGTCTATGGCGTCCCGCCCCACGGGGGTCGCGGTGGCTGGACATGGTATACGGGCTCCAGTGGCTGGATGTACCGGCTAGGCATCGAGGCCATTTTGGGGCTGCGCCGCGAAGGGACAGCGCTGATCCTCAATCCCTGTATCCCCAAAGCTTGGCCCAGCTTTACCCTGACCTATCGCTACGGCCAAAGTACCTACACCATTCGAGTAGAAAATCCCCACGGGGTCAACCGCGGGGTACAGCAGGTGACTCTGGATGGCGCTCCTTTGTCAACCGCTAGGCTGCCCTTGACTGACGACGGCCAGACCCACCAAGTGATGGTGACGCTCGGGGCGTGAAGCGTGGTTAAACCCCGCAGCTAACCGCGAAAAGCACCCTCAGGCGCTTTTCGCGGTTAGCTGCCAGATCAGGATCCTAGGGTGATGCTGCATGATGATGCTCGCGCTTGTCTCCTCGAGCCTTTGCCCTCGCTCTGCGGAAGCTAGCTTCCATGTTATAATGATCCATATATCTGATCCAACCATTCCTATTTGTTGCGAGAGGTGTTTTCCTCTCTAGAAAAGAGTGTCATCATGAGCTGTTGCAGGGCAGAGGCGCACGCTTGGCTTCTCCTGGCGCGCGCGCGCCAGGAGGTCGGTCAATGACCCTCCGCGAATCAACCAAGCCGGAAGTAGCCAAACCGGAAGCGACTAGACGCGAATTTACAGTCGCCAATCAATATCAATATGACTACCGCTCGCCGCTCCGTTGGCTGGCGTCGCACATTTTACGCTATCCCGTGCTGATGGTGACCTTTTTGGTCACCACCGTGGGTATGGCCTCTTCGCAAAGTATGTCGGCGGTGATGGTGGGGCGCGCGTTTGACACCGTCTTGCGCGAAGCCGGGGTGGCGGCGTTAACCAGCGCGGCTGTGCTGGTGGTGGCGGCCTATGTTGGCTATGGTCTGTTCGACATTGTGAACAGCTTAGCGATTCGGGTATTGGCGCAGCGGGTGGAGCGAGACGCCCGCGATGAATTGTATCTGAGCCTGTTGAGCAAAAGTCAGACCTTTCATGGGCGGCAGCGCGTTGGCGATCTGATGGCGCGGGTGACTAATGATGTGCAACAGGTCAATCAGTTTATTAGCCCCGCGCTGGGCATGACCACCGAATCGACATTGACGTTGATCATCCCGTTGATCACGATTGCCACCATCAACACCAACCTGCTCTTGGTCCCGCTCCTCTTTCTCACGGGCCTAACCTTTGCCCTGCGCTACCACAATCAGAATCTACGGCCGGTGGCGGGGCAGTTGCGCAGCCGTTTTGGGCTCATGAATGCCGGGCTGGCCGAAACCATTACCGGCATTGAGGTGGTGAAAGGCTTTGCCCAAGAGCCCGCCGAGGAGGAACGCTTTCGCACCAATGCGCGTGGCTATCGCGACGCCTTTGTGAGCGAAGGCGATGTCAATGCCCGTTACCTGCCGCTCTTGCTCTATGGCTTGGCCGTGGGGTTGGCCTTTGGGCATGCGCTTCTGCTCTTTCGCCAAGGTGCCATCTCCGTGGGGCAAGTGATTACCTATATGGCCCTCTTGGGCACCTTGCGCTCGCCGATCCGTTTTCTGCTTACCACCTCTTCGGTCGTGCAACAGAGCTTGGCGAGTGCGCGGCGCATCCTCGAAACGATCCTCACCGAAACTGAGTTGGACGAGAATGCCAGCGGCGTGGCGAAAGCCATGCAGGGTGAGATTCTCTTTGACCATGTGAGCTTTCGCTATGGCAGCGATACTCCCGATGCTACGGCGACGAATGGTCACGCCGAGCCTTTCGCCGCGACCGGGCCACTGGTCTTGAGCGATATTGCCTTCCATGCCAAGCCCGGCCAGACGATTGCCATTGTGGGGCAAACGGGGGCTGGCAAAAGCACCCTGACCAAGCTGATCAACCGTACTTTTGATACGACCCAAGGCCGGGTGTTGATCGATGGGATCGATGTGCGCGATTGGAGTTTGGACAGCCTCCGCGCCCAGATCGCCACCATTGAACAAGATATCTTTCTCTTCTCGCGCACCATTGCGGAGAACATTGCCTTTGGGGCGCATAGCGCGGTTTCGCAAGAACAGATCGAAGCCGCGGCCCAACAAGCCCAAGCCCACGAGTTCATTATGAGCTTTCCCCAAGGCTATGCCACGGTGATCGGGGAACGCGGGGTGATGCTTTCGGGCGGGCAGCGCCAACGGCTGGCGATCGCGCGCGCCTTTCTCAGCGACCCGCGCATTTTGGTGCTCGATGACTCGACCAGCGCGATTGACAGCAATACGGAAGATCAGATCCAACGGGCCATGCGCCGCATTCTGGAAGGACGTACCACGCTGTTGATCACTCACCGTCTCTCCCAGATCCGCAGTGCCGACCATATTCTGTTGATGAAAAATGGCCGTCTTCTTGCCCAAGGGACCCACGATGAACTCATGGCGACTAGCACAGCCTATCGCCAGATCTTTGTACCCGATGAGATTCGGGAACGACGTAGTGAACCCCTGGTGCACGAAACCGTAGCCAAGCTTATTACTTAATTGGCGCTGTACGTAGGCAGCCAAATCACGAGGAGCATAATTCAATGGGTATTATGGGCGGGCTGAACGCTGAAGAATATGATCGCACGTATCGCGATCGGGAATTGGTACGGCGCATTGCTCACTATTTTCGACCCCATCGCGGGAAAGTTGCGCTGGTGGCGCTGATGGTTTCGTTGGTCTCTCTGGCTTCGACCGTGACGCCGATTGTCATTGCTCGGGGGATTGATCTGTTGGCGGGTAATCCCCAACTGCAACTGCTGCTAGCGCTGTCGGCAACGGTGACGATCTTGGGGGCCCTTAGTTGGGGGTTGAACTTTGTACAACAGCGTTTTTCGGCGCGAGCTGTGGCCGATGTGGTGCTGGCGTTGCGGGAAGATGCCTTCCGTGCCGTGATGCGGCGCGACTTGTCGTTCTATGATCAATATGCCTCGGGCCGGATCGTCAGCCGGGTGACTTCGGACACGCAGGACTTTGCCACCGTTGTTACCCTGACCATTGATCTGCTTAGCCAATTAGTGCTAGTCTGTGTGATCAGCGCGGTGATGGTGAGCCAAAATGTGCGGCTGGCCCTGATCACGCTGACCTTGGGTCCGATTGTTGTGATCATTGCCATGGTCTTTCGCCGGTTGGCGCGCAACACCATGCAACAGGCCCAACGCGCCCTGGCCACGGTCAACGCGACCATCCAAGAGACGATTAGCGGCATTGGGGTGGCGAAAAACTTCCGGCAGGAAGCTGCCATCTATCATGACTTTCAGGCCACCAATGATCTAGCCTATCGGGTTCAATTGCGGCGAGTAGCGGTCTTTGGCAGCATCTTCCCCTTGTTGAACACGGTCTCGGGGGTGGGCGTGGCTGTCATTGTCTATGTGGGCGGGCTCATGGCGATCAATCAGACCATTACGGTCGGTGAGTGGTATCTCTTTGTCCAGGGGTTGACCATTTTCTTCTATCCTATTACCAGCATTGCATCCTTTTGGAGCCAATTCCAACAAGGGCTGGCGGCCAGCGAGCGGGTCTTTGCCTTGATTGATGACGAGCCGCTGGTGGTGCAAAGCGCCCAAGAACCGGTCGGTCGGCTCCGGGGGGAGATCCAATTTGATCAAGTGACCTTCAATTACAGCACCGGGCGGAACGCGGTGTTGGAAAACTTTTCGCTGACGATTCCGGCAGGGGAGACGTTGGCGATTGTGGGGCATACGGGCGCGGGCAAATCGAGCTTGGTGAAGCTGATCATGCGCTTCTATGAATTTCAAGGGGGGCGGCTGCTGATCGATGGGCGCGATATTCGCACGCTCGATCTCGGCCAATATCGTCGTCAACTAGGCTTGGTGCCGCAAGTGCCTTTCCTCTTTTCGGGCACGGTGGCCGAGAATATTCGCTATGGCCGCCCTGGTGCTAGCGATGAAGCGGTGGCTGCGGTGGCGCGTCAACTGGGAGATGGTAGCTGGCTAGAGGATCTGCCCCAAGGCATTAACACCGACGTGGGTGAGCGCGGGGCACGGCTTTCGTTAGGCCAACGCCAGTTGGTGGCGTTGGCGCGGGTCTTGTTACAAGACCCCGCCATTTTGCTCTTGGATGAGGCCACGGCCAGCATTGATCCGATTACCGAAGCGCAGGTGCAAGCCGCGCTGGCGACGGTTCTCAGCGGGCGGACTAGCGTCATCATTGCCCATCGGCTCTCGACCATCCGCTCGGCAGACCGGATTATCGTTTTGCGGGCTGGCCAGATCATTGAGGAAGGCGATCACGATGGGTTGCTGGCCCGGGGTGGTCACTATGCGGAACTCTACACCACCTACTTCCGCCATCAGTCGTGGGAATACATTAATTCTTGGAAGAAAGAGCCTGTGGCCTGACCTTATTAACCTAGATTATCTCGCGCTACCAGTGGCGTTGTATCCGCCTCTATACCTAATGGCTGTATCTTGCTCTAGCGACAGAAATGCTTGTTCCCGATAGGATGGGCCATGCTGGGTTATGCTACCTGCGGCAGCTTGTGAAAGGATTGGTTTGTTTGGTTGGTTCGCACGAAGTTGTGAACGGCCCACGACGATCTTCGCAGTTGCCGAGTTGGGTTTGCATCTATTCTACAAGCCAAAAGCATGTATCTAATAGGGACAAGTGTAGCGATGAGTGAAGAGGAAAGAATTCAAGAACCACAACTCTATGAACCTGATATGGCAGCAACGCCTCAGGAAATAGAAGAGGATACAACCTTCGCTGAATTGCTTGATCAATATTTGCCAGAGCGACTGCAACGTGGCCAACTGATTCAAGGGCAAGTGCTGCGGGTGACGCGCGAAGGCATCATTATGGACATTGGTGCCAAACGTGATGCTATTGTGCCGAAACAAGAGGTCAATAAACTTAGCGAAGAATTTATTGCCAAGTTAACGCAGGGGGCTACTGCCCCGGTTGTTGTCACCCATACCCCCAATGGCAATGAAGAGTTGGAAGTGTCGCTGCGGCGCGGGATGGAGGAGATGGAATGGCAACAAGCCGAAGATCTGCTCCGCACCGGTGAAATTGTCGAGCGACAGATCATTGGTCTGAATAAGGGCGGTGTCTTGGTTGAATTTGGAACCCTGACGGGCTTTGTGCCCAATTCTCATCTGCCTGCGCTCCAATATGTGAATGACCCCAACACGATCCAGCGCACCAAAGAAGAGGCGATGGGTGACACGATTCCACTCAAGGTCATCGAGATCAATCACCAGCGGCGGCGCTTGGTCTTGTCGGCCAAGGAAGCCGAACAGATGTTGCGCCAGGAACGAATGCAAGATCTGACGGTCGGGAGTATTGTCACGGGCCGCGTCGAGAATATCAAGGACTTTGGTGTCTTTGTCAATCTTGGCGGGGTGACGGGGCTGATCCATGTGACCAAGCTCGATTGGTTCCGAGTCGATCATCCTTCCGAGCTCCTACGCATTGGGGATGAAGTGCAAGCCGTGGTAGAAGCAGTGGATCCTGATCGGGGACGGATTCGGTTAAATCGCCAGGCCGCGTTGCCTGATCCGTGGCAGGTGCTGCCCACAAAGCACAATATGGGTGAAATTATCGAGGGCACGGTTACGAATGTTACCGAGTTTGGCGTCTTTGTCCATCTCCCCCTCGGTATTGAAGGGTTGGTGCATAGCAGTGAGCTGCACCCGTCCGAGGGGGGCTTCCGTGTGCTCGAACTAGGGGATAAGGTATTGGCCCGCATCATCAACATGGCGCCCGAGCAAAAGCGCCTGGGGTTGAGCCTGCGCCAAGTGTCACCAGAGGACGAAGCAGAATGGCGAGCCAAGCAACCCTAGGTCACAGATCGCCCGGCGCTGATGAAGATTACCCATTAAATTCGGTAAACCAGCGCTGATTGAAATCAGCGCCTGCTCGGTCAAGCTGCGCGAAAGCGCACTAGTGAGCTCTACCGGTTTAATTCCTTACCCTTCATAAGCGCCGGGCTAGGGAATGACGCCCGCTTAAGTGGGCTTTGAGTCTGCCTTCTGTCCTCTGTCCTCTCCTTCCTACCCTGGCTCGCGTTCTAGCTGCTGCCGCTTCTGCTGAATCGCCTCTTGCAACTCCATAAAGGAATCGACAAATTTCTGTACGCCGATATCTTGTAGTTCTTGGGCAACTTGCTCGAGATCAATGCCCAGCGCGGCAAGTTGGTTCAGCGCTTCGCGCGCTTCGTCTAGGTGTTCGGTGAGTCCAGCGGCGATAACACCGTGATCGAGCAGGGCCTGCAAGGTTTCGCGTGGGACGGTATTCACCGTATTCGCGCCCATGAGCTGATCGACGTAGAGTGTATCCGGCAGCTTGGGATTTTTGGTGCTGGTGCTGCCAAAAAGGAGCCGTTGGGGGCGCGCCCCACGTGCCGCCAAGCGCCGCCACCGTGGGCTGCTGAACAAATAGAGATAACGGACATAGGCCAATTTGGCATTGGCGATGCCGATTTTGCCTTGCAACGTGGTGTTACCGAGCGCGGCCAATTTTTTATCCACGGCGGTATCCACCCGGCTGACAAAGAAAGAGGCCACTGAGGCGACACGCGAGAGGGGTACTTCCGTGGTAATCAGCCGCTCTAGCCCCTCCAAATAGGCATTGGCGACCGCCTCGTAATGGGCCTGTGAGAACATGAGCGTGACATTGACATTGATTCCTTCACCAAGCAAGGTGGCAATCGCGGGAATTCCGGCTGCCGTGGCCGGTACTTTGATCATAATGTTGGGGCGGTTGGTCATGGTACAAAGTTGACGTGCCTCTTCAATCGTCCCTTCGGTATTGTTCGCTAACTGCGCATCGACTTCGACACTCACATAGCCATCGCGGCCCTTGCTGCTGTGGTAGAGCGGGAGAAAGCGATCGGCGGCGTAGCGAATATCGTCAATGGTAAGCGTCTCATAAATTTCGTGATCAGACTTTCCTGCCGCAACTAAGGCGGCTAGGGCATCGTCATAGTCCTGATTCTGACTAATCGCTTCGGCAAAGATCGTGGGGTTCGAGGTCATGCCACGTAGGCCCGCGTCGATCAGGGCTTGGAGTTCACCAGAATGAATAAAAGAACGGCGAATATAATCGACCCAAATCGACTGGCCGACCTGGTCAAAGGCTTCCTGTAATTTTGTCATTGTGTTTCTCCTGTTCTCTGGACTCGCTGGCGTCGATCTTAATACGCCTTGCCTATCATTTCTACGATACTAGGCTGTTGCCGTTCCCTACCTAGGCTTCTATACAGCAGCGAGATAGAACCATAGATAGATTTCCTCGGCGGGCAAACTCTTTCTACACTCTGCTGTCTACCCTACTCTTATACCCTGCTCTATAGTCTTCGGCACGATCCTCGGCTAGCTTTAGCGAAGGATCACTGCTTTATTGGCTTACCCGAGAGGAGAAACCGATGTCACTGATGAGGGAAGCACCCGTTGCTGCTGGCGAACAGGCGCCAATGGTGCGCCGCACGCTGCCCGAACTACAACAGATCGCCTGGCGGCTGAGCCGTCAGATTCTGGAGATGACCACCCAAGCGGGTTCTGGTCATCCCTCTAGTTCGCTGTCGGCCATTGATCTGCTCACGGGCCTCTACTTTGGCGGCATGCTGCGCTATACAGTGCAGGAACCGGATTGGCCGCGGCGTGACCGCTTTATCATGAGCAAAGGTCATGCCGCGCCAGCCCTTTATGCCATTCTGGCGGAGGCTGGTTACTTTCCTGCTGCGCAACTTTCATCGCTGCGGCAGCTAGGTAGCCCGTTGGAGGGACACCCCAATCGGCGACGACTGGCCGGGGTCGAAGCTTCGACTGGTTCGCTGGGCCAAGGGCTTTCCATTGGGCTAGGCCATGCCCTGGGCGCGCGGCTCGCTGGGCTGGATTATCGTGTCTATGTTCTGCTGGGCGATGGCGAAGCGGATGAGGGCCAAATTTGGGAAGCGGCCATGGCGGCTGCCAAATACAAGGCGGCCAATCTGACGGCGATTCTGGACTATAACCAATATCAACAGACCGGCTCGGTCACCAAGGTTATGCCATCGCTCGAGCCGTTGGTGGATAAATGGGAAGCCTTTGGCTGGCGTGTCTTTGAAATCGATGGGCATGACATGGCTGCCGTTGTCGAAACACTTTGGGCTGTCCGCGACGTGATAGACCAACCCCAAGTGATCATCGCGCATACGCTGAAGGGCCGCGGGCTCTCTCCCTTTCAGGCCAATGAGGTGAATCGTAAACATGGCGAGGTACTGAAAGCCGATGAATTGGCGGTGGCCCTGGCCGAATTGGCTGAGCAAAAGGTCTGGGATCGCTATCAAGCGCTTGCCGACGAATTGAGCGTACCTGCTAATGTGAGAGGATTGCACCCATGAACAACCAACAATCGACCTTTCCTTTGCCACGATTGCCTCTGCCTGAGGGTCCCGCTACTCGGGATGCTTTTGGCGATACCTTGCAAGCACTAGGTCAGCAGAACTATAACCTCGTCGTTGTGGACGGGGATGTTGCTAACTCCACCCGCACCGAGCGCTTTGCCAAAGCCTTTCCCGAACGATTTTTCAACGTCGGCATTGCCGAGAGTAACCTGGTTGGCGTCGCCAGTGGTCTGGCTGGCTGTGGCAAGGAGGTCGTAGCGGCGAGCTTTGCCGCGTTCCTCTTCTGCAATGCCTATGACCAAATTCGGATGGGGATCGCCTTTCCCCACCTGAATGTCAAGCTGGTGGGCTCCCATAGTGGCATTAGCATTGGTGAGGATGGCCCCAGCCAAATGGCGATCGAAGACATTGCCTTGGCGACCTCTTTTCCTCACTTTACTGTGTTGGTGCCAGCCGACGCCCCTTCGACTCAGGCCGCAACCCGCGCCATGTTTGCCCAGGTGGGGCCAGTCTACCTACGCACGGGGCGTGTTAAAACGCCGATCATCTATCAAGATAAATTTACCTTTGCCATCGGCAAAGCGAATCAGCTCCGCACGGGTACCGATGTGACGATTATTGCCTGTGGGTTGATGGTCGCCGCGGCCTTGCACGCGGCGCAAACCCTTGCTGATGAGGGGATCAATGCTCGTGTGCTTGATATGCATACGATTAAGCCGTTGGATGAAGCGGCGATTGTCAGCGCCGCGCGCGAAACAGGCGCCATTGTCACCGCCGAAGAACATTTGCTCGATGGCGGGCTTGGTTCGGCGGTGGCGCGCGTGGTCGCCGAGCAGGAGCCCGTGCCTATGAACTTTGTCGGCCTTGCCAATACCTATGCTGAATCTGGCCCAGGCGAAGCCCTGCTGGAAAAATATGGACTCACGCCGACCGCGATTGTCAATGCTGTGCAACGGGTGTTGTCGCGTAAGCGCACGTAGATAGTGATATTGTCGCGCAAGCGCACGTAGATAGTGATATTGTCGCGTAAGCGCAGGTAAGGTCATTTGTCATTCGTCCTTTGTCATTGGCAACCGGTGTAAAAGCTGCTGTTCAATGGCATGATCAATGACAACGCTACCTAGATAAAAAATTACATTAGCAACTTGAGCAGTTGGCTGTATGAAAAGGCGCTAATCTGTAGAAAGGTTGCAGATGCTTGGCTGACAGGTGTTAATCCACTGTCGATTTAGGTGTTGCGAAGGCGACACGGTGTAGCTGGTGATGCATGAAGGACGCGGGGTGGTCATCTTTGCGACTGCGTAATTTTACTTTTTGCCTCAAAGCGCCACCTGTAAAAGTGGCGGAGGGGCCGTAGGCAAGACGTAGAATAGCTAGTTGGCCGAAAAAGAGGAGTTGAGCCAAGTGCGTTCTTCGGGGGGAAATTCGACGACACGCCAGTAGTGTTCCAACATATTCACGAGATCTGCAAAATTGACGCCCGAGCGCTGTTTGAGGAGATATCCGGCGATTTGTTCACGATAGGCGGCTAATTTATCTTTGTCGCTATTCGAGGTGGTCAACACAAAAACAATGCTGCTTTTTAGTTGAGGGTCTTGCCGCAGTGCCTGAAGAAATTCAATCCCATTCATACGGGGCATATTCAGATCAAGCAAGATAAAATAAGGAGCAGGAACCCGCTCATAGCCCCCTTCCCCGCGCAAGGCATTAATCGCCTCGATGCCATCAGACACAACTGTGATTGATAGGTCAATTTGTTGTTTCTGGAAGCCCCGAACGATAGCCTCTGCATCAATTTCATCATCTTCTACAAGCAAAATGTGAACTGGCTGACTCTTCATATATCCTCAGTTACTACAGCTGTGATTAGCTGCCCAATTTTCTAAACGCGATCTGAAGTATCCTCTCTTTCTGAAGAGCGCCACAGTAGGATAGGACCCCAGACTTTTGCTAGCTTGATCCGTTTTGTGGCGCTTCCGCCTGCTTCTCAAACAGCAATTACACGTTTGGGTTATATCACGCATCATATCATGAGTGGTGAATTGTAACAACCTTTACTATTCAAATAGAAAAAATATGCATTGTCGCGCCAAGAAGGCACTGGCTGAGTCAGCAAATGCTGATAATTTGCTGAATTGCCTACTATGTCCACCAAGTATAGTTCAATAGGAATAGCGCTACCGCCTCGTTCCCCTACAAATCTTATCTCATTACCCTATACCCATCCTACGCCAATCTCAATCTATAGCTTAAGGAATGACTCTGATCTATATCAGAGTAGAGACCAGATCGCAGGGTATCGTGTTTACTAGAAGGGAACATCTCCCTTGCCGCGGCCGTCTTACCACCGCTTCCAGCGGTCGGAAGCGGCCCAAAAGGCGGATGCTAGTTTACTTGCGCCATGACTACGGGAATGGAAAGGATCTATCCATGCGGATAGTAGGTTGTTTACTTTGTCTACGCCGCGCTTGACCAACCTTATGAGCTACCGCGCGTGCCCTGGCCCCCAACGGAGTCGCTTATGCATAGTTGGTTACCCTTTTGGCTCAAAACCTTGGGAACCGTTTACCTAGTGGAATCCCTTTTCCTGCTGGTCATGCGAGCCATTGTGCTGATGTTTGTGCCTAGCAAGAGTGATTGGACGGACGAATTTCGGGGCATTGAATATCGCGTTTGGGGTGTCGTCTTGTTCGTGGCCGTTGTGGCTTTCTGCGCGACTGGAATTGCCTGTTGGATCATGGGTGTTCGTCTCGGGCGAGGACTGCCCAACGCCAGACAGCACTGGCGCTATTTGGCTGGCACCTTGATCATAATGCAGGGGCTCTGGCTGCTTTGGATTGTGTTCACGGGGGATCGACTGATCCTCTTTCATCTGGTGCAGGGGCTCCTTGTGGTCGCACTAGCGCTCTATCCATGGCTTCGGCCACCGCTTCAATCAGGATAACCAAGAAGATCAGCACACTGTGCACAAAGTTTTTGGAGCGAGCGCCCATGCCCAAGGGGTTCCGAAGCCACCAGACTAGGGAACAACACCGGCGAAAGTCCGCTGATGAAGGGTAAGCAATTAAAGCGGTAGACCTGACTCGTGCGCTGATGAACATTAATTATTAACTTCGGTAAACCAGTGCTGATTTCAATCAGCGCCGGTTTACCGAAGTTAATGGGTAATCTTCATCAGCGGGCGTTGTACGCACCGTCCCTTCAGCGGTGCGTACAACGCATCCCAAAACTCTACTGAATAAAGTAATCAGATGATGAAAGGAAAAGTAACCATGCAAAAAATAAAATCTTACGCACCCTTCTCATGCTTGTTCGTCGTATGGGTCGTTTTGGCTGGCTGTACGATGCCGTTAATGCCGACCACTCCCGGCGTGGTGGAAACGCCGGGGGGGACTGTCCCTGCCCCCACGCCAACCACAGCAAGCACGCCTGCGGCTAACGCGAGCGCACTATTGGCAAATACAAGCTGGGCGTTAGTCTCTTGGGGCGCGCCGGGGGCGGAGACCGCCGTGATCGATAATAGTACGGTCACGCTGATTTTTGGGGAAGCGGGGGAAGTCGGCGGCAATGGTGGCTGTAACACCTATGGGGGTAGCTATACAATCCAAGATAACCAATTGGTCTTCGGTGAGCTGATCAGCACCCTTATGGCTTGTGTGGATCAGGGCGTGACCGAACAGGAAATGAGTTACTTGGCCGCTCTCCAGAGTGCTGGCCCCTTTGAAATTGCCGACGGCGTATTGGTAATCTGGTATGACGATGGCAATAGCGTGCTCAATTTTATGCCCGCGGCAGAGACCGCACCTACCGCGGTTGCGCCCTCGCTCACGCCAACCAACACCATGACAACCACCGCCCTGTTGGTGACAGAATAAGCTAAATCGTATACCCCCTTTCCCGTCGTTTCTTAGTGGATAAGCAGGTGTCAACCGCACTGACAAGGAGGAACTCATGACAACTCGTACACAGACAACCAGCACACCATACCCACCGCTACAACAGGATAAGTTGACGAGTACACTCGCGAATGTGGATCAGATCCGGTCTCAGTTCAATGGGGGCGACAATGGGGGCGACAATGGGGGCGACAATGGGGGCGACAATGGGGAGCAACACCCGATTGAGGATCGCTATAACACCCATGACGCTAGCTTCCGTCGTCACTATCAGCTTAACTACCATGCTCACCCCCATAGCTATGAAGAGTTCTACGCCCCGGCCTATCGCTTTGGCTTTGAATTGGCTGAACAGAATCCCCAGGCAGCCTGGGATGCGATCTTGCCGGAGGCCCAGCGCCATTGGCAGGCCAAACACCAAAATGAGTGGGCAGCTATTGCCGATGCTGTGCGTTATGGCTGGCAAGAACAGCGCAACCCCGAGTCACTCCGGGTTCACCACTATGGCGAATTTGATGAGTATCGGACGGGCTTCCAAAACCATTACCTGGAGATGGGCGACGATGGCGGGCTGTCGTTCACCCATTACGAACCAGCCTATCAATATGGCTACGCACTGGCTGTCGATCCACAGTACAATACCTATCTCTGGCCGGAGATGGAGCCGGAAGTGCGCAGATATTACGAAACAGAGTATGCCGACGCGCAATTGCCTTGGGAGCGCTACCGCACGGCTGTCGAACATGCTTGGCATGGCGTACGTGGCACGGGTGTGTAATAAGGCTAGTCCCGTTTTGCGGAATGGGGTACGAGCATTCCCCTGCCCTTATCCAACGGCGAAGCGAACAGTTGGACGCTTTGTCGTAAAGGAGAAAAATAAATGACGACGATGACACAACGAGATACCAGACCAACGGTTGGCCGCATACTCCAGGCTGGCGCGATTGGTGTGGTCATCGCCGCATTGCTCAACGCGGTTCTATACATGTTCAGCACTGCCATTGGCGCTTTGCCCATCATGTCGAGCATGGGCCAACCCATTACCTTGGTGCCTGTGTTGACCTTTACCGTAGGCAGTGGCATCGTGGGGACGATTCTCTATTTGATCCTCACGCGTTTTGTGGCCCATGCGCGCGCCAATCGGATCTTTGTTACCCTCGCCTCGCTCGTGCTCATCGGCATGGCCTTTACCCCCATTACCAGCGTAGTAGCGCCGACCATGGCCGCCGTCTTGCTGTTGGAGATCATGCATTTGGTAGCGGGGTTGCCGCTGATGTACACGCTCACGAAAATGACCTAAGCGGGTTTCTCGCGACAGGTTTGAAAAACGGGGTTGCGGCTGGTGGGTACCCACCAGCCGCAACCCCGTTTTTATTTCATGACCTTGCTGCGCGAAGCCCCTCGGTGGATCGGTCATTGAGCAGCGGGTGTCCTTGGGCAGAGCTTCAGCCTGTGGCACTTCCGTCGAGGCGGTAGGTGGGTTTGAAAAGCAAATAGGGATCCTGGGCTTCGGCAAAGGGCACACCGCCTTCTTCCAGCCAACAGTGGCCTGTAAAGGCTTGATCGACATAGCCGACGCCGAATTGGAGGGCCACGGGTAGGCCATGCCTGCGCAGAAAATAGTAGAGCGTGAGGCCACGGGTGAGGCAGCGATCCTGAACAAGGGGTTGACAGGCGCGTAACACGGTATCCGTATAGGCAACGATCTGGGCGATACGTTGCGGCTCTGGTGTGCGCCGTGGCTGGGCTGGCGTTACCAACTTGGCAACACGCTTCATGGGGAGGCGCAGCAGCCAAGGCGCGACCATGGCAACGCCCAAGATGTGGAGCAGGAGCAGATAGTTGCGCGGGGGCTTCAACCGCCGTAGGTGGGCTAACCGAGCCCGCATGCTAGCCATCATAGCCATTCCTTATTCTGGGTGAGTTGGCCCGCTTGGGCTGGGTGTCAGCCAATGTGTCAGATCGCGTTGGAGCAATGTTTGTAGTTGCAAAATATCGTCCCGATACCGCGCCGTCAATTGATTGCGCACGACAGGCGAGAGCCGCGGTGGCTTCGTGCGATTGCTCCACTGTAGCCCCTGGCGCAGCCACTGACGTACTTGTGGTGGCGTCCAGTTACGGAAGCGGCGGATAGCAGGGGGGAGATGATAGAGCCACTGCTGTAACTGGCGGCTGCGTGGCAGGCTGGCGACATTGTGCTGCTCGCGCATATCGGGCACAAAAGCCGCATCTACTCCAATAAAGCGGAAGAGATCTTGCAGCACCGTCAACGGTTCCTGCTGCCACTCCTCATAGAGGTAGACACGGATCTGCTCCCGCGCAAAAGCCGCAAAGTAACGCTGTAGATCGGCATAATAGTAGCTCGGTGGTGTATAGAGAAAAACGGGCTGCCATTGCTGTTGCTGGCGCTCTGCTTCGGCGGCTAAGGCAGCCGAGAAGTCGGCGATGGGCTCCCAGCCAATGCGGCGCAGATGGAGAAACTGCGAATAGGCGCGCTCCGCTGGCTGGCGCAAAATCACAATCAGCTTGGCTGTTGGCACATAGTGCTGAATACGCGCACAAGCCCGTGGCATGATATTGGTGGTGGATGTTTCGCCATAGGCAATCGTCTGGGCCGTGCCGCTAAAGAGCGCTTGGTAGCCATCGAACGTTGTGACGATCCGTTCGGGAATGCGGTCAGCACCCGGCCCAATAAAGAGCGGGAGCGGTGCTTCGCCATAGGCAAAGAAATGGGGTTCCTTGCGCTGGCTCATGCCGATCTGCGGGTGTTGCGCCAAATAATGATGAAGTGATGTGGTGCCGGCTTTGGCAACGCCAAGCACCAGAAAGGTTGGCAAGGGCATAGGCACTCTAGAGACGGGTAGATGCGCTGCCGCATAGTTGCGTCAAGCACAAGGTGGTTGATCTGAAGCGGTCTATTGCGCGTCTGCGCCGCGCGCATTGGTCCAAAGCAGGGGCGTCCAGGCATGAGTGGGGCGTGCCTGGAGCCAATCAACTTTGCCATAATGGTTGCTACAGTGCCAACAGGTGAAGAAATCGGTATCTTGGAACTGGCCTTGGCGTAGTTGCGCGAGCTTCTGTTGCCGGAAACGTTCATTCTCGGCCTGTAACTTCGTGTAGGCGTTTGTGAAGCTGATTTCCTGTAAATTTCCCATGATGTCGCCTCTCCCCACTTCGTCGCCATGCCCAGAGAGATGACAACAGGTGGTGAGGTTGCCATGACAGTCGATATTGACCTCTTCAAGATGAAGGGGCGCACAGGGGAACAGATCGGTGGTGTAGTGCCCAGGTGCCATGACAATCGGTAGGGGCGATTGGCGACGAAGATGTTGGATCTCGGCTTCGACCAACTTCCGCTCCCACGGTGTCAGGTCAAGTCCTTGGTCGGTTGTCAAGGGGGAGGGCATCAGGTGGCCAAAACGCAAACCGCGACTCCCTAACCGGTGCATGAGATGGGCCATGGTCGCCACTTCATGTCGATTGTGCGCTGTCACCACCATGTTCACGGTAAAGGGGATTTCTTGGACCACGCAAAGACTGATGGCCTGGAGCACACGCTGATAAGAGCCTTTGCCGCGCAATTGATCATGGGTTGCGGCGGTGGCCCCATCTAGGCTAAAGGTGATCACTTGTAGGTGCTGCCGATAAGGAAGTAGCTGGGGGCCGACCTGGAGGAAATTCCAACCATTGGTGTTGAGGGTAAAGTCATAGCCCGCGGCGCAGGTCTGGGCAATCGCAGTCATAAAATGGCGATAGACCGTTGGATCGCCCCCCGTAAAGTTTAGCACTTCAAAACCGTGGGCGCGAGCTTCGCTCAAGAGATGTTCGAGCACGGCCAAGGGTAGATCATCGCGGCCGCCATGCCTGCCGCTGAAACAGTGATCACAGTGGAGATTGCAGCGGTTGGTTAGTTCAATCACAAGTTTTTTTTGCATACGTACCTTAGCCGGTTATGTCGGCCAAGCTTGAACGGGGACGACGTTGGATGCGCCTAGGCCGACTATCGACCGACTATCGACTGCCGGTGGGAACGGGTTCGCGGGCAGCGTTTTCCCACAAGGTAGCCACCACCGCAGGTGTACGATAGGCATCCTTCCCGAGGTGAAGACGATACCCTGGTGCTTGGTAGGCCAGATCACGCAGAAGAGCCATTTGTTGTTGCGCCAACGCCCGATCGGTGAAGATTCCCGCGCTCTGTTCCACCAAGCGAAAGAGCGTTTCGGCAGGTGCGAGCGGCACAAGCTGGCTGGTGGGCTCGCCGGTAATCACGGGAAAGAGTAGGCCCGTGGGCCGGCTGCTTGGTGTAAATTGATGAGGAGCGAGCAAAGCCATGTTGACTTGGTACTTGGCCTGGTTGCGATCAAGCGCTTGTACCACAGCTCCTTGCAATTGCGGGAAGAATGCTAACGTTTGTTGGGTACAGGCAAAGCCTTTTTGGAGGGCATGGGCCACCACACCTGTCGCCGTCGGTTGCAGTGCCACGGAATCATCACCGAGATAGTGCCAGCCCGCTTGGACTAATCCTAGGGTCAGGGTTGTTTTGCCGCTGCCGGACGGACCAATCAGCAGCAGTGAATGGCGCGCGCACACGACGCCGTTGGCGTGGAGTCCATAGTATTTTTGCCCACTGAAGAGCATCAGCAAGCTGCGCAAAAAAAATTCACGCTGTTGTGTGATGGGCAATTGCCACAAACTGTCATCGATCACCCCGTGTGCCTTGCGTTGGGCGGTCGCAACGGCTAGCCAGGTAGAACCAACTTGTAAGCAGAGTCCCTCTGGCGTTCGCCACATGACGCTTTGGCTATCGCGACAAAATTCGTCTAGCAAGGGGGGGGGACTCATGGGAGCCGCTAGCCCTGTTGCGGGATCCGGCACGGGTTGCTGGTAATCCAGCGAAAAGGTGGGTGGCTGGGGAGAACCGGGCGTTACCGCGAAAAAAGCGCGCCAGAGCCTGTCTAGCCGCCTTGCCTGCTCTTCCGTTGCACAAAGCACTTCCACTGTCAGACCAGACCAGTGATAAAAATGTTGAATCATTCCAATTGCCCGAGCATAAAGGCCAGGGATGTGCTGGAAACAGCGAGTTGCCTCCAGCACATCTACCCTTAGCCGTTTTTCTACTGGTTCTCTAGGGCGACTGCGTGCCTAAAAGGCCGGTAATGGTTTCTACGCGGCCTTGTTTGGTCAACTTGGGTTCAATAAAGGTTAATTTCGGCGGTGTAAAAGAGGCTTTGCTGCTAGGCGCTTCTGGGGTCGGGGCGGGTGGTACAGATACCTGCACCGTGCGATCAGTCTTCATAGCTACTTCCTTACCTTGATTACCTGGGTTAATAAGGGCAAATAAGTCCTAATGTCAACAAGAAAATGCGTAAACCTTACATGGTGGAGCGAAGGGGCCTGCGGCAAATGTAGTATTTTCTTGCAGGTCAAATCGCTTTTCTCTACTGGCTTTACTGTACTACCGAACCGCTATCGTAACGGATAAGTGCATGATAAACCTACATAGAGCGTACGGGCAAGTTTACCATACAAGGGCGCGAAAGTCCTACAAGCTGGCTTTCTCTTTACTTACAATTTGTTAATAGTGGTGAAAGGCAAGCAAGGAGATAGCACCGCAAACAATGACCTAGGATTCACGGTGCCAAAGCGATCTATCTGCTTGTCTAAAGGCGTTAGGGTTGCGCGATGAGCGGGAGAAAGTGGATATGGCTTTTGCTGATCAGCTCGCCACTGGCGCTAAATTCCAAGAGGAAGGTGCCTAAGAAGAGTTCATCGCCATTGTCTATGCTGGCTGCGCTCGCGGTACTGCTGAAAAGGTCGACAAAGATGCGATATTGAGCGCGGACGGGCAAGCCAACCAGAAAGGCCTGGGTCAACTCATCATCAGGGTTAAAGGTATCATCACCGCCGGGCAGGCTGCTGTTGGCAATGGCTAGCATGGAGCCCACGCCACCATCGTCAACCACAGTGGTGGCATTACAGAGTTTGGGCGTTTGTCCAGCCTGTGGCGCGGTATATTCCAAGGCTTTTACACGGAAGAAGAGCTCGGTAAAGGGGAGCCCTGTGTTATTTTTCAAGGTGGGCGTGACGGTATGAATGGCAAAGCTGCCACCGACCGCCGGGCAGGATTGGGGCGTTGCATTATAGATAGCCGTGATCGCCGTCTGTACAACACTCCCGCTGCCATTGAGCGATTTTGCTTCCACCGCGCCAATGTCATCTGCCGTTCCTTGCGGGCGTGTAACCCCGCGTTGATCGGTGTCAAGCGTGCCATCACCGGCGGCATCCATGGCTGGGCTCCCAGAAACCAAGGCGTGGGTGAGCGTTTCTCCTCCGTTATCCGCCAAGGTTGGATTGAGAATCGTGGCTAACGCCGTCGGAAAGGTGCCATCGCTGGTCGCGCTGATGTCACTGCTGCCTGGGGTGAAGTTGGTAAAGGCTGTGCTGTTGCTTTGGCTGCTTTCGCCAAAGAGATTTTGGGCATCGGCCACCGTAGCGCCCACCACGCTATCATAGATTTCATGACCCCCGCTGGTTGCGTAGTTCCCGGTTACCAAGCTTCTGCTCAGGTTATTCGTGGTGTTATCGCCATGAAAGAACCCACCACCTCGATCGGCGCGATTCAAGGCAATCGTGCTACTGTCGATGCTTACATTCGCAATGGTCCCAGTGGCAAAGAGCGCACCACCATCGCCAAGGGCCTCGTTACCACTCAGGGTACTGTTATTGAGGCTGAGCGTGCTCGCGACAATCCCAAGGGCACCGGCGTTTAGGGTGGCGGTGTTGGTGCTGATGGTGCTGTTGTCAATGGTGAGGGAGCCACTGTCCAAGTAAATGGCACCACCAGAATAGCCAGCCGTATTGTTGGCGATGGTGCTGTTTTCTGCGATCACGGCGGTTTGATCCGAAGCCATCCCTCCGCCATATTCGCTAGCGTGGTTGCCCGTGATCCTGCTGCTGCTGATCGTTACGACACTAGAAAAGGTATTGATGCCACCGCCATCCTGCGCGGCTCGATTATCACGGATTTCACTGTTCTCGAGGATAATACTTCCGCCATAGCTATCGATGCCACCACCATCACGGAGTGCTTCATTGTCAATGACATCGCTATCGACCAAAGTGACGGTGGCATAGGCACTCGCCAGCCCGCCGCCATGATAGGCCGTATTGGTCATGACCGTACTATTCGTCAGGGCCACATCACCCAAGTAGGTATAAAGGCCGCCCCCCAAATTAGCCGAGACATTCCCGCTAATCGTGCTGTCGGTAATGGTGAGCGGGCCGGCCGCATTATAGATCCCGCCGCCACAGCAGTTGACGGCCGTATTGGTCAGGATCTGGGTGTTGGTTAGCGTGAGGGTGCCCGCGCCGTTAAAGATCCCGCCGCCATCCATATCGGCTGAATTTTCAACAACCTGGCTGTCGATCAAGGTGATCTGCCCATTGGCGTCGTCGAAGAAGCCACTCTGTTGAAAACGCTGCGTCTGTTGCGCGGCAACTACCCCGCGGCGGCTCCGGCGCGCGGCTTGATGGCTAGCCCGGCTAGTGGGTGGCTCTGACCGATAATTAAAAAGCCCGCCGCCAACGCCATAGAGGCTGGTATTCCCACTGACGATACTATTGGTCAAGGTGAGATAGCCTTTATTGGCAATCCCGCCCCCCAAGCCCTGGACCGTGTTGCCGCTAACGGTACTATTGGTTAACGTGAGGATGCCTGTATTCAGAATGCCGCCACCAATCGCATAGGCCGTATTGGTGCTAACGGTGCTATTGGTTAAGGTCAGGTCGCCAGCATTGTAAATACCCCCGGCATAAAGATACTCACCACCGGTGATGGTGGTGTGTTCTAGGGTCAGAGCACCACTGTCTGTGACATAGAGAATCGTGAAAGGATCACTGCCTGCCTCCCGCTCGATGGTTGCGCCAGCACCCGCAATGGTAATCTCACTTGTAATAACAGGGAGGCCAGCGGCATCTAGATAGGGGGCGGTCAGCGTATAGGTGTTGCCACTGAGGTTGATCGTATCGGCCCCATCTCCTGTGGCACAATCAAGATGGGTTTGGGCATCATCATTGGCATTGATGATCGCTTCGATGAGCGAACAAACGCTATCGACGGCTACCGTCGGCGCGGTGGTGCCGACCGTAATGGTAGCGGCATAGACAAGCGTTGGCTGGCCGATGGCAAGGGCTAATGCTGCTCCCGCTAAGGAGAGCTTTAACCGTCGTTGTAAACGCCGTTGTGCGGTACGGGGCAGTTGCGCGAGCAGGTGGTGCCACTGCCGAACGCGTACCAGCAGTTGGCGGCTTTGGGTAAGGAAGGTTCCCGCCCATTGGGGTGACTTGGCGGCTTGCGTAATCAGCTGTTGCCACTGTCGTTGCACAACCAGAGCCAAAGCGCGGGTTTGGGGCTGCATGAAAAAGACTCCTTTTTCTCAGGCTTGGGGCGATGGGGTGCGATGCCGTTGTCTAGCCGGACTAGATATTGGATGTAAGCAGGCTGCCAAGGGGTGTATTGTGGGCAACAGCAATCGACAGCAGATAAGTTTTGGCAAGCATAAGCGCTTTTTTTTCTACCGTCAAGCGTTTTTGCTTACTAAATCCGTGGTTAAGATTACAAAAATATAACATACGTGTCAAGGATGACGATTTCGTAAGCCTAAGCTGATCTGTGTCGCTGAACTATAGGCAAACAACCTCTTCGCAATACGCCGCGCTGGGTCCGGTATAGGCTTGCCGAATGTACATTGGCTTTGTATCCGGGTATATGGCGCTTCCGCTAAATACGCTTATGCTGAAGAGCAGGTATGCAATGAATAGCAACAAGTCGCTATAAAGGAGTTACTTATGCAATTTAAGAAAGATGCTCCGGTTTATACAAGTGCAGGTGAACAGGTTGGCACCATTGAACGCGTTGTGCTAGACCCACAAACGAACGAAGTGAGCCACTTGGTCATTCGCCAAGGCTGGCTTTTTACCGAAGATAAAGTCATCCCCATTGAACTGATCGATACCGCTGTAGAAGCCGGGATTCAGTTACGTTCCGATGTGCAGAACCTTGACCAACTACCCCTTTTTGAAGAAGTTCATTATATCCCCTACGAAGCCGATACCCACGCCGAAAACACCACCGCCGCGGCGACCAATCCAGAAGGCGTTGTTCAGGCCACCGAAACACCCGATGACCCCACGACGACCACGACTTATAGCACTGTGACCGATGCCTTTTCCCTCTATGGCTATCCGCCCATTGGGCTCGCCTGGCCCGCCTACGATCTCGGCTACTATGGCTATCCCGATGAGCTGTACAAGGTGAAGGTGAAGCGCCATATCCCAACCGGCACAGTTGCGCTCAAAGAAGGCGCTGCGGTCGTCGATAGCCGCGGCGACCGGGTTGGCACGGTGAAACGCATTGTTACCACGGATGAGGGACAGGTTACCCATTTACTCATCTCGGAAGGCTGGATTTTTAAGGAACAGCGGCTGGTTCCCATCGCTTGGGTCAATACCGTCACCGACGAAGAAGTAACCTTGCATGTGAATACGGATATTCTCAAGCGGCTGCCAGAACATCAGGTCGCCTAAGCTTACCGGCGATCGCCCCCGCGATTTTTAGGAACCCGCAGGCCCAACCGGCGTGCGAAGCGCTTGCCGCCGGTTGATAACCAATCGGCAATGGTATGCGCGGCTCCGCCTGTGATGAAACCCAGCGTAACCAACCAACTTTCACGCGGGTGGGTACTCATCAGCCCGAAGATATAGTCGATGACGATGACATGGTAGCGCGGCAAGACAATGCCGATCTGCGCAAAAAGCCAAGCAAGGGCAATGGAGACCAGGCTCAGGATACCCACAAAGTAGACCAAGCGGAGCAGCGGCGGCAAGATGAGGCCATGGCTAAACCACCGGCGATGGGGGGTGAGCCACATATAGGGTCGCCAGATCCAATAGAGCGGACCCCAACGGTTGTCAATGGAGGAATCGATATCTAGATCCGGCGAGAACATCATGCCGGAGAGAAGGTGAGCACCGAAGAAGATGAGGCTGCCCGTAGTGGCAAGTGGGGGAATGTGGCCTTGGGCCAGTAGAGCGCCGTAGCTTACCGGGGCAAGCGCAACCCCGGTAACCACTGTAATAACATCATGAGTACGCGCGTTAGGCATAGCAGATCCGTTCTGATACGACTGGTTTAGCAGAATAAAACAGTAAGATCATAGCACGGGCGTTCTAGAACGGCAAAGCTGCGGCTGCTGTAGCGGCTGCTGTAAGCGCTCTACTAGGCATAGCGTAGGCAGAAGCCGCTACAGCTTACGCAAGCCGCAGCCCTAGCATAAAGGAAAGAAGGAGAAAGTATGTCACCCTTTGGTTTTTTGGTTCTTTTATTAGTTGCTGCCGTCTGTGGTGCCCTAGGGCAGGCCATCGCGGGCTATTCGGTCGGTGGTTGTTTACTCTCGATTGTGGTTGGTTTTGTCGGTGCCTATCTTGGCGTTTGGCTAGCGGGTCAATTGGGCTTGCCCGAACTATTTATCGTCAATGTCGATGGACAACCCTTTCCCATTGTCTGGTCCGTGATTGGGTCGGCGATCTTGGCTGCTGTTGTCGGACTGATCACCCGCCCACGCGGGGCCTACTAAGCTAGGCCAACCAACAAGCATACTGGGGGAATGGGCAGCCGAATGGCTCGTTCGCCCGGCTACCCATTCCCCACGGCTGAGGATAAAAAGACTAGTCGTGTTTTCCTTTGGCTAGCCCTTCGTCATCTCCCCAACTATGCCCAATGCATACCCCTTGTCTATATCATCACACAGAGTAATCTTCTCCGCCCTGTGGCATGCTGGTTATCCCTTGGCTCGGTACAAAATTAGAAGAAACCTTTGAGAGGGGATTATGGCAAAAACAGCAGCAGACGTTTTGGTGGAAACGCTCCATGCGTGGGGTGTCGAGGTGATCTTCGGCTTGCCTGGAGATGGGATTAACGGCATCATGGAGTCGTTGCGTACCCATCAAGAACAGATTCGGTTTATTCAGGTGCGTCACGAAGAGTCTGCCGCCTTTATGGCCTGTGCCTACGCAAAGTATACGGGTAAGTTAGGGGTTTGCTTAGCCACCTCTGGGCCGGGTGGGATTCACTTGCTCAATGGGCTCTACGATGCCAAATTGGATGGTCAACCCGTGTTGGCGATTACAGGACTGACTTATCATGATCTGATCCATACCCATACGCAACAGGACATTGAGCTGGATAAATTGTTTGTCGATGTCGCCGTCTATAACAATCGAATGATGGGGCCAGCCCATGTTAAAAATGTCACTGAGCTGGCCTGTCGCACGGCGTTGGCGCGCCGCGGCGTTGCCCATCTTGCCTTTCCCGTCGACTTGCAAGATCTGACCTTAAAGCAGGATCAACGCTCTGAACGCAATGTCCGCGGTCATACATCCAGCACCTTTGCCCAGAGCGCGGGATTACCCAACGAGGCCGCCTTGCACCAGGCGGCTCAGATCTTGAACGAGGGGAAAAAGGTTGCCCTGTTGGTAGGGGCTGGCGCACTAGGCGCAACGGCAGAGCTTGAACAAGTGGCCGACCGCTTGGGCGCACCGATCATCAAAGCCTTGTTGGGCAAAGCGGCTGTGCCGGACGATAGTCCCTTTACCACTGGCGGCATTGGGCTCTTGGGCACACAACCATCCGAAGAAGCCATGGAAGAGTGCGATACGCTTTTTATGATCGGCACCTCCTTCCCCTATATTGAGTTCTACCCCAAGCCCGGCCAAGCGCGCGCCATCCAACTGGATGTCGATTCAACTCGGATTGGTCTGCGCTACCCCATTGAAGTCGGCCTTGTGGGGGACAGCCGCGAGACCTTGCGCCATCTGATTCCTTTGCTGCAGCACAAGGCCGAGCGCCGCTTTCTGGAGAAAGCCCAAGCCGGAATGACTGATTGGTGGGCGCTCATGGAGACACGGGGAACACGCCAAGACAAGCCCATGAAGCCGCAAGTGGTGGCTTGGGAATTGGGAAAACGGCTGGCCCAGAACGCCATTGTCTCGTGTGATAGTGGGACCAACACCACTTGGTGGGCGCGGCAGATTCCTGTCAAGCGCGGGCAGATGCATTCGGTCTCTGGCAACCTCGCCTCCATGGCGAACGCCGTGCCCTATGCCCTCGCCGCCCAGATTGCCTACCCAGATCGCCAGTGCATTGCCTTTATCGGTGATGGTGGCTTTTCCATGCTCATGTCAGAATTGGTCACCGCGGTGAAGTATCAACTCCCGATCAAGGTGATCGTGATCAAGAATCATACCTTGGGCCAGATCAAATGGGAACAGATGGTTTTTCTTGGCAACCCAGAATATGGGGTAGAGCTAGAAGATATCGACTTCGCCGCCGTGGCGCGTGCATGCGGTGCCACTGGCCTTACCGTGGACGATCCTGCGCTCTGTGGCGCAATTCTGGATCAAGCGCTTACCACGCCAGGCCCAGTGGTTGTCCAAGCGGTTGTTGACCCCTATGAGCCACCCATGCCAGCCAAGATCAAACCAAACCAGGCCATGAA
>JAHBVH010000140.1 GCA_019637645.1 Caldilineaceae bacterium
CCATTCTCCCATTAGCTTTGGCGCGATGATGATGCGTCTGGCGATAGTGCTGATCGAGCGAGTGGCGAATACTGAATACTCAGGGCGTGGTGCTGGCCTTGTTCAACAAGATGACTGGGGTTGTCGATTCATGGACTGGGGCATCGGTTGGGACGGCGGGGGCCGTTGAAGAAGCGATCCGGGGGCCTTCAAAAGCGGTTTCAGTAACAGTTGACCGATAATCCTGAGAGACGAGGGCAAAAAGGATCAAAATAAGAACAGAAGCGATAATCGATAAGAAAAGTGACCGGGACATGCCGCGCCTCGTGCAAATGATTGATGCTGTTGGATGGTGTTGATAAAATAAAAGTTCAATACAAACACCAGTATAGGCTTCACCTCCAAAGAAAAGTTGGACGCAACTAAGTCTGAATTCGGACCAAAACCAGACACCCCCAGCCAGGGTGTAAGGTGTAAGCAAGAGGCGCGATGGGCGAAAACGCTACTGGATTTCGACTGCCCCACAAGTCGCTTTGGCTTCGCGTGGCTGGCCACTGCCATCCATCAGGCCAATCAAAACAGGGTATATCCGCGCGGGCGTTACCGGGTTGAGGTTGATGTCGATTTCGTCACGGATGATTGCGCCGACACTCCAAGTGCTTGTGGGCCAACGCCGCAACGACTCATTCTCGCGATAGAGGCGTACACCCCAAGCGCCTTCGGGACCAACCACCTCTGCCGTGGCAATATAGTTGTCGGTGAGCGCTTCACGCGCGCGCCACCAAAGGCGAAGATGGACCCAACCACTAGGCGGATGCATCTGATCATCTTGGGCAGCTACTCTTGGCGTTAGCACTTCACAGGCAACTAATTCTAGGCCAGGAGCCAATTCGGTTGCTGGATACAGCGCGTTGGTACTCAGGCGCGGCAACTCGGTAAAGCGGCTTTGTAGGGCAAAGCCACTCAATTTGATGCCACTGGGGTAGAGTTCGGTGACCAGTGGAAAACGGTTTTGGAGCCAGCCTTCAACCAGATGATCTTCGTCCACCCCCTCCAAGTGGCTTTGGGTGAGCCAGAGGGTCGCCGCCCCACTCTGGACAATCCCTTCCAACGGCGGCGCGATGACGCTTTCGGCCTGATCCGGCGTAATTTGACCACCATAGGGGAAATAGAGGGGGAGTGCTTCAAAGGCATAGGCTTGGCGTAAATACCATTCAAGCGAAAGACGCGTATAGTCTACATGGGCGACCACCGTATCGGGCAACCCGGGGCTGGCGGCATGGTAGGCCGTAATATAGTCACTGGCGGCCCGCCAATTTTCGCGATACATCGCCGGTGACCAAAGCCGCGGCAAGGCTGCGGCCAGCAGCACAATCACCACGAGGCTACTCCCTATGCCAAGCCATGACCAACGTGCGCCTACTTGGACGATGCCCCGCGCCAGTGCCCAAAGCACAAAGGGCGCGACAAAGATAAAGTAGCGATCTTCGGCAAAGACGGAATTGCTACGGCTGAGCAACAGGTTGCCAATGAGCAAGGGCAGGCCAATCCAGAGCCAGAGAAAGAGGCGGGCTGGCGGGGCCGGCGGCTGGGCGGCTGGGCGCCGCGTGACGAGCAGCCCGGTGATGATGAAAATAGCGAATAGAGCCAGCGCGCCAGCCACGAAAACGGGTGACCAATCAACCCGCCAAAGGGTGAAGATGCGTAAGAGCCGCCAGAGCGTTGTTCCGCCATTGGCAAAAGCCTGGCCTGGGTCACCTTCGCTGCCGTTGACCAGCCAGGCATTGATTGCCAGGGGCAAGAAGAGCGCGCCGGTGAGGCCAAGCGCAAGAACTCCACTCCAGAAGCGCTGCCAGCGATCAGAGCGGGGCGCGAGAAAGGGCAGCGCCAACAACGTGAGGCCAGCCGCGGGCATGAGAAAGGCACTAAAGAGGTAGCTATAGAGCGCGGCGGTGAAGGCGATGATCATCCCTAGCCACCAACCCAGCGCGCGCCGCCAAGAGGGGCTCTCCCACGCGCCCCAAAGACAATAGGCACCCCAGACCAAGCCCGTGGTGGCGGGCTGAAACATGCGCAATTCTTGGCTATACCAGACCAATACCGGCATCTGGGCCAGGGCTACCAGCAATCCCGTCAATAGCCCGGTCGTTGCCCCACTCAGTCGCTGCGCTAGGCGCATGATGCCCCAAACGGTTGCCGTGCCGAATAAGCTGCCTAGGAGCCGTAGGGCGCCATCGTGATTGGCAAGCCCCACCCAACCGAGGAGCTCGCGCCAATAGTGGAGGGCAAGAAAGTAGATCGGTGGGTGTTTTTCTTCGAGCAAGGGGAAGGTCTTCTGCCAGATAAAGCTCGGATCGGACCGCGCCCATTGCAAGCTAACGGCTTCGTCAAACCAGATGCTGTGATAAGTCAATTGCCAGGCGCGGAGAAGCAAGGCCAGGCACAATACCGCTAGCGCTGCCGCGGGCAGCAAGCGTACACGCGTCGGTCGCTGCGACGCGTGGTGTAGACGGAGCCGCTTGAACATGCTGATACAATCTATCAATCGTGAGTAGGCGCAATGCCTAGCGTGATTCTACCGAATCGCAAGATTATCCTTCACGCCGCTCAATGTGGGCACCTAGTTGGCGTAACTTGGCGTCAATTGCCTCATAGCCACGGTCGATCTGGCGCACATTGCCGATGGTCGTGACGCCATTGGCGGCGAGGGCGGCTAATACCAAAGCCATCCCGGCGCGGATATCCGGGCTGCTGACCTGTTGGCCCACCAAACGGCTCGGACCAACCACGACGGCGCGATGGGGATCGCACAGGATGATCTGCGCGCCCATGGCGGTTAATTTATCGACAAAATAGAGGCGGCTTTCAAACATCTTCTCATGGATCAGTACCGTGCCTCTTGCTTGGGTCGCTGTAACCACGGCAATACTCATAATGTCGGGGGGAAAGTGGGGCCAAGGCCCATCGTCAATTTTCGGTACGGCACCGCCAAAGTCAGCCTTGATACAGAGTTCCTGATTGTCTTCGATGACAAGGGTATATTGCTCGTCCGGGGCAGCTTGCGGGGTCTCTTCTAAACGCATGCGCACGCCGAGGCGCTGTTCAAAGACCATACGGACCATGCGCAGATGTCCAGGGATAACGCCCTGAATGCGCAATTCGCCTGGGGTGATGGCCCCAAGGCCAATATAGCTGCCCACTTCGACAAAATCGGGGCTGACGGCAAAGTCCGCTCCTTTGAGGCTATCCTGACCATGAATCACCAGTGTGTTGGTGCCAATCCCTTCGATTGGGCAACCCATGGCTACTAGCAGCCGGCAGACATCTTGGACATGGGGCTCGCTGGCCGCGTTGCGGAGGATGGTGGTGCCTTTGGCCAAGGCCGCGGCCATGATGCCATTTTCGGTGGCGGTGACGGATGCCTCATCGAGCAAAATATCTTGGCCTTGGAGGCGCTGGTCGGCGCGCAGCTCAAATTTGCCATTGTGAAAGAGCCGGGCCCCTAGCGCCTCGAAAACTTGAATATGGGTGTCAATGCGACGGCGGCCAATATCATCGCCACCCGCCGAAGAAAGCACGCCAAAATGGTGAAAACGACTGATCAGCGGTCCCATGGTGGTCAATGAGCCCCGAATTTGGCTAAAGAGTTTGGAGTCAGGCGTCGTGCTGTCCACATCGCGCGCGCAGAGGGTGATGCTGTGGCCCTTTTGCTCAATGGTAACGCCCAAGCCACCCAAGAGTTGCAACATGGTTTGGACATCGCCAATTTGTGGAACATTATGTAACGTCACCGGTTCATCGGTTAATAAGCAAGCGGATAAAAGGGGGAGCGCAGCATTCTTATTGCCAATGGGCTTGATCGTACCATGGATGCGATGACCACCCTCAATCACAAATGAAGTCATGATAAATTCCCTCTATAGATACATGCCCAGTCGAGCCATACTCGGTCGGGGCATGTTTGTCTTCTGCAAAAAGATCAGTGTAATGTTGGAGATTGGGCTTGCCAAAGGGGGCTCCTGCTGGGTGGTGTGCGCATCTCTGCTTTGCTCCCCTACCATTGGCTCGCACTGTGAGTCTCATTGTGAGTTTCATTGCGCGCCGACTGCTTGGTCGATATCACCACCTGTATATCGCTAACGAAATTCCGATGCGATATAGTTCCCGTGAACTGCCCCCATCTTTATCGCTCCTGCGGCTAGTGAACTAGATCACTAGCGCCGCGCCGTTCCGTCAGTCATTCTGGGCAGCTCTTGTGCGTAGGAGCAGCCTATTGGTCTATTCTTGTGTAGGAGCCCACCCTGTGCCGCCGTTGGGGAGAAAACAATCAATCGGCTTCGATTGTACAGAGGGTAACACCATTTGGTCAATCTTGGGGAGGGGCAAATGGACGAACACGTGTTCGGTTTCAGGGAATCATAAAATTCACTTTTCTCTGCTTTTATGGTATACTTTGAACGATATTCATGAACGTAAGAACCGTCAAGGAAAACCTGCTACTGACGGCGTCACGGTGTGCTTGCTTGAAAACCGAGTGCTTGGAAACGGACGCGGCCGATTGTGGCGTACGAGACGTAAAAGATAATTAATGGTTATCCGTTGACTATTAATTATTGAAGAGGCTGTTGGAGGAATTTGTGGCAAACGAACGCAATACGAATTATGTCTATGGCGCTGATCAGATCCAGGTGCTGGAAGGGTTGGAAGCTGTCCGCCGTCGCCCTGGCATGTATATCGGCGGCACCGACGCCAAAGCGTTACATCACATGGTCATCGAGGTCGTAGACAACTCGATCGACGAGGCGATGCAAGGCCGCTGTGATCGGATCAGTGTCACCATTCATCCCGACCAGAGTATTTCCGTGGAGGACAACGGCGCGGGCATTCCTGTGGATATCCATAAACAGATGGGGATTCCGGCGGTGACGGTCGTCATGACCAAGCTCCATGCGGGTGGTAAATTTGGGGGCGGTGGCTATAAGGTCTCGGGCGGTTTGCATGGCGTGGGTGTCAGCGCGGTCAATGCCCTGAGTGAATGGATGGAAACAACAGTCAAGCGCAATGGGAAAATGCACCGTCAACGCTTTGAGCGCGGGGTTCCCGTCAGCGAGGTCGAGGTGATTGGGGAATGTGACCCTAATGATACCGGCACCAAACAGACCTTCTTGCGCGATGATACTATCTTTCAGGTGTTGGAATATCACTGGGAAACCCTGGTGACGCGCTTCCGCGAAATGGCCTTTCTGACGCGGGGTGTCAACATCCGTTTTATCGATGAACGACCAGAGCTGGCCAAGGAGATCAACTTCTATTTTGAAGGGGGCGTGAAATCCTTTGTCCGCTATCTAAACCGTAACCGCACGGTCTTACATGCGCCGGTCTATGTGGATGTCGATGTTGAACAAACCCATGTGGAAGCAGCGATTCAATATACCGATGGCTTTTCCGATGCCATCTTTGCCTTTGCCAATACCATTAATACGCCCGACGGCGGCACCCATCTTACGGGTCTACGGGCCGCGGTGACGCGCCTGATCAACGATTATGCACGCAAACAGGGCTTTATCAAAGGCAACGATGAAAATTTTACAGGTGACGATACCCGCCAAGGGATGACGGCCATTGTGAGCGTGCGGGTCTTAGAGCCCCAGTTTGAAGGGCAAAATAAGCTCAAGCTGCTCAATAACGAAGTCCGTTATCATGTGGAAACGGCAATTGCCGATGCCATGAGCCAGTGGTTGGAAGAGAACCCGCGCGATGCCCGTCAGATCATCGAGAAGTGTCGTATGTCTTTCCGGGCCCGCGAAGCGGCGCGTAAAGCGCGCGACTTAGTGATTCGCAAGAGTGCCTTAGAAAGCTTGACCCTGCCCGGCAAGTTGGCCGATTGCTCCAGCCGCAACCCGGCAGAATGTGAACTGTACATCGTCGAGGGTGATAGCGCCGGTGGCACGGCCAAACAAGGCCGCGATCGGCGCTTCCAGGCTATCTTGCCTTTGCGCGGCAAGATCCTCAACATTGAGAAGACCAGCCTGGACAAAGCGCTCGCCAACAAAGAGATCCAAGCGCTCATCACTGCGCTGGGGACGAACATTGGCGAAAATTTCTCGCTAGAGGGGCTACGCTACAACCGCATTGTCTTGATGACCGATGCTGACGTGGACGGCGCGCACATCCGCACTTTGCTGTTGACCTTCTTCTTTCGCTACATGGAGTCGCTGGTCTCCAGTGGTCATCTCTATATTGCCCAACCACCACTCTACCGCGTCGGTATAACGCGCCAAGAGAATGGTAAGTCCAAGCGCTCGAGTGAGTATGTTTATGACGACAATGCCCTCGACTCGCTGCGTAAAGAACTGGGCGACATCAATGTCCGCATTGAACAACGCTACAAAGGGCTGGGCGAGATGAATAACGAGCAGCTCTGGGAAACGACCATGAACCCCGAGAATCGCACCGTTCTCCAGGTGAGCATTGAAGATGCCGCGGAAGCGGATCGTACCTTTGATATGCTCATGGGTAGTGAAGTCGCACCCCGTCGCCGCTTTATTACCACCCATGCTAATCAGGCACGGTTGGACATTTAACCTGCTCTCTGCCGACGCTGAGCCTGCTTGGCGCAAATGATGACGAAAGATACGGGTACGCCAAACGTACCCGTATTTTATTAGGGCTGATGATACGCAAATTCAGGAAGTTCCCCGGGGTTTCAACCAAACCATCCCCGGCTCTGCTGGGGCCAACATGGCTGCGGGCGCGCGGGTATCGCTGGGCGGGGTTACCCCTGCTAGCGCTGCCGCTATTGCTCTTTTTGCTGTTGCCCCTCTTGGCGCTCCTGTTGCGGATCGATTTCGCCCTATTCCCCAGCAACCTTCAAAGTGCCCAAGTCCGTCAAGCGATCCAACTGAGTTTGCTGACTACCGCGCTGAGCACGGGCTTGACCCTGCTCTTGGGCACGCCGCTTGCCTATCTCTTGGCGCGCTATCGCTTTCGGGGACGGGCTGTGGTCGATACGCTGTTGGAACTGCCCATGGTCTTGCCTCCCTCCGTCGCGGGCATTGCCTTGTTGCTCACCTTTGGTCGCCGTGGTTTGCTGGGCGCGTATCTGGCCGACTTCGGCGTGAGCTTGGCCTTTACCCAAGCCGCGGTCGTCTTGGCCCAACTTTTTGTCGCCGCTCCTTTTTACGTAAAGGCCGCGATGGCGGGTTTTGCTAATGTTGATCAAGAGCTGGAGCAGGCGGCGGCCCTGGATGGCGCAACGGGATGGGGCGTTTGGCGCTATATTACGCTGCCGCTGGCTTGGTCGGCGCTCTTTGGTGGCGCGGTGATGACTTGGGCACGCGCCTTGGGGGAATTTGGCGCAACGATCATCTTTGCGGGCAATTTCCCGGGCCGTACGCAAACCATGCCACTGGCCATCTATATTGGCTTTGAACTTGATCTAACGGTCGCCCTGACCCTAGCCGTGATCTTATTGTTCATCTCCTTCGGTGTCCTATTGGTGGTCAAGGGTCTGTTGCACCAACGGATTCGGTAATCTCCTCTAACGATTAGAAATAGCACAACGTTCTATATTGGTCTACCCTATAGCTTTTATCGACTATGGATTATACAGGATCAATGGTAGCACCTGATTTTGGGGCTAAGCCGCAGCTATTGTTTACAAGTTAGTAAAGCTGCTGTATACTATTTCTACTATTATCTATGAACAACTCTGACAAAGCTACGTCTTATGCCAAACGTGACGCTAGCATCTTTGCAATTTTCCTCTACTTTAGACTCTTCATCAGCTGATCTGATTGCTGATTTCTTTGTTCCTGCCCTCACTTCTGCTGTACGGTATGACCGTGGCGTTGGCTTCTTTAGTTCTGGTTGGCTCCGCATTACGGCCCGCGGCATGGTTAACTTTGCTGCTAACGGGGGGCGTGCCCGCTGGGTAACTAGCCCCATCTTACAGGAAGCGGATTGGCAAGCGCTCTACCTAGGCGAACAGGCGCGCTTCGATGCTGACTTGCGGGCCCTTATTGCCCAAAACGTCGTTGATCTAGCTGTATCTTTAGAACAAGATACATTGTCCGCCCTAGCCTGGATGGTGGCAGATGGGGTGTTAGAATTCCGATTGGCTCTGCCGATTAACAAGTTGACCGGTGGTGACTTTCATGATAAATTCGGCATCTTTACTGACCGAGTCGGCAACCAGCTTTCGTTTAATGGATCATATAATGAGAGCATCCAGG
>JAHBVH010000141.1 GCA_019637645.1 Caldilineaceae bacterium
CAATGACCAATGACCAATGACCAACGACCAACGACCAATGACCAACGACCAATCCTAGTAACAAAAGGACAAAAAACTGTGACAACGGAACATCAAGTTTCCCGTTCACTCCAACTCTATCAGCGCGCTGGGGAGTTGATCCCCGGCTGGACACAGCTGATCAGTCGGCGCGCTGATCAATTCGCCAACGGCGTCAGTCCGATCTATGGTCAAAGCGCCAAAGGTTCTCGGTTTATTGATGTCGATGAAAATGAATATATCGACTGGGTCAACGCTGTGGGCGCGATCATTCTGGGCCATGCCGACGAGGTCGTCGATGAGGCGGTCAAGGAGCAGATCAGCCGCGGCAGTCTCTATACCCTCAACAGCCCGCTCGAAATTGAGCTAGCCGAGGAACTGTGCGATACCCTGCCCAGCGCCGAAATGGTGCGTTACACCAAGGGGGGCGGCGAAGCTTGCGCCGTCGCCGCGCGCATTGCCCGTGGCACCACCGGTCGCGACAAAATTCTGATCTGTGGCTATCATGGCTGGCATGATTGGTATCAAGCCGCCAACTTTGGCGTGGATCCGGAGAGCGGCGAATATCCGTTCGCCGGGATCGAACCGATTGGCGTGCCCAAAGGGCTGGCTGGCAGTGTCCTGCCCTTCACCTATGGCAATCTAGAAATGCTTGAAGCACTCCTCGTCCAATATCAGGGCGAGGTCGCTGCGATCATGATGGAGCCCGCCCGTTCGGAACTGCCGCCAGCGGGTTATCTGGAAGGGGTGCAAGCACTGGCCCGTCAGCATGGCGTGCTCTTGATCTTCGATGAAGTCTCCTGTGGTTGGCGTCTATCCAGAGGCGGCATTCAAAAAGTGGTGGGCGTCACGCCCGATATCACCGTCGTTGCCAAGGCTATGTCCAATGGCTACCCCATGGGCGCGGTGGTCGGCTCGCGGGCGGCCATGGAGCCAGCGGGGCGCATGTTTATCTCCAGTTCCTATTGGAGCGACAACCTTGGGCTGGTCGCCTCGTTGACGACGATTCGCGAACTCAAACGGCGTGACTCTGAGCGGCGCTTCCAGGAAATTGGGGAGCGGCTGCGCACCGCGCTCAATGGCGCCATTGCCGACGCCGGTCTGCAAGGCAAATGTGCGGGGCTCTCTTCCAACCCCTATATCGCACTGGATCTGCCCAAGGGGATCGATGGACGCAAGGTTTCGACTCTCTTTATTCAAGAGATGGCACGCCGGGGCGTACACACCTATATGTCCTTCAAAGCCACCCTAGCCCACACCGCGGAAGACATCCAACAGACCGCGACCGCGGCCACAGAAGCATTCAAGGTGATCAAAGGCGGTCTTGATCAAGGGAACCTGGATAGCCTCCTGGTCGCCGACCTGAAAAAAGAACCCTTCCGCCGCCTCGTGCGCTAGGGAAAAAGAATTTTCACACGCTCAGGATCTATGCAAAGCTAGCGCTGGCAGGTTTCGCAAAACCTGTCAGCGCTTCGATGATATACGGATCATGGTACGTAAGTCCGAACTCTTTCTATTGCTTTGGAGGTATAAGGATGACCATACAACGGCGTAGGCCCCGCCCAGCGCTGCGGGGTATCCATGGCGCTGGGCGCCGGGGGTATCGAGCATGAATTTTACCGAACAATTACGTACCCTGGCGGTCGATACGATCGCCACGTTGGCGGGGGTGGGCTATCGCAGTGGCACCCCCGCCAAGGAGACTGATGCCGGCTGGCCCATGGGCGTGGTGCGCCGCCCTGATGGTGATCTGATCGTCATTGACTACCATGGTCATCGCCTTTGGCGGATTGACCAAGCGGGGATTCTGCATCTCTTTGCGGGGGATGGGATCCCCGGCAATCGTGGCGACGGCGGGCCCGCGCGCGAAGCCCGTTTCTATTGGCCCCATGATCTAACGCAGGACCGCGCCGGTAATCTCTACCTCTCGGATCTGGGCAACCAGACCATTCGCCGCATTGATTACGCGACGGGGATCATTACCCGCGTGGCCGGTTCGGGCAAAGTGGGGCGCGGCGGCGACGGCGGCCCCGCGTTAGAAGCGGAAATGGATACGACCTGTGGCGTCGCCGTCGATCACGCGGGAAATCTCTACTTGTCCAGTGAATGGTCGAATAACGTCCGCCGTGTCGATGCCCAAACGGGGATCATCACCAGCTTTGCGGGCCATAACGCACGTCTCTATCCTGCCGAACATGATAGCAGCCGCCCCTATGGCGGGCCCAGCGTCAGCCTCATGGGCTACCATGGCGACGGCGGGCCCGCGGCGGAAGCGGCCTTTCATCACCCTGAGCATCTGGCCTTTGATCGGGACTTCCACAACCTTTATGTCTGCGACAACTCGAATGACCGCATCCGCAAAATTGATATGGCGACCGGCCTGATCACCACTGTGCTAGGCAACGGTCAGCGCGCCTCGAATGGCGATGGTGGGCCAGCCGTCGCGGCCAGCACCCTCATGCCCGATGCCATCTGTGTAGACGCCCATAACAACCTCTATGTGGGCGAAAAATATGGCTACCGCGTGCGCAAGGTGGACGCGGTCACCGGCTATGTCCAGACGTTGGTGGGGAATGGTGTACCGGGCTTTGGCGAAGAGGGACTACCCGGCGCGCAGACCCATTGTAACGCTGTAGAAGCGGGGATCTGGGCTGATCCCGATGGCACCGTCTTTTGGAGTGACTGTTCTGGCCGTCTCCGGCGCTATGATGGCCTAACCGGCATCGTTACGACCGTCTTGGGCGGCACTTCGGTGCATGATGGCGAACCGGCCAGCGCTGGTTTTCTTTGCGGGCCGGGTGGCTTGGCCGTGGGACCGCAAGGGCAGATCTATATTGCCGATGTCTGGAACCAACGCATTCGGATGATCGACCCGGTGACGGGCTTTATTCATACCGTGGCGGGTAACGGGGCGCGGGCCTATGGTGGCGACAACGAAGCCGCGACGGAAGCTTATCTGGGCAATCCTCACGATGTTGCTATTGATCGCTTGGGGCGGGTGGTGATTGCCGACACGCGCGACGGGCGCATCCGCCGGGTCGATCTGGACGGCATCATCCGGGTTGTTGCCGGTACGACATTGCCCTGGGATGCTGGCGAAGGGCGCTGGGACAAAGGCGATAGTGGCCCAGCCGTGAGCGCGAGTATTGCCCATGTCGAGGTGGTGACCATTGGCCCGAACGATGACATTTACCTGGGCGACAGCACTGTCGGGCGGATTCGCAAGATCGATGCCCAAACGGGCGTGATCACGAGTGTGGCCGGTATGGGCCTCCCTGGCTATAGCGGCGACGGCGGCCCGGCCACCAGTGCGCGCCTCGGTGCGCCAACGGCCATTTGTTTCGACGCCGCGGGCGCGCTCTATTTCACCGATCGCGCCCACAATGTTGTGCGCAAGGTGGATACCGCTGGCATCATCACCACTGTGGTTGGTTGTGGGCAAAGCGGTTTCTCGCCCGACGGCACGCCCGCGCTTGCGGTGAAGTTGAATCAACCCTATGGCTTAGCCATTGCCAGCGATGGGACGATCTATATCGCCGACTCGCGCAACAACCGCGTCCGGCGCATTAACGCCCACGGGCTGTTGGAAACGGTCGCAGGTGGTGAGGAGGCCGGTGACGGCCACAATGGTGATCTGGCCGCCGCGACCCAACTTAATGAACCCCACGGGATCTGTTTCTATGGGGATGATCTGCTGCTGATCAGCGACCATTATAATAATCGGGTGAAGGCTGTCCGCCTTCGTGCCTGATTACGACGTAATGAAAAGAGATTTTTTGGACGCGGATAGACGCGGATGACCGCGGATTTATGTTTCATCCGCGGTCATCCGCGTCTATCCGCGTCTTATCAAAGAGGAGTATGTTATGTCTGCAACAGCCATTGTCATTGGTGGTGGTGTGATTGGGCTGAGTACGGCTTATCAACTGGCCCGTAAACGCTTTGGCAAGGTCATTCTCGTGGACAAAGGACCGGTTGGGGACGGTTCCAGCATCCGCGCCGCGGGGATTATCACCGGTCTGCTCTGGAGCGAGACTGGGGTGTTGGCGCGCAAGCTAGCCTTGCAATTATATCGTGAACTTTCGGAAGAGTTGCCGGGGTATCGCTTCCAGGATGTGGGCTGCCTCAACTTGTTTGATGCCCCCTCTTGGCCGGAGCGCGAAAAGCTCTTTCCCCTTTATGACCGGCTGAACGTTGCCTATGAGATCCTCTCTGCCGCCGAGATGCGCCAACGCTGGCCCGAGCTAACGCCCAGCGCCGACCTGATCGGCCTCTATGATCCGCTGGGCGGCTACAGTGAACCGGAAGAGTATATCCCGGCCCTGGCGCAGAAGATCCGCGAACTGGGGGTCGAGATCCGTGAGAACACCCCAGTGACTGGCTTCCGGCAACGCAATGGCCGCATTGCCGGTGTTACCACGCCCACCGGGGTGATTGAAGGCGACGCCGTGGTCAGCACGGTGCATGTTTGGACGCCAACCATGGTCGCGCAATTGGGCTGGCAAGTACCGGTCAAAGCCTTTGTCCATCAACGCTATGTGACCGCACCCCTTGCCACCGCGCCGCACATCCCCGCTGTGAACGCCAACCCCCAAGGTGGCTATATCCGCCCCGCCGCGGGGGGACGGCTGTTGGCTGGGGGCGAAACCGCTTGGCGCGAGGAACATCGGGTCACCTCGCCCGACTTTCATATGTCCGAGCTGAGTGCGCCCGCGGATGTGCAAAGCTGGCTGCGGACTAATATGACCTCGCTCTTTCCGAACTTGGCCCAGGTCCCTTGGGAGACAGAAAAGGTTGGGCTGATTGCCTTTTCGGTGGACGGTGAGCCGATGTTGGGGCCAGTGGCGGGCTGGCCGGGGCTCTACTTAGGTTGTGCTTTCCACTCGGGGGGCTTTGCCTACAACCCCGTGGCCGGTCTGTTGTTAGCCGAATTTGTGGCCGATGGTCAGCCGCAACTCGATGTGAGCGCGTTTTCGCCCAACCGCTTTACCCCCCAACCGGTCGAGGAATATCTGGCCCTAACCGTGACCCAAGGGGACGCGGTTCGCCGTCGCCATTGATCGCACCGCATTGATCGCACTGTATTGATCGCGGAATATGCCGCTAGAAAGGTTGGACAGCTATGCTCAATTTTCCACGCTCTACCTTTACCTGGAAATCGCACCCCTGGTGGCCCGACGAATACTATCGCTATCCAGGGGGCTTTGTCGGCACACCAGGCCAGGTCTATCAGGTGCGTTTTAACATCGAAGCCAGTTGTACCATTCGGAACGACGCCACCGGTCAAAGCACCGCGCTCTTTGTCGGCGCACCCTGTCGCACCGAATATACCATTGCCAGCCGCAATCTCTTTCAAGTACCGAGCGCCGAATTCCGCTTTGCCTGGAGCCACCAACTGCGTTTATCGATTGCCAAACGTCCCAGCACGGAAAGCGAAGTTGTGAGCGTTGCCAAGTTGAGCGAGGCTTTCCAAGAACATCGCACCGATTTGCGCCACTTTGCTGATGTCAGCGCATTGACGACCATCCCGCAAATCGTCGAGGCCACGCTGGCGAATGATCTGCTCAACGCGGTCTCTACCTATCGTGACCCCGCGCGCGGCTTGACGATCAGCGTTGAATACCCAGTCAACCTGATCAATGTCAACGCCGCGCAGGGGGAGTTTCAAGTCTGCACCGGGCCAGTGATCGTGCCTGACCTCGCGACTTGGGACGGCCAAGAGGTGCAACGGGTCTTTTTGGCCCATGTCGCCTTTACCGCCTTTGATCATGTGGAATTTATCCTCCAACGCGAGGTGGCTGCCGCGCCCGAGGAACGCACTTGGCTCGATCAACCGCGTGGTCGTGATCGGCTAGAACTGCTGGATCCCAACCGGCGGCCTCCGCACTATCCACCGCCACGGCCCAAGCCAACGGTCTATAACGAAATTTGGGCGTTGCCCGCCACCAACGTCATCTTGCGTGCTCCAAATCCATAAAGGTTTAAGCGATGAAAGTTACCAGCGTCCAGACGATCCATGCTGATCGCTTTATGTATGTGAAAGTGGCGACCGATGAAGGTATCACCGGGATTGGGGAGTTGCATCCAGCCAGCGGTACGGGGGGGACGCCCTACCTGCCCATCGCTGGCGTCGCCTACTGCGCGGAATATCTGGTCGGCCAAGACCCACTGCCCATTGAACGCCATTGGCAGCATCTCTTTCGGCGCTGCCTCTTTCGCGGCGGCGCGGATGTGATGGCCGCGATTGGTGCGATTGATATGGCGTTGTGGGATATCAAGGGCAAAGCATTGGGGAGACCCGTCTACGAATTGCTGGGCGGCCCCACACGCGACAAAGTCCGCCTCTATGCCCATTTGGGGGCAACCAGCACCGCGGCGCTGGCCGAAGAAGCCGCCGCGCGCGTCGCCGAGGGCTTTACCGCCGTGCGGCTCTACCCCTTTGGCAACCTTGACGGCACAGACCATGGCTTGGAGCGCATGAGTTATACCGCCATGCTCCGTAATGCCGAAGCGCGCGTCGCCGCCGTGCGCACAGCGGTTGGGCCAGATATTGATATTATGATCGATGTGGTAAACCGCCTGACCCCGGCAGAAGCGATCGCGGTGGGGCGGGTCTTGGCCCCCTACCAGCTCTACTTTTTTGAAGATCCCATTGAGCCGGAAAATATGGATGCCTGGGCCTATGTGGCGGCGAATTTACCCATGCCCGTCGCCATGGGCGAGCGCCTCTACACGATCTATCAGTTTCAAGATCTGATCAACCACAAGGGCGCGGCCTTTGTGCGGCCCGATCCATCGCTGGCCGGTGGCATCACCAACATCCGCAAGATTGCCGCGCTAGCCGAGGCCAACTATGTCAGTGTCGCGCCTCACAATCCGCTGAGCTGTCTCCTGACCGCGGCTTGTGTCCACCTTGATGCGGCGCTCCACAATGTGGCTGTCCAAGAGTACCCCGGCGACGAATTTCGCGCCCCTAAGCGTGATCTCGTCCAGGAGCCGCTCCGCCGCGAAGGGGGGTACTTGCTCTTGCCCACCGCCCCCGGGCTAGGCATTGAACTCAACGAGGAAGCGTTTAAGCACTACCCGCCGGTTCCCTATACGCGCCCCCCGTTGATCGCCGCTGATGGGGGGCTGCGCGAGTATTAGAAGAGAGTGGGGGAGAGGGCAGAAGACAGAGGACAGTAGATACGCAAGATTTTGCGTATTTACCGCGGGAAGACAGAGGG
>JAHBVH010000142.1 GCA_019637645.1 Caldilineaceae bacterium
TATCATCTGTAGGTGATAGCCTAGCGTATTACAGAGGCCAGCCGCGGTCCCATCCAGCCGCACTTTGGCAAAATCGGTAAGATGCCGTAAATGGACTTGCCAGAGAAGCAGTGGTTGCGGGAATCCGCTATTGTTGAGACGATTTGCTTCATCTAATAGGGTCACCTCCACAGCCCTCACTGCCGCCGTATAGCTTCGCCGATCAATATGCTGAACAAAGAGCGCCAGCAGACGATGGAGAAGAAGCTGCCCGGCCGCTTCCACCTCGACTAGCCCTAACTCTGTCAAGCGGTGTAGCGCGTCCTCTACTTGCAGGGCTCTGTCAAGCGGATCGGCGTGCTCGTCGCCCTCCTGGTCTATCGTTACCAAGAGCAGATCTCTTGGAATCAACTCACCCGCGGCAAAACAGGCGATCTGCATGAGGAGACGCAGGGCCAACGCATCAATCTCATCATCCGCTTTCAGTTGCATGTAGCTCAAGGCAAAGGTGCGAGCTACATGCTGGTCGTGGATGGTGGGCGAAATTTCTTGCGATTGAAGCGAGCGATGTTCCAGAGAATCCAGCTTCTGCAATTGCTCCCAATAGGTAGCCGGGGTGATCACGCGGCGGTAACGCGCCAAATAACTCCCGGCCAAATGTAAGGCCAGGGGTAGATCACCCAAGGCTGCGGCAATCGCATCTAGATCGGTCATCTCTTGTGGCGTGTAAGGCGCGGCATTGATATTGGCCGGAAATTTCGCCAGCAATTCAAGACTTTGGGCGCGGGCTAAGGTATGCAACGGTAACATCTGGACACCGAGCGCGGGGGCAAAGTAACTGCGGCGGCTCGTTACCAGGACCCGGCACGCGCCGACTGGTGGCCGCCACTGCGCCAACAGGTCGGATGATTCACAGTTATCAAAGATCAGCAACCGCGGCAAATCACTTTGCCAGGCGGCCAGCACCAGCGCAACTTGTGTGCTGAGATCGAGCCGGTGATAATCCATGCGCAATTCGGTCATCTTTGCGCCGCATTCGGCAAGCTGCGCCGGAATCGAGGCCGGATCAGCCATGGTGAGCCAGAAGACGCCGCCCTGGAAGTATTGACCATAGTGATGGACAAAAGTTGCCGCCAATTGTGTCTTGCCGATGCCTCCCATGCCGGTGGTTGCCACCAGCTGGCCCACGGCTACGGTTGCCCCGCCCTTGAGCCAACCCGCCAGTTTGCGCAACTCATCTTCTCTACCCACAAAGAGCGAATTGGCGCTCAAGGGCATCTGTGAGCCAGTGGGCGGTGCCGCAATGGCTGGAATGTGATCTAACGGCAATTGAGCTAATTTCGTACGCGCTGCTTCCAGCACAGCCGCATCGACGGCACGGGGCGCAATGCCCTGATAAATGATTTGATCGCCATAGATATGCTGATCGCGCCCAATAAAGTCATGGCCTGGCGTCACATTGCCTGCAATAGTTAAGACCTGGCTGCCCACGCCTAGCAGTTCTGGCGCGCCAAGCTGTCCACCGGCAGCGATGAAGTGACGATAGCTTTCGTAGATAGTAACCAAGGGTTGGTGGCGTTCATATTGGCCCAACGCTATGTTCAATACCTGATCCAGCGCGTCGAATCGAATCGCAACGGCGAGAATATTGTGCCAGTTGTTGATGGCTTTAGCATCAAAGGGAATTTGGGCGAGGTCAAGTCCTGCGTCCGTAGCCACGCGTTGCGCATCGGCAGGTTCGAGGTAGAGATTAGCAAAGACTTTTTTTAGCTCGGCAAAAAGCGTATATTCGTCCATTAGGGGTCCTTAACTGACGTTTGCCGGAACGGTAGAGTGATAGGTAAGAGGTTGCTGGCTATGATGAAGTCAGATTGGGCATTCGCAAAAGCGCCTCAAGACTAAGTTGTTTATGGCAGCGACTCGCAAGCTTCCCCATCATTGTTACTATCCAGCCGATGGATGTCACCAAAGCCTAGATTAACGCAGTAATCATAAACCGCTTGGGCTGCTGCTTGTGTGCTAAAATCGCTGCAATTGTATGCGTCACGATCACAGATATAGCTTAGCTGTATCGTAGCCGTCGCCGTTGGCGTACGGGTTGGTGTGCTGGTCGGTGTTGGTGTAGTGGTCGATGTGGCGGTGATGGTACTGATCGGGCCTAGGGTTGCGGTCGGTGTGACGGTGAATGGTGCGGGTATAGCAATCAGTGGCAAATAGATCGATGGCGGGATGGTCTGGCCGCGGCCGGGTTGGGCAATGGCAAGCAGAACTAGTAGCGCAATAAGTATGAGAGTCGCGTAACGCATTTGGGAGCCTTCGCGATGGAGGATTATTTGGACGCGACAAATAAAACTTTAGCTTTGGAAAAAGAAAAGTTGCCGCGCTATAACTTTTTGCATAACCGTCTTTAAGCAAGATCTCCCCTAATTTGCTGAGATTAGGCAAGAATTGCTCATTGACAACTATACAATCTCATGGTACGGTAAACACGCAAACCGTGAGAAACCTGCACGGAGGTGAACATGCGCGTTTTATCGACCACCGAAGTGGCTCAGGAACTACAAGTTAGCAGAGATACGGTTGTGCGGCTTATCCAAATTGGTGAGCTTCCCGCAGAACGCTTGTCGTCCACTGGACACCGGCGCGTGCGTGAAGAAGACCTGTTCGAGTATGCCAAGCGCAAAGGCATCAAGCTACTTTCTGAGCGAAAGTAGAATCGCTCCGGGCTCTTTTGCACGGGCTGACCGGAGCGATCCCCCCAAAGAACCTTAAAAACCTAATAAAAACAAGTGTTACTTGTTCTCTAGATTATCAAGGTGCAGACTGATCTAGTACATCCTAAAATACTAGGTCAGTCTATTAGGTAGCTCGTACGGGATTCGAACCCGTGTCACCGCCTTGAGAGGGCGATATCCTAGGCCGCTAGACGAACGAGCCACAATGTACACTACCAGCGTAGTGCTGCGTTACGCGTTGCTAGGATAGCCAAAATTATAATGGTTCCTGCTGGTTATGTCAAATTATGGGGGAGATATGAGGGGAGACACGGGGGCATGCCTGGGCTGGATTACGAAGTAGTTCCCGCGCGCACCTTGGCGGAGTCGGCGCTGCTGGCTTGGTGGCGGCGGTGGGCTTGGACGAGCGCGGGGTTGAGGCGATGGCCGAGCCCCGGTGCATCACTGACCAGCAGGTGGCCGTCGATAATCTGCTCGGCGGGTTCCAGCAACTGGGCGCGCCAATCCACTTCGCCCCAGGCATATTCCAAAATATAGAAGTTGCGCAAGGTGGCACAGAGGTGACCGCTGGCGACACTGGCAACCGGGCCTGATGGATTGTGGGGCGCGACCAAGAGTTGATTCATGCGCGCCGCCTCGGCAATGGCCTTGCTTTCTAACAAACCGCCCGCGTGCTTGACATCCGGCATGATAATATCGACCACATGTTGGGTGAAGAAGGGGCGAAAGCCCTCGATGCCAAAGATGCTTTCAGCGGAGGCCGTGGGCATGGGCACCGCTTGGGTCACCGCGGCCAGTTCATGGGGCAAGCTATGGTGGACTGGCTCTTCGTACCAGAAGAGGTTACAGTCGGCCAGGGCTTGGCCTACGACAATCGCTTCCGATTGCTCCATCCGGCTATGACAATCGACGGCCAATTCAATCGTGTCACCAATGGCTTGGCGTACCGCCCGCACTCGCTCGACCCCAGCCCGCCAAGCGGCGTGGGGGCCAGTGCGGATATGGTTCGGCTCCCGTAGTTCGTCAAAGGGAGCTAATTTGATCGCGGTAAAGCCTTCGTCAACGGCCTGCTGCGCGGCGATGGCAAAGCCCTCGGACGAGCGCCCTTGGACGTGGCGATTGATGTTGGCGTAGAGCCGCAGCCGTTTCCGCAATGCCCCACCCAGCAGGGCATGGATGGGCTGGCCCACCGCCTGCCCAAAGAGATCCCACAGCGCCATCTCAAGGCCACTCAGCAAGGTCTGCCCGACGCGGCCGGCATCGATCCGCACCAATTTCTGCCACAGGGCATGAATGTTGAGCGGCGACTGGCCGATGAGTTGGGGCTTTACCCGCGCCAACAGATCGAGCAGCAGCGCGTCATTGCTGCTGTGGCTGGCCTCGCCCAAGCCCGTCAGTCCGGCGTCGGTATGCACCAACAAGCAGATCCAATCGCCCCGATGGTTGACATGGATGACAACGGGTTCAATCTCGGTAATTTGCATGAACGCTTCCTTTGGTTCGCAGCTGAAGACCCTTCTCCTATAGCATACCACAGGGACGCCAAGCCCCTCTATTTGACGCCGGTTCGCGCCTATGTTACAGTTTACCCAGAAGAGTGCTGCTGTCTGCCTGTCCCACTGAATCTGTCCCACTGAAGAGGAATTGGAAAGCTAAGCCATGAGCCCGTTAACCCTGCACCCTGATCGTTATTTTGACCCGGACCCCACCATCCGCGCCCTGGCCCGTGAACTCTATGCGGGCGTAGCAGCCTTGCCCATTGTCAGCCCCCATGGTCATGTGGAGCCCAAACTGCTGGCCGACGAAAATGGCTCCTTTGGCACGCCCGCGGATCTCTTGATCATTCCTGACCACTATGTCTTTCGCATGCTCTACTCCCAGGGGATTCCGCTCGATGCGCTGGGGATTCGCCCGCAAGATGAGGGTTGGTATGAGACCGACCATCGCAAAATTTGGCAGATCTTTGCCGAAAATTTCTACCTGTTCCGCGGCACGCCCACTGGCGCTTGGATCACCGAGGAGCTGGTGACGATCTTTGCAATCACCCAGCCGCTCACTGGTGAAACGGCCCAGGCGATCTACGACGAGCTTAGCGACAAACTGGCGCAACCGGCCTTTCGCCCGCGTGCCCTCTTTGAACGCTTTAACGTCGAAGTGCTCTGTACGACCGACGCCGCTACCGATACCTTAGCCAGTCACCAGGCGATCCGTGCCTCGGGCTGGGCGGGCAATGTCCGGCCCACCTTCCGCCCGGATGCTGTGGTGAATCTTGATATGGATGGTTGGCGCGGGCAGATTGACACGCTGAGCGCGGTGAGTGGGATCACGGTCCATAGCTATGCCACCTTTATCCAGGCGCTAGAAGAACGGCGCGCCTTTTTCAAAGCTATGGGCGCGGTGGCGACTGATCACGCGGCTCAGACGCCCTATACCATTGACTTGTCGGACGCTGAGGCCGATGCGATTTTCCAACGAGCGCTACGGGGCGCGGCGTCACCCCAGGATGCGGAGCGCTTTACCGGCCACATGTTGATCCAAATGGCGCGGATGAGTGTAGAAGATGGGTTGGTGATGCAATTACATCCCGGTTCGCTGCGCAACCATAACGATCCGCTCTACCAACGTTTTGGCCGCGACAAAGGGGCCGACATTCCGATTGGGGTGGACTATACACGTTCGCTGCGCCCGCTGCTCAATCGCTATGGTAATGATGACCGCTTGGCTTTGATCCTCTTTACCCTGGATGAAACCACCTATGGCCGTGAGTTGGCTCCCTTGGCCGGTCACTACCCGAGCCTAAAGTTGGGGCCGCCGTGGTGGTTCTATGATAGCCTTAACGGCATGCAGCGCTATTTTGACCTGGTCATGGAGACCGCGGGGATCTATAACACCGCGGGCTTTAACGACGATACGCGCGCCTTTGCCTCGATCCCCGCCCGTCATGACCTATGGCGGCGCGCCAGTGCCAACTGGCTGGCCGGCCTGGTCGCCCGCCACATCATCACCGAAACCGACGCCCACGCCATGGCCCGGGCGATGGCCTATGACTTGCCCAAACGGGCCTATCGCCTTTTGTAAGTGGGACAGCAGGACAGTAGATAGAGTCTGTCTCACTGTCCCACTGGCTTACACCGCGGTGCGGCTGCGGAGGAGGTCGAGGTAGCGTTCGGTGGCGGATTTTTCTTCGACCGCGGCACTCTCTTCGTCGTCGGGGAGACCCCGTTGGGACGCGCCCATGGGGATGCGGGCGGGGCCAACGCCGGGAACATCGACCATAGCTTGGGCCTCGCTTTGGGCTAGTTTCAGGACCCCTTCGGCCAAGGCCGCGGCCGCGCTTTCACGCTGGTGAATGGCACTGTTGTTGAGGAAGTTCTTGAACTGAGTGATGATCCCCAAAATATCATGCGCGGGTTTGGCACCAGCCCCAATAATAAAGCCCGTGAGCAGAATGTCCCACGTGGTGGGCATGGCATCCAAGAGCCCCGCTGCGTCCGGGCGGAGTAGTTCAAAGATCCGCATGCCCGTGAAGTTGGCGACAATCATCCCCAAAATAACCCCAAAGACGAGGCTGGTCCCACTCTTGAATTGCAGATATTGGGGTGTCTTGAGCTGTTCGGCTTGCCAGCGGCCAAAACTTAAGAGCACCCACTCGACATAATTCCAAATGATCTCAACGGCGCGCTCGACGCCAATCGCTGCCGTCAGTATCGGTATCAGCACTGGCCCAATCGTACTTGTGTCCATTCCTCTTACTCCTGTTCGTGGGTAGTTATT
>JAHBVH010000143.1 GCA_019637645.1 Caldilineaceae bacterium
TTGCGAAAATGGCAATCAACACAATGATCAGGGCGTATTCAACCAACCCTTGGCCTTCTTCGTTCTGCAGGCTCGCCGCATACGCATTCAACGCAACCATCATCTTCGTAAACATTGCTTGTTCCTTTCCACAGATAAAGCGAATATACAGATAGATATAATTCATTAGGTAACTAGGCAAATTAATTACCTAACTGTTCACAACGCTTGCCCCTAGTAGATTGTCATGCTGGCGCTACCGTTCACTTCGATAGCATTGTTAGACACGAGGGTAGCCAGAAAGGGCGTAATAAACTCAAATTGATAGGAAACTTCGACCTCAACGGTTTCAGCATTGGGCCGCTGCACGGTGATATTGGAGCGGGCCACATCGAGCGCCACCATTTTGCTTTCGGCGGCACTTTGCGCAGTAGCGACATTCACTACCCCGGCGCGTGCCCCTTCTTGGGCGGCCGAGCGGACTACACTGATGGTGTAGATATAGCGGCTGAAGTCAATCATGCCGAAGGTGAGCGTTAACAAAAGGGTGAGAACCAGCGCAAACTCGATTAATGTGGTGCCTTGCTCATTTTTCATCAATTGCATCTTGTTCATCTCGCTACCTACATAATCGACTTGCATATTTTTTAATTTATGCAATTTTTATTTCCTTCGCTAGCGAAAATTCTTGCGACTTGCGATTTCGGGCAAGGTCATGACTTGCTAGCTTTGGCTTGGGAAATTTACGCTGAAGTTACGTCTGGCTGAAGTGTATCACATCATTTTGTGCAGAATCATTACAGAATTCTGTCTTTGTTTTCGTTTGGCTTGACCTTCTCTACCTCTGCTTATGTCCGTTCTATCATGCGGCCGGTTCTTACTGTTATAGAGCGCTGTTATTCTACTTACAGCGGAGAAAGGCGCTTGTTTGAAAGCTTAGCATACCTTTCCGCTCTTTTATATTACAGCTTTTTAACAGCCGCCCGACCTGCTTGCTTACTTTTTTATCGTCTGGCTTACTCAAAGCTTATCATAGCTATTCAATGCCAATCGTTACAGGATGCTGTCATGATTCGTAGAAGTAGGATATAATCAGCTTTTAATCAACTAATGCATCAATCATGCATCCATAAAGCGTGCGAAAAGAAATTTAGGTGAAGAATCCCATGCATGCGCAACGTACAGCGGACTTTGTCCTGCCGACCCAACAAAAAATTTTCGCCTTCAATACAGGGTTGACGATCAATGAATTCTTGCAAGCCGTGCCCCTGTTAAACAAACTCGTACGCCAGCGTCTGGCCGAGATTCGGATGCCAGTGGCCGCGCAAGATTTTCTGATCACCTATCCTGATACGCTGAATTTCGCGCTCTTATTAAGTGAGGATGCACCAGAGACAGCGATCACGTTGCCCATCTGGATCCGGATTATCCAGCTTTCGTCACGTTTCAATTTACGGATCTTTCGGGATGTCGATGGCCTCGCCATGCTCAACCAGATCGTGGACGACCCCGATCTACAAGAAGAGCTCAGCGAGATGGAGTTGCCAGTCTGTTTTATCGTTGATGAAGAATGGAACTATCAAGCGCATTGGGGGCCTCATCCGCAAGCAGCAGAGCCCTACCTGGATCAATGGTTTGAACAACATGGCGAATATGAAGCCCTAGCCGAGGATGAGTCCGCTGAAGCACAACAGCGGTATGCGACCCTCATTAGCGCCCTGATTCAGCAAATGCGGGTATGGTATAACAGTGGGCTAGACCGTGCCTGTATTCAAGAGCTTTGCGAATTACTCGCCAGCCTACGTGATGAGGATGAGCGCGAAGAAAGCCGAGAGTAGCATACACCATTCGGTTTGGGCTGCGTCTGATCCACACTTACCAAAATAATTCTACCAGCGGTGGTTTTCTCTGCCGCACAACCAAGCCCCATGCCCCAACAGAAGCACAAAAGGGGTAGTGTCACTTTTCTAGCCAATACTACTTGGCGACACCCCAACTGGTGTGAATGCGAATACACCAAATACCTTATAGGCGACACCCCCCACCCATGCTATAATATGAGCCGCCCTAATTCCGGCTTCATTTCCATCACCATTCTGAGATGGGCGCGCGGGTAAGTCTGAATTGTGCTTTTCTTGCAGTCAGGTGGCATAGATTGGGGTAAGCTACGAAGAAATGGTTTGAAAAGGTAGCCTATAGACCTGTCAGGTGTGGACTGGTCCTATATTCTTTTTAAAGCATCTCTACGGATTCGATCAATGGATTGGACTATAGGAATCAGCTGTGTCGTGGAGTCAATGGGCACTATGTGGGTGCCTTTTTCATAAAGCTGCTGTTTATAAAGCTGGCGTACTTGCCCGCTTGCTACGGGTCGGGCCACAAGGCTTGCGTCAGATCACGGGCTTGCGCCGCGCCTGGGAGCGGCTAGGCACGAACAGCACAACGGCATGGGGTGCCCGCGGCCTGAGTGGATTTTTCCTGCTGTTGGTCACTTTATTTGTGCTTGCTTTTCAGGCAACCAAGCCGCAACCACTCTATGCCGCTGTCGAGTTTAGTGCCTTTGATGTGCTCGTGCTGCCAACCGGTGTCGTGCTAGAGTGGCAAACAGTCAGCGAATATGACTTACTGGGGTTTGAAGTATGGTATAAGCCCGAAAGAGCCTCGCAAAGCGCTTATCGCTTGTTAGGCAAGCGAGTGGCACAAGGCGCACCCCAGCGCGGTGTAACCTATCGGATGGATGTTACAGCCGCGCTGCAAGCAGAGGAAGCCTATTGTTTTCAGTTACGCGAGCTGCCGATCAACGGTGAGCGTGGCGAGATTCTCAATCGGTGTGGTTATGGCCTAGGCATTTCAGCCCAACCGACGCCAACCCCCACCTTGCTCTTTACGCCAACACCTACCGTAACGCTAACCCTCACTGGCACGAATCCTTTGACGGATACGCTAATCATAACCGATGCCACAACACCGCTCGCGCCGATACTCCTACCCTCTCCACCCATGGACGCAGGGGCGCTGAATATTCCACCAACCCCCACCCCAGCGCAGCTCTCTGATAGTGTCTTGCCAACGCCATTGGATAATAGCGCGCTGCCGGCGGAAACACCAGTCATTCCACAACCGGTTTCGCCGCTTACCATGCCATCCCCAATGACCATGCCCCTGGACAATGAGATTGCAGCGGCTAGCGTACCTACCGATTCCCTTACCCAACCCGAAACCCTAACGGCAAACACGCTGTATACCGATCCAACCACCTTCAATTCTAGCCTTTCCACTCCCCCAGTGGCCGCGGTTGTCGATCCGCCCTATATTGTATTGACCGCAACAGCAACACCCGAAACACTCGCTAGCATCCCAACTTTTACACCCTATCCAACCACGCTAGCCCAGCCAGCCGCCAGCCTAGCTGGTGTGCCCATTCCTGATACCCAAAATTTGATGATCATGCTTCTCTGTGGCATCTTTTCAGGAGCAAGCGGATTGGGGATTTTGGGCCTCGTTTCAACTTTGCTCTATATGCGTTCCCGCGCCGAAGCGCGTCAAAATCGACCAAGCCAACGATAGTAGATCCAACTTTTATCCTGGGCGCTAGTAGTAATCACCTAAATTTTCATGCGTACCTTTATTGCCGTTGAAATTCCTCATGTACTACATCGCTCCATTCGCCAGCAGCAGCAACGACTGGAAGCCCGGCTGGCCGTTGCCCATCAAGGCGGCTGCATCCAGTGGACGCCGCCCGAAAAAGTTCATCTTACGCTCCGTTTTTTAGGCGAAACAACCGAACAACAGCACCAGAAACTCCGCTTTGCCCTTAACCGCTTAGTCAATCACTATACACCATTTGGGTTATCCATCGCCGCGGCGGGTGGCTTTCCCTCCATGCGAACACCTAATATCATCTGGCTTGGTCTACAGGGCCAAACCGATATACTCCTGCCATTGCAGCAAGAGATTGAGCAACTTGCCCAAGCAGCTGGCTTTGCCGCCGAACGAAAGGTCTTTGCGCCACATCTGACCATTGGACGTATACGTCGTAGTGTTGAGCGCGCTCAGGTGAAACAAATTGGTCAGATTCTAACCGCTTATATCCAAAGCACAGAAGCGGCTCCCTGGCCCGTTGCCGACTTTACGGTACAGCAGATTGTGCACATGCAAAGTCAGCTGCAACCCGCCGGAGCCGTTTATACGGTTTTACAAGCCTTTCCTCTAGCAGATCAGGGTGAATAAGGGTCAATCAAAGAGGATCTTGGTGAGGTGGAGTAAACGAGGTGGAGTAAACGAGGTGGAGTAAACGAGGTAGCGTAAGCGGCATTAGGAACGTTTAGGCCGTTTGGCCGCTTCTGTGGTTTTCCATTCTTCGGCCAAATATTCAAAGCCTTGTTCCTGAAACACCGGCTCTAGGCTGGTTGGCGTAGGTCGTGGCTGGATCTCACCTGTAGGTTCTCCTCGCTCAAGCGCATGAAAGAGCAATCCCAGTGGGATACAGATGACCATGCCAGCAATAAATCCCCATAAGCTGAGGGCCAAGACGCCAATGGCCTGGGCCTGTAATTGGCTGGGAAAGTCGATTTGATAGCCACTACCCACAAATAGCCCCGATACGCCCTGCCCAGCTACCCCTAAATAGGTATCAAGCCCCGTCATTTGCCAGCCACTACCCACGGCACCATCGGCAAAAACGCCAAGCAAGAGCAGCCCAACAATGGCCGGAATCCCACTAGCTGTCACTGCGCCAGTCGCATCATCTAGGCGCCAGACGCCCTCGAGGACAAAGAGCGAAAAAGGCACGGTCGCCCCAGCTAATACCCCAATGGCAAAAGCAACGCCAGGCTGCACAAAGGGACCAACCGCCAAGCCCGCGACAGCACCAGCCACCAAGCCGCGCGCACAGGTCATGGGTTCGCTGCGCCCCGTCACAAACCAAGTATAGACCAGCGGCGGAATGCTACCACCAGCCGCCATCAAGATGCTATTAATACTCCCCCGCATAAGCGCCATTTCGCCCAAAAACTGGACTTGGAGCGGGTTGGCCCAATGCCAACCAAGGCTACCGGCCAGCACAAATAAGCTGCCCACCACAACGAGGAGGGGCAAATGAACGGGTGGCAGCTCAAGCTGAGCCATTGAGCGGGGAGCCGTCCGCGGTCCCCAAACCACCAGCGCGGCTAAGGCAAAGCCCGCCGCCACAAGGTGAACAGTGCCCGCACCGCCAAAATCAACGACGCCATGGCCCAGATTAAGGTTACGGCCCAATGCACTAAGCCAGCCCCCTCCTTGGATCCAATTGCCAGCCAAGGGATAAATAAATGCACCGATCAATAAGGCCAATACCAACGTGACCAAAGCCGGTGCCCGACCACGCACGGCCATAATCGGCAGCATGGCCGCGGTAATTACCCATGGTAGGTGCGCCAAGAAAAGGGTGTAGGTCATTGCCGTTACATTCGTACCCGAAAGAAACCAGCCACTCAGGCCAGCAACGCCCCAGCCAACCCCCCAATTAGCAGCCAGGGGGCTCCATTCCCACACCAAATGGTGAAGAGCCGGATCGGGGTAGACAAGACCAATGCCGCCAAATTGTAGCGCAAAGCCAATGGCCCAATACCCCCACGTCGATAGACCGACAGCCGCTAATCCACCTAACGCAGCATTCCAAGCCTGCTCAGGAGCTAGCCCGGCTACGCCAATGAGGACAAAGCCAATCGGCACGAGTAGCGCGATCATGGCGGTCATCAAATACCAATAGAGTGGTACGCTCACTGGGGTTATGCCAGCAGCCGTTTCGTTCAGTGTGGCATTAGCTGGATTGATCGCTTGGGCTTGTACGACGGTGGGCCATAAGATCATCAAGACATAGAACACAAAGAGGAGCAGCCATTGAATTCGCTGACGTTGAATTCGCTGGCTTAGTGGGCGCGTTTGGGCCAAGTACGCCAAGCAGCGGTGCACTTTGAGCCTGGGCAGATCAACGGGCAATAGCATGGTACTCAATTTGGTCATAGGCTGGACAATTATTCACAGCAGAGGTGGCTATCTGGCGATCAGGCAACTTGCCTACCCATAGCCCCATAGCCTCTAGGAGGCGTCCGTCCTAGGCTTATCAACAGCCGGACAGATTTTCAACTACGTCAAAAATAGGACATTGCACAAAATAGTAAGTAAACAAAATAGTGTAATTCCACAATCCTTGTCAGCTGCAACAAGTTGCGCACATTGTAACAGTGC
>JAHBVH010000144.1 GCA_019637645.1 Caldilineaceae bacterium
CTACCGAGAACCACCCCGCCTTGAGCCAGATAATCACCATGGGCGCGATGGCAAGGATCGGGACCGTCTGCGAAGCGACTACATAGGGCATACACCCGCGCTCTAGCAACCTAATATGGGTAAATAACACCCCCAAGAGCAACCCCAGCGTGGCCCCAAAGAGAAAGCCAACGATAGCCTCGCGGAAAGTATAGAGCGCCGCGCTGAAGAGCACGCTTCCCAGCGGCGGTCCATTGCGCCGCGCGGGCTGACTAAAGGCCGCGCCGATCTCCCAAAGATGGGGCAGATTCAGATCCGAAGCGACTTTCCAACGTAGCGGTGGGTTATGCTCAATTCCCCAGGGGTTTGTCTCCGCACGCCAAGGATCGCCACCTAGCCATTTGGCTCCTTCCCATAGCAGAGCAATGAGAAGAAGCAAGAGCAAGAATGCGATCAGTTGGCGCAGAAGTGTATATACGCTTGTGGTAAAACGCGGTGAATGCATGAAGCCAACTCAAAGGTTTCGGTAAGAAAGCCAGTGGTAAGGATTATACCAGCAATTGTTTTCACCGCAACTTTGGCAAAGCACTGAATTCTAGAAGCAACTGAGGATGGCAAACGCGGAAAGGGGTCAGCGTTATATAAAGCTAGCCCTGTCAGGTTTGCAAGATCTGACAGGGCTAGCTGGTGAAACTCACAGCTTGTGCTAGGGCAGCAATTCACAACTTGCCCAACGGTCAACCAGCTCCTGATTCTCGGTCAACCATTGTGCCGCGTCTTGACTGGGCAACTCATTCTCCACAAAGCTTAGGTTCTTCAACAACCGATAGAGGCAGACTTGTTCACGCTCCAATGTAGCCAAGATGCCGCTATTGGTGACAATCTGCAGCCGCATCCGCTCATTGCGCCAGTAGAGGTCACCGACATTTCTGATAAAACCAAAATATTCGCGCAAAAAGGCTCGATCATTGGGGTCAGCAAAACAGAATGTCATATCGATAGTACGCTGTTGCTGCCGTTTGGCTAGGGCTTCGTACATCGGTGCCGCTTCGCTATACGGAACAATGTCCACGGTTAGCTTGAGCTTTTCTTTCATGATCTGGGTGATGACATCGGTAAAGAAGCGACATTCAGGATAGGCTTGGTTGAGGCCAATGGCTAGATCGGCGGATGGCGTTGGTTGCGCTGGCGGAACGGTTGGCATGGCTGTGGCGATATCCGCGGCAGGAATAGCCGTAGCTGGTGGCACAGGTAGGTTCGGCGGCGGGACGATTACAACCGAAGTAGGGTCAAATTGACTGACACCCGCGACAAACCAATCGGTATTATCGAGCAACTCTGGCTCACCCACGCGACCAGCCGGAATCCGTTCAATGCCTTGGTTGTCGATCAGCGGCCCACTAAAGATCTGCAAACGCCCGCCAATAATGTCTTCACGGGCTTGCAGAATCTGGGCTTGCATCGCGGGGCTGACCGTAGGCCCAAAGGGAGCGAGTTGTAACATGTCACTTTCAATGCCACCGCGCACATGGCCACTCCGCCACTGCCCGTTACGCACCTGTTGCACCACCTGCGTAAAATAGTTACCCCACGTATGTTCAACTCCGGTTAGCCAGTTGTCAGTCGTCAATTCCTGCAGGGAACCTGAATGAAAACCGATAACGTACATGCCACGCGCGGTCGCGGTTTCGACAATGGTAATGGGCGAATCCACAATCATCGCCATGACATCAACCCCTGCCGAGGCCAACGCTTCCGTGCCGAGCTTTTCCGCGGCTGGGTCCACCCAAGAGCCGGTAGTAACCACCTGCGTGGTCACATTAGGATTCACAGAGCGCGCCCCCAGTTGAAAGGCATTAACCGACGCCAAACTGCTGGGCATGGGGACAGCAATAATAAAGCCAAGCTTGTTGGTTTTGGTTGCAGCACCGGCAGCCATCCCCGTCAAGTACATTGCTTCCACATGGTTGGCTAAGTAGGTGCCAACATTTTCGCGGAGATCAAAGCCACCCGAGTTCACAAAGGTCACCTGCGGGTACTTTTGACCAGCTTGAAGCGCATAGGGCAAATAGCCGAAACTCTGGGTAAAAATGATCTGTGCGCCACGTGCGACCATGTCATCGATAATGGGCAAAACGACTTCTGTCTCTGGCACATTTTCGGCAGAGAGCAAGCGAACGCCCGGCACTTGGCCCATCATCTGACGTAGCCCTTCATCATTGGCTTGGTTGTAGCCACGGTCATTGATTGCGCCGATATGAATGGCCCCAATGACCGTAGAGCCGTAGAGTGTATAGCCCCCCGTGGTCGGCGTCGCTTCAGCAGCAAGCACCGTGGGGGCAGGGGTCGGCGGGATCGCGGTCGGCGGTGGGGTATCCGTGGGCGGTGGCGGCGTTGCCGTCGGCAAGAGCACCACCGGTTGCTGTGTGGGTAGGGCTTGTACCTGATTGGGCTCCGCTGGTGTCGTTGCCTGTGTATTGATGAGCAACGACTGAAGCCGTAGCATCAAAAATACCAGCGCAACCGCAATTAGCGCGACCAAAATTAAAGCCAAATTATCACGAAGTACTTTCATAAAGTGTCTATCCGTTCCTACTGAGTAAGGCAAAGTAACGGTTTTATGTGACAAGAGCGTCAAGAGCAGCTTTTCGACAGAGCGCGCCTACCCGAGGCTTGCAGGAACAAGGCCCCAGGAAGAGAGCCCAATGGCCCCAAAGTAGACGTGCAGAGCAGCCAACATAAAAAATCTGCCCATTCTGGATTCATGCAAAGCAGAAGAGGATTCTACGAAGCCCCAGCAGACTTTCAGGATAGCAACCATGAAGAACTGAAAGGTTGATAGGCGAATGGATTTCCAGCCGCTACACCAGAGAGGGAATGGTGGCACCGTCGTAGATGCATCCTACAATTGGCGTACGGGGCCATTGTACCGCCTGCGTGAGGAACTTTCAAGCACTTTTGGCTTACAAAATCATCACAACTCACGCGGGATCGGCCTCTGCGTACGCCATACCAGCACTTACAGAAGCTCGACCACATCGTCAGGCGGTTGGTGGAGTAAGGCAAAGAGGCGGTTGGGGCTAAGCGGAATTTCTAAAATTTCCAAAGAGGGATGGGCCAAAGCATCTTCAATGGCTTGGGCAAAGAGTGGGCCCACCGGAATCGCACCCGCTTCCCCCGCGCCTTTGACCCCTAATGGATTCAAGGGCGAGGGCGTTTCCACATGATCGGTGAGGATCGACGGCACGGTGTCCGCCGAAGGTAAGAGGTAGTCCATCAAAGAGGAGTTGAGCAACTGCCCAGCGGCGTCAAAATGCAATTGCTCATAGAAAGCGTTGCCAATCCCCTGGGCCACGCCACCCTGAATCTGGCCTTCCAGGATCATGGGGTTGATCACCCGACCACAATCATGCACGACCACATATTTTTTGATTTCGACCAAGCAAGTCTCTGGATCGACCTCGACAATCATGGCGTGGACACCGCTGGCGGTTGCGCCCCGTTCTGGGCCAAAATAGTCGGTGGCCTCTAAGCCCGGTTCAGCGCCTGGCTTGACCGCCCCCCGCATAGGGTTGGCACGCGCGGCCAGATCACCCAGTTTCATGGCAGTTGCGGGCGAACCTTGGACACGCACCACGCCATCCACCAGCTCCAGATCATCGATAGCGACCTCAAGTTCTTCACTCGCTTTTTTGAGCACCTTTTCACGCACCTTGACCGCGGCGGCGTGGATGGCATTCCCCGCCACCACCGCGCCCCGGCTGGCAAAGGTCCCCGCGCCCCAATAAAATTCGGCGGTATCCCCCGTCACCAAGCGGATATTTTCCACGGCGACCCCGAGTTGCTCGGCGACAATTTGGGCGAATGAAGTATAGTGTCCCTGGCCTTGGGTTCCAACACCAGTGGCAACGCTCACCCGGCCACTCGTTTCGATGGTCACCTTGGCCCCCTCATAAGGGCCAATGCCAGTCCCTTCGACATAGGTGACCACCCCAATGCCCACCAGCTTGCCTTGGGCGCGCAAGCTTGGCTGCTCCTCGGCCAGAAAGCGGTGATAATCGATCAGCTCGACGGCACGGTCGAGAGCCGGTTCGTAGTTGCCACTATCATAGACGAGTGGAGCAAAATCTTGATAGATCACTTGATTGTTATAGGGAAATTTGTCCGGTGGGATCAAGTTGCGCCGGCGGATCTCCACGCGATCAATGCCCAAGGTCTTGGCGGCTAGATCGAGCAACCGTTCCATGACAAAGACCCCATGCTGTCGCCCCGCACCACGATAGGGGGTGACAATCGGCTTATTGGTAAAGACCGAGCGAAATTCGCTATAGTAGTGGGGCACATCGTATTGGCCCAACAAGGTACACTGGCTATTGAGCGCCACCGTGAGACCATAGGGTGCATACGCCCCGGCGTCGTGTAAAAAGAGATCCTTGACCCCTAAGACGCGCCCATCGCGGGTCAACGCCATCTCCGCCTCGTGCACTTGCCCGCGCTCTTGGGTCGTGGCGTAAAAATTTTCCTGGCGATCTTCGATCCATTTCACCGGCTGCCCCAGTTGGACGGTGATCCAGGCCAAGGTCACCTCTTCGGGATAGAACATCATAATCTTGGGGCCAAAGCCGCCCCCAATAAAGGGCGCGATCACCCGCACCTGCTTCTCCGACAGGCCCAACATGGCCGCCAACCCGTTGCGAATGGCAATCGGCGCTTGGGTTGTATCATAGATCAAGAGTTGCTCACTTTTAGCGTCCCAACTCGCCACAATCCCACGGTTCTCCATGGCCGCGGCGGTGCCACGGTCATAGACAAAGCGGCGACGGATGAGCAGATCGGCTTGCTGGCAGGCGCTTTCATAGTCACCTTTGCGCTGAATGGCATGGGCATTAAGGTTTTGGGTCAGCCCTTCGTGCAGCAAAGGCGCGTCCGGAGCCAGCGCCTGTTCAATATCAACCACAGCAGGCAAGGGCTCGATGGCGACCAGCACCTTCTCGGCGGCATCCTCGGCAAGATAGCGGCTTATCGCGACGACCACCGCCAATGGTTCACCGACATGCCGCACCTTTCCTTTAGCCAAGGGCACTTGGGTACGCGGCTGAAAGACCAAGTCGGGAATGGGCGGCGGCGGCACGAGCAAAGGCCCTGGCTGCCAATAGTCGCCTAGCTCCGCGGCGGTATAGATAGCGACCACCCCGGGCATTGCACGCGCCGCCGTGGTGTCAATCTGGCGAATATAGCCATGTGCATAATCGCTGCGCACAAAAGCCGCGTGCAACATGCCCGGTAGATGGACATCATCGGTAAAGAGCGCTTGCCCCGTCAGCAAGCGGGGATCTTCATTGCGTTTGATCGATTGACCAAAATAGCGTGTGCTCATAGAGAAATCTTTCCCTAGCATTCTCTCCGGGCCGGATTCAAGGTTGCCGCGGCCAGCTTTACGGCCGCGACAATATTTTGGTAGCCAGTACAGCGGCAGAGATTCCCCGAAATCGCCTCACGGATCTCCGCGTCGGTCGGGTTAGGGTTTTCAGCCAGAAAGGGAATGAGCGTCATGAGGAAACCAGGGGTGCAATACCCACACTGGAGACCATGTTTTTCCCGAAAGGCAGCTTGCAGCGGGTGCAGGCGATAGAGATCACCGGTGGGCGTTAATCCCTCCACCGTTGTAATTTCATGACCATTGGCCTGTACGGCAAACAGTATGCAGGAACGCACGGCTTGCCCATCCAGCAGAATTGTACACGCGCCACACGAGCCATGTTCACAGCCCACATGGGTGCCCGTCAGCGCAAGTTCATGGCGCAGAAAGTCACTCAGCAGCAGGCGCGGTTCGATGGTACGTTCATAGCGTTTGCCGTTGACGGTCAGCGTAACCGAATGCAACGTAGTCATAAATCCATCTATTCCTTACTTGCAGAAGCTACGCAATCCCAAAGCCGACTGGTTTTGAAAACTGGTCAGCTTTCTCGGTAACACATACCGCTTTGCATCAGTTCTAACTTGCATAGCCCGGCACTGCAAAACGCAACGAGAGGCAGGTGAGCCCGCCATCCATCTTGCGCATTTCGCTGGTGTCCAGTTCAATCATCGGCAAGCCCAAGATGGCGAGCTGACGCTTGGTTTTGGGAAAGCCAGCCGGGATCAATAGCTGATCATTCATCAAAAGCGTATTGGCCG
>JAHBVH010000145.1 GCA_019637645.1 Caldilineaceae bacterium
ACCCACAAGTAGGCAGGCTGCGGCGATATTGGCACCCATGATTGGGATAACCCCAATAGAAAGTGTGATCTTCCATGGCTGTGATGCAACCCACACAAGTTCCAACCGACGCTGGCTTTTGGCAAGGCAAACGGGTGATTGTCACCGGTGGTGCCGGCTTCCTTGGCTCCTTTTTGGTCAATAAACTCTGGCGGCGAGGGGCCGCCGAAGTGATCGTGCCTCGCCGCAAAGATTATGACCTGCGTAGCCTCACCGCAATTCGCCAACTCTTGCGCGAGACGGCCACGCCCACGGCTGGCGCGTCTCTAAGCCGTGGGGGGCGCTCGGCGCTCGCGGCGGCCACCCGATCCACGCCGGTGGATATGGTGATCCATTTGGCGGCTAACGTCGGTGGGATTGGGGCCAACCGGGCACGACCTGCTGAGTTTTTCTATGATAATTTGATGATGGGCGTGCAACTACTCCATGAATGTTGGCTGGCGGGCGTACCCAAATTTGTCGCCACCGGCACCATTTGCGCCTATCCCAAATTTGCACCCATTCCCTTCCAGGAAGAGAGCCTGTGGGACGGCTACCCAGAGGAGACCAACGCCCCCTATGGCCTAGCCAAAAAGATGATGTTGGTACAAAGTCAAACCTATCGCGAACAGTATGGCTATAATTCCATCTTCTTGCTGCCGGTGAATCTCTATGGCCCACGCGATAACTTTGATCTGGCGACCTCCCATGTGATCCCAGCCTTGATCCGCAAATGCCTGGAAGCCAAAGCCAACGGTTCGCCCCAACTCGAAGCCTGGGGCGATGGCTCGCCCACGCGTGAATTCCTCTATGTGGAAGATGCCGCCGAAGGGATTCTTTTGGCCGCGGAACATTACAATGAGAGCCATCCGGTGAACTTGGGCAGCAGTGATGAGATCAGCATTCGCGAACTGTTGCAAACCGTTGCCCGGCTGACCGACTTCCGCGGTCGCATTGTCTGGGACACGACCAAACCCAACGGCCAACCCCGGCGCAAACTGGATGTGAGCCGCGCCCAAGCCAGCTTTGGCTTTACAGCCCAAACGCCCTTTGAAGAAGGGCTGCGCCGTACGATCGAGTGGTATCACCAGGAGATGGCAAAGCCCAAACCCCTGGGGCGAGCCGCGTAGGGGCGCGCAAAAAAGTGCTACAGCCCGCTTCAGTGGGCGTTGTCGCTTAGCACTGCCCATTCATGGTGGTGCGGGTATCACCAATAAAGTGACGCGCTTGGACCAGATCTGACAGGTTTTCCCACTCTGTCAGCTCCCTGGACGCGATCCCAACTGCGCTATTAGATAAACATGAGTTAGGACAAATGAAAAAAGCACTCATTACCGGGATTACCGGACAAGATGGCAGCTATTTGGCGGAGTTTTTGTTACACAAAGGCTATGAGGTCCATGGTATTATTCGGCGCGCCAGCACCTTTAATACGCGACGGCTGGATCATCTCTATCGCGATCCCCATGTGCACCATGGCAAGGCGCTCTATCTGCACTATGGCGATATCAGCAATTCTGGCAATCTATCCGACATTATTAACGAGACCCAGCCCGATGAGATCTATCACCTCGCGGCCCAGAGCCATGTGCGGGTGAGCTTTGACTTGCCCGACTACACCGGCGACGTTACCGGGCTGAGTACTGTGCGCATTCTGGAAGCGATCCGCCGGGCCAAGCCCGATGTGCGTTTCTATCAAGCGTCGTCGAGCGAGATGTTTGGTAGCGCGCCGCCGCCCCAACATGAACTGACTCCTTTACAGCCGCAGAGCCCCTATGCCGCGGCCAAGGTCTATGCCTATCATATTACCCGCAACTATCGCGACGCGTATGGCCTCTTTGCCGCCAATGGCATTCTCTTTAACCATGAATCGCCACGGCGGGGCGAAACCTTTGTGACGCGCAAGATCACCCGAGCCGTGGCCGCGATTGTGACTGGCAAACAGGAACATCTCTATTTGGGCAACCTCGAAGCCAAACGCGATTGGGGCTATGCGCCCGAATATGTGGAAGCCATGTGGTTGATGTTACAGCAGGAGCAGCCCGACGACTTTGTCATTGCCACCGGGGAAAGCCACACCGTGCGCGACTTCCTGGAAGCAGCCTTTGGCTATGTCGAGCTGGATTGGCGTGATCATGTGCGCATTGATCCGCGCTACTATCGCCCCACCGAGGTCGATTATTTGCTGGGGGACGCTAGCAAGGCTGAGCGCGAACTGGGGTGGAAGCCCAAGGTGGGCTTTCGCGAACTAGTGCAGATCATGCTCGATGCCGACCTCGAACTGTTGGGCCTGACGCCCCCCGGCCAAGGTCTGCGCTCACTCCAAGAACGCTTCGCCGGTTGGCACCGCTGGGAAAGCCAAGTGGTGAGCATGGAGACCGCCTAGTCTTTGGCTTTAACGCCGACTGCGTAAACGACGCACCATCGTATCGTCAACGAGATGAGTCTGTTGCTGCGGGCCATCCAGAAAAAGTGGCAGCATGTTCAGTAGATTTCGGCCCAGAATCACTTCGTCGGTGGTGTCATCGCCAGCAACCATAACGCTAGGAAAGATTTGACCGTCAATTTCTAAATCGACGAGATAGAGCACAACACGGTGGATATCACCCCACTGACTAACCAGGTTGGTTTCTCGCAGTTATTGCGCTTGCAGATTGATCAGGATCTCCGTTGGGGCAATGGTCATGTCAGCGCCGGTGTCGATGATGGCAGCATAGGCGTCAGTAGCCGTCGTCTCGGCAAGGCGGTGAAAGCGCACCGCCAAAACCGGAATCGGGAAAGGATAACCGGTGTGTTGGTAGGCTATGCTCATGCTTATACCTGCTGCAAGCGCGGTGAACGCATTTGATACTCAGTTACAGGTTCTGCCGTCACTTGGGCAATCACCACCGGTAAATTGCCATGTTCGTGCCGTACCCGCAATGCCAAGGCTCGGAGGTCGTCGTCATGATCTAGTACTGCATGGTTGTAGAACGCGACATACTGGTTCGGATAGCGGGCATAGAGAGCGGCGTGATTGGCCCAAAACTGTTTGGTCTGTACAGCCAGTTGTTCACGGTGTAGCACCTGATATTGTTGACGTAACCATTCTTCGGCAAGGGTCGAGAGGGTCTTCCCACTGCGTTCGGCTTCGGCAGTCAAGAGGTCGGTCAGTTCGGACGATAGGGTAACTGATTGCATGATTCTCTCCTTTTCCGTGTAATTATAGCACAGAAGACTTTCCGAAACGATGTACATCAGGCTCTATAATTTACGAAATTGGCTTAATGGCAAGATGAAGTACGAGGAACGATGCAAGCAAGTAAGTTGTTGAGTTGGGCCAATCCGGCTTCTACCGAACCGGTGCAACACGAATTGATCATCGAGCCCGGCCAGGGCATGGCTCACTATTGGCGGGATCTCTGGCGCTATCGTGAACTCTTTTTCTTTTTGGCCTGGCGCGACATTGCCGTGCGCTATAAACAAACGGTGATCGGCGTGGCCTGGGCCGTTATCCGCCCGTTGCTGACCATGGTGGTCTTTACGGTGGTCTTTGGCCGGCTGGCTGGTTTGCCCAGCGAAGGCGATACGCCCTATGCGATTTTGGTCTTTGCCGCGCTGCTGCCCTGGCAGTTCTTTGCCAATGCCCTGAGCGAGAGCAGTAACAGCTTGATCAGCAACGCCCAGATGATCACCAAAGTCTACTTTCCCCGGCTAGCGATTCCGCTGGCCGCGGTGATGGTGAGCTTTGTCGATTTTCTGGTCTCCTTTCTGATCCTCATCGGCCTCATGGGGTGGTATCAATTCTGGCCCACTTGGCGGCTGTTGGTGCTACCGTTGCTGATTCTCCTGGCCTTTGGTGCGGCCATGGGAGGCGGCCTTTGGATGGCGTCGCTCAATGTGAAATATCGCGACTTTCGTTATGTCATTCCCTTTATTGTGCAGTTTGGGCTCTACCTGTCGCCCGTTGGCTTTAGCAGCAGCATTGTGCCCGAGCAGTGGCGCTGGCTCTATAATCTCAACCCTATGGTCGGGGTCATCGACGGTTTTCGTTGGGCCATCTTGGGCACCGGCCAGCTCGACTGGCTTAGCTTGCTCACCGCCCTGTGCTTGGTCGTGCTACTGCTGAGCAGTGGCCTTTGGTATTTCCGCAAAACCGAACGTACCTTTGCCGATGTGATTTAGGGGCATCGTCCAAGGCTTCCGGGCGGTGCGCACTGGTGCCTGTTCTTCGTGACCTTACAAAAGTTGGGTCGCCTAGTCCCAATGAAATGTAAGTTTTAGTGTTTTTTTGTAAGCTCTTGGCGCTGAAAACGGTGTTATAATAGGTGTATAAATCGCGACAAATGTAGTAGCCATTCCCTAACAACGTCGTTAGCTTTGACCAATCATCTATTTGACCACAACCCGTTGCACACCGTACCCACGAGGAACCACGCAACAAACTGTCGTAGCCAGCACCAGACAACTCAGGCAAGGTCGCCACAGGTAGCGTTGCTGCTAACCGCTGAATCACTTGATGGGATTCATTGTGGCATTCATGTGCTACCCAGCCGTTGACCGACTTGTTCGTTCTTTCTAACAATGATTATGGGACGTTGTAGCCCTTGCTCCGCCCGTCGTCTACAGCCACTTGGTTGACATTCACTTGCGACAGAGTGAGGATGGCGGCGCTTGTCTCACCATCATGTGGTTGGCTTGAAAACGACGGCCTTATTCGCTACCAGTCTAAACAGCGCTCACTTTCGCAGGAAAACAAATCACATGACGGAATCCTCCCATCCAACGCTGGGGACATCTCCCCAGCCTGCTCCTTGGTATGTGGTACGCACCAAGCCACGCCGCGAACTGCTGGTGATGAGTCTGCTTGACGGCTTTGCCGAGATCGAGCTCTTCCTACCAGAAGTGTGGCAAACGAGCGCCAAAGGGCGACAATTGATACCGCTCTTTCCCAGCTATCTCTTTGTCCAAGTGGCTTTGACAAGCTCGGCCGCGGGGGCGTTGGTTCACATGCCAGGGGTGTTGGGGTTGGTGGGCCATGAGCGCCTGCCCACCCCAGTAGCCGCTACCGTGGTCGAAGCGCTCCAGAGCCGGGTCGCGACGATCAACGAGCAGGGCGGGCTCCGTCCCCATCCCTTCCACCCCGGCGACCCTGTGCTGGTCAAGGCCGGGCCGCTGCAAGGCTTGGAAGCTGTCTTCACCGGGCCGCTTGAGCCAGCCCAACGGGTCCAGATCCTCCTCCATTTCCTGGGGCGACAACAGACCCTGACCGTGGATGCGGGCGTGCTAGAAAAAAGCAGCCCGCGCCCCGAAACCCAACCCGCCCCCCGTCCCCGCCGCACACGGGGCAAAGGGCGACGGATTCACGAAGCCTATTCCTAACAACGGCAGCTATCGGCCTATGGTATAATAGGCCACATGCGTGGCAACGTTAACACAGCCCCAAAAGGGCAGGGAGACAAACCATGGTCGATAGCACTCAATACCCGGAACTATTACAACGCGTTACCTTTGACCAAGCGGTATTGGCCGGAAAGCCGGTGATTCGAGGGATGCGTATCTCCGTTGAGATGATTCTTGAGCTTTTGGCTAAAGGCGTAACCTGGCAAGAACTGCTAGAAGACTATCCACTTTTGGAAGCCGATGATCTACGGGCCGCACTCCTCTATGCTCGGCATCTGGTTGCTGGCGAGACCATTTTGGATCGTGTGGCCGCATGAAATTTTTGCTCGATGTCAATGCCAGTGGTTCAGTGGCCCAATGGCTGGAGGAACTAGGGCATGATGTTGTGCAGGTGACCACCGTTGATGAGCGGATGAAAGATACGGATATTTTACAATGGGCAGTCCGTGAGCAGCGGGTTATCCTTACCACCGATCAAGATTTTGAAGAGCTAATCTGGCGGGAAAGTCGCTTGCACTGTGGTCTACTGCGATCAGAAAATGTACCACGCGCTGAACGCAAACGTTTACTGGCAGATACGTTGCACCACTATAGTCAAGCTTTAGCCGAGGGCGCAATTGTCATTGCCCTTAGCCGAAAAACCCGCATTCGGAGAAGGTAAGGGGATGCGGTGACCAGTGACTGTCACCTTCGATACGTCTCGTTATGGGACGAAACGCATTCAATAAA
>JAHBVH010000146.1 GCA_019637645.1 Caldilineaceae bacterium
AGGGCTGGAATTTGGGATTGACAATGGCATCGGCATAGCGGACGGCGGCGGTTGGCTGGTCTGTGGACGCGGGTAGGGGGAGGCCCCACAGTGGATCAACGCCAAGGGTCAGCCCTTCAAATTCTGGGGTGAGGTCATGGTGATCGGTGATGATCACTGTGACGCCTTGGGCTTTGGCAAGGGTGACCCCTTCGCTGTCGGCAATGCCAGTGTCGCATGTGAGCAGTAAATCGACCGGAAAGGTTGGATCGGCGAGCTTTTCTTGGAGCGTTGTCGGGCGGATGCCATGGCCTTCGCTAAAGCGGTTGGGCACATGAAAACGCACCCGCTCGACCCCAGCCAGCTTTTGGATGGCTGCGACCAAAAGCGAGGTGCTGGTCTGCCCATCGACATCAAAGTCGCCCCAAACAAAAATGTTCTGACCTGCTTGGATGGCGCCGTGGAGAAGCTGGGCCGCGGCGGTTACACCCACCAAGGCCGTCGGTGGCGCTGGGGCATAGTGACCAGGGTTGAGAAAAGAGCGCGCTTTTTCCGGCGTGTCGATCCCACGCTGCGCCAACAACTGGGCGAGCAGGGGGTGGCCGCCGACAAAGGTCACTAATCCTGCCGAAGGGGTAATGGGCGGAACAAGATTCCAAGCGCGCTTCACAGTTTACTCCCCTTGTAATGTATCCCTCTAAAAAGCCAGTTCATCGACATCGGCCAAGGTAAATTCTAGCGCGGCGTCTAGATCTACGGCGAAAAATTCTTCGGCATCGACGAGCTCTGTCAGGTCACCGGCGGTGACGCCCCGATTGCACCGGCTGCGATAGATGCAGTAGCTACAGAAGCGTTTGCGGTTGGCGTCCGTATCCATCACTTTGGGAAAATCAGCTTCGCGGCGACCGGCGAGGATCTTCGCCATCACCTGTTGTAATTGGTCGTGGGTGGCGTCATGCTGGGCGCGGTCATAGCGGAAGCTAACCGGTTGACCAGGGGCCGCGGTGAACCAATACCGCATCTCGACCTGCTCTGGTTGCACGGGGCCCCACGGCATGCCCGCGCTGGCCTCAACCAAGACATAGGGATAGACCAACGTCTGCATCCGGCGGCGTAGAATGTGAGGCTCAGTGCGCTGCCGGGCTGTTTTCCAATCGACAATCACCACACGGCCATCGGGGTCCGCCGTGATGAGATCAAATTTCGCGGCCAACCGATAGGCACCCAAGGGAATGGTCAAGACCCGCTCGGTCTCGACATGGTTCTGGGGTAGATCGGCGGGGCGATGGCGTACGTAGGCGTCAAACCAGCTTGCTAATGGCTGTTCTAGGCCAAACGCAAGTTGCTCTGGATCGATGCCGATTTCGGCCCGCTGGATGAGGAGATGGAGATTGGCCCCGAGCCGCATCAACTGTTCATATTCCTGCACCGGTGCGGCTTCAATGGCTGGCCAGGGCAGTTGTTCGACATAGGCCAGCCAAAAGCGCCGCGGACAATCTTCATAAGCCTGCAAACTGGATTGGCTAAAGGCGAAGGTTTCTGGCAGCGGATGTGGATTATTCATGGATGTATTATAAACGGCCTGGAGTGGTTTTTCAATTTGGCTCGGATCTCATATACTGTTGGGTAATTCAGGCGTAGATTCCTGCGCCGCTTTCGACTTTATGGACTTTGAAATGTTGGAGAAAAGCTGCGCTATGTCTCAATCGACCCACCAACCTGACCTGTTGCCTATTCATGTTGACGTTTGGTCGGACTATGTCTGCCCGTGGTGCTACCTGGCCGCCTCTAGCTTGGCGAAGCTCGTCGCCTCGCATGGTGTAACGGTTCAGTGGCATTCCTATGAACTGCGTCCCAAAGGCGCGCCACCGATCTCCCCAGAGTACAAAGAGCGTATTCTGGCTGGGCAACCGCGGCTCTATGCCATGGCGCGAGAACAATATGGCCTAGAACTTAACCAAGGGCCCTGGGGTGTTGATAGCCGACCGGCCTTAATTGGGGCCAAATACGCCGAGACACAAGGGGTGGGGCCGGCCTACCACGACGCGGTTTTACGCGCCTATTGGCTCGAAGCCAAATCGATTGACGAATTGGATCTTTTGGCGGCCATCGCCGCGACGGTTGGCCTCGATCCAGCCGCTTTCCGGGCCTCTCTCACGGATCCCGCGCTGGAACAGGCGGTGCTCGACGATGTTGCTTGGGCACACGCCAATGGTATCAATGGCGTGCCAGCATTGGTCTTCCAACAGAAATATCTGGTCTCTGGTGCGCAGCCCCATCCTGTCCTTGTTCAAATTGTTGAACAGATCCGTGCCGAGGAACAAAAAGCTAGCAGTGGTTGATTCACTGTCGTGATGCGGCATGGCAGGGCAAGCGCGAACCTTAAAAATGCAGGGAAAGAACCCCTTCTAACAACGAAAAGCGCCCGCGGGCGCTTTTCGTTGTTAGAAGCTGGAACGGGAACCTCTGGGGTGCCGATGCGATTTTGATGATTCGGTGGATTGCCATTGATGGCTTCTCTTCCCGAGTGGCCGTGCTAGCCTGCTGGGGTGGCTGCCGTCTGCGCGGTTTGGAGGGCGGCCAGCATCGCTGGAACGTCGGTAAATTTGACGCGTGGTCGGCCTTGCGCTTCCCCCTGCGCGATTTCGAGCTGGTCCAACCGTTGCCAATCGGCGAGGGTGACAAAGGGCAGTTGGCGGGTCGCCAAGAGTTGGGTGATGGCGTGTGGATCGGGCTGAGGTGCAGGAACAGTCGTCGGTAGGTCGGCCAACATGTGGGTCACTGTTTCGATAGCGTCCGGCTTGTTCGTGCCGATGACACCATTCGGCCCCCGTTTTACCCAGCCCACCACATACTCGCCAGGGATAACCTGACCGTTATTCGGGTCCGTGACTCGCCCCTCTACATTAGGAATGGTGCCCCGTCGTTGATCATAGGGTACGTCGTTACTCAAGGGCATTCCCTTATACCCCACCGAACGGAGAATGAGACCCGCGGGAAGCGTTTCAAATTCGCCTGTCCCCTCGGCGTTGAGATAGCCAGTATGATCGGCGCGTAGCTCATTCTTCTCTAGCCGCACCGCCGTAAGATGTCCATCTGCACCCAAGAGTTCAACTGGCGAAACCAAGAAGCAGAAGTGGATGCGGCGTGGCTTGCCACTGAGTGGGCGAGCGGCATAGTCGCGCAGATGTTCCAAGTTTCGTTGGATTTCGGTACTTGCGGCGGCTTCAGCCGCGCTTTGCGGATCAAGCGCTAACGCTGCCGGATCCACCACTACATCAGTCAGCGATAACTCACCGAGTTCTTTGACTTCGGGTGGCGTAAATTTGACTTGGGCCGGACCCCGGCGCGCCAAGATGTAAATATCTTGGATCTGGCTTTGGGCCAGAGTGGCAAGGGCATAGTCGGCTATATCCGTTGTGCGTAATTCATCGACCGATTTGGCAAGGATTCGCGCCACATCCATGGCGACATTCCCCACACCCACGACTACCGCGGTTTTGGTGCTTAGATCAAAGGTCAAATGGGCAAAGTCGGGGTGGCCGTTGTACCAAGCGACAAATTCGGTGGCCGAATAACTGCCAGCAAGATCTTCCCCTGGAATTCCCAACTGCCGATCCGACTGCATACCCACGGCGTAGACGATCTGGTCGTAGGATTGGTGTAAATCTGCACGGGTGAGATCTTTCCCAAAGGTGATGTTGCCAAAGAAGCGAAAGCGCGGGTCAGCCGCCGTGCGCTCAAAGACTTTGGTCACCGACTTGATCTTGGGGTGATCGGGGGCGACCCCATAGCGTACCAACCCATAGGGGGTGGGCAACCGTTCAAACATATCCACAGAGAGCTGGACCGTCTTTTGCTGTAAGAGTGAACTGGCTGCATAAAAGCCGGACGGTCCGGCCCCGATAATGGCGACGCGTACTGGTCGTTCTGCTGTCCCCAGCGGTGGACTGTTGGGGGGGACAGCATTCAATTGATTGGTCACAAACAAAACTCCCTATCCTGCTAACATTTAGATATTACTGTTAGAAGTTACGCACTTGGACAAAACCAGACAGGTTTGGAAAACCTTGTATCCCGTTGGCGCTGTGGTTCCCACAACCGCCAACGCAAGACGCTGTCAGATTTCTGGTCGTACCTCCAACTGCCTAAGTCCTAACTGTATACAACGTTAGCAGACGCGTCCAGCTCGATCTGTTAGGCCAGTTCCGTTCCGGGCTATGTGGATCTAGGGCCGCAACATGCTCCCAAATTGGCGGGCCAAGGTTAGGATACTAATGCCTAACTGAAAATAATCGGCGGGGCCAAGGGCTGCCAGCCCCATTTTGCCGTCGCCATCGGGCTCGTTGTCGCCCACCACCCAGCCAAAAGCGCCGCCCAATACGGCCCCGGCCAGTAACCCGATCACAATGGATTTTACCCGATGATTCATCCTGCATCTCCTGCGTTTGTCCAATACTCGTGGGCGAAAGTTTTTAGATACCTTCGCTCACATTGCAATCAATAATGGCACTAATTTTCTGGATCAGCTAACTTCTGAATGATGGTTTCGGCGCGCTTGACCTGCCCCTGAAAACGGACTGCCTGTTCATCGACTTGCGCGCTCACCGTTGTCACCTGGCTACGTACTTGTCGGCTGAGGCGTTGACTGCGCCAAGCCAATCGTTGCACGGTGCCATGAAAGGCTTGCATGCCCCGCACCATAAAATAAAGGGCTGCCACGGGAACGAATAGCCCAATAAAACAAAAGAGCGACAGCCAGATCACAGACAGGTCACGCCAAAAAGTAAGAGCCATGGCAACTGTTCTCTCGCATTCTACCTAAATTTTCTGTTACACATCCCACAATTGTAGCAGATTGAAAAAGGGCGAGCAAAGCATCCATCGATCATGAGAAAAGATAATGAGAGAAACCTGTCAAGTTTTAGCCCAGCACGCTGATGAGCTGCGTGCGTTCGGCTTCTGACAAAAATTGCGTACCAGCCGCGGCATTCATTGCTGCTTGGGCGGGTGACTTGGCCCCAGGAATGGCGACCGCGACGGCAGGGTGGGAGATGGTATAGCGTAGCGCCGTGGTGATCATGGCCGCTCCTGGGCTAACAAGCGTTTTGAGTCGATCCACTTGCGCAACTTGGCTCAAAAATTGCTGGCGTGCTTCCCCCGCGTCATTCCAGCCTGCGCGGACGGTGTCGGTAAAGACCGCGTTCGCATCATAGCGGCCAGAGAGAACCCCCTTGGCCAGCGGACCGCGTACCATCACGCCGATGTTATGGGCTTGACAGTAAGGTAGAAAATCGGCTTCGGGGGCGCGATTGAGCAAGGAATAATCAACCTGGACAACACTACAAGTGCCATTCACATTAAACCGTTTGAGCACGTCGAGGCTGTTGGTCGAAATACCATAGGCGCGAATGCTCCCCTCTTGGACTAACTGCTCAAAGCCTTCCAGATAAATGCTCGGCTCGGCGAGATTGGCTTCGTGGCAGAGGCTCACATCCAGATAGTCGGTGCGCAAACGCCCAAGCGAAGCATGAATGCAGAGCCGAACATGGTCGGGGTGCGTATAAGGAAGTGGCTGACCCCAACGGCGGGCCCAGTTCCCGACTTTGCTCACCAAATACAATTGGTGGCGGCGCCCGGCCAAGGCGCGCCCCAGCCGTTGCTCGGAAAGGCCAAAGGGAATGCCATAGGCGTCGGCGGTGTCGATGAGATTCATCCCCGCTTGCAGCGCCGCGTGGATTGTGGCGTAGGCGGTCACATCGTCAATCTCACCCCATTGATTGCCAATGTTCCAGGTGCCTAAGCCGATGGCCGAAACCGACCAGCCTGTTTTGCCAAATGGTTGATATTGCATGACGGTGCTCCTTTTCTGTCATTGGTTCTTTGTCATTGGTCCTTTGTCATTGGT
>JAHBVH010000147.1 GCA_019637645.1 Caldilineaceae bacterium
CCGTGTTTCGTTAGGCTTGGTGGCCGACCGCTTCTTCTTTTTCTTCTTCTTACTCTGTTCCTGGCGAAAGATGAGCTTGCGTTCCTCTTTCGAAACCTGGTCTTTAATGAGCTGGAAGAAAGCCCCGCCTGGTGTGCGACGGCGCTGTTCATTTTTGGTTGCCATCCCACCGGTGGCTTCAAGGTCTAGCGTCTGTTGGAGAAAGGCGCGCGTCCGTTCCACACCTAAGGTAGCAAGTGCAGCCTCGATTAAGTCGAGGCGACGTTCATCGAGTGCTTGCGCAATCTCTTGGATTATTGCTTGGGACTCGTTTACAAGTTCACTCATGATTCCCTTTCGCATTTTGGCGTACGTTCAGGGGCTCATCCCGTGACCTACGGGGTGCCTACCTGAGTTCATCCTAGCGCTGACGTTGTGATGGTGGTCAATTTCGCACTTCTATTGTAGAAAAAGGCGCAATCCCTGTCAAAGCGCCTTAATCGTTACATTTGTTGCAAAGACATCATGCTCTATCAATCTAGAATGTAACATTGTTTGGCTGGGGCTCCGTAAAATACAGAACCGCTTGGGTCATTGGCCCCGGCTGCAACCTCCTTCTTGAACGCTACCCAGCCCAACGGCTAAGTTCTCAGCGCGGCATCGGATCGTCTTTTTTCGCCAACTCAGCGTTGTTGATATACTTGCTTTACCGTAGCACCGGAGCCCGTGTGGCGAGACCGTGTGGCGAGACCGTGTGGGTAGCATAAGATTTGTAGAAATGAGACGCTAATTACTATGACAACTACTTTGGAATACCAGATCGAAGCGTATGCCGACTTATTAATTAACCGCGGCGTTACTCTACAGCCCGGCCAGTCTTTACGCATTGGCGCTGAATTAGAACATGCCCCTTTTGTGCGTTTGCTGGTCGCGGCTGCTTATCGCGCCGGTGCTCGTTATGTGCATGTTGATTGGAGCGATACGCCTACGACAAAACAACGCTTACGTTACAGCCAACCCGACTATCTGGAATTCTTGCCTGCCTACGAAGTCAATCGCCATCAGGAAATGGTTGATGATGGGTGGGCCCGCATCGCCTTAACCGGTGACGCCTATCCCGATCTGCTCGACGATGTAGACCCCTTGCGGCTACGCACCATTGGTCAAGTACGTGCCCAAAAGCTACGCTTCTACGCCCAAGCGCAGATGAGCAATCGGCTGGCTTGGTGTGTGGCTGGTGTGCCGACCTTGGCTTGGGCGCAAAAGGTCTTTCCTCAACTCACCCCCACGGCGGCATTGGACCACTTGTGGCAAACGATCTTGACCGTTTGTCGTGTCAACCAGCCCGATCCCGTGGGGGCTTGGCAGCGGCAAGATCAGCTGTTAAAGCAGGTGGTTGCGTTTCTAGATGATCATCAAGTGCGTACAGTTCGCTTTGTCGATACGGCGCTTGATGCAACAGGACAACCCCGCACCAACTTAACTATTGGCCTTACCGATGCGCCGCGTTGGATGGGCGGTGGCGCACAGACAACCGCTGGCCTGCCTTTTTTGCCCAATATCCCGACTGAAGAAGTCTTTTCGACACCCCATCATAGCCGTACCGAAGGGTGGGTCCGTACTTCAAAGCCAACCTTCCCGCTCGCGCGCAAAGTGGAAAATGCATATTTCCGCTTTGAAAAAGGCGAGGTGGTTGACTATCGGGCCGAAATAGGCCAGGAGGTGCTGGCCCAGTTTTTCGCAATTCCTGGCGCACGGCGGCTTGGCGAAGTGGCGCTGGTTGATATCCGTTCGCCCATTCAGCAAGTGAATACAATCTTTTATGATATTCTCTTTGACGAAAATGCGGTGAGCCACATCGCTTTTGGCGAGGCCTACCCCGAGGGATTGGTTGGCAGTGAAACCATGGATGATGAAACCTTGGCCGCCCACGGTGTGAACCTGGCCGATACCCATGTCGATTTTATGATAGGAACGCCAACCATGAATCTCTATGGACAGTGTGCGGATGGACGGGAGATTACCCTCATGGTTGCAGGACAATTTACCGCGGATGTGTTACAAGGGGGAGCGTGACCATAAGAAAACCGTCTCCGCATGAATGGAGACGGTAGCTCATCGGCGGCACAAAGCCAGCTAGCGTTCGTAGCATTTAGCACCCCCTGTGCGACTCGAACGCACGACCTACGGATTAGAAGTCCGTTGCTCTATCCAGCTGAGCTAAGGGGGCAAATTCTTCCGCGCGCCGCTCATTATAGCGGCAGCAAACCCGAAAGTCAAGCTTCAGGCAGAGGCGGGTTGCATCCCAGTTTTCGCCTGTTGGTGCCAGTTTTTGCCTGTTGTTGAATGTCAGGCTGGATCGATAGATATTTGCCAACTCGCGTTTCCAGGAGTATACTCGCACCAGATGCAAAGCCTTGCATGCAGGATCAACAGAAAGGGAACGCTGTGCAACAAACCCCACTTTATGAAACGCATCTAGCGCTGGGTGGGCGCATGGTCGATTTTGCCGGGTGGGCGCTGCCCGTCCAATACCCAACCGGGCCAACCGTTGAGCACCAGGCGGTGCGAACGGCAGCTGGTCTTTTTGATATTGACCATATGGGTCAAATTGAGTTGACGGGGGCGGATGCTGACCTCTTTTTACAATATATCCAGGTTTGGGATTGTACCAAGATCGGTCTCCATGAGGCCCACTACAGCTTACTGCTCTACCACGATGGGACGATTGTCGATGATATTTTTCTCTACCGTCTACCCGAACGTTGGCTCATTGTGGTGAATGCCTCCAATCGTGCCAAAGACTTGGCTTGGCTACAGGCCCATGCCTTGGGCTTTGACATCACCCTCACCGATATTTCCGATGCCACTTGCATGTTGGCCCTACAGGGCCCTAAAGCGGCGGCAATTCTCCAGCGCGTGGCTTCTTTTGATGTAGAAGCGATGGCCACGCGAACTGGGGTCGAAGGTGAACTTGCGGGGGTGCCGACTCTCTTTGGCCGTACGGGCTATACAGGGGAAGATGGTTTCGAGCTTTATTTCCCGGCCACCCATGCTGTTCAAGTATGGCAAACATTGCTAGAGACGGGGCAGGCCGATGGTCTGTTACCCTGTGGTCTAGCCGCACGCGACAGTTTGCGCTTTGAAGCCTGTATGCCGCTTTACGGTCATGAAATTGATGCGACGATCAATCCGCTGGAAGCGCGCCTGGGGTGGGTGATCAGTTGGGATACCGAATTTATTGGGCGCACGGCCCTGCTCAAAACCAAGCTGGAACAGCCCCAACGGTTGCTCATTGGCTTTGAAATGGTTGACCGCGCGGTACCGCGCGATCATTATGCGATTGCTATCGAGGGCAATGTCGTGGGCTATGTAACGACTGGCATGAAAAGCCCAACGTTGGATCGTTTCCTGGGGCTAGGGTATGTCCCGCGCACGTCTACCAAACTGGGTACCGCGATTGAAATTCTCGTGCGTGGGCAGCCGAAAAAGGCGCGTATTGTCAAGCGGCCTTTCTATCAGCCGCGCTATAAATAGCGCAAGTAGCAACCTGTTCGCTTTGCCCCAAACGCTAACTGCGTTAGGGTGCTACTTGGATGGGAGGCATCAACGGGTTGCTGCTGCGGTGTAACTAGGCGTGTTCTAGGATAGATCTTCTATTGTTTGAAAAACTGCAGTGTCCTACCGCGGAACGGGGCGATGAGCAACCTGGCTCAACGCCTTTTCTATGAGCTGGCGAGCTGCACTGCGGGTCTGCGTATACCTGTAACTGAGAAGGGAAGTCTTCATGTCAAACTTTAAAGTCGATAAAAATGCCAAATATACCAAAAAGCACGAGTGGGTGCGGATGGAAGAAGGGCTAGCCGTTGTTGGCGTTTCCGATGCTGGGCAAGATATGTTGAGTGATGTTGTCTATATTGAGCTGCCCACGGTCGGCGATACGGTAACCGCGGGCGCTGAAGTAGCCGTGGTTGAATCGGTCAAGGCCGCCGAAACAGTTTATGCGCCGATCAGTGGCACGGTAGTTGAGGTAAATGACTCACTGGTCGATACGCCCGAAGTGGTCAATCAGCGTCCCTACTCTGCTTGGTTTTTTAAGCTGGAACCAACCGGCAATTTAGCGAGCGAATTGGCTGTGTTACTGGATCCGACGGCTTACGATGCTTTTGTTGACGAAAGCGACCACTAATCAGCCGCCCGTTGACGCCTTGCCCACTAGTCCGCCATGCACTGACGCACCGTGGGCAGGGCGTCAACGTTGCTGCCCCGTTCGCGCCATTGTCTGTTCCATGGGGCGGCGAACGCTTTGGCTAGGGATGGGCTTGATCCTCTGTTTACTCACTGCCTGTCAATCGCTTCCCACGCCTGCGTGGCCCACGTGGCTGCCCACGTTCTGGGGAGCTACCCCCACGCCTACACGGCTACCCGTGACAACACAACTCCACCTCGCTACTTGGTCCTCCACGGCACCACTTGATGCGTACTTCCAACAACGCTTGGCTGCCTATGCAATGCTCCAACCGAGCACACAGGTAGAATTGCAATTGCTCCCCAATTATCTAACCCGCCTACGTACTCTCATCGAGAATGGCGAAGCGGTGGATGTTGTGCGGATCAACGCCTTTGCTTTGCCAGATTTCGTGGCGCGTGGGCTATTGGCACCATTGCCCCCTGCGCTAGCGGACACTTCGGCGCTTCCCCCCATGTTGCAGGCGATGACGATGGTGGACGGTACAGCCTATTGTGTCCCCCATGAAGTGAACACATTGGCGCTTTTTTTCAACCGGGACTTTTTTGATCGTGCCCAACTTGCCTATCCAACGGCCGATTGGACATGGGACAATCTGCGCGCCACGGCTGAGCAGCTCACCGATGCTGATACAGGACATTATGGTCTTTCGCTGCCAGCAGATTTCTCCCGTTGGCTGCCCTTTCTCTACCAAGCTGGGGGAACGGTTCTTGCTGGGGATGCCATGACGATGACGCTGAACAGCCCAGCAGCCTTGACCGCATTGGAGTTCTACACCAATTTGGTATTGGATGGCATGGCTGCCCCGCCCGCCACTTTGGGGGATGCCTGGTCGGGCGATGCGTTTGCCCGTGGGGATGTGGCTATGGTGATTGAGGGAAATTGGCTGATTCCCTACCTCCAGACAGCCGCGCCGACGCTTGTCTATGGCGTCGCACCCTTGCCCACCGGGCCAGCCGGCCCAGCGACGTTGGCCTTTGTAAACTGTTATGCCCTGGCTGCCGAAACTACTCATCTGGCCGCAGCTAGCCAACTC
>JAHBVH010000148.1 GCA_019637645.1 Caldilineaceae bacterium
GGGTTGGCAATGGGAAGTCAGCTTCTGGTGGCATTGCAACGGTCACTGTTGGACTAGACGAAACGGAATTCATATCTTCTATGACAAAGTTATCGACCCACTGTGGTTCTATTCCTTTGGCTTTCAGCAATATTCCTACAACACCGGCGGTAAAGGGTGTTTCGGCCCAGAGGTCGATAACTTTGTCGTCAAAGTAGGTAATAATTGTATCGTTGTTCACCTCTACCTTAATCTGAATTTGGGATTTATTGGGGTCAAAGGATGGAGCAAACTTGTGCTCCATCCACATGCCATCCACCACCGCAAACCAAGTGGGAGCTCGTTGAGCAAAGGCATCGGAGAAGACTAGCACTAAAAAGTTATTTTCGTCCTGGTAATGAACAAACAGGTGAGTCTCACGCTGTATTTCGTCATTCAAGAACCTTTGCTGATTGAGATCCACAAGCAATCGGTATGTATGCCAGTCTGATGCTTCGGATAGAATGTACCCTTGGAGCCAATCCGTTTCATCATGATAATTTAAAGTGAGCTTCCCATTTCGTATTGTGATCGCTTCTGCCTGCCGCCAAGCTGGCTGTATTCCATTCTCAAAATCATCCCTAAATAAAATTCGTGGTGGTTGTGGAGTTGTCGTTGCTGTTGGTTGGGGGGCGGGCATCGTCGTTCTCGTAATCACTAGCGTCGATGATAAGGTTTCCAAACTGGGCAGTTGGATCTTAATCAAAGTGTTATAGAGAGGATAGCTTTTCTCGATCGGAGCATAGCTTGGTGCTGAAACCTCGACATCGACGCGTGGGCTACGCTTATCACAAGGTAACTCGCCCCAATATTCACCATCTGAATTAGTATAGCCTTCTAATACGTCAAGGCGATAGCCTATTCTGACATGCGCGCCACGAATAGGCTCCTGGTTGGCATTGATAATTCGAAAGCCGAAAGCGCAGTATAGAGCATTCAGCCCAGTCCGGCTCAAGGCAAATTCTTGGCTCTGTCGCTGTGCTACTGACAGATTGACCAGGTGCTCCTGTGGGCTATAACCTTCCGCCTGTATATAAATTCGCCCCTGGGTTGGCCGGTTTGCCTCTACTGTGATAGCAAATTTGCCTTCGGAATCGCTGTAGACAAGGTGTGATTCACTGCCTAGGTCTAGCACCACATGCGCACGCGTGACAAACTTACCCTGGTCATCAAGTACACGCCCGCTGTAAACAACATAGTCAGACGAAGTCGATAAGGTATCAACAACATCGAAAAAGATATCACTTGGATCTTGCTTTCTCAGTTGATTGATTCTGCTCCAGACGACATCGTAGTTCTGCCACTGAATCTTGTGCCACGGAATCAACCAACTGATCTCATCTCCAAGACCACCATTCCCCACGCCGACAACCTGACCCCTCGCATTGATCACCGGTGCTCCTGAATGACCTGGGACTAGATTGCCTTCGATGCTCAGTACATCTAAGTCTGGATTGGGGCTATTGCGCAGTCGTAGCTTTGCGGTCAAGCTTGAGGAGAGTAATAGCGCGAGGGTATCTGTCGAAGTTTTACGTAATTTGATCTGCTCGGTTGTGTATTGGGCACGTGCACCGTAGGGATGACCAATTAAGTGTAGAACAGTGTAGTCAGTTGTATGATTGTCCGCGGCGACCTCAAAACCAACCTGAATCATTGCGGTTACTGTCCCAGTAGATATGCCTCTTGGTAAGAGGGTAGCTACATCGCGATCAATATCGACCGCGATAATCTCAAGATCACCAAAGGCTTCACCTTCTTTACTCTCTGAGACAGCACTGATCAATTCGCAATCAACTATCCCATGTAACGCCGTAATGATGCCAGCAACCCCTTTAACGCGAAAGCCGGTCTGCCTGCGGATTGGTCGATCATCGGTTGTAACAGATTCTGGTTCATGTAAACAACGCTCTGCTTCAATCATAAAGACATACGGCGACTCGGTAAATTCCTGTGCCTTCACGATCGCCGAATTTTGAAAAATGCTGATGCTTACAAAAATTAGAAACCAACTAAGAATTAGCCACCACTTGTGCATAGCGCAGCAACGACCTCCTTGAGTACCGTATCATCTGTGATAGCCATTTCTAACTGTTGCCAGTGAGGTTTAACCGACAGATAACGTCGAAAACTAGGCTCAGTATCTGACTTACTGCGCTCAATCATTTCAGTACATTCATTTTGTGAAATAGTAAAGAGCACAGTATCTCTAGGCGAAGTGCTGCTAGCCTGTAGAATACCACTAGTGGTGTTGGCTGATTGCGTTTTGTTGTCTTTACTCAAAATTCGTTGTTCAAATAGGCCGCGCACTACATCCTCGCGTGGCAGACCCAATGCTTCCCATTGAGTAACTTCTTCCTGAAGAGAAAGCGCTGGTGGTGGCTCCGGTGGATTGGGGCTGAGCCAATTATGTGTCCGCATCCAAATGCCTGTGCCTGACCCTACGATTAAACCTGCTACCAACCAGGCAAGTGGCATTGGTGTCACCGCTTGTAGAAGGCGCTTCAGGGTGGTAGGGGTAGCGTCTTTATCAAGCAACTCTTCTTTCGCACCACTCAAAGCCGCAATGATCGTAGCGACAGATCCTGTGATGCTCGTAATCACAATTGAAATTACCGGTGAGACGGAGAGCCCCGCCAGCCAGCCAATGCCAAAACCCGTCACCATCAGGGCAATGGAAACCTTGATACGCACTTGCTTTGAGCCGGAGTCACTCATGGATATGCTCTTTTCGTTACTTAGTTCGTGTGCTGCTTGGATAGATGCACCGGTATGGTGCGTGAGGATCGTTGCCAACTATTAGTGAAAAGCTGGCACGAATGATGTAGACGGCTATTAATCGTTATTATAGAGAGAAGCAGCAGGATTGTCAATCTCGGTAAAATTATGCATTGGGATAGGTGAGGTGGTCAGGTTTACAGCGCGAATAATTGACGAAGCCGTTCTTGCACTTGCATCTGCTTCACAACCCCAATTCCTTCACCGTGGCGCGGAGAAAGAAGCGGCGATAGGCGCGGACTTCGGCCAGTTGTTCGTCCAATTCCGATTGTAAGAGATCGCGGTTTTCCCGTTGCTCTACACCAGTGCCGGCGGCAAGGTGGACGGTGTCGGTTGGCGCGCCTGCCGGGTCCCAATCGAGCAGGCGGAGCTGGCCGCGACTTTCCAGCCAGAGCAGGCTATGGCGGATCACGGCCTCGGTGGTGCCCAGCCGTGCGGCCATGCGCTTCAACTGGAGCAGGCCATCCCGTTGGAGCGCGTATTTACACATGCCCGCGACGTGGCGCAAGAGGACGGGTAAGGAATCGTCGCCGCTCTGTTGACCACAGAGATAGATGACCGGTGGCTGGGTTGTTTCGACTAACCACTGTAACAACTCCGGGGAAGGGGGGGGACTCCAAAGCACCAAGGGTTGGCCTTTGGCCGTCGGCAGGATTTCCAGGCGTGGGGCATAGGGAATGCTATCCTGGTTGCCCAGATGCACCCCTTCGGCATACCAATGCGCTTGGGCTGGTTGGGGCAAGGTGGCTACGTCGATGGGCTGCCGCCGTCGATCCTCGATCCGCCATTGCGGTCCCAAGCCGGGGACCACCGTCGCTGTTTCTTCCTGGGCTGGGCGAATGGCGACAAAGCTTAGTTGCAAGCTGCGCTCGCCGCGATATTCGTTGATGCCAATGGTGTAGACCAGGTCAATCGGCCCGGCGGGCAGTTCGGTGTCGGCCCCGTTGAACCAGATGACCGGTGCTTTGGCCCCGTCGGCACTCTGGACGGTCAGCTTGCGATGGGTCCCTTCCCGCCCCAGACGGCGATCCTCGTCGATGGTGAGGCCGCTGGTGAGGAATTGGGGGGTGGGATTGCCATTGCCAAAGGGGCCAAGGCGTTGTAACTCTTCGGCCAAGGTCAGGCTGACTTGATTCAGCGGTGCTTCCGCGTCAATTAAGAGACCGGTGGGAATACTATCGTCGCGGTGCAGTTCGATCTGGCGATCCAGTTCGCGACGAAAAAGGTCGATGTTTTCGGGCAAGAGCGCCAACCCCGCTGCCCCCGGATGACCGCCGTGGTGGAGCAGCAGGTGACTACAGCCCGCAATGGACGCACCGATATCTACCCCGATGATGCTGCGGGCACTGCCGCGTGCCGATTCGCCGGGCGGGGTGAGCAACAAGACCGTGGGCTTGCCAAATTCTTCCACTAGCCGCGAGGCGACAATGCCGACAATGCCCGCGTGCCAGTTGGGGTGGGCCAGCACAAGACCATTGTAATCGAGCAGCCGGGGTTCCCGGTCGATCATGTCCATGGCCGCGGCGGCAATTTGGCTGGTGAGAACGCGGCGCTCCTGGTTGAGCCGTTCCATCTTGCCCGCCAACGTTTGGGCGCGGATAATATCGCGCGTAGTCAGCAACTCGACGGCAACGGTGGCATCCTCTAGGCGGCCCAAAGCATTCATGCGCGGCCCGAGCTGAAAGCCAATGCTGTCGGCGTCCACAGTTTCGGGGTTGAGGCGGGCGGTTTCCATCAAGACGCGCAGGCCAATGCGCTTGGTGGTGCGTAGCTTTTCCAAGCCCAGTTGCAAGAGGTAGCGGGCATCATGGACCTGTTCGGCGACATCGGCCACAATGCCCAAGGCGACCAGATCCAGAAATTCGCTCTCCTCGCCGCTCCGACCACAGAGATGATAGAGTTGCTGCATCAGTTTGTAGGCCACGCCAACGCCGGGCAAGGGGCGCAGGGGATCGGCCAATGGCTGGAATTTGGGCTTG
>JAHBVH010000149.1 GCA_019637645.1 Caldilineaceae bacterium
TTCAATCCGCGCTGGATTACCGAATTAAATGATGCATGTTCATCAGGCTGCGCTGGATTACCGAAGTTAATGGGTAATCTTCATCAGCCTTGGGCGGTCTACCAAAAACCTTCGTAAACACTGTACTAAGTTGACAGGGAAAAGTTGTTAGTGCTATCATGGTGACACGCGTCACTGACGCGTGTCACCCACTTCATTTCCAATTGTTTTGAGGATGCCGTTGAGTCGTCGCAAGATTACCAGCCATGACGTGGCTACGCGCGCGGGTGTGTCGCGTACCACAGTTTCGTATGTGCTGAATAAGGTAGAAACGGCCAATATTAGCGAGCAAACCCGCCAACGGGTGCTTGATGCTGCCGATGCCTTGGGCTATGTCCCCAATGCTGCGGCGCAGATGTTGGCTGGTCATCGTTCGCATATCATCGGGTTAGTTTTCCCCCGTCTGCATTCCCATCTCTCGACCCACTTGTTTCTTCTCCAGATTTTGGAAGGAATCATGGCTGTCGTAGAGCAACAAGGCATGCGGTTGCTCATTGATTCGGTGGAAAGCTCGCATGAGCGCGCTTATTTAGATTTGGCCCATGCCAAACGCATTGATGGGCTGATTCTCATTGATGTGCCCGGCGGCGACCGGGGCTTGCAACGGTTGGCTCACGATCAATTCCCGATTGTAACCCTGGGCTATAGCCACCCAAGTCTCTGTTCCGTAGATGTTGACAATGCCAAAGGCGCGCAACTAGCCGTTGAGCATTTGCTGGCGCAAGGCCATACGCGGATTGGTTGTATCACCAATTCGCCCACGACCGTTGCCCCCAACTTGCGCCTAGTGGGTTACCAACGGGCCTTGCAGCAAGCCGCGCTTCCATTCGATGGCGACTTACTGGTTGATGGTGACTATCACCCTGAGAGTGGCTTTGTTGCCATGCAACAGCTGTTGGCCTTGCCCCAACGACCGACGGCGGTCTTTGTTGCCAGTGATGTGGTGGCCTTTGGCGCACTAGCTGCCATCCAGGCCCAAGGTCTATCCATTCCCCAGGATATTGCCGTGGTGGGCTTTGATGACGTTCCGTTGGCCCGCTATGCCACGCCTTCCCTAACGACAGTGCGGATGCCCACCGTCGAAATGGGCCAGCGGGCCGCTGAATTGCTCTATGCACAAATCTTGCATCAGCCGGTCGAATCACAAGTATTACTGACGACGGAACTGGTGGTGCGGGCTTCATCGGTGGTACAACAGTAACTGTTTATTTTGCTCGTTGCACGGGAGGCTGGCCTGGTTGCCGGGGCAGCCTCCCGGTTCCCTGTCGCCATTCAGCGGTTAATGAGTTGTTAACCCAGGGGTGATAGGCTGACTTGTACCAATCCAGGTTTCTATAGAATGGATGCGGTTGGCGTAGGTGGCAGCCACGGTGCTGGTTCGCTCCCGCTGTTGCGCTAGATAAAGGCATCGTTCTATCCCAATTCCATTTGGTTGTTTCTCTCTTTTATCGATTTCTAGGAGGAATCTCATGGCTATCAAGAAGACGCTGACGCGCCGCGGTTTCTTGCAAACTTCGGCTGTTGTCGCTGCTGGTGGTGTGTTGGCTGCTTGTGCTGCGCCCACGGCTCCCGCTGGTCAAGCCGGTTCTGCTGCTGCGCCGACGGGCGAGCTGATCGAACTGGGCTACATGACCCCGGACCGCGAATTGGGGAACAAGGTCAAGGCAATTGAGATCGAACGCTTTAACGCCAAAATGGAGCAGAGTGGTCAGCCCTACCGTGTGAAAGACGTACGTGGCCCTGCCACCGACAATGATCTGCGCACAAAGTTAGTCTTGGATGCCGCGGCTGGGACATTGCCCGATATCTTCTCTAGCTATGCCTCGCAAATTGCCGACTTTGTCGCGGCGGGCTATGTGTTGGATCAAGCGCCCTATCTGGAAGCATGGCCGGATTGGGAGCAGTACTATGAAGTCTTGCGCGAACTGGCCTATTACGATGGCAGCTTACAGGGCTTGCCTGGTGGTTCGACCTTTACCTGGTTTGTGCGCAAAGACGTGCTCGAGGGTGCCGGTATCTCGACCGAACAACCCAAGACTTGGGAAGAGTTCTTTGCCGTCTGTGACCAGATTGCCCAGAAGACTGACGCCACCCCCTGCGGCCTACCCGCCGCCACCCCGTGGGGCGCTGGCACCTTCTACGAAGGTTTCCGCCTAGTCTGGTTGGGCTTTGACCGCAACATCTACGACACCGCCGAAAGCAAATGGGTGGTCAGCAGCCCCGGTCTGTTAAAGGCTTTCCAAGTCTATGACACCTTGGCGAAAAATGGTTGGCTGACCGTGGATGCGCTCCTCTCACCCAACCCCTGGGAGCCGATCAAATACCAAGGTTTCCCCGAAGGGACCTGTGTCATGGTGACCGGTGGCGACTGGCAATGGACCTTCGACTGGGGTCCCGAAGGGGCAACGCCGATTGAAGGGCTCTTCGACAAAGTGGATCGTTGGCAATTCCCCAGCGAAGATGGCAACCCCTTCACCTATGTCGAAGGCAATGCTGGCCCGCAGGTGGCGGCCAACACCAAGTCGCCCGAAGGTGCCATGGAGTTCATCAAATCGATTGGCTCGCCGGAAGTGGGCTGTGAGACCATGGAGATCTACATCGGCGGCCCTGCTGCCCGCAAAGATTTTGCCGAGAAATGCCCAGCCTATAAAGATATCGTTGGTGGGAAGTACGAACAAGCCAGCGAATTCTTTAACACCGGCCTCACCTACAAGGTTGAATATGTAGGGACAGACAAGTTTGCCGAAGGTATCGCCCGCGCGACCGAAGATATCATTACCGGTCAAGCCACCCCGGAAGCTGCCATGGCCGCCTTCGCCGAAGCCATGACCGATTCACTCGGTGCAGAGATGGTAAAGATCATTAGCTAGAGTAGAAGACAGAGGTCAGAGGTCAGAGGTCAGAATCTGTCTTCTGTCTTCTGCCCTCTGTCTTCTGCCTTCTGACCTCTGACCTTGGAGTGAACCATGACGCATACCCAAAACCGTATCTTGTTGCTGTTTCTTGCGCCCGCGTTGTTGATGTTGGCGATTTTTACGTTATTACCGGCGCTGTGGGCTGTTTATGTAAGTTTCACCAATCTGGCCTTGGCAGGGCCCAAGGCGCTGGACTACACACTGATTGGCCTGCGGAACTACACCAAACTTTTTTCCGATGACCGCTTCTACCATTCCCTTTGGCTAACGTTGCAATATACTCTCTATACTAATGTCGGCCAATTTACGTTGGGGTTGACGGCGGCGCTTATTCTCAATCGGCGCAAGCTCTGGGGACAGAACTTCCTGTTGGCTGTTATTGTGCTGCCTATGGTCATCCCGGGGATTACCCAAGCGCTTATTTGGTCGTCGATGCTGGGCGCGGAGTTGGGCACCTTAAATCGGATGGTGGGCCTTTTGGGCATTGAGCCGGTGCTCTGGACCCGTAACTATCCTATGATCTCGATCGTTTTGGTCAACTTCTGGAACAACTCGGGTTTTGCCATGATTCTCTTTCTAGCAGGGTTGGAGAGTATTCCCAAAGAAGTGCTGGAATCGGCTGCGATTGATGGGGCCAATGGCTGGCAAGTGCTGACGCGGATCAAGCTACCGTTAATCCGCTATGTGTTGCTGCTCTGGCTCTTGCTCAATACGATTGGCTGCTTGGGTATGTTTGACCTCGTCTTTGCCCTGACGCGGGGTGGCCCTGGTAATGCCACCGAGTTGCTAGGGATCTATGTCTATAATCAAGGGTTTCAATACTTTGAACTTGGTTATGGCAGTGCCGCCGCCATGATCATGTTGCTCATTAGCCTTGCCTTTGCCTTTGTCTATTTGCGCTTGATGCGCGTGGAGTTATAATGGCGACCCGAACTCAATCCGCGACCCCACCCCCCGCTCACCAGGCGCGTACTGGCCGCACGAATCCGCTGGAAGGCCACTGGGATGTGGTCAGCGTCTATCTCTTTCTGATCATCTTTTCGATCTTTATTCTGATCCCCTTTGTCTGGCCCTTTTTGAGTGCCTTTACCAATAAGCCAGAAAATGTTTCCAGCCTCTATCTCTATTGGCCGGTCGGCTTCACCTGGGATCACTTCTGGAACGCGATCTTTGGGCGTGGACAGGCGCTAACCCTGCTGCGCAATAGCATCTTTGCGGTGGGCACATCGGTTTTGTTGGCTTTGTTGATCTGTTCCATGGGCGGCTATGCCCTCTCGCGGGCGCGCTTTCGTTTCAAGCGGGTGCTCATGTTTGCGATCTTGTTAATTCAGATTATTCCAGGCACTGCCACGGTATTGCCCTTCTATCTCATCATGCGTGAACTCCATTTGTTGAACAGTTTATGGGGTGTGATTCTGGGCATGACCGTCGGCGCGATCCCGTTTATGCTTTGGGTGATGAAAGGCTTTATCGACACGGTCCCGATTGAGCTAGAAGAAGCGGCCTTTTTGGATGGGGCCAGCCAGCAGCAGGCGTTGACGCAGATCATCTTTCCCTTGGCC
>JAHBVH010000015.1 GCA_019637645.1 Caldilineaceae bacterium
GCGGTTCATAAACTCGGGCGGTAGCTGGACCATCTTCAGGAGGGCCTCCACCCGGTCGCGCCGCTCTTGGCGGTTGTGTACGCCGTTCACGGCGAGCGGTTCGCTGATGATATCCATGATCGTCATCCGCGGGTTGAGTGATGAAAAGGGATCTTGAAAGATCATCTGCATCTGCCGGCGGAGTGGGCGCAACTCGCCTTTGGAAAGCTTGCTTAACTCGACGACTTTGTGGTCGGTGGTGTGGAAGCGAATTTGCCCTGCGGTGGGCTTGACGGCGCGGAGGATACAGCGTGAGGTTGTCGTCTTGCCACAGCCACTTTCGCCAACCAAGGAGAGGGTTTCGCCTTGGTTAATATGAAAGCTCACATCATCCACGGCGCGCACTTGGCCGGTGACCCGACGCAAAAGACCAGAGCGAATTGGGAAGAACTTTTTGAGCCCTTGAACTTCAAGTAACTTCTGCTGTGCGCCTGCCATACGATTTATTTACTCCCAAACTCGTTGTATTGGTAGGATATTACGGATGATAGAGGAAACAACTCACCACTTGTCGCTCATTGACCGGTTGCGGCTGTGGTTCCTGAGCATCACACTTACCAGCCATAAAGGCCGGGCAACGGGGATGAAAGGGACAACCGGCGGGCCGATTATAGGGATGGGGGATGGAACCAACGAGCGTTGCTAATTTGGTGCGTGGTTTGGCCAAAATGCTCGGGATCGACTTCAACAGAAGCTGTGTGTAGGGGTGCTGCGGCGCATGAAAAATGTCGGCAACCGGCCCTTGCTCCACCAAACGCCCCAAGTACATCACCACCACATCATCGGCCATCTCGGCAATCACCCCCATGTCATGGGTGATCAAGATGATCGATAGCCCCTTCTCTTCTTGCAATTTCGTCAGCAGTTCAAGAATCTGGGCCTGGGTGGTTACATCCAACGCGGTGGTCGGTTCATCGGCGATCAACACCTTGGGATCGCTCGAAAGGGCCATGGCGATCATCACCCGCTGGCGCAACCCACCGCTGAGCTGAAAGGAATATTCGTCAATCCGGCGTTCGGGGCGAGGAATCCCCACTTGGCGTAACAGCTCAATGGCCTGTTCGCGTGCCTCTTTGCGGCTCATGGGCTTATGGAGCCGAATGGCTTCGATAATTTGGTTTCCGACCGTATGGAAGGCGCTGAAGGAGGTCATGGGCTCTTGAAAGATCAGCGCCACTTCGCCCCCGCGGATCGACCGCATTTCCGTGCCCTCTTCTTTGAGCTGGGCCAAGTCGATTTCGTCGCGCTGGCCGTTGCGTTGTTGGCGGCGCAACCAGATCTCACCCGCTTCGATCCGCCCGCCTTGCTCAACAATGCGGAGAATCGAGCGCGCGGTGACACTTTTGCCGCAGCCACTTTCACCGACAATGCCCAGCGTTTTGCCGGGATAGAGATCAAAGCTGACGCCATCGACGGCGCGGACAATCCCTTCATCCTGGTGGAAATAGGTTTTTAACCCGCGAATTGAAAGAATGGGTGGAGAATTTTTTTCAGACATACTCACTTCGATTGGTTCATCAAGTTGTTTATCCATAGGGATCCGCGGCATCACGCAGCCCATCGCCTAAGAAGTTGAAGGCAAGAATCGCCAAAATGACCGGGATGGCCGGGATCAGCAACCAGGGTGAAATGGCAACGGCTTGAATGTTCTGGGCCTGTTGTAGCAGCACGCCCCAACTGACGGCGGGCGGTCGCAGTCCCAAGCCAAGAAAACTCAGGGAGGTCTCGGAGATGATCATGGCGGGAATCGCCAGCGTGGCGGCCGCGATAATATGGCTGAGGAATGAGGGCACCATGTGGCGAAAGATAATGCGCAATTGGCCCGCGCCCGCAAGTTCTGCCGCGGTGACAAAGTCCTCGGTGCGCAGCGAGAGAAAGCGCCCACGCACAACCCGTGCCATCACCGTCCACCCAATCAGGGAAATGATGATCGTAATAAAGAAGTAGACACGCGTCACCGGCCAAGTGGGGGGCATGGCCGCGGCTAGTCCCATCCAAAGGGGAATGGTGGGGATCGAACGGACAATCTCGATAAAGCGCTGGATGACATTATCGACCATACCGCCATAGAGGCCCGAAACACCCCCGAGCAAAATCCCCAAGAACAGGCTTAATATAACACCGACCAAGCCAATCGTCAGCGAAGTGCGGGTGGCGATCATCAACCGCGAGAAGAGATCGCGCCCCTGTAGATCGGTGCCGAAGAGGAAGATACTCTCTTCGGCGGGGCGACCTTCGACGCCAAGTAGATGGCGTTTGGTTGGGAAGAGGCCCCAGAGTTTATATTCATAGCCTTCGGCCCAAAAAACAAGGTAGGCTTTGGTGGTTAGGTCGGGCGTGTAGACCTTCTTAAAGGTTTTGGGATCGCGCTTGCCCACAACGGGGTGGACATAGGGGCGAAATTCACCGTTGTCGAACCACTGAATCGACTGTGGCGGGAGGAGCGTCAATTGTTCGTTCGAGAGCCGCGGGTCGGAATAGGCAAAGAACTCGGCAAAGAGCACAAGTAGATAGAAGATTGCAATGATCACCGCGGCTATCATCGCCAGGTGATGTTTGCGAAAGCGCCACCACATGAGCTGCCATTGGGTTGCTACGGAAATGCGATCTTCGGCATTGCGTTGGGGCTTTGCCACCGGCGGAACTTGAGCCACTGCTTCTGCCATAACCTTCCTTTCCCGATAAAATAAACGATTGTCAATTAGCAAGCGTCAATTGTTAATTATTGCCTTCCATGCCCAGGCGAATCCGCGGATCGATCCACATCAGGACCAAGTCCGAAATCAATGTCCCCACGACTGTCATTACGGCGAGTAATAACAAGATGGTCCCTGCTAAAAAGAGATCTTGGGCAATTAAGGCTTTGAATAAGAGTGGGCCAACGGTGGGTAGGCTCAGGACCAGTGAAACAATAATGCTGCCAGAAACGATATAGGGAAAGATATAGCCAATCGTACTGGCAAAAGGATTCAGCGCCGCACGCACCGGATATTTGAGAATGACGCGTGTTTGGGAAAGCCCTTTCGCACGCGCCGTCACGACATAGGGCTTGCGTAATTCGTCTAATAGGTTGGCCCGCATAATGCGTACCAATTCGCCAATGCCAGCCATGCCGAGAATGACCGCTGGCAAAGGTAGATGTTTGAGCATATCCCAGACGCGGGCAAGGCTCCATGGCGCGCTTAGATAGGCTTCGGAGAAGAGGCCACCAATGCTTTGTAGGCCAAAATATTTAAAGCCCACATATAAAATGACCAGGGCCAACATAAAATTGGGAATGCCAATGCCCAGGAAGGCCAAAAAGGTGAAAAAATAGTCGCCGATCGAATATTTATAGACCGCGGAATAGATGCCAATGGGCAACGCAAGGCCCCAAATAAAGACGATGGCGGCCAGCGAGACTACCATAGTCAAGACCAAGCGGTCGCCAATGACTTCGCGCACCGGGCGATTATATTCCATGGCCATGCCAAAGTTGCCTTGGAGCATCAACCCCATCCATTTAAAGTATTGGATATAAACCGGTTGATCCAACCCATATTGTTGGCGCAACGCTTCGGCTTCGGCGGCAGAGACGGTGGTCCCTGTCGCTTGGAGATTGGCGATATAGGCTGTCACATAGTCACCCGGTGGGAGTTGGATCACCACAAACGACAAGATGGAGGCTGCCCAAATGGTTAAGAGACCGGCAAAGATACGACGAACGAGATAGGAGAGCATAAAATAAACAACCCCTCGATTGATAGAAGCTACCCAAGCCGCGCGTTCCGCCAGCGCGACCTGTCAGGTTTTGCAAAACCTGACAGGTCTGTCGATCACTTCTACGCCTAGCTACATGACACGGCGGCTCTATTGGGAGTCAGCATCGGTAAAGAAGAAGGTGGCTGGGCGGGAAATGTTGGGTGTCTGACCAGCCTGGATGTTGAACTGGCGTGAGGGAATATTGCCCATATTGTTCTTGACCACGCGTACGCCCATAAAGGCACCGGACTGACCAACGGTGCCAATGGTCCAAACTTCATCCGTGATGATCTGCCAGATCTCCTGACCAATCGTCACCCGTTCTTCCGGCGTGGCGCGCAAGCCCTGGCTGAAGAGATCCAGCACTTTGATGACATTGGGGTCGGTCGGCTCGATCCCGGTTACGCCACCAGAGGCGTACCAATTGCCAAAAGCTGGCCCCGTGCCAGAGATGCTATCGACGGGCAGGGCATGGTAAGGGTAGAGATAGAGTTCGTCGGTGCCATCGTTTTGCCAGAAGAAGATCTGGAGTTCATTGGCGGCGCGGCGCTGTTCGACCAAGGTGCGTTCTTGTTCGATCACATTGGCAAAGATGCCAATCTGTGCCCAGTCTTCCTTGATCATTTCCCCGATCTGGGTGAACTGGATGAAGGCGGGGATGGAGGGAATCTCAATGATGATGCGTTCGCCATTGTCGGTGCGCAAGCGATAGCCTTCGGCATCCTTTTCGGTCAGGCCAAGCTCATCAAGCATCTGATTGGCTTGCTCAAAATCGGGTTCCGCGGGCGACCATAGGGTGCGGTATTCTGCCCCTGGATTAAAGGGCGAAGATTCGGCGACAACCGCTGACCCAGGCGTCCCGATCCCGAGGAAGATGATCTCGTTGATCTTGGTGCGGTTGACTGCCAAGGACAAGGCACGGCGGAAGGCGGTGGTATGGAGCCACTTGGCAATCTCGGCGTCGGCTTCATAGCTTAGGTTCACCTGTAGCCCCGCATCGGCGCCATGTTGGGCTGGGTCCAAATAGACCGTATAGTTGCCTTGTTCGGCATTTTCGAGCAGAACGGGGAGGTTGGCCAAAGCGATGTGGCGTGCTTGGTAATCAAATTCGCCCGCGATCGCGCGTAAATTCAGCACTTCGAGGTTTTCGGCCAAGGTCATGGAGATGCGGTCAATATAGGGCAGTTGGTTGCCAGCCGAATCGACCCCATAGTAGTAGGGGTTGCGTTCCAAAACCCAGTTATCGGTGGTGATCGGATTGACCGTCTTCCAGGGCGTTACCGTGGGCAGATCGGGATTACGCGCCCAGGTATTTTTGTCCTTGAAGAGGTTGACCCAATTGTCAAAGCCTTCGGCCTTCACCAGCGCATCTAGCTCGGCTTGATCGACAAAGTCGGGGTGAAATTGCTGCATGTAGTGCGCCGGTGCATAGCCACCCATGGCAACATTCCCATAGATCGCATGGCCTCCAAAGACCGGGACGGAACTACCGAGTACTTCTAAGAAGAGGCTGTTGGGATAGGGAAAGCTAAACTTGACCGTGTAATCATCAACCTTTGCCAGAGTGGCGCCTTTATCGAGGTCGAAGAAGGCCGAGCGCACGGGTACCAATTCGGCATTTTGATACATATGTTCATACCAGAACATTACATCATTAGCCGTAAAGGGTTCGCCGTCGGACCATTTCGCCCCTTCTCGAAGGAAGAGGGTAAGTTCGGTCTGATCTTCGCTAAACTCCCAACCTTTGGCAAGATTAGGCACAACTTTGGGAAATTCATCGGCATCCCAAAAGACAAGGCGATCACCACCGGCTACGCGGTGACCATTTTGGCCGTCGCCCGGGCCGGTAAAGCCACGGCGCCAAGTGCCACCATATTTTCCAATTTCCTGTAAGGGTTGAATGACCAATAGATCGTCGCGGACAGGGAGCCGTTCGGCGACGGGGGGCAAGCTGCCTGCTTCGACCAACGCCGTTAACATGGGCGCTTCGCTGAACGCAGTGGGAAATTCGTCCACCGTGGTCAGAATATCAGGGCCTTCCAGTGTGCCAATCAAGGTGGAACCAAGAGGGGCTTCTTCTTCGCTGCTTGTTTCTGTGGTGCTTGCTTCTTCGGCGGATGGTTCGGTTGCTTCGGCAACGGATGCTACTTCTTCCTGGGCTGCTTGTTCGGCTGGCGCGCTCGGTTGGCTACCGCCGCCACAGGCCGCTAGGACAAGACTAAGCACCAGCAATAGCGAGACCACGCTCAGCCCTATGCGTCGCTTGTACACAGGATTCCTCCTTCAGGTATGAAATTTTGGGGCTTTGAAATACCAATTGTGAGAGCTTGGGTAGGTACGGTGTGGAGCGTAACATAAGCCGCAATGAAAGTCAAACTACTTTTAAATGGAAGGTATCCTACTATGGTATAATGCCTTGCCTGACTGCAATCCATCGGCTGTGCTCTGCTCAAGTGATTGTGGCCGCAAGCTTGGGCAGCCTCTGCTCAGGATGAGGCATAGCCGAAGCTGATCGGGAATATGCCGATTGGTAATTTATCGTGCATGGCGGTTGCAATCCTTACGTAGCTAAGGTAAAGTAGGCTCATCGGATGGCAGTTCTTCTAGGTACTTTTTATGCACGACCAGACCTGACCGGTTTTCTCAACTGGATAGCTCTTTGGTCGTACCAACCAACGGCATAAGCCCTAACAAAGATAGATAATGAACAGAAAGATAATGAATCGAAAGATAATAAACAGGGTGAGAGGAAAAGGTCAGGATGAATGAACAACGGCCCCAGCTGAATAGTATTTCGTATGGCGTCATCATTTTAACCGTGACTACCGCCTTGATTCATCTTTATCTGAGCTTTTTATTTCCTGGTGGGCCTGATCCGGCTTTTCTACTCAATGGCATTGGCTACCTTGTTTTGCTCGCTGCTATCTATGCCCCGCTTCGTCTATTGAAGCCTTATCGCGCACTCTTCTTCTGGTTATTGCTCACCTATACGGCGCTCACCTTCGGTTTATGGGTCTTTTTAGGCACAAAATCAGTTTGGTATGCCTATGTGGACAAAGTTGTAGAATTGTGCTTGATTCTCTTGATTTGGCTAGAATTACGGCGTCTACCAGATGAATAAAGGAGCATGCAGAGCGCTAATAGCTGTTGTCCCAAAAGCATGTGAAAATTTGCGCGAACGAAAATTCCGATGCTATAATCGGGGCAACATCAACCAAAGCTTATATTGCCGACTAGAAATAAATCTTGTATCACCAACATGACTGTTCGTATCAATATACAACGGCTGCTGCGTAGCCTACTTGTTAGTTTTATCTTCCCTCTAACAGGAGTTATATTGATCGATCTGCAATTTGGTTGGTTTCCGTTGGTAACCAGTGGCGCGATGGTGATCTTCGTCCCATTGGCTACCTATGTTGTTACCCGCGCCGCCCTCTCCGAAATGGCTCAAGTTATTCAAAAGGTGGCCCCACTAGAGGTTGGGTCTGGTGAGGTATTTTCTGAGCAGGAAGCGAGCAGCTGAATAAGCCAAGGCGACTTGGTAAGTGCTTGAAATTTCTTTCCGTTGTAAAAATGAGCAGTTGTGGTCGTCGAGAAGTTGTAGCAGACGGAAGCTAGTTGTAGAAATTGTTACAATGGAATCAATCAAAAAGTTTTTCAAGGGACTTGGTGAAAAGATTATGTCTTTTATAACTGCGAACCCACGTCGTACAATGTTAATTGGCGGCGTGCTTGTGCTGATTATCATTAGCTTTTTTATCTCCGTTCCACAACCACACGTATCTCTAGCCGCCGAAGCGCTCTTTGAAGACGGTCCGAGCTGGCTGACCAACGCTTTGTTCACCACCTTTATCATCGATATCATCTTGATCCTGCTTGCCGTTAGCGCGACCAGCAAGATGAATGTGGTTCCCCGTGGTTTGCAAAACCTGATGGAAGCTGCCATCGAATATCTCTATGGGTTGGCGGAAAGCGTGGCTGGACGGGCGGCTGGCACCTATTTCCCGTGGGTGGCCACCATCTTCCTCTTTGTGGTTGTGAGTAACTGGTCCGGGTTGATTCCCGGCGTCGGTAGCATCGGCTTTTTCCACACAGGGGGACAAGCGACCGAAGAGCAGCAAGAAGAAGGTGGCGAGAGCCATGGCTTCCGCTTTGACCAACAACTGGCGATGGTGAATGGCGGCCCTGTCCTCGTTCAAGCGGCTGATGCAGCGGCGGCGGCCACAACGGCTGAAGCAGGCGAAAAGGGCCGGTTTGTGCCCCTTTTCCGTGCGCCTAGTGCGGATCTGAATGTGACCTTTGCGCTGGCGATTGCGACCATGGTGATGGTGCAGATTCATGGGATTCGGGCGCTCGGTGCTGGCTACTTCCGTAAATTCTGGAACACCAGCGGTGAAGGCTTTATGAAGGGGATCAACATCTTTGTTGGCATCTTAGAGTTGATCAGCGAATTCTCCCGGATCATCGCCTTTGGTTTTCGTCTCTTTGGTAATATTTTTGCCGGTGAAATTGTCTTGGCAACGATGGCTTTCTTGGTTGCCTTTGTGGTCCCCCTGCCCTTCTACCTGCTAGAAATCTTAGTCGGTGCCGTTCAGGCTTTGGTCTTTATGATGTTGGCGCTGGTCTTCTTTACCATGGCCACCATCAGCCACGCCCATGGGGATGAACACCACTAAGCCTGGCAACTTTCAACGTTGTGTTTAAGCGCTCTGTACCATTAATCTGTTTCTTAGTAAACAGAGAGCGCGCTTTATAAAATGGTTCATGTAGACTAGCATGGGTTGTACTTGAAACAAAGTTGCAAACTTTAACCCGCATCTTGCTAGCTGCAGAATCTGAAAAATATGTAAAACGAACTGCTTTGTTTCACACTTCAATTAAGGAGAGCAACTACGATGGACGTCCTTGCTGCGAAGGAAATTGGCGCTGCGTTGGCTATCGGTTTGAGTGCATTAGGCCCAGCGATTGGGATTGGTTTGATCGGTTCGAAGGCCATGGAAGCCATGGGGCGCAACCCTGAGGCCGCCAGCACGATTCAGACCAACATGATTTTGGCGATTGCTTTCGCCGAATCGGTGGCGATTTTCGGCTTGGTTATTGCGTTGCTGGTCAAATTCGTCTAAGCGCTTGCCAATAAAGAGAGGAGGCTGACCTTGAGTGCTGTACTTGGTCAACTCGGAATTGAGGGAGGTCTGCTGGTTTCCCAGATCGTCAACTTCCTCATTTTGATTGTCATTTTGAGAGTTACGCTGTATCAACCGATTTTGAATATGCTTGAACAGCGCCGCCAGCGGATCGCGCAAAGCATGAAAGATGCTGAGCGCGCCAGTGCTGCGGCCCGGGAAGCCGAGCATGATAAAACGAAGGTACTAGAGGAAGCGCGGCGCGAAGCGCAAGAAGTCCGTGCGCAAGCCACGCGCGATGCGGAAAAGATTGCCCAAGAAATTCGTGCTCGCGCTGAACAAGAAGCGACCGAAATTCGCCGCAAGGCTCAGGCTGATGCCCTGGCCCAAGCCGAGTCTGCTTTGGCGGGTGCCAACAAGCAAATTGCTGACCTGGCGATTCTGGCCACGCAGCAAATCTTGGGGCGCGAATTAGCTAACCGCAGCGAGCAAGAGCGATTTGTTGCTGAGTTCTTAGATCAGCAAGGGAGAGCGGCTTGATGAACACAAACAGTGCAAGCGCTAACCAGTACGCGCAGGCGATCATAGGAGCCATGCTCGAACGGTGGCAGAGTGCGCTGTCGGCTGTTTCGGTTGCGTTGCAACAGAATCCGCAACTTGCTGAGCGGCTGAGCAACTCTACGATTGAGTTAGGCGAACGGATCGCTGCTTTGGAATCGGTGATTCCGGCTGATGCGCCGTCTGAGTTGCGCAATACGCTCAAATTAATGGTGCAAGAAGGGTCCCTGCAACTAGTGGATCAGGTGGGGCCTGCTTTGCAACAAGTCTCAAGTGGGCGGACCGCAGCGCCAATCAAAGCAGAGGTCACCAGCGCTATGGCTCTCTCTAGCGAAGAGCAAGCACAACTCCGCCAGTCGTTGGCCGCCCGTTATGGCCAAGGTCTGAGTTTTGCCTTCGCTGTCGATCCCGCACTCATGGGTGGGTTACGGGTGCGCGTCGGTGATCGCTTGATTGATACGTCGGTGGCGACTCGATTGCAGACCATGCGCGAAACCCTTAGCGCCGTCGTGCGCTAAGCGTAGCGCACGCTTTAGGTCAAAACGCCAGCGCTTATCTGCGCCATTGGGAGTCTGTGGCTGGTCTATGGGATCTTGCCACGACTCACCCACGGTCTGATGAGCGAACGCTAAAGGTGCAGGCTCTCTGCACGGTAGAGAACTAGGCCAGATATACAAGGTGAGTGAACGCCTTGTTGCCTACATAGGAGGATTGCCCATGGCTGTGCGTACAGATGAAATCACAGCTTTACTGAGACAGCAAATTCTCAATTTTACGCTGGCGCCTACTCAAATTGACGTAGGAGAAGTCATTGAAATCGGCGACGGCATTGCCTTGGCGTCCGGTTTGCAAGGGGCCATGGCTGGCGAATTGGTAGAATTTCCTAAAAATGGTGTGTTGGGTCAGGTTCAAAACCTGACACCAGAAAATGTCGGTATCATCATTATGGGTGACTATACCGGCATTGAGGAAGGTGACTTGGTTCGCAGTACGGGACGCATTGTTTCGGTCCCGGTTGGCGATGCCCTGATTGGCCGTGTAATCAACGCCGTTGGTCAGCCGATTGACGGTAAAGGCCCGATTGCTTCGGACAAATATCGCAGCGTTGAGCGCATTGCGCCCGGCGTTATCAAGCGTCAACCGGTGAACGAGCCGGTGGCGACTGGTGTGACGGCGATCGACGCCATGATTCCGATTGGCCGCGGCCAACGCGAGTTGATCATTGGCGATCGTCAGACAGGGAAGACCGCCATTGCCTTAGATACGATTATCAATCAAAAAGGCAAGGATCTGATCTGTATCTATGTCGCTATCGGTCAGAAGCGCTCGACCGTGGCACAGGTTGTCGGTACATTGGAGAAGTATGGCGCGATGGAACATACCATTGTGGTCAGTGCTTCTGCTTCGGATCCGGCTGCTTTACAGTTCTTGGCCCCCTATGCGGGTTGTGCCATCGGTGAGGAATTTATGGAGCAGGGCAAACATGCCCTCATCGTCTATGACGATCTCTCCAAGCACGCACAAGCTTATCGTCAGGTTTCGCTCTTGCTGCGCCGCCCGCCGGGCCGTGAAGCGTATCCTGGTGATGTCTTCTATCTCCACAGCCGCTTGTTAGAACGCGCGGCGAAACTCTCCAGCGAAGAAGGTGGCGGTAGCCTTACAGCGTTGCCCGTCATCGAAACGCAAGCCAATGACGTTTCTGCCTATATTCCGACCAACGTGATTTCGATTACGGACGGTCAGATCTTCTTGGAAAGCGACCTCTTCTATAGCGGTATTCGCCCTGCGATTAACGTCGGTATCTCGGTGAGCCGCGTCGGTAGCTCGGCGCAGAGCAAAGCGATGAAGAAAGTTGCTGGCCGCTTGAAATCGGAATTGAGCCAGTTCCGCGAATTGGCAGCCTTTGCCCAGTTTGGCAGTGATCTGGACGCTGTGACCCAGCGCCAACTGGACCGTGGCTATCGCATTCAAGAAATTCTCAAGCAGCCTCAATTCCAGCCAGTGCCGCTCCATCGCCAGATTATGAGCTTGTGGGCGACGGGCAACGGGATTGTGGACAAGGTGCCGGTCGCCAATGTAAAGCAGTGGGAAGCTGACATGCACGCGTACATGGATGCCAACCATGGTGAAATTGGCCAAACCATTACGCGTACAGGTGCGTTGGATGATAACACCACGAATTCCCTGCGCCTTGCCCTTGAGGATTTTAACAAGAGTTGGTCGCCACCAGCTTAGGCGAAGGATAGGGGATGAAGGATGAGTTTTTCGCCTTCATCCTTCATCTTTCATCCTGTAAAGGAGTATTCTCTTGGCTAGTACACGTGAAATTCGCCGGCGGATTAAGTCGGTTAAGAATATTTCGCAGGTAACCAAAGCAATGGAGGCGGTTTCCGCCGCAAAGATGCGCAAGGCACAGCTGCAGGTGCTGGCAACGCGTCCTTATGCGGAACAGGCGCGCAATGTGCTCTCCTATATTGCTCATCTCGCTGGCGGCGAGTCGCATCCCATGGTAACACCGCGCCCGGTGATCAAGCGGGTTGGCATTATGTTGGTCACGGCTGATCGTGGGTTGGCTGGTGGTTTCAATGCAAACGTGCTTCGCCGTGCGGCAAGCTTGATGCGCGAAAAGCGCCAAGCGGGGGCCGAAGTAGAAGTGATTTCGGTCGGTAAAAAAGGGCGTGATTGGCTGGTACGCTATGATCCCGTGATTCGGGCTGAATTTACAAAAATTTCTGATGCCCCTCGTTTACTTGACATTGCGCCCATTGCGCGTGTGCTGTTAGACGATTATATGCAAGGCTACTTTGATGAGGTTTACGTGGTTTACACGGACTTTGTCAATACCATCAAGCAAGAGCCGGTTGCGCATAAATTGTTGCCGGTTGAGCCTGCCCCCGTTTCATTGGGTGCGATGGCTCCCGAATATATTTTTGAGCCAAGCCCGGAAGCTGTCTTAGGCCAGGTGCTCTTTGGGTTTACAGAAGTGCAGATCTTGCAGGCTCTCTATGAGTCGCTGGCAAGCGAGCATTCGGCGCGGATGGTTGCCATGCGCAATGCAACAGATGCCGCAAACGAATTGATTGATACGTTAACGTTGACTTTAAACAAAGCCCGCCAAGAAAATATCACGACCGAATTGATGGATATTATCGGCGGTAGTGCAGCGGTTAAATAATTAATTGTCAATTGAAAATAATTAATGATTTAAGTGGAATTGATGCTACTTATTAAAGATTAATTATTTTCGATTCAGTATTTCAGGAGGTCCACATGGCCGAACAACTTGTCGGCACAGTACAGAGCGTGATCGGACCAGTTGTAGACTTTGCCTTTCCTGCCGGGCATCTGCCGGAAATTTACGATGCTGTCAAGGTGAGTATGGATGACGGCACCGTGCAAACTTTCGAAGTCGCTCAACAACTTGGGAATGGTGTTGTTCGCACCGTGTCGATGGGCAGCACTGACGGTTTGCGCCGTGGTATGCAGGGTACGTCCGATGGGCAGCCCATTAGCGTGCCTGTTGGTCCGGCTACCCTTGGTCGCCTATTCAATGTGGTCGGTGACCCGATTGATGGCAAAGGCCCGGTGAATGCTGAAGTTCACTATCCGATCCATCGGCCCTCACCGGCCTTCGATGATCAGAGCACGCAAGCCGAGATCTTCGAAACGGGTGTCAAAGTGATTGACCTGATTGCGCCCTTTACGCGTGGGGGTAAGACGGGTATCTTCGGCGGTGCAGGTACGGGTAAAACGGTTATTTTGCAAGAGTTGATTCACAACGTTGCCGAATTCCACAGTGGTTATTCCGTCTTTGCCGGGGTGGGTGAGCGCAGCCGCGAAGGAAACGACCTCTTGCGGGAAATGACGGAATCGGGCGTTATCGGTTCCACCGTGATGGTCTTCGGCCAAATGAATGAGCCGCCCGGTGCCCGCCTACGCGTGGGGTTGACTGGGGTGACCATGGCTGAATACTTCCGCGATGAAGGCCGTGATGTGTTGCTCTTTATTGACAACATTTTCCGCTTTGTCCAAGCTGGTTCGGAAGTTTCTTCCCTCTTGGGCCGCCTGCCGAGCGCCGTCGGTTACGCGCCAACGCTTGGCACGGACATGGGTGATTTGCAAGAGCGTATTACCTCGACCAAGAAGGGCGCGATCACGTCGATGCAGGCTGTATACGTGCCCGCTGACGACTATACGGATCCGGCCCCGGCCACCACCTTTGCCCACTTAGATGCGACTATTACGCTGGTGCGCTGGATGGCTGAACAGTTCCTCTTCCCGGCTATCGATCCGCTCGGCTCAACCAGCCGCATTTTGGATCCGTTGATCGTTGGTGAAGAGCACTATCTTGTCGCCCGGCGGGTGCAAGGAACGCTGCAACGCTATCGTGATCTACAGGACATTATCGCCATTCTCGGTGTTGAAGAGTTGAGCGAAGATGATAAACTGACGGTTTCGCGTGCGCGTAAGATTCAGCGTTTCTTGACGCAGCCAATGTACGTCGCCGAACAGTTCACGGGTACGCCAGGTAAATATGTGAAGATCGAAGATACCGTGCGCGGTGTGCGTGAAATTCTCGACGGCAACCATGATGATCTGCCGGAATCGGCTTTCTACATGGTGGGCACCATTGAAGAAGCGGTCGAGAAGGCTGCTCAGTTGCGCGCATAAGGGCTAAACCATCATGAGCATTTTGGTTGAGATTGTCACTCCAGAACGCCGCCTCCTTTCTGAGGAAGTTGATATGGTGACATTGCCCGGCATTGAAGGGCAAATGGGTATCTTGCGTGGTCATGTGCCGCTGTTGACGACACTTGATATTGGGGAGATCATTCTGCACAAACAGAGTGACGTTCGCCATATTGCCGTTGGTGGTGGCGTTGTCGAGGTGCGTCCTGATAAGGTAACCATCTTGGCTGACACCGCTGAGCAGGCTGATGAAATTGATCTGCAACGGGCGGAAGCCGCGCGGGAACGCGCCCGTGCTTCGTTGGCGGCTGCCGGTTCCAAACAGGATCCAGCTGCTGTCGCCGCGTTGCGGCGCAACACCTTGCGCTTGAAAGTTGCTCAACATCGGCGCCATCGCTCTACGCCGCACTTTCAAGAAAGCAACGAATAATCAGCGTCGCCTTTCCTCTTCTGTTGCCAGGTATATCGTCTGTATAAGCCGGGTCTCTTGTGGGACCCGGCTTTTTGCCATCATACCTGACATCTATCCTACCACCTACGCTGGAGAGGCCCATCGGTTTGGCCGCAGTTGCGTTCTCTCTCCATTCTAGGTAAACTAAGAACCGCTTGAACATCAGGAGCTAGCTCGACTAATTGCTCTGGTAGCCTAGTGTAGCCAAGAGACAGTTAGCCAAGAGACGGTTAGGATAGATGTAAAGCGAAATTTCTTGTCAATATCTTTTCCATATTGAGTTGTCTGCTATGTTTGCAAAACACATCGGTATTGATTTAGGCACAGTCAATGTGCTGGTCCATGTGAAAGGACGGGGGATCGTTATGCACGAGCCCTCGGTTGTTGCGATACGGTTGCGCGATAATACCATGGTCGCTGTAGGGCACGAAGCCTATGACATGTTGGGCCGTACGCCGGAAAGTTTAGAAGTAGCACGCCCCATTCGGGATGGTGTCATTGCCGACTTTGTTGTGACCGAAGGGATGCTGCGCTATTTTATTCAAGCGATTGTGGGTAGCCCGAATCCGCTCTTTCGCAATTTCTTCAAGCCTAAAGTCATGATCAGCACACCCCGTGGCGTAACCAGTGTCGAAGAGCGCGCCGTCCATGATGCTGCGATGCAAGCCGGTGCTGGGGCTGCTTATTTAATTCCCGAACCGCTGGCGGCAGCTTATGGTGCTGGCCTACCGATTGGCACGCCGACAGGGAACATGGTGGTTGATATGGGGGGCGGGACGACCGAAGCCGCTGTCGTTTCGATGTATGACATTGTTGTGTGGAGTAGTGTGCGGGTAGGGGGCAATCGCTTTGATGAAGCGATTGTGAACTATGTACGCAAAAAATATAACCTGCTCATTGGTGAGCAGACCGCGGAAGATATTAAGATTGCCATTGGCAGCGCCCTCCCCATGGAAGATGAGCGACAGATGGAAGTGCGCGGCCGCGATCAAGTGACTGGGCTGCCAAAGATCATGCAAATCAGCAGCAGCGAAGTGACCGAAGCGATTAGCGAACCGTTACAAGCCGTGGTGAGTACTGTGCGCGCTACGTTGGAAAAAACGCCACCCGAGCTAGCCGCCGACATTATCGACCGCGGCATGGTCCTGACTGGTGGTGGGGCACAGCTACGGAATATTGCCCAACTACTGACCCAGGAGACGGGCGTACCTTGTTACGTGGCTGAAAATCCCATTGCTTGTGTAGCGCTTGGCGCAGGCAAAGCACTGGAAAATTATGAAATTATGCGGCGCAGCTTGCCAATCGTGCCGAATTAGGCCACACCTTAGCTGTAGGCACTCTGTCGTTGGTCGGTATAACCGCGGCTGAACCGGTTTGCAAAATCTGGCAAGCCTTGTGTAAATAGGTAACGTCTAATCTATTTCTCAGCAAATTCTTATAATGTTCATCAGTCACTTTTGAATTTTTGCATGATAGTGAAAGATGAATTACAATTGGTCTATCTGCTTGCGCAAAAGCTTTGCTAAGCCTCTTTTGTGTGGTAGATAATCCTTTCTTTACGAGGTATTGAGTGCAACAGCGCAAAGTTATCCAAACACAACAAGCACCTGCGGCGATTGGACCCTATTCCCAAGCAATTCGCGCAGGTGGTTTCGTATTTGCCTCTGGTCAATTAGGGTTAGACCCCCAAAGTGGAAAATTACAAGACGGCGTCGAAGCGCAAGCTCGCCAAGCCCTAGCGAATGTAAAGGCTGTCCTTGCTGAAGCCGGTACTTCGGTCGAAAAAGTGGTGAAAGTTACCCTTTTTCTGGCGAACCTGGCTGATTTTGCCAAGGTCAATGCGATCTATGGTGAGGTCTTTCAGCATGAACCGCCAGCGCGCAGCACGATCCAGGTCGCTGCTCTGCCGCTGGGAGGCTTGGTCGAGGTTGAAGTTATTGCATTGGCGGATTAGTCTAACTGTTCTAGATCTCTTCTAGCAGGAGATCAGTCGCGCTCGGGTTTCGTTATGCCACTGTAGTGGTGGTGTAGATTCGTTTTGAAAGCGCTCGCTTACCCCAAGAGTCACTTCACGTAACAGACAACACACGAGTCAACACATCGGCTATAGGGCTATTATTATTTTATTTCGGAGGAAATTTTTTGCATGAAGGGAAATGGTCAAGCATTGGATGTGGCAATGCAGATGACAACGCAAAATTCATGGCTTGGATCGTCGGATGAACCGCACCCGATGGCGCTCTTGCTCAGCGAGATTGAAAACTCCTTACAAGAGCCCCAATTTGGTGAGATTCGCAATGGCATTATCGTTGACAAGCGCCCGCATGAGTTGTTAGTTGATATTGGCTTCAAGTCAGAGGGTGTGGTTGTCGGACGTGAAATCGAGCGCATTCTCGACGAGATCCAAACATTGCAGGTTGGCGACGAAATCCCTGTCTACATCATGCGGGAAGACAAGGATGGCAACCTGTTGCTCAGCGTAAGCCGTGCGCTTGCCGAAAAAGATTGGGAACGCGCTGAGGAATTGATGGACAGCCAAAGCATTTTTGACGGGATTGTAGAAACCTACAACCGTGGTGGCGTCATCATCCGTCTTGGGCATGTACGTGGCTTTGTGCCGGCGAGTCAAATGAGCAGCACTGCCTCTGATTTCTCCTCCAGCACAGAAAGCGAAGAAGAGTTACCCGAAGGGGACGACCGCTGGTCGACCTTGGTTGGCGAATCGCTGAAGCTGAAGGTGATTGATGTCGATCGCAAGCGGAATCGCCTGATTCTCTCCGAACGATTAGCCATGCGCGATTGGCGCCGTCAGCAGAAGGAACAACTGCTGGAGACGCTCAAAGAAGGCGATTCCTACGAAGGGGTCATTAGCAATATTGCCGACTTTGGTGCCTTTGTGGACTTGGGCGGAGCCGACGGGTTGATCCACTTGAGTGAACTCAGTTGGAACCGTGTCAATCACCCCAGCGAAGTCGTGGCGGTGGGCGATAAGGTCAAGGTGCAGATTCTCTCGGTCGATCTGGATCGGAAGCGCATTGGGCTCAGTATGCGCCGTCTCATGCCAGAACCGTGGGAAATCATCAACGAGTACTATGAAGTCGGGCAGATTGTTCGTGGCCGGATTACCAAGCTGGTCAACTTTGGTGCCTTTGCTCGCTTGGACGAAAATGGCGTGGAAGGGCTCATTCACATCAGTGAACTTTCTGACCAACGGGTGACCCACCCACGTGAAGTGGTGAAGGAAGGCGAGGAATACGATCTGCGCATTATTCGGATTGATACCGATAAGCGCCGGATGGGTCTGAGCCTGAAGCAGGCCCTGCCGCCCGAGGAAAAAGTGGAGCTTGACTGGCAGATTGCTCCCAGTGATGGCAACAATGATGGCGACGCTGACCATGGCGCGGCCAACGGCGCAGCCAAGGGGGACCTCATCACAGCCAACGGTGAAGAGCTACAGCCTGTTGCCTGAGGGGTAGGCGTCAGTAAACTGTCATGTTGATTCCCGCTTTTCTGCGATAAAATTCAAACGAGGATGCATTATGCATCCTCGTTTTTTATACCATCCCTTTGGGAACATTGGGCGTGATGACGGACGTTGATTGGTAGGTCTGGTCGATATCAGCGCTGGGGCATGTGAAACGGCAAACTGAGTCCAGGAATTATAGTTACGTGGCCTAGTAAGGAAAGTAGGCCTGAGCCCCCTTTCACACCTTCTGCTTTTAAACGTTTTGCTCATCTAGTTGCAATGGATGTTTGCCCGAACCTGGCTATCTGGTTGACAAACCGGATGGATTGTCGGTACAATAGGCGCATGGACCTCTGCACTCTCACCGACTTAGTTTCTACGAGTAGCTCCGGTTGAAAATCGTTGTGCAGGCAATACCCCATAGCTGCGATCTTCAACAGATGCAAAATTTTGGTCATTGCTAGGCAGGAGAGCTGTAGGCTGATTCTACCTCCAATCCAGCAACAGCTTCCCCTTGGTGGTCAATGAGCAAAATTTTGAAAGAGGAACTCAAGTTACGGCAGTTGCTTTTGTTTTTTTGTATAGTATGGGCAACCAGCGAGCGTAGAATTCTTCACAGGATTTTGAGGAAGAGATATGTCAGATAAACTTGATCGTTTTACAAAGCGGGCGCGGCGTGTACTTACACTCGCGCAAGAGGAAGCATTACGCCTGAATCATAATTATATCGGCACCGAACATCTACTGTTGGGACTCGTCCGTGAAGAGAATGGCGTTGCTGTGAAGGTATTGCGCGAACTAGGCGTTGAACCCGGCCAAGTTATTCGCGCCGTAGAGCGCACAGTTGGTAGAGGTGAAAGAGCACCCTTTGGTAAACCCACTCTCGCCCCGCGGACCAAGCGGGTGATTGAGCTAGCCGTCGATGAAGCCCGGCTCATGGGACACCACTATATTGGGACTGAGCATCTCTTGTTAGGGTTGGTACGTGAAGGCGAAGGCATCGCTGTCAATGTACTGCGCGGCTTGGGCATTAATCTCGACCGAGTGCGCACACAGACCGCGCGTAATCTGCTCCAAAATCAAGCACAGAGCAAAGAGAAGCAGAAGAAGGAATCGAAGACGCCCCTGGTTGATCAGCTGGGCTACGACCTGACGGCTGCTGCCGAAGAAGGCCGTTTAGACCCTGTCATTGGGCGGCATAACGAGATTGAGCGGGTGATTCAGATCCTAAGCCGGCGCAACAAGAATAACCCAGCGTTGATCGGTGAGCCTGGTGTCGGTAAGACGGCCATTGTCGAAGGGCTGGCCCAACGGATCATTGAAGGCAATGTGCCCGAACCGCTGTTGAACAAGCGTGTCCTTATGTTGGATGTCGGTAGCTTGGTCGCTGGTACGATGTACCGCGGTCAATTTGAAGAAAGATTGAAGAAAGTCATCGAGGAAATCATTGCCTCGCAGGCGATTCTCTTTATTGATGAAGTCCATATGCTCGTCGGTGCTGGTGCCGCGGGTAGCAGTGTCGATGCTGCCAATATTCTCAAGCCAGCGTTAGGCCGTGGTGAGCTGCAGGTGATCGGTGCCACCACCTTGGATGAATATCGGAAATACATTGAAAGTGATGCCGCTTTGGAGCGCCGTTTCCAACCGGTGATGGTTAACGAACCCTCCATTGAAGAGACGGTGGAGATTCTGCGCGGTGTCAAGGCCCGCTATGAAGAGCATCATAAGCTGATCATTACGGAAGATGCCATTCATTCGGCGGCCCACTTGGCCGCGCGCTATGTGCCTGATCGCTTTATGCCAGACAAGGCGATTGATCTGATTGATGAAGCTGGTAGCCGAGTGCGCATGTATAAAGCTCCCTATGCAGCCAACCTGCGTGAGACCTTCATGAATCTCAAGAAATTGCAGAAGATGAAGGATGAAGCGCTAGAGACCCAGCGTTTTGATGATGCCATCGATCTGCGCTACCGGGAAGTTGAGCTGGAAGCGCGGCTCAATGAATTGCGCGAAGGGTGGAACGAAGCGGCCAACCAGCCCAAAGTAACCCCAGAAGATATTGCTGAAGTAGTGGCAATGTGGACAGGCGTACCGGTGAACCGGATCGCTGGTGAAGAGCGGGAACGCTTGCTGGAGATGGAAAAGGTGATGCGCCATCGCATTATTGGCCAGGAAGAGCCAATCAAGGCGATCAGCCGGGCCGTCCGGCGGGCACGGGCTGGGTTGAAAGACCCCAAACGCCCCATTGGCACCTTTATGTTCCTTGGCCCTACCGGTGTCGGTAAGTCGGAAACCGCCAAGACCTTGGCCGAATTCCTCTTTGGGAGTGAAGAGGCGCTCATTAAGTTGGACATGAGCGAATTTATGGAGCGCCATAATGTAAGTCGTTTGGTCGGTGCTCCTCCCGGTTATATTGGTTACGAAGAGGGTGGTCAACTCACCGAAGCTGTGCGCCGCCGCCCTTATTGTGTTGTCTTGTTAGATGAGATCGAAAAGGCCCATCCTGAAGCCTTTAACATCTTGTTACAGATCATGGAAGATGGTTATCTGAGCGATGCCAAAGGTCGGCGAGTTGACTTCCGCAACGCATTGATTCTGATGACCAGCAACATTGGGGCCAAGCTGATCCAAGGCGCCAATCGGTTGGGTTTTGCCATGACGAAGGAAGATGACGAAAACCGCGAACAAGAATACGAGTCGATGAAGGCCAAGGTGATGGATGCGTTGAAGAAGACCTTCCGTCCCGAATTCATCAACCGTCTTGATGGCGTGATGGTCTATCGGAGTCTTTCTCGCAACGAGATTGCCCAGATTGTCGAGCTACAACTGCGACCCTTGCGCTTGCAACTCTCTGAACAAGAAGTCACGCTGGAGATCAACGAGGCCGCACGCATGGCGATTGCCGAAGCTGGCTTTGATCCTGACTATGGGGCGCGGCCCTTGCGCAGAGTCATCCAAAACCGCATTCAGGATCCATTGAGCGAGCAGCTCTTGTCGAATCGTTTTGTGGCTGGTGATACCATCTTGGTTGATTATCGCGATGTCACCAACGAAGATGGCAAGGTGACCAAAGACTTTGTCTTTGATGTCGTTGAGCATAAGGATGTTGAATTAGAAGAGGATGACGAAACAACGGCAGCCTTGGCAGCCTTGCTGCAATAGTAGCGGCTCGCTACAGGGTGTTGTAAGAAACCACACCTATCTTCTCGATAACGTTGCTCTACGATAAAATCAGTGCAGGCTCACCATAAACGGTGAGCCTGCTTCATTTCTGGTTTGTACATTTTTTCACTTCAACGTATCATAAGGGGAGAGCTACTACGATTCTTGCTTATCGGTGATCACACGTATCGGCATACGACAGAAGCATGCCTTTGATTGGCTGTGCCTAGCAAAGCGTGTGGCCAGGTGAGCCTCAATCTTGATCCCATCATTGCCAGGTTGGGTCTAGAGCCGGTAATGATACAAGGCAACTCCAGGGAGGAACAGCCATGAGTGAACGCGTTGGCTATATTGGGCTTGGTATTATGGGCCAAGGGATGGCACGCAATTTGTTGAAAGCTGGGTTTACCCTTTCGGTCTGGAACCGCACGGCGAGCAAGGCCGAGGCCCTAGCCGCTGAGGGCGCGACGGCCTGTGCTACCCCGGCGGAGGTGGCTGCTGCTAGCGATATTATTGTCATCTGTGTCAGTGACACGCCTGATGTAGAGGCGGTTGTTCTCGGTGAAAATGGCATTGTGCATGGTGTCAAGGCCGGGGCGTTGGTCATTGATTGTAGCACGATTAGCCCCCAAGCCACCCAAGAGATTGCTGCGAAACTTGCGGCCAAAGGGGTGCAGATGCTCGATGCGCCGGTTAGCGGGGGCAGCGAAGGCGCAGCCAAAGGCACACTGAGCATTATGGTCGGCGGTGCTGCCGAAGATTTTGAACGCGCCAAGCCGATCTTTCAGGCCATGGGGAAAACGATTACCCATGTGGGCAGCATTGGGGCTGGGCAGACCGTCAAGTTAGTCAACCAGGTATTGGTCGTTGGTAACTGTTTGGCGATGTGTGAAGCGCTTCTCTTGGCTCAAGCGGGTGGTGTTGATCTCCAAAAGACCTATGATGCGATCAGCCAAGGCGCGGCGGGGAGTTGGATGTTTACCAACCGTGCTCCACAAATTATCCAGCGCGATTGGCGGCCTGGTTTTATGATCTCGTTGCAGCAAAAGGATCTACGGCTTGTCCTCGAAGCTGCCGATCAACTTGGCGTGCCCTTGCCTGGCACGAGCCTGATCTTTAATTTCTATCGGACGTTGGAAAATCAGCTCGGCCACGAAGGGAATCATGCCTTGGTGAAGGCGCTCGAACACCTTGCTGGCCTTGAGGTCGGTGGTAAACCTGCGTAATGGCTACTGAGTATCAAACACCGCCGCGCCGAATAGGTTTTGCTAGCCCAAAGTTGATCGCGGTTGGCATTTGGGTCCTGCTCGTTGGCAGCTATGCCATCTACTATCGTACCCATGGTCTCACGCTCGACCGTTCGCTGCAACAGATATTGGCGTTGTTTGATACTCCTTACGGTCCGTTGCTCTATCTACTCAGTTTCTTCGTTCGTCCTTTCCTCTTTTTTTCGGTCGGGGTTCTGTGCATTATGGGTGGCGCGATCTTTGGTGCTGGCTCGCCTTCCCATCTCTTCTTGGCGCTTGGCTACACCGTCATCGGTGTGATCTGCTCGGCATCCATTAGCTTCGGCATTGGGCGTTTTTTCGGCTATGGACTCATTGTCGACAATCCCCGCGTCACCGCGCCGCGTATTCACCACTATGTTAAACAGGTACGCCAGAATGGCTTTCTTGCGGTCCTCTCCATGCGTCTATTGTTGCTTCCTTTTGATTTCGTTAATTATGTAGCTGGTCTTACCGCCGTCGATTGGCGTGCTTTTCTCTTCGGAACAGCCATTGGGAGCTTGCCAAGTACATTAGCTTTTGTCTCTTTTGGGGCAGCGCTTGATATAAGCCAACTGGCCAACGGGCAGCCCCTCTTACTGGATCGTAATATGGTTATCCTGGCTCTTTGCCTCTTTGTGCTGAGTTTCTTGATTTCCCGTTGGTATAAAGGTCGTCCTGTTGCCTAGGCGCCATAGCCATTGCATAGATTACCTGCTCATTTCATCGTTAAGGCCTAAAGTGATAGGCAAGTCGCCTATCACTTTAGGCCTTATTCGTATGCGGGTCAGGTTTGCCTCATTTTTCTCTTTCTACCGCTTGTCGCACATTCATGTAGCCGTCGAATACGCTGATCCTTTCCCGCTAACAATAACTATGGAAAGACGATCGATCGTCGGTGGCTTGCCTACGCAAGATCGCCGATCCTGTAATGTAATGCTTAGGAAACGACGCCCTTGCGGCGTTTTTTCAGCGGCTCCCTTACATAATTGTTGGTAGAGAGCAGCGTTTTCCCTGAGAGCTGCGCACATGCTCCTACCTAGCTTGTATATCACCGCAAGCATACTGTAGCGAGATAGTTGCCCATTCTTCTCTTTGTTGTGTAAGAGTCTGCTTACGATGTTGATTCGCTCCTCTCCCACCTTCATCGTTTTCTATTCTTTGCAAAGAGGTCATTATGAAACAGATCAATACTTCTCACAACGTTTCCACAATTTGTTGCCATCGCGATGATCACCGGGGTGGGCAAGGTCAGTAACCGAAGAAATTAAGCCTGAAAGGAGATTTACGAAAAGTAGGCAGCGCTTGTGCTCATCGCTGGATAGCCAGAAAATCACGGTGGGCAGGAACATTATATAAAAAGGATTGACGTAGGGTTGGTGATGAAAGCGTCGCAGCTTGGGCTTGGATCAACTCATAACCACGTTGGAAAAGTGAAGCTGCGCGCTGATCATTAGTAGCTGTCAAAACTTGGTAGCAGATCCAGAAGATACGATCTGGGCGCTGCCCCGTACTAAAGCGTATGTCATCTAACACGGCTAGAATCTGCTCGACTTCGGCTTGAGCAGCGGGAAGATGCCCCTGTTGTAGCTGGGCTTGGACCCAACCCGCGCGGGCTGATAATTGGCCGCCAGGTTGACCAATGGTCTCCCATAACTGGCCAGCCTGTTCGAATGCTTTCACCGCGGGGGCAAAGGCTCTTTCTGTCAATCGAAGATGGCCGATAAAGAGTAAGGTTTCCGCCCGTGTGGCCTGGTAATGACCTGTTTCGGCAAGAACGAGTGCCTGCTCACCATAGGTGAGTGCTCGCTTATAGTCTCCCATCTGTTCATATAAGCGGCCAAACTCCAATAAGGTCTTGGCTTCAAGCCGCGCAACCTTCATCTGCCGAAAGAGGGTCAGCGCTTGTTCAAGGGTTGCCTCTGCCTGTGTTAGTTCACCCAACATGGATAAGGTGCTGCCTTGGTTGAAATAGGCAAAGCCGATTCCTTCTTGATCGCTCAGCGCCTGAGCCAATTGTAAAGCTTGTTGGTAATAATAGACCGTCTGACCAAAACTCCCTAGCATCTTATGGCTAACGCTTAGGTTGTAATAGACAATACTTTCCTGCTGACGATTGCCTAGGGCGCGGGCAATGGCTAGCGCCGCTTCATAATGGGCAATCGCATCGGCATATCTACCATCCTCATCATAGCTCATCCCCAAATTCGAGAGACAGTGGGCCTCCAACGAAAGCAAAGCATGCTGCCGTGTCAGGGCGAGGCTGTGTGTATAGGCGGCTCGATGCTGTGGATAGTCGGCGCGACTCCAAGCGAGATCACCCAGCCGGACATGTCCTAAGGCTTCTAGCGATGGATCTGCCAACGCTTGTGCCAACCCAATGGCTTCGGCAATCGCTGCCTCGGCAGTTGCGCGCTGCTCTAAAATAGCGTCGAAAAAAGCAGTTTCCAGGAGCAACCGCGCGAGCAACCGCTGTTGATCGGCGCGTGGTTGTTCTTGCTTGGCGATCAAGGCACGCACACTGGCAATGGCTGGATGCAGCATACTGGTTGCCTCGCTTAAAAAGCCAGCTAGGTAGTAAAAACGGGCGAGGCTTTTGAGCGAACGGTTCATTTCAAACACTTTGCCTTGGGCAACGGACCAAAGCCACGCGGTCCGCACATTTTTGAGATCGGCGCGGATGGTCAGTTGGGCCGCTTGATCGCGATTCTGACTCTGTTCGAGCCAAGCTAGGAAAATCGCAAAGTAGGCACAATGGCGATCGCGCACGGCGTTTGCCTTTTCGCGATCGGTTTCAAGCTGCTCTAGGGCATATTGCCGAACGAATTCATGGAGTTCAAAACGCCCTTCCAGCGTCTGGGAAAGCAGTGAATGGTCTTGCAGGCTGATCAAGATTTCTGGCTTGGCATCGGCTACCGCTTGGGCTGCCGGAGCCGTAAAGCCCCCATTAAAAACCGCACACTGGGCCAAAACTGCCGCTTCTTGACTAGTGAGTAACTGCCACGAATAGGTGATCGTTGCTTGCATGCTCCGTTGGCGTGGCGGCAAATCGGGTAGGGTCGTTGCGAGGACGGCACAGTTGTGGCGAAGCCTGGCCGCGACCTGCGTACAGCTGAGCTGGCGAAGCTGAGCTGCTGCTAACTCTAAACCCAAAGGCAAGCCCACAACTAGCTGAATGATCTGCAAAACGGCAATCCGATCATCCAAGGTAAGGTCAAGGGGCGTATAGAAGCGATTGGCGCGTTCGATAAAGAGGGCCACACTTGGATAGGCCAAGACATCCTCCCAACGCACCAAGCCTTTCCGCAATTGTTCGATCATTGTGGCATCAGGCATGGGCAACCCGCTAAGGGGAACTACATATTCGGCCAGGAAGCCAAGGCGGTGGCGCGAGGTCGCCAGCACTTTGGCCCCATGTACCGTTTGCAAGAGGGTGAGAACCAGATCGGCCCCTGCCAGAACATGTTCAAAATTATCGAAAATAAGCAGAAGCTGTTTTGGCCGTAGTTGCGTTAGTAATTGATTGACGAGCGTATCGGGGCCAGCAAAGGTACAGCGAAGTGCTTTGCCGATCGCCACAGCAAGTTGCTCGGATAGATTGGCGGAAGGCGTCATATCGGCCAAGGAAATAAACCATACGCCATCGTTAAATTGGTTATGAAGGGTCTCTGCCACCGCGATGGCCAGCCTTGTTTTCCCAATCCCACCTTCCCCACTAAGTGTAACGAGCGGATAATAGGGATCGAGCAATTTCGCCCGGATCGCGGCAATTTCTTCCTGCCGTCCGATCAGGGGCGTCAACTGGCGTGGCAAATTGTGGGCAAAGGGCGTGGTCACCCCTACCGGTGGCTGGGGTGGAGCGACCACCTCGACGGAAGCTGCGCCGCCACTTGTTTCCGTCGCCATGGCCGGTGCGGTTGGTGGTGTAGCCGCCGGTTCCTGGCTGTTGCGTTCATTGAGGGGAAGAAATGCACCGCTACGAATCTGTTCATAAAGCGTCGTTGTTTCAGCGGAAGGCTCTATGCCTAATTCTTCCAGCAGGAGACGCTGACAAAGGCTGTAATGGGCCAAGGCTTCGCCAATGCGACCATGGAGCGCCAAGAGCTGCATGTGGCGCCGATGACCACTTTCGCGCCACGGTTCCAATTTGATCAAACGTCGATTGGTGTTTAGTCCAGCGTGGTAGTCGTGTTGCAAAAGCTGTTGCTCGGCCAGCCATTCCAGCGCATCGATCTGTTGGGTGTAAAGTTCCTCGCGTTTTTGGGTGACCCACTCTTCGAACGGAGCCGCTTTCCGGACATGAAATCCCTGTAAAAAATCTCCTTGGTAGAGCTGGAGGGCTGCTTGGACTTGATGCCAATCTGCTTCGCGCCGCCCTTGTGCTACTGCCTCGGTAAATTGGAGAACGTCAATCGCATAGACCCGTTCATGGGCAAACCGAATGCGTTGGGCGTCGGCGATCACCCAATCACCCACGGCGGCGCGGGCTTGCAAAAGGCCATCGCGCAGATTTTTGCGCGCTTGCGCATTGGCCATATCTGGCCACAGCAGCTCTGCCAATAGATCACGTGCCCACCAGCCTCGGTTGAGCGCTAGATAAATGAGCAAGGCTTGGCTTTTGCTGGTTTCGAAGAGGAGAATTTGGTCGTCGTAGCGGATTTCTACCCTACCCAGCAAGGTAAATTGTAATTGGTTTGGCATTGTTTCTCCCCAATCGAGTCGCTGTCTCCTTGCGTCGTGACGACAAACGCAGGAACGGAGGAGTGGCAACTAGGCAGATTACTGAGGATGCGAGTGCGATGATATTGTCGCGATAGGCTAGCTTGGGTTTCTGTTGGTAGGTATTCGCCGTCAGATTCCCCAACTCAACCGCTCACCCGTTCTGGCGATATTGACTGGGTAGCTGCTGGTCTCCTGTCAAGTAGCAATTCCTATCACAATGTGCAATGCAGATGTAAGCTCTATTAATTCTAGCGTGTACCTAGGTAAGCCAGCAAAAAGTGAACTTGGTTTACTCTTGAATTTAATGCCAACCAACTGCATCACTTCTACCGGACAAATAATCTATGCAAAAATACTCATTTCATGGACGGTCCAAGGAAAGAGACGTTTGAGCGACGTCTTTGCGGCGCTTTTGCGGCTGCCGCCCGTCATAACAGTGTTAGCAAATTGCTGAAATATTGTTATGAAGCGCTGCCGATATCGCTGATATCCATGAGCGATGTACAGCGTAGCTTACTGTAAGTATCCTAAAACGGTCAAGCTGTCTCTACCAAGTTATCTCTACCAAGTTATCTCTACCAAGTTATCTCTGCCAAGCTCTTTACCAAGCTACCCATGAGGAGGGAATGATGGTTGCAATCACCAATGAATGTGAAACGCTGGCTGTTGTGATGCCACCAACGACGTCGGTACAAGCGGTCGCCCCTCGCCTGCCTACACAGGAGAAAACCGTAGCTCATCCTACCATTTTGTTGGTTGATGATAGCGAAATTATCCGTACCTTAGTAGAGCAATTATTAAGCAGCGCCGATTACAACGTCTTGACTGCCGAACATGGGATGGCGGCTTTGGCGATATTAGAAACAACCGCCGTCGATCTTGTGCTACTCGATGTGATGATGCCTGTCATGGATGGCCTGCGCACCTGCACCGAAATTCGGAAACGCTGCGCCACGCCGGTGGTCTTTTTGAGCAGCGTCAAAGATACAACGGTTGCTCGTTATGTCCACCAACTGGGCGCGAATGCCTATTTGCCCAAGGCTTCAAAACCACAAGAAATTTTGGCTTGCCTTCAAACGCTGCTGGCTGAACCAACCACAGCCGTCCACACCAAGGACGCGCCGTCCTTCATGCGCTAGTCGCGTTTTCAAGAGCAGTTGGAATGAAGGATAAGCAGGCTGAGCGTCAAAGCCGCTAATCAACCGCCTTGCTGGGCTTGGGCTAGCTATGGGAAGCTTTGTAAATAGCCTATTAATCCTAATCGGTATACTTACGCTTTTATTTACATAAAATAGTACCATTGTCCTAATGACAAATAGAATTTAATGTGTAAGAATATATCTTGTTAATTTGTAGGAATTTACTGATAACATGCGGTGGAGGACGAATTGTGAGTAAAGCATCGACCACTGCCGATGTGCAAGAAGCCGGAATAGCACCCGAGGCTTATGACCTCGCCGACAGCTTGCTTGCCCCACTAGTCTTCTCCTTTCATGATAGGTAACTGTCTGCAAAGTCTATCTGCAAAGTCTATCTACATAGTCTGTCTGCATAGTCTGTTTGCATAGTCTGTTTGCATAGTCTGTTTGAATAGATTAGGAGCAAAAGAACAATGAGAAAGCGTATCAATTACCCCAAAACAACGGTTCAGCAACGAACGAATCTCTTCCAGACTTGGGAAGCAACAGGCGATATTGACCATGCTTGTTCGGTCGCCGCTGTCAGTCGCTCTACTTTTTATTACTGGAAGGATCGCTTTGTCGAATATGGCTATGATGGCTTAGGCGAAGTGCGCCAGGCGCTCCCACCCATTAACCGCCTGCCCGATTCCATTGCCGAGGAAATTGTCCGGCTGAAGCAGACGCACCCCACCTGGGGTAAATGGCAAATTGCCCGCACCCTAGCTGAGCAATATCCCGAACGGAATAACCTAAGCCCCAATACGGTGCGCCGTGTCCTGACGGCTGCCGGATTATGGTGGTAGTCTGGTTCGCAACACTATTCGCTCCTGCCTCCCTGCCAGTCAATCAGGTCGGCGTTATGGAGTTGGGCAAGCGCTGATGGGTTTTCGAAGCCCGTCAGCGCTCATCATATTCATCAACTACCTACGCCGTCATAGCGATCTCTTCCCCTCGTCTCCTACCTCACTTCTTTGTCTACCAGGTTCCAATAAGCGCACTTCTAAGCTGTTATGAGACCCTACCTGGACAAATAAGAGGATAGCCTTTCACGTCTCTACTACCGGAGTAAAAGCCCGCCTAGGCGTACCTGTCTCGTCCAGGATAGGTGCCCTAGGCTTTATTGGCATTGCATGAGTGATTCTAGCGGAAGGTGATAGCCGTTGTAGGCATGGTCTAGTTAGTCAATATGGCAGAAGAACCTACGATTTTTTAATCTGACTACACCCGGGTTGGGCTGCAACGCGTTGCGGAAGGCCAGAGGGAAACCAAGCTCGCCTTACACGCCTGGCTGAATTCTGGGGAGAAACAGCGCAAAATAGTACCAAAGACCTATGGTAAAAGCGAGGGCATTCTTGTATAATTAAGAATAGCTTAAGAAATACATGCTTGTTTTCCTAGTATGTGAAGGCCAAAGCACTTGTTGGCGCCAACCAACTCGCGATGGTGGCAGAGATTATCGGACGGCAACGCGTGGCAACCCACGCGCACAAACCTGGGACGGTTGAACCACAACCGACTCGTTCTCCTCTCACCACCAAACCTTCTTTCTTCTGCTCCGTTCAATCCGTGCGTTGTCAAAGTTTTCGGTATTCCTTGCACGATGGGCTCATGAAGATCTGACTAGTATTATCGCACTGGCTTGCGGGCCTACTTGTGCCGTGCTGGTCGTTTGCTACAACCTTGTCTGACAAGGAACAAAGGTGATCTTGCCATGGACGTGGTGGGCTGACCGCGATTGGGTAACCATGCCAACCGCCATGCCGACGGAATGTTCGCGTCGAGCATCACCAACAACGAGCACGGCGGGCACGAATTACATTTCATGTATCCCATTCATTCTGCAACTGATACCGGCAATCTCTCGGTGTGATCTTGGCGATCTGCCAGACCCTTAACGGTTGGAGCCACAGCAACGCCGCCGATCTAACCCTGGGCCATCATCCGAGCCGATTTTATTGAACATGGAGTCTCTTTATGCAAAAGTTGGTCACGCGGCCAAACCTGACAGGTTTACCGAACCTGTCAGGTTTACCTTGCCAACGAGAGCGTTTTTAGCAAACAAGGAATAGATCAATGGAAAACAAAACAAACAAACAAACACAACCACAGAACCCTAACCGCCGCCGCTGGTGGACGCGTGGGCTGCTGGCGCTGGCCCTGTTGCTTGGCGCCCTAGTACTGCCCACCAACCCCGTCTATGCTATCCGCGCGCCCAGCGCGGGCACGACGGTTTCCGTAGATCGCAATCACGGCTGTGTAGTTACCAGCAGCGGCGGGCTGGTCTGCTGGGGTAATAATGAGTACGGGGGGTTTGGCGACCCTAGTCTAGCGTATGGATATTATACGCCGCGGGTGATTCCAGGCGTAAGCGGCATCAAAGCGGTGGCAGTTGGTTATGATCTCACTTGCATCCTCGACAACGGTGGCGGCGTCAAATGCACAGGCCGTAACGGCTTCGGCCAACTCGGTGATGGGACGACAACTGGCCGTGCGACCTTCCAGTATGTGAACGGATTGAGTAGTGGTGTTGCCAATATCGATGCTAGCAATGGAAAAGTCTGCGTCGTTACAACTAGTGGTGGTGCCAAGTGTTGGGGTGTTAATCAACCTACACCGATGGATGTACCAGGGTTGACCAGTGGTGTTGCTGTGATCTCCACGGTGGATGTGGCTACCTGTGTGATCACCACCAGCGGTGCAGCCAAATGCTGGGGCGACAACACATTTGGTCAGCTCGGTGATGGTACGACCACCAATCGGTCGACACCGGTGGATGTAATAGGCTTGGACAGTGGTGTCACCGCAATTGCTGTTGGCGCTTTAGCCACCTGCGCGGTGGTCAATGGTGGGGTCAAGTGTTGGGGTTACGGTTTGCAAGGGCAGGTTGGCGATGGGACACAGACCAACCGGAGTGTGCCGACGGATGTTCTCGGCTTGAGCAATGGCGTTGTTGATGTGAGCATGGGGACGAGTGCTGCCTGCGCTATCTTGGCTACTGGTCATGCGAAATGCTGGGGCAGTGGCGCTTCAGGATACCTTGGCATCGGCTGGGAGGGCTATGCGATTCAGCCCCAGGACGTGCTCATGTTGACTGATGGGCTTGAGATTGATGGAGGGGTTGACTCTCGTTGTGCGCTTGGACGTAGCGGTGACATCTGGTGTTGGGGGAAAGATCGTAATTTGCATGTACCTATGAAACTCTCCGACATCAGCGATGGGGCCTTGGTCTCCACTCCCTTGCAGGCCAACAAGAGCAACCCCGTACCCTATCCACCGGTGGCGGGGCAGCCGGTCTCGTACAGCATCGTGGTGACCAATACCGGCACGATGAGCATGACCAATGTCGCCGTCACCAATGTGCCGGGGCCAGGGCTGGGCACGATGACCGCCTTCACTAGCAGCCCGGCCGGGAGCTGCAACACCACGACGCATGTCTGTACGTTGAGCAGTGCCTTAGCGCCGGGGGCGGTGGCCACTTTCAACGCCACTTTTGCGACCCCACCCACGGCGGGGGTGGTGATCACCAACACCGCCTATGTCAACGCCACTGAGTGGCAACCCAACGTCTATCCGGACAACGACTCGATTGCGGCGCTCACCGTGGCGGACAGTGCCACCACCAACTTGGCCGTGACCAAGACGGCTAGCACGAATACCGCCGTGCCCGGGGACACAGTTGAATATATGCTCACCGTGACCAACAACGGCGGCACGGCCGCCACCAATGTGGAAGCGGTCGATACGCTACCGGCGGGTCTTACCTTTGTCAGCGCTAGCGCGATGAATGGGGGCAGCTGTAGCCACGCCGCAGGCGTGGTCACCTGTACGTGGGCCAGCCTTGCCAGCGCTGCTTCCACGACAGCGACGATCGCAGTCACGGTCAATCCGTAGCGAAGACCGGCCCAGTCGCACCAAAGTTGGTAACGCGAGCAAACCTGACAGGTTTACAAAACCTGTCAGGTTCCACAAAGTTGGTAACGCGAGCAAACCTGCCAGGTTTACAAAACCTGTCAGGTTTCGGTCACACACGGGTGTTGGTAACGCGAGCAAACCTGTCAGGTTTACAAAACCTGTCAGGTTTCGGTCACACACGGGTGTTGGTGACGCGAGCAAACCTGTCAGGTTTACAAAACCTGTCAGGTTTCGGTAGCACATGGGGGTTGGTGACGCGAGCAAACCTGCCAGGTTTACAAAACCTGTCAGGTTTCGGTAGCACACGGGGTTGGTGACGCGAGTAGACCTGACAGGTTTAGAGGTAGGTAAGAAAATGTCGGCGTTGTTGGTTGGTGGTACCTATTATCACATCTATAACCGAGGCAACAATCGTGAAAATATTTTTCGCGAAGAGCGCAATTTTCGGTATTTTCTCGAACTCTATGCCAAACATATTCTCCCGGTAGCCGATACCTACGCGTACTGTCTATTGCGCAATCACTTTCATTTTCTGGTGCGTATCAAGACAACAGCGGAACGGGAAGCGGAGTGTAATCCAAACCTGACAGGTCTGTCAGACCTGTCAGGTTTCGCCGCTGACCGTGAGCCTAGCCAGGCTTTTTCCAATTTATTCAACGCCTACACCAAGGCAATCAACAAGGCGTATGGCCGTGTAGGCGCTCTCTTTCAACGGCCCTTTGGCCGAATTGTGGTGACATCTGATCGGTATTTTCGGCAGCTGGTCGTCTATATTCATCAAAATCCACAAAAACATGGGTTGGTCGAGGACTTTCGTAGATGGCCGTATTCTTCCTACCCAACACTCCTGTCGCTCCAGAAGACGTTGCTCCATCGCGACGAAGTGTTGACCTGGTTCTCGCAGCGCAGCGGCTTTCTCGCCACCCACGAACAGACTGTTGGCAACCATGCCATCGAATTATTAACACCCGATGATGTGGATTGACGACCAAACCTGACAGGTCTACGAGACCTGTCAGGTTTCACGAAGTTGGTGATACGGCTAGACCTAACTGCGACCAAACCTGACAGGTCTACGAGACCTGTCAGGTTTCAAAGTTGGTGATACGGCTAGACCTAACAGGTTTACCAAACCTGTCAGGTCTCAGAAATTATTCGAGTGAAACAAGGAGTAAGCAAATGCACAACATTGGCAGACGTTTGCTGATTATGGGGTTGGCGTTGGCCATCTTGATCCCAGCGCTACGCCTGGCTGATTATACGGTTGGTCATGCCCAGACCGCTGGGGTGGGCATTGGTACGGATACACCCCATGCTTCGGCAATTGTGGATATTGACTTTACGAACCGGGGGGTCCTTTTCCCCCGCCTAACGACGGGGCAACGGGATGGCATTAGCGCCCCTGCTACAGGGCTGCTGCTCTATAACACGACGACCAAGGTGCTGCAAGTCTATGATGGCACCGCTTGGCAATCGGCGACCACACCGTAACGACCCATCCTGAAGTGCCAACGTGGACTCCTGCGCAGGGCAAACTGCCTGGGGGCTTCCCCCGTACCTTTCAGGGTAGAAACAAACCTATATGTTTCAAAAAAGGAACAATCATGATGAAACAGAAATTCTCTTATCTCTTGCTTGCCCTGGTTCTGCTGCTTGTTCTGGTGTTGCCCGCCAGTGCACAGATGGGCATTGGTACCAATACCCCCGACCCGTCGGCCGCGGTCGATATTGTCTCAACTACCCAAGGCGCGCTGCTGCCCCGGCTGACCACCGCCCAGCGCGATGCGATTGCCAGCCCCGCCGAAGGGTTGACTATCTATAACACCACCGATAAATGTATCCAAGTGTGGGATGGCAGCGCGTGGGATTGTGCCGTGGGCGGTAGTAGTACCGTGGTTGACCCAGTTGAGATTGACGCGACCACGACCCAAGTCTTCGCTGTCGATAATGCTATGTACTTTGGGAGCCTAACCGCGACCCCATACCATAGTCAGTCAGCCTGGATCGATAATAACACCTTTGCCGTCTTGTCCATCGTATCTTGTACCGTTGCCCTTTGTGGCACCACAGACAAGACGCTCTATATAGTTGAGATCTTTGATGTCAACTTTGGCTTCGTCCGCTCATTTGAAGTAACCGAATTCCGTGGGTATGCAACTGACCCACAACTTACGGCCCTCCCTAATGGTAATTTGGTACTGTCTGCTCAGGGCTGGAATGAGACTAATAGTGCTTGGTCTCTCGGGGTCCTCTGCCCAATCAGCTCTACACAAAGTTGTATAGGCTATACCGTGGTGGATCCGCAGGGCGCGGTGGTTGTGCCAAGGACTCTACGCGTACCAGTAGCAGGCCAAGGCAATGGGGATGTAAGGGTAGCGGGGCTTGACAACGGTAACTTTCTGATCACCAGAAATTACTGGGCGTCTGGTTCTGGTTCTTATAATCTTACGATTGAGGTTTTTGCACCCGATGGCACGTCAGTCCGAACGCTTTCTGTACCGGGGTCAGCTGCAGGGGGCTATACAGCAGCCCCCTCGACCTTTGGCTTTATTGTCGTAATGCCGCCGCCATCTTCTGGTTCATCTGCCCTAACTTACCGCGCGTATGACTTTGACGGCAATTTACTGGGGAGTTTGTCGCAAATAGCGGATAGCCCGACGAGTAACTTTTACGCGAATGTCAGTAACTACGCGGGCCTTCACCCTAGCCTGGTGCGAGGCCAGGGAGATACCTTCTTTCTCATACGAGGCGATAGTGCTGAGCCCCCCATTACTGGCGATCCTTGTGGCGGTGGTGCCTTGACGTGTCCCCCGGCTATCTTAACATTTGTAGCTGGCACTACCACCATTACGCCAACCATCGAGACGGCTATAGGGACGGTACAGCAGCCATGGTTCAACCATAAAGCCGAATCTGTGGGGGGCGTTATCGATGGTAAGCTGCTCTATATCGGTGATACACCGGGGTCCATTACTAGATTCATGCCGGTTGGTGTTTTTACCGATGGTTCTCCTTTTTTTGCGCAAGAGACGGATGCGTTGCTGACAACCTATAATCCGGCTGGCGGCCAATTTACCACCATACAGAGCCTTGTCGTGCCGCCAGGCATGCGCCTTGATGCGAGTTACCTCAGCTTCCACAACGCGCCGACTGGTGGCAGTTGGACTTTTGGAACCGATGAGGATAGCATGCTCCTATCGCCCGATCGCCAGAAAGCACTCATCGAATGGCATGTCGATGGAACGATCTATTCGGTACTTGATGTCTCCGATTTAGCCAACATCAAGCGCTATCCTTTTTCGGCATTGAAGAACAACCAGCCCCAATATCTGGGCAAGTATTTTATCATTAGCAGCCCTTTCACCAGCCTCCAGCAGGTACAAGTCTCCATTACAGGGGGCCTACAGAGCGGTGATTCCTTCACCTGCGCTTGTTCGCCGACGACCGTGGGCAGCGTCAATATCCCCGGCGGCATTATCCTGAATGCGGCCAGCCCAGCACCGGTGGCGGATTTTATCACATCGCTCAACGAAGTGCGTTTCAAAACAACCGGTGGCGCTGGCGAGCGCACGATCAGTGTGCAGGCCACCGATAGCGCCGGTGTATTGGGCGAGATTGCCACCTTTACGCTCAATGTTCACTAGCCCACTGCCCATCCGTGGGGCCGGTCTTTGCCCAGCCCCACGGTTAGCCATGAGGAGTCGATATGCACAGAATCTATAACGCAACCGCGCGGGCAGCCAGGGGCAAATGTTGGGGGTCAGCAGGCCATGGTCGGCTGTTCGTCCTCTTGCTCTGTAGCCTTGTCTTGCTATTGCCGGTGCGGAGGGCCTTGGCCCAGGATGTCACCAATACGGGGACAGTGCATGTAAACGGCACGACCACCGTTTACATGGGCAGCAACTTTACGAATAACACCACCGCTACCGTCACCAACGATGGCAATATCGAGGTGAAAGGCGCGTTTAACTTTCAAAACGGACGAATTACCGAACCTAACAACGGCCTCGTCATCTTTCTCGATAACGCCACCGCGGTCAGTGCCGCCGATGCCAGCCACGTCGCGGGCACGGTGCGCAAGATCGGCAATGATGCCTTTACCTTCCCGACCGGAGATGGGGGGCAATATGGCCCAGTCGGTATGAGCGCCCCGGCAACGGTGACCGCCCAGGTTAATGCCCGCTACCGGCTGACCAACCCCCAAACTGCGGTGGGCGCTGCGCTCGGGGCTGGCCTTACGGCCCTCAGCACGGTCGAATATTGGGAACTGAGCGGCACGCCCAGCGTCCAAGTAACCCTCCATTGGGATAGTGGCAGCAATTTGGGCGCGCTTGGCTCCCTGGCCGACCTCCGGGTTGCCGGTTGGAATGGGAGTCAATGGGTCGATCTAGGTAACAGCGCCACCACCGGCAACATGACCACTGGTACAGTCACTTCCAATGCGGTGACACCCAACAGCTACCAAGCCTATACGATTGGGAGTACTGTTGTCGCCGCGACTGCGGATCTCATCATCGGCAAGAGCGGCCCAGTCACGGTGACCCAAGGCGCGGACTTCGCCTACCTTCTGACGATCACCAACACTGGGAGTGTGGCCAGCAGCGGTGTGATTACGGTAGCTAATACCTTGCCCCCTGGCCTCAGCTTTGTCAGTAGTAGCGGTGGCAGCTTCACCTGTGCCGCCAGTGGCCAAACGGTGACCTGTACCCGCAGCACCTCCTTGGCAGCCAACACCGGTACCGCCCAGATCACCCTCAACGTCAACCCGACCACGGTTGGCGTGAAAGCGAATGTGGCCAGTGTGTTAGGCGGTGGTGATAGCACCCCTGCCACTTCCAACATGGTCAACACCACCGTGGCGGCGGCCCCCATTCCTTTCTTGTTGAACACCGTCGTCGTCCGCAGTGATGGGAACGATCCGCAGCCGGGGGACAACGGTGACGCCCACTGTCTCGTCATTGGGACAGGCAGCGCGCTCCTGAATAAGATCAAGGTCGGCGCCGCCGAAACCGAAACCGACGCTACCGACAACTTTAGCGCTGCTTGTGTCCACCTCGCGAGTGCGCTACCTAATTTGGTGATCAGCAAGAGTGCTCCCGTCACCGCAACCCAGGGGGTAAACTTCAATTATACCTTGGCTGTCACCAACACAGGGACGGTACTTACCAGTGGTGTCGTCACGGTAACCGATGTGTTGACCAGTGGCTTGAGCTTTGTCGGCGGCAGTGGCGGCGGCTTCATCTGTGTGGCTAGTGGCCAGACGGCAACCTGTACCCGTAGCACATCGATGAATATGAATGTCAAATACTCCATCACCTTGGTCGTCAAGCCGTTAACGCCTGGTGCCAAGACCAACCTTGCTAGTGTGGTCGGCGGTGGCGATACGAGTCCCGCAACCTCGAACACAGTGAACACGACCGTAGTGGGGGTTCCTGACCTGATCACGAGCATCGGTCAGCCAACGCCAAGCTTCACGGTGGGGGTGGCAAGCAATGTGCCCTTGACGGTGACGAACATTGGCGGTGCGGCGACCACTGGCCCGATCACGGCAACGATGACCTTGCCCGCTGGCATGAGTGCGCCAGCCAGCTTTAGCAACAATGGCTGGAGTTGTACCACCAGTGGACAAACCGTGAGCTGTAGCACCGCGGGGCCGTTGGCTCCTAACGGCGGCAGCAGCACGGTGCAAGTGCCGGTGACGCCGGATGCTAGCACGGTAGGGACAACACCGACCTTCACGGGGACTTCGGGCACGGCTGGGGAGACCAACACCGCCAACAACCCCGCTACCCCCATGACGCCAACCGTTCCGGTGGCTGGTGCAACGAACCAGCTCATCATTCCGGTTAAAGCCATACTGGGTGGTGCTTATAATAGTGCTACGAGCCTCATGCGCACGAATCTACGCAGCCTGCCGGACTTCCCGCTGGTCAGCCCTTATGGCGATGGTGCCACCATCACCGACCGTAATGTGCTCACGGCGAACCAGATTGTCGATTGGGTGTTGGTCGAGCTGCGCAGCAGTGTGATCTCGTCCACCGTCGTCGTGACCCAAGCAGGTCTGTTGCAAGCCGATGGCGACCTCGTTGGCATCGATGGGGTTTCTACCTTCACGATTGCTGGCGTGACACCTGGCAACTACTATCTTGCCTTACATCACCGGAATCACTTGCCGGTGATGACACGGATGCCGATTAGCGTGAACAACAGCACAGCTTTGACCGATTTTACCCTGAGTACCACGCCCGTCTACGGCAGCCATGCCCGCATGGCCGATGCGACGACGGGGGTAGCCATGCTGTGGCCAGGGAATGCTAAACCAGACGACCTGATTACGGCGTCTGGACCAGGAAATGACCGGAGCGCTGTGCTACAGGCTGTCTTTGCCGCTCCTGGCAATAGCAGCTATGCCGTGAGCTATATTGTGCCTGGCTACCGGGTGACTGACCTTAACCTAGACGGTGTCACCTTGGCAACTGGGCCCAACAATGACGATAACGTCATTTTGAATGCGCTCTTCCAGCATCCGCTCAATCCGGAGGCAGCTACCAACTTTATCATCAAGGTGAAGTTGCCCTAGCCCGTCGTCTGGATCGGTTGGCCTAGCTTGGTTCGGCCCTAGCTGTGCCTTAGAGATTGCTTGAAAAAGGGGTAAGACCCGTTCACACCTGACAGGTTTTCAAAAACCTGTCAGGTGGATAGGGTACCTTTTCAAACCGGCGCTAAGGAAGCACGAATCTGCTCGGTTGGCGGTTTTTCCGCTCTGCCTGACCAGCCTGAAAACTGTATAGAAAAGGAGAGGTAGCCTGCGATCACAGGCTACCTCCGGTGGTAGAACTGTTGGGTGAACAATCGTACCGGCCTCCAGTATAGCAGGAATTTTGTGGAATCGCCAACACACCTTTTCCTGCGCCACGCTAAGCCGGATACCACCTGGAACTCTCCTTTTTTAGAACCCGATTGGTTGCGCACGCACCATCTCTCTGCTTTGTCATGGCAGCAATGTGTTGTCATGGCCGCGGGGTACGCAGGGCGCGGCCCATCGGGATCTTTCCCTATCCTTTGCTGTAAAACATCGCTGAAGAGACCTTTTCTGAAAGGGGGATACGTGCGGAAGTAGGAAATTCAGTGACCATCTGTAACTTTTGCTGCAGGACAGAAGCGGCTTACAGCAACCGCAACGTCTAACAAGGAGAATTTCATGAAATACACGCGGCACAAGGCGGCGCTATTAATGGGAGTGTTGTTTATCCTCCTCTTTCATAGCTTCGCCTATGCACAAACAAATCAGATTCAATTTAAAGTCACCTATGAGGCTGGCGTCTATAAGGTCTATATGAAGCCGACAGGCGTCACGACTAATCTAGTCACGACCGGTCAGTTTACGCTGAAGGTGCCCCATGGCACGGGGGCAAATCGGTTTACGTTCAATGCGGTTACCAACCCAATCCCCGATACGCAATGGCAGTGGGCAAATCGTACCGATGCGCCCACCATGGCACCGGGCTTCGACTACATCTCGTATGAGCTCAAGTTTCCTACCAGTAATCACCAAGCGATCAATTGGATGGCAGGCAATGAACTGTTGGTCTTTAGCTTTACCAATACAGGCACTTGTTTGGGCGCGGTGGAGCTGATCAACAATACGACGGATCCCTTCCTGCCGCCGAATGAGCCCTATAACGTCAATATTGGGAACAGCATGATCTTGCTTACGGGCGAAGCCTATGCAGGTAATTATGCCGTTGGCTCAGCTGACTGTAAGGATAGCGATGGTGATGGCGTTTCCGATACTCGGGAAGATATCAACGGCGATGGCGACCCGTCCAATGATGACACCGACGGCGATGGTATTCCCAACTACCTGGATACGGACGACGACAATGACGGGATTCCGACCAAAACGGAAGGCGTCGATACCGACACCGACGGCGATGGCGTTCCCGATCGATTAGAGCCCAATAACGTCGATACCGATGGCGATGGCATTCCCAATTATCGCGATCCCGATGATGATGGTGACGGGACCCCCACTCGTAATGAAGATACCAATGGGAATGGGAATTGGTTCGATGATGATGCTGATGGCGACGGCATTCCCGATTTTCTGGATAAGGATGGTTCAACAGATCCGGTTGATGGGGGCGATAGTGACGGCGATGGGATCAAGGACGTTGTCGAGTGCCCAACCGGTGCGCCTTGCCCCGATACCGATGGCGATGGCATTCCGAACTACATGGACCCCGACGACGATGGTGACGGCATTCCAACCAAAACCGAATGTCCGGATCCAGCAGCTTGTCCAGATGCCGACAGCGACACCGTGCCGGATTACTTGGAGCCCAACAACAAAGATACCGACGGTGATGGGCTACCGAACTACAAGGATCCGGATGATGATGGCGATGGTAAACCGACCAGCACCGAAGTGGGCCCTGGTGGTCCATTGGATCCCAAGGATTCTGATGGTGATCGGATTCCCGATTATCTGGACCCGGATGACGAGGACGATCCAGGTACCGGTGGTGGTGACAGCGATGGTGACGGCATCAAGGACACGGTTGAGTGTCCGTTGGGTGTGCCTTGCCCCGATACCGACGGTGATGGCATTCCCAACTACATGGACCCGGATGACGATGGTGATGGCATTCCGACCCGCACCGAATGTCCGGATCCAGCGAACTGTACCGACACCGACGGCGACACCGTGCCGAATTATCTCGAACCAAACAATGTTGACCTGGATGGCGATGGTATCCCCAACTATAAGGATCCGGATGATGATGGCGATGGTAAACCGACCAGCACCGAAGTGGGCCCTGGCGGCCCGCTGAATCCCAAGGATTCTGATGGTGATCGGATTCCGGATTATCTGGACAAAGATGATACGACCAACCCTGGCAACCAAGGTGGCGACAGTGATGGTGATGGCATCAAGGACGCGGTTGAGTGTCCCAATGGTGCCCCTTGCCCGGACACGGATGGTGATGGCATCCCCAACTACATGGATCCCGACGACGACAATGATGGTCTTCCAACCAAGACCGAATGTCCGAACCCAGCGGCTTGTATCGACACCGATAATGACACCGTGCCGAACTATCTGGAGCCTAACAACAAAGATACCGATGGCGATGGTATTCCCAACCATGCTGATCCAGATGATGACGGCGATGGCAAACCGACCAATACCGAAGTAGGTCCTGGTGGTCCGCTGAATCCCAAGGATTCTGATGGTGATAGGATTCCGGATTATCTAGACAAGGATGACTCAACGGAACCTGGCAACCAAGGTGGTGACAGTGACGGTGATGGCATCAAGGATGCCATTGAGTGTCCGTTGGGCAACCCCTGTCCCGATACCGACGGTGATGGCATTCCGAACTACATGGACCCGGACGATGACGGTGATTTCATTCCGACCCGCACCGAATGTCCGAACCCGGCGGCTTGTACCGATACCGATAGCGACACCGTGCCGGATTATCTGGAGCCCAACAATAAAGACACCGATGGTGATGGCCTCCCGAACTATCGCGATCCAGATGATGACGGTGACGGTAAGCCAACCAACACCGAAGTGGGTCCTGGTGGTCCGCTGAACCCCAAGGATTCTGACGGCGACCGGATTCCGGATTACCTGGACAAGGATGACTCAACGGAACCTGGCAACCAAGGCGGCGACAGCGATGGTGATGGTATCAAGGATGCGGTCGAGTGTCCCTATGGCGTTCCTTGCCCCGATACGGATGGCGATGGCATTCCAAACTATATGGACCCGGATGACGACGGTGATGGGATTCCGACGAAGACCGAATGTCTAAACCCGGTGGCTTGTACCGATACCGACGGCGACAGCGTGCCGGATTATCTGGAGCCGAACAACGTCGATCTAGATGGTGATGGCATCCCGAACTATCAGGATACCGATGACGACGGTGACGGTAAGCCAACCCGCGAAGAAGTCGGCCCTGGTGGCCCACTGAATCCGAAGGATGATGATGGTGACCGAATTCCGGATTATCTAGACAAGGACGACACGACCAATCCTGGTAACCAAGGTGGTGACAGCGATGGTGATGGTATCAAGGATGCGGTCGAGTGTCCCATGGGCGCCCCCTGTCCTGATACGGATGGCGATGGCATTCCTAATTATGCCGATGCAGATGATGACGGTGATGGCATTCCAACCAAGACCGAATGCCCGAATCCCGCGGCCTGTACCGACAGCGACACCGACACCGTACCGGACTATCTAGAGCCCAACAATCAGGATACGGATGGTGACGGGATCAAGAACAACCTAGATGCGGACGATGATGGCGATGGGATTCCCACCCGTGAGGAAGTGGGGCCTGGCGGGCCACTCTACCCGAAGGATGATGATGGCGACAAGATTCCGGATTACCTCGATCCTGATGACACCACGCGCGATGGCACAGGTGGTGACAGCGATGGCGATGGGAGGACCGATAAAGAGGAATGTCCGAATGGCATTCCCTGCCCCGATAGCGATGGCGATGGGATTCCGGACTATAACGACATCGATAATGTGTTGGCCATCAAGCTCTTCCTCGGCGGTGCCTATAACAAGACGACGGATTTCATGCGCGATGATCTGCGCGCCAAGAGTCTGTTGCCGATGACCTCGCCCTATGCTGGGACGACGGCGACGGCGAGTGCGAGTGCCTTTGCTGTGACAGGCGCCAATGCGATTGTGGATTGGGTCTTGGTTGAGCTCCGCAATAGCTCAACACCGACCACCGTCGTTACCAGCCGGGCTGGGTTACTCCAACGCGATGGTGATATCGTGGGGATGGATGGAACCTCGAAACTGCAATTTGGGAATGTGAGCGGCTCCTTCTATGTGGCCGTGAAGCATCGTAACCATCTCGCCGTAATGACCGCCGCACCTGTTGCCCTAGCCCCGAATAGCACGGTTAACTTCACCACCGGTACGGGTATCTTTGGCAACAATGCCCAAATGCAAATCAAGAGTGGCGTCTATGCTCTGTGGCCTGGGGACGCGGCCGGTAATGGGAATATCGTTGGTGCTGGACCGAACAATGATGTCAACCCCGTGTTAGCCAGAGTGTTGTCCGACTCGCGTAACGATAGTTTAAGTGCTAACTATATCGTTTCGGGTTACCATAGCGCGGATATCAACCTGGACGGTTTCACCATTGCTGCCGGGCCAAACAATGATGTGAACTACATCTTGGTCACGATCTTTACCTATCCAACGAACACGACCTATGCCGCCAACTTTATTGTGTCACAGCGCTTGCCGTAATGCTAGCGTTGGCATGACTGAGTAGCGGGCTTTGGTGGTGACAAGCGGTAACCGCTCTCTATGGATCGGTTACCGCCTGTTCTCTACCTGTTGGTTTGGTAATGTCGTGGTTTATCCACCTGTAAGGAGATATGAATGAAACAGTACTACATCCACTTTCTTACTATGATTGGCATAGTGAGTTTGCTCCTGATGCCTAATCGGGCATTGGCTGCCGATGCGGCTACGGGCATTGCCTTCCGCATTGCGTATAACGAAGGGCGCTATGAAGTCTATATGCGGCCTTCGGCTAATGCAGCGGGCCCAGCGCTTACGCTGACGGCTCAGGTTACGATTAAAGTGCCGCATGCGACAGACTCCAATCGCTTTGAGGTTGCTGAGCTAACCAGTGCTGTGGCTGGCACCGAATGGACAAGCAGCTCGCGTGTCGATGCTCCGCACGAAGACGCCAAAGCGGATTACCTGTCCTTTACGGTTACCTTCCCCGAGAGTAACCATCAGGCTTTTTCGTGGCAGGCGAATCAAGAGTTGCTGGTCTTTAGCTTTGCCAATAGCGGCACCTGCCAAGGTATCGTTTCGTTGCTCAGCAATGACGATCCCTTCACCTCGAATGTCGCCAATGGGGTCATCAATTCTGCTCAAACCAATCCTGGCAACCAGATTGATGTGATCAACTTGGGAGATGGAAATCTCTATCTGGGCAACTATGGTGAAACAGCCGATTGCGGTCAGCGCAATACGGAGGCCCAGCGCTTCTTGTATTTGCCGATCATTACCAACGAATAGCGGCATGCTAGCCCGGTCAGGCTTTGGCTGGCTGACCGGGCTAGGGAATTTCCCGTGTACGTCTATGGGAATCCGCACCGATTAGAACACGGCAAGTTTTGTCTAGCCAAGCGAACCCACTTGCTGCTGTTTGTGGCAGTTTAGGTGACAAGACCTGTCAGGGAGGCAAACCTGACAGGTCTACTTGTCTGACCTGTCGGAACGAGCCGACCTCATGGAAACCCTACCCATCGCCCTATGACACCAGCTGCTCTTTCCCGACTTGGTAAATACTTTAGAAGGTATGTAGTTGGTCGGTGTGACCAGCGGTTTAAGCGGTTTTCAAAACCTGTCCGGTCTTTTCCAAGTGCATAGCTGCTATATGTTTAAAATATGAGGTGATTATGAAGAATAGACAGCGGATTTACCCGCTCATCTGCGGCTTATTGACCGTATTTCTCTTTTTAACGGTGGGGATTCAACCAGCTGCTGCCCAGGCCCCTGCTTTTCAGTTTAAGCTCCTGATTACGGGCAATACCTATGAAGTTTATATCCGCCCACTTAGTCTGGCTGATGGCACTAATGCAACCTTAACGGCACAGGTGACCTTAAAGGTGCCCCACGCGGTTGGGATGAACCGCTTTCAGGTGAGCAACCTGCAAAGCCATGTTACCGGCACGTCATGGTCGGTCAATTCGCGGATCGATGGCCCCATAGAGGATCGCAACGCCGATTACCTTTCCTTTTCGCTTTCGTTTCCGGGGGGAGGGCATACTGCCTTCGCGTGGGTGAGCGGTGTTGAGAAGAAGGTCTTCTCCTTCCGCAATGCCAATCAATGTTTGGGCGCTGTCAGCTTAATGGAAAATAGTGATCCCTTTAATCAGCTACCCAACTCGTTCAATACTAACCCTGGGAATCAGATTTCGGTCTTGGGCGGCAATACGGCCAATGACTACACTGGAAATTATGAATCGAGCCGTGTCCTCTGTGTGATTCCCGATGGTGATGATGATCAAGATGGGGTACCCAATCACATTGAATGTCCCACTGGCCCCCCCTGTCGCGATACCGATGGCGATGGCATTCCCGATTATCAAGATGCCGACGATGATGGCGACAACGTGCCGACCAAGCAAGAAGATCCCAATCACGATGGCGACCCCACGAATGATGATACGGATGGCGATGGCATACCCAATTATCTCGACCCCGATGATGATGGCGACGGCATTCCTAGCAAAGATGAAGATGCTAATCACGATGGCAATCCGACCAATGACGACAGCGATGGCGATGGTATTCCCGACTATCTCGATGCCAACGACAAGCTAACCGGAATGGTCTGGAATGATGCCAATGGCGACGGTCTGCACCAGGCCAATGAAAATCCCATTGCGAATACACCGATTTATCTCTATCGTCAGCAAGGGGGCAACAACCAGCGCGTACTAACCATGACAACTGATAGCGCAGGAACCTTCTCCACCACCTTTGTCACGGTAGGGCAGTACTATGTTGAATTTCCGGCCCCCAGCAATTTGGTGCCAACCAAAGCCAAGCAAGGCAGCAATGATGCCCTAGATAGTGATGGGATGCGAACTGCGCTAGAACGCGTGAGCCGCACGCAACTCTTCAGCGCAGGGTTTAATAAGGCGTTGCTGACTCGAAATGCTGGGTTTACGTTGCCGGCGACCATCACCGCCACGGTCTTTCTTGACCGTGACCGTGATAGCGTTCGGGATGATGGCGAGCCGCTCGTTCCCGGTGCGACTGTGACTGTATTTGATCACGATGGTAGCCAAGTGGTCCAAACGGCGGCCAATAGTAGTGGCCTCTTCCCCTTTGATCAGCTCACGCCCGACCAATATCGGTTGATGGTCGTACCGCCTACGGGGTATTCACTGGTTGCTAGTGCACAGATCACGCTTCCAGCCCTCTCACCCGGTGGCGCATTGGTCCAACCCATTGGCCTGATCCAACAGACGACGCCCGTTGATCCCAAATCGTTGGATGTCGTTAGCTTTACGGCCACCTCCTATGGTAGCTATGTTACCTTGCGCTGGGTGACAGCGGTCGAAAAGGGGGTCAGTGGTTTCTACCTCTATGTGGGCGATACTGCCGTCTTCTTGGACACAACCAAACTCAATACCTCCTTGGTGTTGAGCCAGGGCAGCAATGGCGGCAGCTATGAATGGCAGATGCCTTATGATCCGCTTGTGGATCCGCCGCTGAATACGCTGCGCTTTTGGTTGGTTGCCGTTGAATTGGATAATACCGAACACCTCTACGGCCCCATCAGTATCCGCACGCCAATGCTCTATTTACCGCTCTTGTTTCAATAAGGGTGGACATCACGTTGGATAAGGGCTGACGGGTTTGCAAGACCTTGCATCCCGTTGGCTCTGTGGTCCCCACAACTGCCAGCGCAAGACGCTGTCAAGTAGGCTGTGTTGTTCACACGACTGAAAGACAGAGCGTATAGTAATGAGCTTTGCTCTTTGCTGTACGCTCTGTCGCATTGGGGGATACCCACGTAGGTGTCGCGTGGGTGCGCTTCATGCCCCGTTGGGTAACCCTAGGTATGTCGCTCTACCCCCGCCTGACTGTAGGAAAAGATTATGCGTCTATTCTTTGCTGTGTGGCTTTTGCTAGCCCCTTTCTTCACGAGCGGGCGAGTTGCTACCGCCGCACCCCTTCCTCCCATCGCCATTGCTGCCCCCGCTCCAGTTACAACCTTGACAAACAGCGCCGCAGGTCTCACCATAACCTGGCAATTCGCCCCGACGGGCTTGGCTCGTGGTAATGCTGAAGCGCGCTTGGCGCAGCAACAGGCTACCTTGCAACAAATGCCCCAGCTCATCGTGGGCGACTATACGCTGCCCATGCAACTTGAAACGGTGATCCTGCCGCCACAAGCGGTCGTCACTCCTCTGCTTACCGCGCTGGTGAGTGAGCCGTGGTCGTTGTCCCTCCCGGCAAGCACCCCCATGTCCCCACCCTTAGCCCTTACTGAGTCCCTCGGCCCACCGGCCTTCCGCGAAACGCACGCACTCCCCACGACGCCGCTCTTTCTGTTACGTGAAGGTCGCCTACGCGGGGTGCGTCTGGGCGTGATCGCGATTAGCCCGCTCTACCTAGAGGCTGGTGTGACCAAAATTGCCCACCAACTCCAGGCCGTCATTCCGGGGGCCACCCCTTTATCCTCTTTGTCAACCCCCTTGCTGGCACTGACCCACCGCTCGCGCGAACCAGTCGCGCTACAGCCACCACCGCGCGGCCCCATCAATCCCGCTGCGGCTCAACCCGGCTGGAAGCTTCAAGTTAGGGCTGCGGGCATCCAGCGGTTATTGGGGACAGCCCTGCTCGCGGCTGGTTTCCCACCCGCTTTGTCGCTCGCTGCGTTGCAGCTCTCCTATCAAGGCACAACATTGCCCCTTGAAGTGCGTGACGCCGATGGCTTGTTAGATGCAACGACCGAAGTGCGTTTCTATGCTCGCCCAGCCGCCTATAGCCAGCTAGTGGGCGACCGCTGGAACGCCACGGATAGCTATTGGCTTACCCAATCCCGCGATGGTGCCCCTCTGCGCATGGCAACCCGCTCTGCCCTGCCCAATGCTGCCCCGTTGCGCCAGCAAGCCTATGCCCGCGGGGTCTGGGAAGAGAATACTTTGTATGAATCAACCATGACGGGCATCGACGACGATCATTGGTTTGGCGCAAAAATGGAAGTTGAGGCTGCTACCGCCACCGATGCCGTCTACGCTCCAGTGGAGACCCTTGTCCTATCACCGACCTTGCCCTTGGCCCAAGGGAGTGGTGAGCTTGCTCTGTTCACCCTCACCGGCAGCGCACGCTCCATCGCCGCGCATACGCTGCAAGTGCAGGTCGGCTCGGCTAGCCAATCCTTGACGTGGCAAAGCCAACAATTTTATGAAAATTGGCAGCACACCTTTACCACAACGACGACGGCTGCTCAGGTGCGCTTGGCACTGGTGGCTGGGCTGGACCCTAGCCTGCTCCGCATTGACAAACTCTTCTGGCAACAGCCCGTGCAATTAGACTTTGGGGGCCGTGGCGCTGAATTTAGCGGCGTGCCAGGCCAATGGCGCTATCAACTGACCAATTTGCCCCTCTACCGCACGTTCTATGACATTACCGAGCCCGCTGCCCCCGTGATTTTGCAGATTCCTAGTGGCACAAGCGTGCAATTTGAAGATGGCCCCCTGGCACACACCTATCTGGCCACCGGGGCCGGTACACTTCATACGCCGACCATCATCCCCCACGCGCCCGTCGATTGGAGCCAAACAAGTGGTGCGGATGCGATCTACCTTGCACCGGCTTGGCTGCAAAACGCGCTACAGCCACTGGTGGAACACCGCCGGCAGCAGGGCTACCAGGTGGTAGTAGTCGATCCTGTTACTATTTACGATGCGTGGAGTTATGGGCAAGTCTCGCCGGTTGCCATTCGCGACTTTCTGCGCTATGCCGTTAGTCATTGGAACCCCGCTCCGATTGCCGTCACCTTGGTGGGGGATGCTACCTTTGATCCACGCAATTACTTAGGCATGCAAGATGGCACGGCCAACATGGATGTTGTGCCAGCCTACCTGGCTCCGATTGATCCGTGGATCCGCGAAGCACCCTGCGAAGGCTGCTTTGCCCAACTCGATGGGGAGCATCCACTGGACTCCGCCTATGATCCCAGCTTTCTCCTCGATATTGCGTTGGGCCGCCTCTCCGTGCAAGATGAAGCACAGCTGAAAACCGTGGTAGACAAAATCTTGACCTACGAAACCAGCCCCCAACGCGATCGCGCCGCGCCTTGGCATCAGACCGCGCTCTATGTGGCGGATAACTATTACCAAAGCAATGGTACCACCGATCGCGCCGGGGATTTTGCCGCCCAATTCGATCTTCTCATCGCGGGCGACCCTGCTCGGGGTATTGCCGCGGAACAGCCCACCCAGATTATCACCCGGCGTCTCTACTATGATCCCCGCGCCAACGGCACTGCCCAGCCCTGGCGTGAACCAAACCCACAAACCGCCCGTCTCCGGACAATTGCCGAGATCAACCGTGGCCCCGCGCTCGTGACCTATAGTGGGCATGGTAATCATTTTTTGTGGGCGACGACTGAGCCTGATCAAGAGCCGCCCTATCTCTTTGGCGCGAATGATGTCTTTGAATTGACCAACCTTGAGCAGCCCGTGATTTTGCTCGAGATGACTTGTTTTACGGCGCAGTTCCCCTATCTCTCGCCCACGGGGTATACGATTGATGAGCGTTTCCTGCGCCATACCAATGGCGGTGCGGTGGCTGTTTGGGGTTCGGCGGGGCTAACGGTGGCGGTGGGCCATGATCTGCTGCAGCAGGGTTTTCATCGCCAGCTATGGCAATCGCCCCCTTTGCAGGCCCCTATCGGCGAACTCGTCGCCGCGGGCTATACCCAGCTCTTTGCGGCAACGACTTGTTGCCAAGATACCCGCTATGTCTACCTTCTGCTGGGCGACCCGCTCATGCCCGCGCTGATCTGGGCGCCCCAAAACCTCTATTTGCCCTTGATCACCCAACCGTAGGGTAGCCCAATTAGATGAAGGTTAAAAACTTATTGTAGTCATCGCACTGGTCGAGTCACGGACTCGGCCAGTGCTTTTTTATCACTATCCTCGGCTCACCCGAAAGACAATTTCGGTGGGAAAGGGGAATTCTTCGATCTGCGCGTTTTGGTCGGGCCACAGACTTTGGAAGTGAGCACGGTAATGATCGACCATGCCCTTCTGCCGTCCACCCAAGCTTTGGGCCGGGTAGGAGATCATAAGGACGGGCGCGTGGAGCGTTGTTAGTAACCGTTGGCTAATCGCTTTGTCCAGCTGTTCTAGACAGGGCAGGGCTTTTAAGAGAAGGATAACATCGGCAGTGGGGAGGGTGGGTTGGGTCAGTAGATTACAGACTGTGGCCGTGCCCTGTACCCCGAGTAGGGGCAATGCCTGCTGGAGGAAGGCGATCTCTTCGCCGTCCACATCACAGGCATGATAGCTAGCCTGGGGGGCCAAAGGCATCCAGGGGATGGTTAGCGGATTTAAGCCGCAAGCGAGATCAAGAACCGCGTGAATGGGGGGTAGTCCAGCAAAGATCGTCGTATAAAACTCGGCAAGAAAGGGGAGGCGCTCACGCGTAGAGGCGTGTTGTTGCAGGAGGCTCTGACAAGCTGTTCGCAGGGTTGCGGGTTCTGCCGCGCTGGCCTGAAGCAGTGCCAACCAAGCTGGATATGCCTGATTACCCTGCCAATATGCCCCAACGGTTTGGTGGAGTTTATTTTTGGTCGCTTTGATCGCCTCTTTGCGGCTGCGACGCTTGTTCAACTCCTGTGCCCCAACCAGCTGTACCAATTCCGGCGCAAGCGCGCGATACTTGGCGCTGCTCAGGACCGCATCCACCACCTGTGCCAATGCTTCTGCTTCGGTTGTCACCGACAACTCCTTGTCACGTAGGCCGCGCGGCAACGGCACACAACGGCACGCTGGCCTGAAGATACCATCAGACCAGCGTGCGCCTTAGCGAAACACAATTTTCCCATGGCAAATGGTGACTACTGGGCGTACCGCGGCGATGGCCTCTGGCGCTGTTGTAAAGAGGTTATCCGAGAAGAGGACCAGATCCGCCAACATGCCGACGCGAAGGCGGCCTTTACTATTTTCTTGAAATTCAGTGTAGGCGGCATCACAGGTATACCCTGCGATCACTTGGGGGAGCGTCTGGCGTTGGGTAGGCTGCCCTTCCAGCCAAGGCTGCCGATTGAGCGCGGCATAGAACGCTGGCCGCGGATCCGCGGTGACCACCGGCCAGTCGCTACCAAAGGCCAGGGTTGCACCGGCTTGGCGCAAGGTCGCCCAGGCAAAGCTATAGGGCCATCGCGCCGCGCCAGCCCGCTGTTGCCAAACTTCGCCCTCCTTCCCTGTGATGGGCGAGTGAAGCGGTTGCATCGAGGCAATCACGCCCAACGCCGCAAAGCGTGGAATGTCAGCGGGGTGGATGACTTCAATGTGTTCAATGCGATGACGACTATCGCGGGGGCCATTGTGTTGGCGTGCATAGGCATAGCCATCCAATGTGCGTTGGACGGCCCCATCCCCACAGGCATGAACCGCAATCTGTAAACCCAGCCGATCAGCTTCCCGCGCGATGGCCTGAAACTGTTCAGCACTAAAGAGCGCGCCGCCGCGCGTGGTGGGTGCATCCGCATACGGATCGACCATCAGGGCTGTTGTCGATTCCAGCACACCATCCATAAAGAGTTTGACTGCCCCTGTCCTCACATAGGGGCCATTGTGTTGTTGGGGCCAAGCCGCGGCCTCTTGCAACGCGCTGAGCGGTGTTTCCGGTGTAAAGCTATAGGGAACATAGACCCGTAGCGTCAACTCATCATCGGCTTCGAGCGCTTTATAGAGGAAGAGGCTATCTTCCCAGCTATCCATGTTGTGGACACTGGTAATGCCTAGGCTTGCCAACCAAGCCAACCCCTTCCGCAAAAGCGTTCGTTGACGGGCACGATCCGGCTTGGGTAGCTGATCGCGGATGGGCTTAAAGGCTTCTGGTTCGCGTAGTTCACCGGTAGCAAGACCCGTTGCCGGATCTAAGACAATCTCATGGCCGGCGGGGAGATCGCGTCCGTGGAGGAGCCCCCCGCGGCGTAGGGCTTCGGTGTTGACCCAAACGGTATGGCCGTCAAAGGCGGTCAGATAGAGTGGGCGGTCAGGCACCAGGGCATCGAGAAAGTGCCGATCCAATGGTTGTTCGGGGGAGAAGGTGCTATAGCGTACCTGCACCCCTTCTAGCCAAGGCAGTTCAGGGTGCGCTGCTGCATGGGCGCGTAGAAGCTCGGCAAAGTGAGCCGGATCTTTGGCCTTGTCCAGTTGGAGATGATCCAGCTTGAGCGCCCCCCACAGTAGGTGGAAATGGCTGTCGATCAGCCCTGGCAGCAAGGTCGCACCACCACCGTCGATCACTTCGGTGTGGGGGCCGCGCCAAGCTTGGGCGGCGGCACTGCTGCCGACAAAGACAATCTGATGGCCCTGGATCGCGACGGCCTCGGCTTGGGGGCAAGCCGGGTCTACCGTGTAGACTTGGCTGTTGATGATCAGAATATCGGCGTAGGTTGTCATCCGAATCGCTATTGCTCCAGTTTCCAATGTTGCACATCCCACGTGAGGCTACCCCAAATATTCACTTGGTAGCCGCTCAGGCGATCCGAAGCGCCATAGCCTTCGGTAAAGAGATAGAGATGAATCCGCGGCACTTCCGTGGCGATCAAGTTTGCCAGCTCACAATAGGCTGCCTTGCGTTCTGCCACATCCACGGTGCTGCCAGCCTTCTGAATGGCAGCATCGGCCGCGGCATTGACCCACCGGTGATAGTTCGCCCCCGCCGGATTTTCGGAGGAAGGAATGGCCGTCGAAAGGAAAGAGTTTGCAATGGTCGCATGGGGCTCAATCGACAGGCTGGCGTCGTAGATCAAAATATCAAAGTTACCCAGCTTGCGGGGCGAACCTTCGGCATAGGAGCCAAAGATGATCGAGAAATCATCGTTCTGGATCGTGGCTTCAATCCCGACGGCCTTGAACATTTCGACTAGCGCTTCCTCAAGTTTTACCAGGGGTTGGAAGTTGGTATAGCCATTGAGCTGAAGCGTCAAGCGGGTGCCATCTTCGGCATGGAGCGCTCCTTGTGCGACCCGAATGCCGTCGCTGCCTTCGACCCAACCGGCTTCGTCAAGGAGGGCTTTGGCCTTTTCGACATCATAGGGATAGGGCCGCGGCACATCGCATTGATACCACCCATAGGCAAAGGGACTGGCTGTGGGCGAGACACCGGGGTTGATCTCATTCACAATCAGATCATAGTCAATGGCATGGGATAGCGCTTGGCGGACCCGCAGATCGCCCAAAATCGGATGGGGGGGTGTTGCACCTGGATCATCATCAAAAGGTTGGCTCAGATTGAAATAGAGCGCCATATTCCATTGCCCCGGGATCTCCGCCAAGGTTGCCTGCCCCGCGACTTGGGCGTCATAGACTTCCTTGGTCTCGCCGGGCCACAATTGGATTTGGGCCTCGCCTTGGGCCATCATCGCCACTTGGGCGCTGGTATCGGGTACAATCGCAAAGATCAAGCGGTCGAGATAGGGTTGCCCTTCGAGATAGTAGTGGGGATTGCGCTCCATGATAATGCTTTCGCCTGCATTCCACTCGCGAATGAGAAAAGGGCCAGCACTGACCGGTTGGCGATTCCACGCCCACGTGCTCATCTCGGCTGGTTCACCCGTGGCATGGCGGGGCAGCAAGCCAAACATAAATTGTTGGAGATAGGCTTGGTTCGCTTCTTTGTAATGGACCACTGCCGTCAGATCATCGGGCGTTTCAATGCTATCAATTAGATCAAAGCCCAACGAGAGCACATTGCCGCTGGCTGGGTCGGCGACGGCTTCCCAGGTGAACTTGATATCATCGGCTGTAAGCGCCTCGCCATCGGACCAAAGCAGGCCGGGGCGTAACTTCCAGGTGACGGTAAGAAAATCCGCCGAGACCCCACCATTATCCACCGTGGGCAATTCTGCCGCTAAGACGGGCTGAAAATTGCCATCCGCGTCCACTGTGGTAAGTCCCGCCGACGTGGCGTCGGCCACTTGACGGACAATCGCGGCAACGGCCAGATATTGGTTGAGCGTCGCTGGTTCCTCTGGGATGAGCAAGACAACTTGGCCACCGCTCGTTGTCGCCGTCTCTGTTGGCGCGGCTCCCGTCGTGGTATCACTAGGCGCAGCGCAGGCACCGAGTAACAGGACAAACACAAAAAATAGCCAGAATTTTTTCACGGGTTTCCTCCGGTCAATTGGTTGTTGATCTCTAGGTCGATCCGTCATATAGACAAGTACACAGGATAAACTCCCGCTTTGATAAACATAGGACCTATGCCAGCCGTGCGTGTCGCCCGTAAGCGCTGCAAGCCACTTGCGTTGGCGGTTACGGGAACCACAGCGCCAATCCGCTGACAAGCTCCCGCTGACAAGCTCCCGCTGACAAGCTACGGTGCTGTGCTGCATAAGTCCTAACGCATTTTAGCGTACTGAGAAAGGGTCAAAGGCATCGCGCAAGCCATCGCCAATATGGTTGATAGCTAGGGTGGTGATAAAGATTAAAAAGCCGGGGAAGATCATCAGCCAAGGCGCCCGCAGCGCGTAGGACTGTGCGGTCGCTAGTAGATTGCCCCAACTGGGGGTGGGCGGCTGAATGCCAAACCCCAAATAGCTTAAGCCCGATTCGGTAATAATGGAAAAAGCCACGGTAAGGGTGGCTTGGACAATGATGATACTCACGGTGTTGGGCAAGATATGCTGCCAGATAATGCGCCCATGGCCCACGCCCACCGCGCGCGCCGCCGTGACAAATTCATGCGCTTTCAAGCTGAGGAAGGCACTCCGCACTAGCCGCGCCGGCCACATCCACGACAGCACGGCAATGACCATGATGACAATCATCACGCTGCTGCTGAGGTTGAGGGCGGGGAGTTCGCGCAACAGGGTACTAATGAGGATGAGCACAAAGAGGGTGGGCAAACTCAAAAAGGCATCGGTGATCCGCATGAGTAGATTATCTAGCCAGCCGCCAAAATAGCCAGCGATGGCCCCGATCAACACGCCCAGTACGGTAGATAACAGCGTTGCCAAAAGCCCGACCGTCAGTGAAATACGCCCGCCATAAAGAACCCGCGTAAAAACATCGCGCCCTAGGTCATCGGTCCCAAACCAATGGATAGCCGAGGGCGGTTGCAGATCATTCGCTGGATTTTGGGCGGTTGGTGCATAGCCACTGAGTGGTGCCAAGAGGGCGCTCAGAAGGATAATCGCCAACAGCCCAATCGAAACGAGCGCGGCGCGGTGGCGCAAAAACCGGCGTATGACCAGGGTTGAGAGACTTTGGACCTGGTGTGAAGGTTGACGGCTACTTGTCTGCACGGCGTACTTGCCCGTGTTGTGCCGTTCTGGCTGGTTTTTGGCAGAAGGATGGGGCCATTACCGCCGCGCTCCCTCATAAGCCGTTTCAAGCTCGTTCATCCCACTATCCAATAAATCGGCTTCCCCTTCCTCGTTGGGCAAGAGATCGCCTGCTTCGGTATGATATTGTTCTAACCAAGAGATTAAACCAAGTAGCTGTTGGGGCGTTAGGCGAATAATCGCAGCTTCAATTTCGTGTGCGCTCATGGTAATGTCCTTTCTTGTTTAGAATAAATGTACATTCAACGTTTGCGAGACTTGTCAGCGCCGCTAGTTATAGCGAACCTTGGGGTCGATCCACGCATAGAGAAGGTCGGCAATCAAATTGGCGATGACGATCAACACCGCGTTGATGAGAATAACCCCCAAGAGCACAGGATAGTCGCGGCCACGCGCCGCATCCCAAAAAAGCCGTCCCATGCCCGGCCAGGAGAAGATCGTTTCGATAAAGAGGGCACCGGCAAACATGGTCGGTAGATCCAGTGCAATCATGGTAACCAACGGCATGATTGCGTTGCGAAAGGCATGCACATAGGTCACCTGCCCTTCGCGCAACCCTTTGGCGTGCGCGGTGCGGATATAATCCGCATGCAGCACTTCCAACATGCTGGCGCGAAAGAAACGCGAATACCAAGCTACCCAGGCCAAACTCAGTGTACCGACGGGTAAGATCATATGCCAGAGCAGATCGCCCACTGTACGGCTCCCCCCCAACGTATACATGCCACCCACGGGTAACAGCGGCCCGCCCGTGAAGGGGTTATCCAGCCAAACATAAAAAATGATGATCAACATCAGCCCAATCCAATAAATCGGAGCGGATTGACCGGCAAAAGTGAGCGTCGTCACCAGATAATCAAACCAAGAATATTGACGTCGGGCCGAGAAGGCCCCTAGCGGGATGGCGACCAAAAGCGTTAGCCCAAAGGCGACGCCGACTAATAATAAGGTGTTGGGAATCCGCTCTCCGATCATCTCCGCAACGGGCCGGCTGCTTTTGAGCGATGCCCCTAGATCGCCTTCTATCAAAATAGTGCGCATCCACTGGGCATATTGAACATAGAGGGGTTGATCGAGTCCAAGCCGTGTGCGCAATTGTTCGATCTGTTCTGCCGAAATATTGGGATTGCGTTCGGCTTGCGCTAGCGGACCGCCTGGCGCTATCCGCACCAAGAGAAAGAGCAGCATGCTGAGAATGATCAGCAGGGGGATAGCTTGTAGGCTACGGCGAATAAAATAAGCTTGCATGGCCAACGAAAGAATGACTTAAACGGTTAGGCGACAAAATGTTATCATGATACTAAGCGCCATGTCAATCACCAAGTTGGAGTTTCCATTTTATTCCCTATATTTCCCGGTAATACAGATAAGCTGAGACTTGTGGAGAGGTATTTCAGCTAGCGGAGGAAGGACAAAGGTGCCGGTGTGCGAAAAGCTGGGCTGCGCCAATCGAAAGGCGCTCATCGCCTTGGGTAGGCACCCCGATCGTACATACCGACTAGCCCGGCTATTTGAGCCTTTCCCCTACCTTGCTCTACGGTTATCACACCTGAACAGCAGGCCAGCAATCCTAGGCTTTGACGATTTTTCGGCTCTGTGCTAAGGTATGGCGTACACTGCACAGTGCAAAGTCAGGTGCGAATCTGCCCCCGTAGCTCAGAGGATAGAGCAGAGGTTTCCTAAACCTTTGGTCGCGTGTTCAACTCACGCCGGGGGCGCCTTCTGCCGCATTGTACAGGTGTGAGTATGAAGCCTTGTGATGAATCATCATAGGGCTTTTTTTATGAGGTTTCGGGTCGGGATCTGGTCAAGGGAATCAGAAAATGCGGTTATCGATTGGGTGGATGATCGGGGTGGCGTTGGGTCTAGGGCTGGCTGGAACATACCTACTAGCGCCGCCAATCCAGGCACAAGGGAACCTGACCATGGAAGCGGTTGTCTTGCGTAATGCCAACCTCCGGGCTGGACCTGGCCTTGCGCATGCTGTCCTGGGATATGCACGCGCGGGACAAATTGTGACCCTAACCGATTATACGACAGATTGGTATCAACTGGTTACGGGTGAATGGATTGCCAAAAATCTCGTTGTCGCGACAGCCGCAAGCCGGGTAGTGGCCTTTCGCCTAGAAGATCTACCCGTCGTAGCCAATCGAGCGGCAAATCTACGGCAAGGGCCGGGTACGACCTTTGCTATTGTCGGCACGGCATACAGGGGGCAAGCGCTGGCTATTACGGGGCAGAATGAAAGCGGGGAGTGGTTGCACTTACAAGATGGCTCCTGGATCGCAGCCTTTTTGGTCACTCCTCTCGTTGTGGGGGTACCGGTAGGCGCAACAATCTCACCCGTCGCAACCGCCCCACCAGGATTATCCACACTGATCCCTACGCCGACCACAACCGTCGTGACGCTGCCGATCACGACCGCGCAACCACCTCCGCTACCGGCTCAAGCATGTGATCCCTATACAGGTGCTTGTACCCCACCTGCTTTGCCAGCACTGACTTGTGCTGGTCAGAATACCCAATTTCCCGGCTATGAGTGTCAATTTTCCCCGGGACAAAGTCGATAACCAGCGGGATGGGGCGCAGGTGCATAAGGTCTCTTATGACAAACAACGAAGAAAGACATTGGGGAAAGGCTATAAGCAAGGGATAGCAGACCACCAAGCTTAGCTAGCGACAGGGTGCCTTTGGGTCAGTTGTGAGCTCAGGTAAATTTGACCGGACGACACTTGGCGAATGGCGATTTCCAATTCACGTGAGGCATATTTTAGCAAAACACCGCCGACCCCCATGGCGAGGAGTTGGCGAACTAGCGCTCCATTGTCATGGCTCGAAAGGACAAGGAGAGGAAGTTGCGGCCATTGGCGACGTACTTGTCTGATAAAATCAAGGCTATTTGTGGTATGGAGATCGCCGTCAACGAGTAAAATATCGACCTTCGTAGCAGGCAATTGGTTCAACACATCGGCCGCGTTCCCCGCTGAGCCGGATACCTGCATGGTCGGCAGCAAATTGAGCATCTCACAAAGGACTTCACGGATAATTGGGTGTTCTTCTAGGACATAAATATCGATTTGCTCTATAGACATGGTTACCTCCTCAAAGGTTTATTACCCAATCTATAGCGAAATCGCCGATAATCCGTCGAAAAACGAGCCGCACACAGCTTACAAAATTCGACGTTTTAGCGCTTCAGGGCTGGTCTAAAACTAGCAGACGCGGTCCAAGCCATTCTTGCTCGCCGATTTGATACCAAAGTAGGCCATCGCAGGGGCGTGTATCCAACACTGTTACAGCGGTGCCGCTGGCGATGGTACGCACAATCGGGGCGCAGCTACAGGGCCTTCCACAGACCAGGGCACTCTGCTTCAGAACCCCGGTCATCCGGTTCATCGCCACAAGCGTACTTGTCGGCGGCGCGGTAGGGGACGATGCCGCCGTTGCGACTGCTGTGGCGGCCAGGGTTGGTAAGACAGTGGGTGTCATGGTGCTCGCTGCTGGTAACTCCGTTGGCACCGGCGTTGGTAGGGCTGTGGCTAGAGCTTCCTGTGCGGAGGTGGGTTGGATTGACAGCTGCGTCGGTGACAGTGGTCGGGTCGCCACCGCGGTTGTTGGGAAAGGATGCACGGAAAGCGTTTGCCAATTTTCGGTAAACTGCAAAAAGAGAAAAAGCCCAAGCAAAGCAATCAGCCCAATCCCCAGGGCAAGGCGACGGAGGCGACGGTAGCTCAGCGCAGGTTGGCGCGGCGGCTGGCGGTGCCTCGCCGGTGCTGCTTGTGCCCCAGCCGTCGCCACGAGGTTGTCCGTTTCAACAGCTTGCGGTGTTGAGTGGTCCGCTGCCAATTGGTAGAAGGGCGCCACGTCAGCCGAAAGTTGCAACTGTGTCCGATATGCTTGCAGCTTGGCGTGCTGGTGGTCTTCTGTGGCAGGTGTAAATGAACTCTGGGGTTGACTCTGCGCCGGGCGCGTTGTCCCACCACCGCGTAGGGGCAAGGGGCGGCTAGGGGTTGGCTTGGGGCTGGGCTGGGCAACGGGCGGCGATGGGATTCGGCGATTTTTTGTGTACAGATCATAACAGCCGCCGCACAGCACGGTAAGATCCGCGGGCAGTTCATTGCCTAACCGTTCATAGGTTCGATGATGAACAGTTAGATTCACACGGGGGGCGGCCCGATTGCAGATCTGACAACGTTGGTTGGCCCGCTCTTTGGCCGCTGCGACCCGCTGCTGCCACGCTTGCGATTGGATGTAGTCGTTATAATCAACCGGCATGATTACCTTTAGCTTGAACAACCAGGTGTACGCTGGACGCTACGCGGCGGGGTATGTCCTGCCTTCTTTGCCACCATCTTCAAAGAAGGGGATACCACCAATGGTCACGCGCAAACTTGAAGATCATGACGTGATGCCTTCGGGAAGGATACGGTAAGCTAACGGGGGCGAAAGATAACGTCAATTCGTTACTTCTAACGCCTATCGCTTGAAAGAATTCTGTCAGGATTGCTGCTCTGCTCCTATGGTACACTACCTACGGTAGAAGTAGCGCTGGCAAACAGACAAGCCTGGTCCATAGACCAGGCTTGTCTGTTTCTATGCATATTGTCCTATTCAATTCGCAAAAGCCTAGCCCTATGACGACCCTGGCGTTTGCAGCCAAGGCGGTGCGCACTAGGTCCGTTCAAGCGACTACATCACGCAGCCACGCCCGCTGAATCGACCACGCGTTGCGGCTGGGATCCAAACAAAGCTCATAGGTGTTATTATCCACTGTCTGGAGCAGATAGTGGCGTATGGTCCTACCCTCTTGCCGCTCTTCCCACTGCCGCCCTACATGATTGACATAGCGCGTTCGATCGCGCCACAGGAACGAAGTGGGGCGTACACTGCCATCGGCTAACACCCGCACCAACGCATTGATCGGTTCTTCGACCAGCACTTCACGCACCATGTAACCCTCTTTTCGGCTAAAACAACAGCGCTATTGACCATGCCTGTGGAAGGCCAGCGCATACAAAAAATAAATTTAAGCGACACGCTCACCTAGCAACATCAACCGCTCATTGCCACGCCGAGAAAAGATCACAACCCCCGGCTTGCCTGTTGTTGGCAATTTCAAACGTGGGCGTAGCTCTTCCGGCTGGAAAGGTACCCCCCGTTTTTTGAGTTCCACCGTGTGATAGCCCAACGCTTGTAGGCGCTGGTTGAGCAGCTTGAGCGCAAACGGGTGTACTTCCTGAATCATAAAGCTTTGCACCAAAGGATCCGTTTTCGCCACGGGCGAAACCAGATAGGCGATCTGCGGGTCAAAGAGATGCGCCTGCAACCGGTGGCAAAGCTCACCAAAAGCCCCCGCCCGAATCAAAGCCGGGTCTGGTTCATGCAAATAGAAACCGGCGGCAAGCGGCCCGACTGGCGGCGCGCTCTGTTCATCACCTGGTAGCGACTGCCATGCTTCTTCTGTATATACGCTGGCCCACCGTTTATGTTTCACCAAGGCCCCAAACCAGAGAATCGCCTCTTTACAGACGCCTTCGTGGCTAATAAATTCCACGCCAGCTTGGGCTGGGATCTCCCCATCCTCAATGCCGGGCATGGTCTTCACACCCAAATGAGGAATGGTCTGCTGCAAGCGCAACAGTTGCGAGAGGGGTGGCTGCATGGCTTCGACGTGAAAGACCCGTCGTCCATCCACCCGGCGGGCAGGGTCGGCAAAGGCCGCCGCCGCGTTGGGCAAAGTTTGTGCCGCCAGCAAATTCGTCCAATCCGCTTGGATGAATTGCACCTGGCGCGCTAGCCCCAACGCCGCTACATTGGCCGCCGCCAAGCGAAGCCGCACGGGATCCCACTCCAACGCGATGACAGGACGGTGTTGGGCCAAGGCCAGGAGATCCCCGCCAATGCCACAACCTAGATCCAAGAGCGCTCCTGGCGGTGCTTGCGCCCCCAGCCAAGCCGCACGGTGCTTGGCAATCGGCCAAGCTGTTGCTTGTTCGAGCGCTTCGGCGGTAAAAAAAAGCTCCGCCGCCTGCGGAAACTTGGTCGCAGCCCGTTGTCGTAGGCGGGCCATGCTCAGGAGCGCACCGGCCTGCCCAGCGGTGAACTGCTTGCGCAAGCTCTGTAAATGGGCTAACGTATAAGCCTCGCTCAGGTCGGCCTTGTGGAGTTTGGCCAGCGTTTCCCGGCCTACAGGTGATAACAGAAAATCAACCGTTGCCAGATCAATTGTTTCGGCCAGGACCTTTGCTCCTCTCATCCCTGCTGCTTTGCTGAAACTATTATATAGAGTTCGCAAAGGGTCACCAAATTAGGCATTACACCCTTCGTGGTTCATTGGGGCAATTCATATAAATGGTAGTAAAATTACCTATCTGCCGGTTTGACGGATCAAACCAGCACCGGTAAGATATAGTGAGGCAGCACGCCCAATCACCATCTATGGTTAACAAGCCACTTGTACCGGATCTGCCACGAAAAGCGTCTCTGCCACGAAGATCGTCCACGCACCGAGAACGGCGAAAAGGCGACGAAAGAAGGAAGCCTATGAGCATTCAGCACGAATCCATTGGAACGGGAAAAGTAGCCGAATCAACCGAAGCGGCACCGGCGCTGGCCTATCGCGCGGCCAGCCAAGATTCGTTATCTATGTTCTTGGCCGCTATTGGGGGTGCTGTGCTGGGCACGTTACTAACGTTGCTCATTCTCGCGCTCATCAACGGCGGCACCTTGAGTTATGCGGGCGAACGCATGCAACTGTTGGAATCGCACCTACAACAAGTTGATGAAAATGTCGGCGCGGTAAGCACAAATATGAATATGGTGAGCGAACAAGCGGCGGCCATTCAGCAACAGTTGGGTGCCGTAGAAACGGCGCTACGGGGCGAGATCGAAAGCCAGGGTGGCGACATTACCGCCCTCCAAGCATCGGTCGTCACGTTGAATCACACCCGCGAGCAATTTGATATTTTTGTCAATGCGCTGACTGGTGCCCTTACCGAGATGGGCGCGATTGAAGCGCCAACGCTCGCCGCCCCGGCAGCAGTCGAGACCCCGCTGATGGCAACGTCCCCCCTGACCACATCTGCCCTCTTGACCGAGACAGCAACGCTTACCGCAACCGCAACGCTTACCGCGAGTGGCGAACCCACGACCAGTCCTGATCTGACTAGCACCGCCGATCTAACGACCACGGCTGCGATCACGAGCGCGGCTGCGTTTACAGAGACTGCCGCCCTCACTGTAACGCCCGCGCTGACCACCGCGGCCCCAGTCACTGACACTACCCCAGTCACTGACACTACCCCAGTCACTGACACTACCCCAGTCACTGAATAGCTGGTTTTCTTTTGGTCCGAGTGAATCCCCAAAACCAGGCGGTTGTTGATCGCCTGGTTTTTTGTTCGCAAGCAACCACTACGCCCATCCAGAAAGGGAAAAGAGAATGACGACTCACCATTTTCAGCCGACTCATTACTATAATACCTTGGGTTCCCATGAACCGGTCTTGCGTATTCGCCCGGGCGATACCGTCGTAACGACCACGGTGGATGCACGCGGCCAGGATGCCAGCGCGGCACAGATCACGCGCCCTGGCAACCCAATGACTGGCCCGTTCTATATCGAAGGCGCTGAGCCGGGCGACACCTTGGTCGTCCACCTTGACAAGTTGACCCCCAATCGCCCCTTTGGCTGGACCCGCCGCATGATTGCCACCAATGTGGTCGATCCCGATTATATTCCACAGCTACCTTGGCCCGCCGATGAAAGCCAAACGCTAGCCTCTTGGGCGGTAGATGTGGCCGCTGGGACCGTTACCTTGGCCGAGCCTGCCACAACAAAAGTAGGGCAAATTGCGCTACCACTCAACCCGATGGTAGGCTGCTTTGGCGTTGCACCGGCTGGCGGACAGGCAATCTCCACCGCAACCTCGGCGCAACATGGCGGGAATATGGACTATAATGGGTTTGTCGAAGGGGTAACGGTCTACTTCCCGGTTTTTGTGCCAGGGGCGCTCTTTCACTTGGGTGACGGGCACGCCGTCCAGGGTGATGGCGAAATTGTGGGCACGGGGGTGGAGATCTCGTTTGATGTACAGTTTACGGTCGATGTGCGCAAGGGGCAGCCAAGCTACTGGCCGCGCGGTGAAAACAGCGACTATATCTTCACCGTGGGTAATGCGCGGCCCCTCGACCAATGTGTGCAACATGCCACCACCGAGATGGTCCGTTGGCTGCAAAGCGACTATGGGCTCGACGCCGTGGGCGCGCATCTGCTCATGGGACAGGCCGTTAAGTATGATCTGGGCAATATTTTTGATCCGGCCTTCACCATGGTCTGCAAAATGCCCAAACGCTGGCTAACTCGCTAAGCAACAGTTTCCCGTCGCGTCATTAGACCTGACAGGTTTTCAAAACCTGTCAGGTCTGGCCGAAAGCGCTTACGCGGGGTGGTCATTGCGCAGCACGGAGAGAAACGTGTCGGCATGGTTGAGGTTGATCATGTCGGCTTGCCAAGCAAGGACAGAACGGAAGGCCGCTGGATCCTTTTGCTGATGGTAGATCATCACTTTGATGCCCCGCGCGCGGCAAGCCTCTTGCAATGGTTGGCTCATGTCGGCTAAGGCAACCTCGACAATAGCCGCACCAAAGTGTTCATGGGCATGGATCACGTCGGCCACGCTTTTAACATTGATCTTGAGCGCAAGGTGGGGGGCCAGGGCGTGGAGTTCTTCGGCCCACAAGTTGTTTCCGCTCCAAAAGAAGACCTCCTGGGTCATGCCCACTGCGTCGATGAGGTCGATCAAACACTGTGGGTCAGCCGCCTTGACATCGAGAAAAACTTTGGCCTTGCCTTTGATCCAGCGCAAAAATAGATCCAGCCGCGGGACACGTTGGTCGGCAAAGCGGGGATGAAACCAGCTACCGGCATCCAGCTGATCGATTTCGGCCCCGGTCAGTTCAACCAGCGGACCCTGTCCGTTGGTGGTGCGGTCAACGGTCTCATCATGCAGCAGGTAGAAAAGGCCGTCCTTGCTGGTGCGGACATCGATCTCGACATAGGCCACGCCCCACTCCACACAGAGCTGGGCTGCGGCATACGTGTTTTCTGGCGCATACTCATTGGCGCCTTTGTGGCAGACAATTTCAATCGGTTGCATGGCTGATTTTGGCCTTTTCTTCTTCTAGTTGGTCGAGCAGGGCGAGCAATTCCAGCGGCCATTTGATCGTATAACAGGGTACTTCGCTAGCATCCGCCGGAATTTTGGAACGGCGCGGGGCCCAATCGAGCCAAACGCTGACAAGCCCTAGCCCATTGGCCCCTTTGATGTCCCGCTCCAAGTTGTTACCCACCATGATCACCCGTTTGTAATCGGCTGGGGCAATACCGAGCTGGGCCAAGGCATGCTGAAACATGCGTGCATCCGGTTTCAGGACGCCAACTTCCTCCGAGATCGCAAAGGCAGCAAAGCAGTGGGTAAGGCCATGTTGGGCATAGATATTGCGAAACGACCCGGCTGGCCCATCGGCGACGAGGGCAAGGCGATAGCCGCGTGCTTGTAGGCCCTCGAGTAGCTCCGCTGCGCCGGGAATCAGTTCGGCCTGGAGAACGACTTCGTGTTCATCTTTGAGCTCGCTGCCTTCATCCACCAGCGTATCGCCGCTGTCAAGGCAGATCGCGCGAAAGTAGGGTTGTGGAGCCATGCTTTTCGATCCTTCTCTTCTATCGGTTAACCTATGCGGTTCTGCTGGCATGGGCTGCCTAGTCGCTGAGGCGGCTTTTGCGGGTTTCAACCCGGCAAAATTGAAATGTTACCAGAACGCCAGGAAAGGAGCACCAGCTTGAACCAAGAAAAAGGGTTTGCGGCTTTTCTAGCCGATGTTCAGCACCGCGCCAATCGGGCTGTTGCCACCCAGCAGCGCACAGCGGCCTTTATTCTAGAGATTAGCGATGCCTATGCCTTTATTCGCCTGCAAGATTGGCGGCAACCGATGCAGTTCTTGCGCCAGATGGCTGGCGCGCCCCCTCATCAATTTGGGACGGTGGGCTTCTCACCAGCCATTGTCGATGACGACAACCCTGCTCGTCATTACACTGCCTTTGTCTTTGTTGGCTATTGGCTGCCCGTGCCAATCGCTTGGTTGGTGCTTTGGGCTTGGGAAATCCTAGGCTTCATCCGCTACCGGGGGCGCTGGAGCAAGCGCGACATTGTGTGTGGCCTGATCGGCATTCGCCATGGCCGCCAAGTCCGGCGGCATGGGCCACTGGTGTTGGGCGCTCTGATTGCGCGTGATCTGGCGGCGTAGGTGGCCTACCCCACCTGATCGATTGGATCTGCCGCGGTGACGCCACGCGCCGCGCTATTGGCTAGCTCATCGACGCGCTCATTGAGTGGATCACCGGCATGGCCTTTGGTCCAATGCCAAGTCACGCCCCCCGCGTCTTCATGGCGTTCGAGCGCAGCCAATAGCTGGCGCCAGAGATCTTGATTTTTCACCGGTTCTTTGCTGGCCGTGCGCCAGCCATTGCGCTGCCAGCCGTTGATCCACTTGGTGATTCCATTCCGCACATAGGCACTATCCGTATAGAGTTCGACCCGGCAAGGCCGTTTCAACACGGCCAGCGCCTCGATGGCCGCACGCAACTCCATCCGATTATTGGTCGTCTCCCGAAAGCGGCCACTGATCGTCTTTTCGTGCTCACCATAGCACAGGAGCGCGGCCCACCCGCCCGGTCCTGGATTCCCAATACAGCCACCATCGGTGTAGATTGTTACAACAGAAGTACTCATACGCTCGCAAAAGTTTTGATTGGGCTTGGCAGCTGGGGTGAAAAAGCTGATGGCAGTAAAATAGGCATTACGCCGCGCTAGCGCTGACCGGTTTTGAAAACCTTGTGGGCTGGTTGGCTCTCTGGTTTCCACAACCGCCAACGCCGGACGCTGTCCGCGTTGCGGCGACAAACCGATCCTGGTGCGTAAGCCCGCGAAAAATTGTTCGGGGCATGGGAACGCCCGGCACTAGCGCCGGGCGAAGCTTGATCAACGAAACACGCTATCCCTGCGCCTGGTTACTGGCTTGTGCGCAATTCGACAAAGGTGGTTTCACCAGCGCGCACTGTGATCTCGGCGCTCACCCGTTCGCCGTTCACCACGCCGACGACGTAGTAGCTGCCCGCGGGCATCCCATCCATCGCGCCATTTTCCCCCCAAGCGGGATCGGGCCCAATGTTTTCCACATCGCCATAGGTGATAATTTGGCGTGCCCACGCCGCAACGCCACTGGAAAAGCGCACGAGCGAGATCGCCGCGCCCGGCCAAGTCCGGCCATCGGCGGTCAGGACGCGCACGGCCACCGACCCTTGTCCTTCCAGCGGGGTCAGCCAGAGATAGGGATTGACGTTGTTATAGTAGGTGTTGGAGCCCAGCCGAATCTCGACGTGCAGATGGGGGCCAATCGCAATGCCAGTCATCCCCACCGCGCCGATCACATCTTCGGGGCGCACCTGCTGGCCCACGGTTACATTGACTTGGCTCAGGTGCCCATAGAGCAAAAAGACATCCAATTGCCCATTGGCTACCGGCAATTGGCGATTCAGGCGAATCACCACGGCGTTGCCATAGAAATTGTTATAGGGACCGAGCAACACCGTATCGTCAAGACCGGCATGGACCACGACGCCATCAGTCGCCGACAAGACGGGCGTTCCCTGGGGATTCGAAATGTCTACGCCATGGTGCGTGCGGTAGCGATCACCAGCCGTCGAGCCAAATTGGTAGCTGGGGCTGGCTAATTGATTCGTCGCGTAACTGCCAAAGGGACGACCAACCCAATAGTGATCATTGTCCGGCGCAGCAGCAGGGGCAAAGGTGGACCACAAGCGCCCAGGATTGAGGTTGACGGGTATCGGTGTCGGTGAGGGTGTCGGCGTGGGGGTGGGCGGTTCGGGCGTCAGCGAACGCTTTAGTTCAACGCCGGGAAGGACCCGCACCTGGGGCACCACTGTCACAATCGGTGGCATGATCACATTGACCGCCGTGATCGTCGGTACTAAGATCAGGCTCGCCGCGGCGGTATCCGTCCGGCCATCATCCAACGCGGCGGCAGGCTCAGCCAGGGCGACACTTTCGGCGGTGGTCGGCGTGGGGGTTGGCCGCAAGATGAGTGAGCCAACGGCCTGGGGATCGTCGCCGAGGGCCGTTGAATTGATAATCGCTAAAGCGCTTAACGCATTGGTCGATTGGGTGCCTGCCCGTTGTAATTGGGCGGCTATGGTGGGCGGAAGTTGGGGTGAAGGCCACGTCCACCACATCACCAAGCCAATGGCCCCCAAGAGTCCCAAGCGAATGGTCGTCGGCACATAGGCATTCAACCCGTCTATCTGCTTCTGTGTCAGATCAGCCTGTGATACAATGGTGAGCAGCGGTCGCCGGAAAAGCGGCGTCAGCAGTGCGTGTTCCAGTTGGTTCAGCATCTCTACCCAAGCGAGCAACCGGGCCTGGATTTGTGCCAACCAAAGGGTAAGCCTGGTGGGGGCTGCTGGCGGCGCGACGGGCGGAGGCGGCGCGCTCTGCCGCACGGTTGGGCTGGGTTGGGTTGGACGGTCATAAACATAGCGTGGCTGCGCCTGCTCTTCTGCGCCTTGCCGTGGCCCATCGTGGTCCGCCGTTGGCGGGGGCATCTGAAATGGCTCGCGTGGGCTGGGTATTGCCGCTGGCGCGGGTTTGCTCGCGGTCGGCGCCACGGGCGTCACAATCGCGGTTGTGCGCCGCACCGCGGCGTGTGTTGGTGGCGCAGCATAAGGGTCCACTGGCGCGTCACGGCGTTGGGACGGTTTGATCAAGGTACGAAACAATTGAAAGATGCTATGATGGAGAGTTTGCCAGAAACGCCAGGGTCGGAAGAAGGGTTGCCGCTCGCTAGGGCGGTGGATGCGGGCATAGCTGGGGTGAGCCCCCTGCATTTTGATATTTTCACGCTCTTTCCGCAAATGTTCGTTTCGCCCTTTGCGGAAAGCATCATCCGACGTGCGCTGGACAACAGATTGATATCGATTGCGCTGCATAATATTCGTGATTATACCATTGATCGCCACCACATTTGCGACGATACTCCGTATGGCGGTGGCGGTGGGATGATAATGAAACCGGAGCCCATCATTCGAGCCGTTGAGACGGTCTTGGCACAAACGCCCGGTTGGGCCTTGCCCCCTGCGGATGCCTATATCAACTTGCCACCATGGGATGCCCAGCAGAAAGCCAGCTTGCCGCCCAATGTGCCTGTGATCTTATTGACACCCCAAGGACGACCGCTAACCCAAAGCATTGTCACGGAACTGAGCCAGTATGCGCGGCTAGCCTTGCTTTGTGGTCGCTATGAGGGCGTTGACGAGCGAGTGCGTACCCAAGTCATTACCGATGAAATCAGTATTGGTGACTATGTGATTAGTGGTGGGGAATTGGCCGCCATGATTTTAGTCGATGCCATTACGCGCCTGCGCCCCGGGGCACTTGGCTATGCGTTGGCCGCCCATCAGGATAGTCACTCCGCGGGGTTAGATGGGTTGTTAGAAGGACCCCAATATACGCGACCGCATACCTTCCGCAACGAGACCGTTCCCGATATTTTGCTGAGCGGGCATCACGCCAACCAAGCTAAGTGGCGTCGCGAACAAGCGCTCTTGCGTACGCTCCAGCAGCGACCCGAGTTGTTGGAAACGTTACCACTCACCCCCAAGGACTATGCGTTTCTCCGCCAACAGGGGTGGCACGCGACGAAGCCTGACGCTACTTGATCGAAGTCCATTATAGGTCGCTTTGCGTCGATGAACAAATTGGTTATTGGCTCCGCTCTTTGTTGGGCGCTGACCACAGGAAAGAAAGCACGGATTTATGCACTTTGACGCCTTAACCCTGGCTTGCGTTACAGCCGAGCTGCAAGAGACGGTCAATGGTGGCCGCATCCAGCAAGTGATTGTGCCCGATGACCATAGTATGGGCTTTGAAATTTATGCCAATCACCAACGGCATTATCTTGTCGCAGTGACGGAAGCACGTCAAAGCCGGGTGCAATTGGTCAGCCAAAAGTTGCGCCGCGGGGTGGAACAGCCGACTCCTCTCTTACTCTTGCTGCGCAAATATGTGCGCGGCGCGTTGCTCACGGCGGTAAGCCAACCGGAGCCAACCGAACGCGTGCTAGCTTTCCATTGTGACCATCCCGAATTTGGCACCACCCAATTGGTCATTGAGATTATGGGGCAGCGCAGCAATGTGTTGTTGCTCAACCCTGCGGGCCAGATCATGGAGTGTTTGCGCCGTGTCTGGCCTGGCGAACGGGTACAGCGCGAATTGTTGCCCGGTCGGCGCTACCTGCCGCCCCCACAGCAGGATAAGCTCCCTCCTTTTGACGATGGCAGCCCCAACTACTATGAACGGTTGGGGCTTTTGACCCAAATGGCGGGGCCCTTATGGCGTGTGTTGGTGGAGCAACTGGTGGGTGTTAGCCCTTCCCAGGCGCGTGAAGTGGCCTGGCGGGCGACCGGTGAAAGCGATACACCTGCCCAAGCCGCCACGGTCTTAGCCATTGCCCAAGCTTTGCAAGAGCTGTGGGCCCCGCTTTCCACGGGGGAATGGCAACCGGGGCTCTGGCTGGAGGATGGCCGTTTGGTTGGCTTCTCGGCCTATCCAGCCCACGTGCGCGGCGAATTTCTGCCTTGCCCCACCATGAGCCAAGCCGTGGAGCGCTACTATGCCCAGCTTAATAGTGACACCGGCGCGGCCAAGCTGGATGCCTATGCGGGGCTGCGCAGCCGCTTGGAAACGGAGTTGCAACAAGCCCAACAGCGGGTCCAGCGCCAGCTAGCCGCCGCCATCGCCGACGAGCCAGCCCCAGGCGAGGCGGAGCGGTTACGGATGGAAGCTGAGTGGCTCTTGGCCCTCAGCAGCCAGATCGCGGAGGGGCAAACCGAGCTAGTCGTTCCCCTGGACGGTCAGCAACTCACCATTCAGCTGGACGTTACCCAAACGCCGATTGAGCAAGCCCAGCAGTGGTTCAAACGGGTGGCGAAATTGGAACGGGCGGCGGCGATTATCCCTGAGCGTCGCAAACAATTGGAAGGGGAGTTGGCCTTTTTGGCCCAACTGGCGGAAGATCTACAGCAGGCGACCAATCAGCCGGAATTACAATCGGTGCACCAAGAGATGGAAGCCGCGGGCCTCTTGCCCCGCACGGCCAACCCAACGGGCGTGAAAACAGTGGGCAAGGCCAAAGCGGCGCATAAAGCGAAACGCAACACACCGCCAGAGCCGCAACTTCTGCGCTACTATAGCCCGCAAGGCTTTGAGATTGTGGTAGGCCGCAATGCGCGGCAGAATGAGCAGATCACTTTCGAGGTAGCCAAAGCCGAAGATCTGTGGTTGCATGCCCGTGGCGCGCCGGGTTCGCATGTCATTATTCGCAATGGCGGCCAAACGGTTCAACGCCCGACTTTGATCATGGCCGCCCAACTAGCCGCCTACTATTCGAAATTGCGGGGCGAAAGCGTCGTCACTGTTATCTACACCCCACGCCGCTTTGTCAGCCGTGCGTCGGGCGGTCATACGGGCCAGGTGATCATCCGTGAAGAAGAGACCATCACCGTGCCAGGCGAGCTGCCGGTCTTTGAGGAATAGCCGGGAGAAGAATAAAAGACAGAAGGCAGAAGACAGATTCTGTCTTCTGACCTCTGTCTTCTGTCTTCTGTCTTCTGTCCTCTGTCTTCTGTCCTCTGTCTTCTGACCTCTGTCTTCTGTCCTCTGACCTAACACCGTGTGACAATCACTCGCATCACGTTGTAGTCTTGGCTGCCAAAGCGATATTTATACTCTTCGTTGCCTTGCATAAAGTCAAAGACGCGGCAACCTGCGGCGATGGCGTATTGAATGCTATAGGCCAAGAGAACCCAGCCGGGGCTGAGTTGGGAATAGGCGTCTGGATCGTAGCCCGAGTTGTAGAGAAGAAATTTGTGGTCGTACTCAAAGGCGTAGAGGCAGGCGGCTTTTTCGCCATTCAAGGTGAGGAAGCAAAGGCGCAAATAGCCCGCCTCTAACATGCGACGAGCCGCTGCCCCAAAGAAGCGCCGCATTTCAGGTGTCATGAATTCTGCTTTGTCTTCGCGGCTGGCCCGTTGGAGGGCTACAAAGTCATCTACCTCGGCTTCAAGGCTATGTTCTTTCCCGACGATGTAAAAGCCGACATTGGCTTCGCGCTCGGCTCGCCGTTGCTTGCGTCGGATCTCGTGGCGTTGTTTTTTGTCCACCTGCTCTTGTAGATAGATTTCGTAATGAAGCGGCAGGGCAAATTGGGGTGCCACATCTTCCTGCTTTACCTGTACAGTGAGGCCAGCGGCTTCGGCCAGCGGGGGAAAGAGGGTATAGGTGGAACAAGCTTCTGGCAGGTTACAGAGATCAACCACATCCCACGCGGGCGCGTCACTGCTGTTGAGCCAAGCGAGAAATTCAGTATAGACTTGTGCTTCCCAATCGCGGGCGATGATGAGATCAAGATAATCACTGACCTCAATACAGCCGACTAGGGTAAAGACCCGTTTCCCGGCATAGGTACCACTCTTGCGTTCTGTCAGATAGAGCGGCGCAATCCCCACCAATTCGTTGGTGTCTGGCCGCCGAAAGGCAATGATCCAGAGATCACCCGTGCCGAGCGATTCCCACCAAGTTGTCTGCCATTCATAGGTTAAGAAAAAGGCGTTGACGCGGCTGCGCTGGAGAAGCTTGTTCCATTCACCAGCCAGGGCCGTAAAGCCATTAGGAGACGCCGTGGGGCCATACACGACGCGACGGAGGGGGGGATTTAACGGGGAGACCGCACCACCAACCGTGCTAGCGGACGCGGTAAGCGTGTCCGCGCCGATATTGTGATCTTCTGCGCAGAGAGTTTGACAACTCATAACTGCTCTTGCCCTTTCATCTGTGGAAGTAAAACCCCAGAGCAAAAGTTTGCGCTGCGCCTGCAACGCCGGAGACGCGAACAAAATTCACTCGGAAATTTCAGTCGATTGCACTACAAGAAGTATAGCGTACATCAGGCGAAGTAACAAGTCAGTAGCAGGCTCGGGGCGCGTGCCAAGACCGGTGCGTCAGCGGTTGTCGGCTCGGTGCATCTGCCAAAGCTAGCGTCGCCGCCGCAGGATCGCTAGCGCTGGCTGTAATTCTTCGCTCCGCAAAAGGAACGCAACGGCCAGATAGCTCCCCGCCGCAACGAAGAGCCCAACCAACGTAACCACCCACCGCGCAGCGATAGAATCCAGCGACAGTGGTTGCCATTGGAGCCAGAGCCAGAGAGCGAGGCTCATGACCCCAGCCGCCACACATTGGCGGCCAATCGCTAACCCTAGCCGGCGATCGACAAAATTCCCGATGTGACGCCGCAAAAGCCAGAGCAAGAGGAGCATTTCCAGGGTCGTCGCGGTACTATTGGCAAGGGCCAGCCCACCGTGCCCGAGCCCCTGTACCCACCAAAAGCTGAGCCCGATATTGATCACCATGGCCCCAATCCCAACGGCCACCGGCGTCCAGGTATTGTGCATGGCATAAAAAGCCCGGACGGCAATTTCGACCAGAGCGTGGGCAACCAACCCAATGGCATAGAATTGCAAGGCTGCGCCCACCAAAGCTGTGCTGGCGCTGGTAAACTCACGCCGTTGAAAGAGAAGCGCCACCAGGGGGGTCCGCAACAGATACAGAACCAGCGCGGCGGGAATGGTAAAAAAGAGAATGATGCGCACCAGTTGCCCAAAGCTGTGGCGTAGCGCGTTGACTTGGCCGGTTGCGACCTGGGTGGCAAAGGTGGGAAAAATCGCGGTGGCAATCGATTGGGCAAAGATCCCCTGGGGCAACAACATGAGCAGCCATGCATAGTTGAGCGCACTCAAACTGCCACTGGCCAACCCACTGGCCAGGATGGTGTTGACCAAGAAATGCATCTGGACAAAAAAGAGCCCCAAGACCCGTGGTCCCATCAGCCGCATGACTTCGCGTACCCTGGCATCATGAAGGGTCAAGGTGGGGGTATAGCGCGCGTGCAGTTGCCGAAGCCCTGGTAACTGCACCAATAGATGTAAGCCAGCCCCAACGACAACGCCGATCACCAAGCCAAAGATCCCCCAAGTCGGCGTCAGGAACCACGCCCCAAGGATAATCGCCACATTATAAAAAACCGGGGCAGCCGCAGGCAAGAGAAAATGTTGCGTGGCGTTGAGCGCGCCCATGATCAGGCCGCTCGCGCCAAAGATGACGGTGCTGAGCAACATGAGCCGGAGCAGTTGGGCTGTAAGTGCCTGTTGTTCTGGCGTAAAGCCCGGCGCGATCACCCAGGTCACTAACGGCCCAGCGAGGGCCATGATCACCAGCGCTACCACCAGCAAGATCAAGGTGATGAGGTTGAGCACACGGCTAAAGAGCAGCCACGCGGCGGCCCGTTGCTCATGCGCCCAATCGGTGGCAAAGGTGGGGATAAAGGCACTGCCCAACGCACCGCCAGCCACCAACTGAAAGAGGAGATCGGGCAAACGAAATGCGGCTAGATAGGCATCCAGCTCTGGGCTAGTGCCAAATTGTGCGCCGATCACGATCTCGCGCGCCAGCCCTGTCACTCGGCTGAGGACAAAGAAGAACATGACGATCAGGGCGGCCCCCGCCAAGCGGCGGCCACTGAGGGGGGCGCTGCTGGCCGCCGCTTGGTCTGGCGCGGGGCTAGTCGCCGCGGTTGTACTGACAGATTGCGTTTCGCGCACGCGTCTTATCCTTCAGGCACCAAGGCAATACAATCAACCGCGATTTCACTCTGACCAATGCGCGAATGCACGGTCGTGCGCGCGGGATACGGTTCTGTAACGTAGTTGAGATAGACTTCGTTCATCTTGGCAAAGTCGGCAAAGTCGGCCAGATAAACAGTCACTTTGACGGCATGCGCCCACGAGCTGCCCGCGGCTTCGAGCAAGGCGGTGACATTTTGAAAAACCTGCTCGGCCTGCTCCGTAAAGGTCCCCCCGCGCGGGAGATTCGTGGCTGGATCAAGCGGCCCTTGTGCCGAGATATAGACGGTGGGGCCGGAAGCTACAATGGCCGGGGTATAGGGGCCACGGGGCTTGGGTGCTTTGTCGCTTTGAATCGGTTGTCGCATGGTTTTCTCCCCATTGGTTGAAGTGGTTCTTGATTTGTGAGTGGTTCACCACTCACGTTCCCTGTGCTTTAGCGTGTAATCAAATCGGGTGTTAAATGTTCGGTGCGGTTTAGGTAGCGGAGCAAAATAAAGCCGCGCGGGGTAAAATCCAGCCGAGTAATGGCGGTGTTGTAATGGGAATAATAGAGTTGACCGGCAAAATCTTGCCCCAGGATTGCTTTGAGCAGGGCATCGATAAAGGTCCCATGTGCCACCAGGGCAATGCGGTCATCGGGCAAGGTGGCCCCCCATTCACGCAGTTGCACGGCTACCCGTTGAGCCCGTTCATAGCAGCCCTCCATCTCTTCATAGCCACCAGGCCACCACCCCTTTTCCGCGATGCCTTCGGGCAGTTGATAGTCGGGGTAGAGATCCACGATTTCTTGGCGGGTGAGGCCATAGCATTGGGTCACTGGCCCTTTTTGCGGATCGCCATGAAAGATGCCGCCATGTTCGTGAATGTCGATCCAGACTTGGGGCTGCACGCCCAGGGCTTGGCTAATCGGCCGCGTGGTCTGGAGGGTTCGCAACATGGGGCTACAGTAAAGACGGGAGAAGCCATAGCCCTGTTGGCCATTCCCCGCTTCTTGGGCTGATTCGGGGTAGGTTGTACTCGCCAAATGCTCGGCCACCAACTGGGCCTGGCGATGACCAGCCTCTGTCAGGGGTGGCTCTGGCGAACGTTGATCCATATACTCTTCCAGCTTGACTCTTTCGGCCAGCTCGTTGTTCGTGGATTGGGCATGGCGAATCAGAAACAGTTTCATGAGCTTCTACTTCCCTACTCCTTTGCGAATAAATTTGAATGGGTGTATACATACAACAGGAACAAAGTTTTGCTGCCATAATAGACAACATCTCTATTTTAGAAGTTACGCAGTTGATCAGCGTGACCAGAGACCTGACAGGTTTAACAAACCTATCAGGTCTGGCCCAAGTGCGTAACTTCTCTATTTGTTGAGGAGTTACGCCGTTGCTCTTCGGCGAAAGACCAACTTTGTAAATCCTATGATGATCAAGCCACTATCAAGACTGCTTAGCGCGAGCCAATGCCGAGAGGAGATTCCCAATGACCAAAATTCCAAGTTCACACAGTGATATTTTGGACAAGCGTTCTTTTGCCCATGTCGCCACCGTCAACGAAGAGGGCGTGCCTCAGGTTACGCCGGTTTGGGTGGAATATAACGGCGATTATGTGTTGATCAACAGCGCCAAAGGCCGCAAAAAGGATCGCAACTTGCGGGCCCAACCGGTGATTGCCATCAGCATTCAAGACCCTGACAATCCCTATCGCTATGTTGGGCTCCAGGGCAAGATCGTCGAGATCACCGAAGCTGGCGGTTACGATCACATCAACAAGCTTTCCCACAAATATAGCGGCCAAGATTACCCCAAAAATCCCGGCGAGGTGCGCGTGATCTACAAGATCGAGCCCACCCGTGTTTGGACGATGGGCTGATGAAAAGATGAAGGAGGTAGGCGGAAGGATGAAAAATTTCTGGAAGCTAGGAATGTTTCCCGAATTGTGTTGCTTTCTTCCGCCTGCCTCCTTATAAATTCGGAACTAACTTCGCCATCCGCTCGACCATTTTCTCCAGATCGCTCATGTGGGTGGCAATGCTAAAGCGCACATGACCCTCTGCCGAATCGCCAAAAGCAATCCCTGGCGTCGCGGCAATCAATGCCTCATCCAACAATAAGCTGGCGATCTCCAGACTGGATTTCTTGGTCTCCGTGAACTTGGGGAAGACATAGAAAGCCCCTTCGATCGGGTTGCATTCCAGGCCGGGGATCTCTTCAAAAGCATCGAGGACAAAGCGCCGCCGTTGGGTATAGGCGGCGGTCATTGCCTGGACACATTCTTGTGGACCATTGAGCGCGGCCACGCCCGCGGCCATGGTAAAGCTGGCCGCCGATTGCGCGCTGTGGGTTTGCATGATGCGCGCCAGCTTGACAATCTCGGCTGGGCCAGCCAACCAACCCAAGCGCCAACCCGTCATGGCATACGCTTTGCTAAAGCCATTGATGATGACCGTGCGCTCGGCCATGCCCGGCTCCGCCGCCAAGCTATGGTGGACAGCGCCATCATAGAGAATGTGCTCGTAAATTTCATCACTCAACACATAGAGATCATAGGCAACGGCCACCTTGGTAATCGCGTCGATCTCGGCACGCGTGAGGACACGCCCAGTTGGGTTGTTCGGGCTATTGACCATGATCAATTTGGTTTTGGGCGTAATATATTGGCGCAAGAGCGCTTCGGTAATCGTAAAATTATCTTCAAATTTAAGCGGCACCCGCACCGGTGTCACGCGGTTTAATTGGACGATGGGGCTATAGCTGACCCAAGAAGGATCAAAGACCAGAATCTCGTCACCGGGGTTGGTCATCGCGGCCACCGCAGCAAAGAGCGCCCATTTGGCCCCCGGCGTCACCATGATCTGGTTTGGTTTTACGTCATACACCTTGTTTTCGCGGGCGAGCTTGGCACTGATTGCCTCGAGGAGGGCTGGCGTGCCAAAGGCTGGAGGATAGTGGGTGTCGCTATTGCGGATGGCTGCAAAGGCCGCCTCGGTAATATGCGCCGGGGTGTCAAAATCGGGCTCACCGCCAGCAAGGTTGATCACATCAAAACCGGCGGCTTTTTTCTCGCGGCCTTTTTGCATCATCATGGTGGTGGGCGAAGCCGGCACGGCTTCAATCAGGGTAGATAGTGATTTCATGACAGCACTTTCTATGGATAAATCGGATGTTGGTTCCTCTGACGATAGTTCTTCCGCAAGCTCAACCCTGTCCGGTTTACATGAAGGTTAAGAAATTGTTTGAATAAACCAGGTCAGCCTGAAGGCTGCGCCTGCTAGCGCAAGCTGCGCTAAAGCGCACGTAGGTGGTAGCCCGCTTGAGAAGGGCTTCAGCCTGTGGCTCTGTTTACCCCTTTTAATGGTTAACTTTCATGTAAACCGGACAGGGTTTTCAAGCGCTAAGCCACAAGCACTGGCTTGGCGGCAGACTCAGTTGGATAGCGTAGCGTGGTGCTCTGCTCCTCCATACGTTGCCCACTAGCCGGCTGTACGCGTACTTTTTCTTCCCGCATCTTCTCTGGGAGTTGCAGCCGATCTTCGGCGGCGCGCAGGATCTGGTGCAACATTTGGGGATAGGCGAGCCCAGCCAGCTTTGCCATTTTGGCTAGATGCCCATCCCAGCACCAACCGGGGTTGGGGTTCACCTCTAACAGGCGGGGCGTTCCCTCATTGTCCAAGCGCCAATCAAAGCGCACATAGTCGCGACAGCCTAGCCGCTCAAAGAGTTTCAGACAACTGGCCACGAGGAAGCGTTCCGTTGCTTCGGGCAGATTGGCTGGAACTGAGCGTAAATTCCAGTAGGGGGAGTTGGGATCCCACTTGGCCTCATAGCCACAGATTTTGGGCAGATCCGCGGGCAGTTGCGAGTAATCCTCTTCAATGATCGGCAGGACTTGGTACGATTCCGGTGCATTACCAATGATACCCACGCTGATATCTTTCCCGGTGAGAAACTTCTCGACCAGCACCGGTTTATCATACCCCACCTGTTCGCGCACTTGCAAGAGGGCATTCTCCAAGTCCATAACATTATAACATACACTGTTCCGGGTGATGCCGAAGCTGGAATCGCCAAAGTTCGGTTTGACAATCACCGGAAATTCAATCTGGATCTCGATAAAGTTGATATCATCGGCCTTGATGAAGAAGCCATAGGGCACGGGGATCCCCATCTCTTGGGCCACGCCACGCACCAACGATTTATCATAGCAATAGGCCAGACATTGGGGACCACCACCGCTATAGGGAATCTCGAGCATTTCGAGCAGCGCCGGCACATGCAGTTCCTTGGTCGCTTCATTGTTGAAGCCTTCATCACAGAGATTAAAGACAAAATCGGTTTTGCCCTTGAGGCGCAACAGATCTTGCAGCAGCGTGCTGTGATTGGTCAGGTAGGTGAACTTATAGGGCCGGAGCGCGCCAAGGGCACTTTTCAGCTCGCCGATCGTATGATAGTCATCATCGTCAAAATTACCCGCGGGCTTCACAATGTCGTTGCGTTGGGGGTCGCCCATGATGACCACCACGTTCTTAATATCTTTGGCCGCGCTGCGCACGGGCGTCCAACTCTTCTTGGCTTGGGCGGTGATCAAGATGCGGCGCGCCATCATGCCCAGATCTTGGTTGCGCTGGGAATCGGTCTGCACTTGGGCGTGGACATCCACATCGCTAAAGCCGACGCTAGCCAAGAGCGCTGTAATACTCTGTTCTGTATAGAGCCGTTCGGCGTAGAATTGGTCCGCGATCACCCCTTTGGAGACATGGGTGATCACCTCACGCGAGATCAGCCGTTGCTGATCCTTGGAGAGCGCGCGCTCGCGACAGACAAAATATTTCTTGTCAATCCATTCCCAACTGCGCGCTTGAAAGTGATTGCGAATATAGTTGCCGTCAGTAATATCCACTAGCAACTTGCCATAGGGTTTTAAGACGCGGCGCACTTCCGCCAATACCTTCACATCATCGTGGGACGATTCAAAATAGCCAAAGCTGTTACCTGGGATCATGACATAGTCAAACTTGTCACTGGGAAAGGGTAACTTGCGGGCATCCCCTTCCTTGAAGGTTACTTTGGCACCATCTTTTTTGCTAATCGACTTGGCACGGTTAATGAGATAGTGCGACCGGTCCAAGCCAACGAGATTCTGATAGCCGCGCCGCGCCAGTTCGAGCGCGTGGCGGCCTTGGCCACAACAGAGATCGAGGATTAGGCTATCTTTGCTGGGAGCTAATGCCTGGAGAAAAAGATCAATTTCGCTTTTGGTGATAGAGGGGTCTTCGACGACGTCGCCGTCGGTGCGGAGGTAGTTCGCATTAAAGATCTGGCGCCACCAATCGGCTTTGACATAGCTCTCCAGATCTTCGACTGGACCCAGAAACTGGCTCCAATCCACTTGCTTGCTTTTGGTACTACTTGGAGGTTGTGACTTCTCTGCTTTCATAATCCTGTTATTTGGTCCCCCAGGGAACTAACGTTCACCTTGCCCGCGTCAACCAACCGGTGAACATTCAAAGCGTGCTGCGGCTCGAGAGCAGCGGGTGTACACACCTTGAAACAAAATAAATTGTCGGCAACGGAATGTAATTTGTTGAGAGATGACACCTGTTGCATAAAAAGAGTGGCAGTGTCCAAGGGACAGGCTGCCACTCTTTTGTCGACCCCTTGATCTTATCATTATTCAACCAGATGATCAACCTACAAGTGGGGAATTAGCGGGGCCATCGCACACTGCGTGATCGCGTCCGGATCAATCCGGCGGCTCCCAGGGAAAAGCGCCCGCAGGCGCTTTTCCCTGGGAGTGAAGGGTTTATGAAGAGTAACCATGAAATTCGGTAAGCCGCCCACGCCCGCAAGGCCACCGGGCTAGCCAGCGTATACCGAAACATTTTTTACCCTTCATTAACCCTACTGCTGTATCGTTGGCAGGTAAATCCGAGCTTTAGCCTCAATGGTTGGGAGCGGGGTTGGCGGGTTGTCTGAGCTGGCGTTGAGCCAAATCGTGTCGCTGGCCGTTAGCGTGGTGTTTGGATCTTGGAGTTCGACTTCGACGCGCCGTTCGCCGGTGGTATTTTGCAAAGTCCAGCTTCTTTCGCGCTGAAAGGGCTGCCATTCGCTCCAGTTGCTACCATCATTGCGCAGCCGCATCTGTTGCCAATCGCCATAGATGTAGAGATTCACTTGGGGCGAATCTGTTTGTTGTGCCTCGCGATTGATGATCACGGGGAAGCTATCACTTTGGTTGCCAAAATCCTGCACCCAATAGTTGTTGATAAAGCCGACGCCGATCTCGCGGTAGCTACCCAACAAGTTGTCACGGTGGCTGCTGCTGTTCAGCCACCCTTCCATGACCTCTTCGGGCGAGAGATAGCCCGCCGCGATATTTTCGGCCAAGCCGCGATGGTTGTCGTAATAGACCAAGACGCGCGCCGACCAATCGCAGACGGTGACCAGGACGCCATTGCGCCGGTCTTGCGTTTGGTGGCTAAAATAATCATCCTGGTTCATATCCGCGGCATGATAGCGCGCCGAGTTCGTCAACCCTGCGCTCAGCTTCATGGGCGGTAAGTTCTGTGCAGCGCGCACTTCATTGACTAATTCGACAACACTGGCTTCATAGGTCGGGTTGGTTGCTGCCACGATCTCGCCGCCACAGCCTGTGTAAGCAGCTTCGGCCCAGAGAGACGGATGATAGTAGAAGGTAGTAAAGACAACGACCACAGTTGCTGCTGCGGCTTGCCGCAAGAAACGGTGTTGGGAGGAAGCAAAGCGATTTTTCATGGTGTCCGTTGCTTGTTCGTTGATGTTGATGAGTACAAAGTGGTACCTACCGGCAAAGTGGGGTAGATGGAATTGAGACAAGCGCCAGGATAACACGGTGTACACGCTTTAACTCGACGGCGGCACCGTGGGTGGACCATGAACACGCATTGCTTTCTCATCGTTTATGCTACGTAGATAAGGAGTAGCATAAGCAGTAGTAGCGTAGTGCTATAGGCGTAGAGGAAGCAACGCCAGGTGCGTCCGGCCAGACCTGACAGGTTTGCCAAACCCGTCAGGTCTCATGAGGTAAGCGAGCTAGAGGGTTCCTGCAAAGAGCAGATGGCTGTTGTGTGCCATCACAATCGGTTTGGGATCGGTCGGGCCAAAGTGACCAGCCCACACTTGGGGATCATAGTCCCGCTTGACAAAGCAAGAACGATGGACCGGCACAGCATAGGTGAGCCCAATCCGCCCGGCCATTTTCACCGAGCCGGGGAAGAAGGGGAATTCGCCTTCGGTGGGGTGGGTGGTCATAAAGCCCAACTCGGGGTGTAGCGCGGCCACGGCCTCGATCAAGGCTGGCTGTTCGGCAAAGGTATTGATCGGGTCGCCTGTAAAATAGAGTCGCCGCGCACCAGTCGCCACGACAAAGCCGAGGTGTGTGACATCTGGCGGTTGAATCCCCGCTTGTGGATCACCCGCTGGCGGCTTGGCGTAGAGTACATGTAGCGTAAAATCGGCAAGGGTAAGGGTGTCGCCCGCCGCCACTACGGTTGTCTGGGCTTCGGGCAGACCCACTTCGTTGACCACCCGGCGGATACTCTCAATCGGCCCCACCATCTGGACGGCTGGGTTGCTGACCTTGACCCGCTGCAAAGTTTCTACATGGGTATGATCCAAATGATCATGGGTCAGAAAGACCACATCCGCGGGCAGTTCCGCTTCGATGATGGGAGGTGTCGGGTAGACAAAGCGCTCGCTAGGTCGTTCATGGGGGAAATAGGGATCGATCAAGGCCACCTTGCCTTGGGCATTTTTCAGGGCAAAGCTACTTTGTTCAAACCAATGGACGGCTACGCTATCAGCCGGTACGGATAGGGCCACAAGTGCATGCATGAAGTTCTTTCCTTTTCCTATTGATCAAAGAGGATGACACCGCGCGCCACTTTGCCCGCTTCCATGTCGTGAAAGGCTTGCTCTAGGTCGTCGAGCCGATAGCGTTGGCTGACTAACTTGTCCACCGGCAAGCGCCCTGACCGGTAGAGTTGGAGAAAGTGGGGCAGATCGAGGTGGGGGCGTGCCGAACCAGCAAAGGAACCTAACAGGCGTTTGTTCATGGCAACCAACACCGCGGGCGCGATCGGCACATCGGCCTTCATCGAATGCATGCCCATAATCACGGCTGTCCCGCCGGGGCGTGCGCCGCGCAGGGCTTGATCGATCGTTGCCGCGGCCCCGACGCTGTCAAAGACAAAGTCAGGCCCCCCTTGGGTAAGTTCACGTAGGGCTTCGATAGCATGGGTCGTTTTGGCGTTGATCGTGTGGGTTGCGCCTAATTCCTTGGCAAAGGTGAATTTGCTCTCCATGACATCCACGGCAATAATCGGGTAGCAACCGGCTAATTGACAGCCCATAATCGCGCTCAGCCCCACCCCGCCACAGCCGATGACCGCTGCCGAACTGCCTGGGGGCACCGCCGCGGTATTGAGGACCGCGCCAGTGCCGGTTAGCACCGCACAGCCAATGATCGAGGCCACATCAAAGGGTACATCATCGGGCAGGGGGATGGCGCTTGCTTGATCGACAACCGCATATTCGGCCATGGTCGAAGCGCTCAGATAGTGCTTGAGCCGAATGCCATCGGTGGTGGAGAGGCGCGTCGTGCCATCGGGCAAGAGCGCTTGTAGGGTGGTGCCGGGCAACCGCTCACACAGGTTATTTTGGCCGCGCAAGCAAGCCGTACATTGGTTACACGAGGGCAGCCAGTTGACCAGAATCCGGTCACCGGGCTTCACTTTGGTCACCTCGGCACCGACGGCTTCGACAATGCCAGCCCCTTCGTGGCCCAACACAATGGGCGGCGCGGCGCGTAACTCGCCACGATAGGTGTGCAGATCAGAATGGCAGATGCCAGCGGCCTGCATACGCACCAACACTTCGTAGGGCTTGGGTGGATCAAGGTTCACTTCTTCAATCGTCAGTTGATTGATTTCACGTACAACAGCGGCTTTGGTTTTCATCACAGGGCCTCTTGTTTTCCTGAAAGTTGGGCAAGTTCTTCAGCGCATTTGGTTAGCCCAATCGCGGGTAGGCCAAATAACCAGGGAGTTTGAGCCGAATGGCATACAAGGAACTGCTGGCCGCGATATAGAGCGTTTGGAGATCAGGGCCGCCAAAAGTGCAATTGCCGGGAGTTTCGTCGGTCGCAATAAAGCCAATCTTATCACCATTCGGGGCAAAGATATGAATTCCCGCCAGTTCAGCTTTCCCCGCGGTGAGATAGATATTCCCCGCTACATCGAGCGCCATGCCGTCGCCGCCGTGCCCTGTGCCAAAGTCGTGTAGGACGGCGCGCCGCCGCCAGCGTCCTTGCGCGTCTTGATCATAGGCCAAGAGCGTCCGCGCACCCCCAGGGGCCGGATTGTGATCGACAAGATAGATTGTGCGGTTGTCGGGGGTCATCAAAATGCCATTAGGCATCTCCGCGTCTTCGATCACACGGGTGAGGGACCCATCCTGTTCAAGGCAGTAGACCGCCATACAATCCTGCTCTAGATCGCCCTGATAGCCATAACGGGGATCGGTAAAATAGATCCGGCCTTCGTGATCAAAGCAAAGGTCATTGGGCGCGTTAAGCTTTTTCCCCTGATAGTGACTAGCCAGGGTGGTGATTGAGCCATCGGTTTCATAGCGCCGCACCGCGCGGGCCCCACCGTCTTTCCCATCACAGCAGACAACCAGGCGTCCTTGGGCGTCAAAGTTCATGCCGTTGGCGCGCAAACTGGGCTCTTGCCAGATTTCCGTAATCCCAACCGGCTGGCCAGCGACAGGCCGGTAGACGAGAATGCGGTTATTGGGACAGTCGGAGAAATAGACCTGACCATTGCCATCGGCGGCTGGCCCTTCGGCAAAGGCGCAGCCCTGGTAGAGGCGCTGTAATTGTGCAGCGGTGGGCAGAATGGTGGACGGCCCCCAGATAGAGGCTGTGGACATAGAGGTTGTGGACATAGAGGTTGTGGACATTGGTAACTTCCTTCCTATGTTTAATCATTGGTGATGACAGGCAAGAGGGTTCGGAAGGAGCTTTGATATTGAAGGTAGATATCTAGATAGTCGCCACTCCAGCCGCCGACGAGATGGATTTGACCTTCTTGTACCGTCGCCCCTAAGTTACGCCATTCGCCGGCTAAGGGGGATGGGAAATTACTCCACAAATTATTGCCTAGATCAAAACGCTCGTGGGTATCAAGGGCATAGGGGCCACCGCCACCGAGCGCAAAGAGGGCCAAGCCATCGTAGACGAGGCGGAGCCCGCTGCGCGGGGCGGCCAGCGGGGGGAGATCACGCCAGGTGCTACTGGTCAGCGAATAAGCTTCAGCATTGTTCAGCTCATGTTGTCCATCGTGCCCACCGACGATAAAGATCTCGTCATTGACCAGCGCTGCGCCGAAAAAAGCGATCGGTGTGCGCAGGCGCCCTACTAAGGTCCACTCGGCGGCCGCGGTGGTAACCGCCGTGGGCGGGCTCGAACGCCAGATTTCATCATGCATGTTGCGGCCATTCCAGCCCCCAATCAGGTAAATTGCGTTGTCATCCGCCACCAATTCCGCGCCTGCTAGGGGATTGGGCAGTTGTCCGGCTGTTTGCCATTCATCCAATTCTGGATCGTAGACATAGAAGCGGTCGCTCACTGTTACCGATTGCGTAAGGCTCGTTTGGGCATTGCTCTCTTTACGCGAACCGCCAGCAACATAGATCCGACCCTGCCAAGTGACCGCGGCCAGATTGGCCAGGGCTTCGGGCAAAGGCGGGCTACTATTCCACTCATTGACCGCCAGGTCATATCGCTCGACCGTGTTAACGGCCCGGCCATTGGCCGTTTCTCCCCCAATGGCATAGAGCCGATCATCGAGATTGACCAAGACCAGTCGGCTCCGCGGCGTACTCAAGGGCAGACGTGGTTCCCAGCGCGCTTGGAGACGGGCGATGGGCTGGCCAATCACCTTGCGCCCGCTATCACTGAGCAGATCCGAGGCGGCCTGTTGCCAGAGGGGAAGGTAGGGGGTCAGTAGGGCTGTCAGCGCAATGACCAAGACCGCGACCAAGTAGAGATTTTGCCAGCGCACTGGCTGCATGGGGAGATCAAACAAGGGCTCTGGCTCTGGGCGCGGCAGTGGCGTGGCTGGCGCGGGAATTTCTTCGTTTGGGCTACTTTCTACCGGGCTGCTGACCCCAGGCAACGCCAACCAATGGTGCTGAACCAATACCATGGAAGCTTCGGTCCGGCTGTTGACCTGGAGCTTTTCAAAGATATTGCGCAGGTGAACTTTGACGGTATGGGGGCTGATCATCAGTTCGCGCGCGATTTCGGCGTTGGTTGCGCCGGTAGCCAGTAAGCGCGCGACTTCCATTTCACGCTCACTCAGGGGATTCTGGTCAGTTTTGCCGGGAGGGAGAGAAACTGTATCGTCTGTCACAAACGGTATGCTTTATGGTTGTAGATGGTGGCCTACGCTAGCCATGGCCGCGTGGCTTCACTGGTTTACAGGCAGCAGCCAAGGAGCGCCACTATTATGATGGTAACTACCTAATGGTAACTACCGGGCAAGTCCATGGCTGATCGGGCGAGCGTTCGCGTCCAGGGTTGCCTAGCGCACAATGACCGCTTCTTCTTCCAACAGTGCGGCTAAGGTGTTCATATAGAGGACAACGTCCGCGCTGACATTGCGGCGAAGATAGCAGGGGGTTTCGCCTAAGCGCCGAAGCACCCGCCGATCCGATAGATTTTCGAGATGGATCACATCCTGATAATCAAAACCCATCTCTTGGAGGGTTAAAAAGAGCGTATCGAGTGAATGGCCGGTGCCTTCACAGTAATCTTTGGCATGTTCTGTCCACTCATCAAGCTGATAATCAGCGGTCTGGACAATTTCATGCGGTGTCAGATGGGTAATCGTCTGCAACAGATGACCACAATTACACCGCCCCATGTGTCCCCATTCGTAAGGCGCTCCCGTGCTCAGCCGATCAGCAGTTGTCCGTAGCGCCTGGATTAGTTCTGGATTACTCTTGGCCATAACTCGCTAGTCCTCCACTATACAGGTGAGTTTACCCAACAGGATGCCATGTCATCGGTAGAGAGAATATTATAGCATCAAAAACCTATCTTCGGACAGTTTCAGAGCTTCCAATGGGTGCTCTGGGCTACTGTCATACCCTGCTGCGAGGACGCTTGTGTAGAACCAGTGATATTGACATCTTTCGCGAAACAGTGTAGGATCGATCACCGTCAGCTTCGCTCGGTGTGCATACACTAGCTAAGTTGATCGAAGAGCAATCCGTTGCTGTATACGTTGCAAAACTGTTTGTGTAATCACACTCAGTCCCTAGATATAGCGCCGATAGGATCTATCATAAGGATCTATCATAAGGATCTATCATAAGGATCTATCATAAGGATCTATCATAGAAGTCATTTATGCCTAGATTGTGCCCGACTGCAACTCATTTTCCTCATTATCCTAGGATGACGCCCAGCACGGTTGGTGGTATCCTAGCGCTTAGATAGCCCGCCTCTTACCGCGGGCCACTCCCTTTATTCAAGCCTTATTTATCATAGGTCATCAAGCGTGCTCAGCGCTTATGGTTGGGCTCGACCTACACCCAGCCAGTTCCCGCCAGCAGCGTTCGCACCTCGCTCTTCGATGCCTATGCGGAAAATACAGATACGTTCAAAAGCCCAGAAAAGAACCTTTTATGTCAAACCGTTATCAACCACAAGCGATTGAGCCCAAGTGGCAGAAACAGTGGGAAAAGCAAGCGCTCTACCAAACCGTGGAAGACGAAAGTCGGCCCAAATGGTATGCGCTGACCATGCTTCCCTATCCATCCGGTAACTTACATGTCGGGCATTGGTATGCCATGACGCCCAGCGATGCTGCCGCGCGCTGGCGGCGCATGAATGGCTATAATGTCTTCTTTCCTCCTGGCTTTGATGCCTTTGGCCTGCCCGCCGAGAACGCCGCGATCAAAAACAATCTTCACCCCAAGCTCTGGACCTATGCCAATATTGCCAAGATGCGCGAACAGATGAAGCGCATGGGGGCTATGTGGGCGTGGGATCGGGAAGCGATCACCTGTGACCCCGACTATTACAAATGGTCGCAGTGGTTCTTCCGCAAATTTTACGATGCTGGCTTGGCCTATCGCGAATTCGCGCCGGTGGATTGGTGTCCAAGCTGCAACACGACATTGGCGCGCGAACAGGTTTGGGGCGAAGATCGCCGCTGTGAGCGCTGTGATACCCAAGTCATCAAAAAAGATCTGAACCAGTGGAAGTTCCGCATTACCCACTATGCCCAAGAGCTGCTGGATGACATGGAAAAGATTGCGTGGCCGGAACGGGTCAAGGTGATGCAGACCAACTGGATCGGGCGCAGTGACGGGGCCGAGGTGGCCTTTGGTGTGCAAGGCGCGCCCACCGCCACGATTACCGTCTTTACCACCCGGCCCGACACGCTGTGGGGCGCGACCTTTATGGTGTTGGCCCCCGAGCATCCTCTCGTCGATCAAGTGACTAGTGCCGAACAACAGGCTGCTGTCGAAGCCTATAAAACCCAAGCGGCCCGGCTCGACGAAGTGGCCCGTGGTGCCGCCGACAAAGAGAAGACCGGTGTCTTCACCGGTGGTTATGCGATCAATCCGGTCAATGAAGCGCCGATTCCCATCTGGATCGCCGATTATGTAATGATGGGCTATGGCACCGGTGCGATCATGGCCGTGCCTGCCCATGACCAGCGTGACTTTGAATTTGCCCAGAAGTTTGGGCTGCCCATTCAGTTGGTGGTCCAACCACCCGACGCAGCGATTACCAGTGCCGCCGATCTCAAAGCCGCTTGGCCTGGTGACGGCATCATGGTCAACTCTGGCCCGATCAATGGTGTGCTGGCCGGCAAAGGGGAAGGCGAAAGTGTGAAGATGACGGTTGCCTGGCTGGAAGCGCATGGCAAAGGCAAGGCTGCCGTCAACTATCGCCTGCGCGATTGGCTCATCAGCCGACAACGCATGTGGGGTGCACCCATTCCCATGATCCTCTGTGAAAAATGTGGCACAGTCCCTGTACCCTACGAAGAATTACCAGTGGTGCTGCCTGATGACGCCGAATTTAAACCCACCGGCGAAAGCCCGTTGAAATATCATGACGGGTTCCGCTATGTCAAGTGTCCGCAATGTGGGGGCGCTGCCGAGCGCGAGACTGACACCATGGACACCTTTATGTGTTCGAGTTGGTACCAATACGCCTACGTCCTCCCCTATTGGAAGAAGGGGGAGACGATCCATGCTGATGACATGCCGTGGGATCCGGCCAAAGGTCATTATTGGCTGCCCGTTGACCAATATACGGGTGGCATTGAACACGCAACCATGCACCTGCTCTACACCCGCTTCTTTACCAAGGCGTTGCGCGATGTCGGCGTGGTCGATTTTGATGAACCGATGTTGCGTCTCTTCAACCAAGGCATGATCCTAGGGCCGGATGGCGAGAAGATGTCCAAAAGCCGGGGCAATGTGGTTGATCCCGATGAATATGTTGACCGCTATGGGGCGGACACCGTTCGTGGCTATTTAATGTTTATCGGCCCGTGGGATTTGGGTGGCCCGTGGGATCCTAAAGCGATTGAAGGGATTAATCGTTTCCTCAACCGCGTGTGGAATGTGGTGGTCGATGAGCCGCAAGCCGCGTTGGTGGCGGCTGAGCCCACCCCAGAAGAAGGACGCGCTCTTGAGCGCAAACTGCATCAGACTATCATCAAAGTGAATGAAGATCTGGCTAACTTCCGCTTTAATACCGCGATTGCCGCTTTAATGGAACTCAATAACACCTTGGTACGCGTCAAGGAGACGGCGGTGGTCGGTACGCCGCTTTGGGAAGAAGCGATCCGTAGCCAACTGTTGATGATGGCACCAATCTTCCCCCATATCAGTGACGAGTTGTGGCAGCGACTAGCGGACACGACCGCGCCAAGTATTCATCTGCAAGCCTGGCCGCAAGGGGATGCCGACAAGGCGCGCGAAGATGAGATTACCATTGTCGTGCAGATCAATGGCAAGATCCGCGAGAAGTTATTGGTTACCCCTGGGACTAGCCAGGCTGTCTTAGAACGGGATGCCCTAGCGTTGGAAGGGGTTCAGAAGTGGATCGACGGCAAACCAGTGCGTAAAGTCATTGTGGTGCCCGATAAGTTGGTCAATATAGTCATTGGCTAGGGGGTCTTGGCGGGATACGCTGACCGCTCGGCGCTGAAGCACTGGGCTAGGGAACAACGTCCGCTGCAGCGGGCTTTAGCCGGCGTTGCTGGCTAAAGCCCGGTGGCTTTTCGGCGGGCCGGTGGGCGCGGCGGTTTCCTGAATTTAATGCTTACCCTTCATACAAACCGGTCAGGTGGATAGGGGGCCTTTGCCAACCGTTGCGCAGCGAACATATGACCATTCCGCGTGCTAGCATCACCGCGCGGCGGCGTAGCGCCCTTGCTGGTGTGCCATAGTCTATGGCGTGCAATACGCTTCGGTCAGCGCGACAGACTCCACCAAGACCGTTGCCGTGGCGGGAATGATAAACTCGCTCAAACCCACTTCACTCTCCGGATTGCCCCAGTCATAGGTGTAGCCGAGCCGTGTCCACGGATAGCCTTTGCTGGGATCATCGTAGTCATCCAAACTCACTTGCAGATTAAACCAATCACGATGGAATTCGTAGGCTTCCTGAGAAGCAAAGTGCTCTGGCCCTGGTAATTCTAACTCCGCTACCGTATCCTCAATCTCACTATCTGGGCTGGGGCGGAACATCACCGCCGGATCGGCCCAGAATTCGACCATCCGTGTCTTGCCATTGTGGGGTGGTAGCCCCAGTAACTGCTCCATGCGCAAAACTACAGGTGTCTCTTCTGTGGGCACATAGCTCTGGCAAAACGTTTGCAACTGGGGTGCCGCCGTGGCCCAAATATCACGCGCCAGCGTGATTTCGTTACCCACCTCGTTATCATAGCCATTCCACGAAGTCCAGGTAACCATCAAGACCCGTCCTGTCTCCGCTTGCCAGACTAACGCTGCATTTTCAGGCACGATCGCCGTCAGGCCGTCATAGACTTCTGCTGCTTCGGCAATCTTGGCATCTTGCAGGGACGCGGCATAGCGTTCTTGCAGGTCATCCGCGTTATCCGCAACGGCGGCCGCGGTCGTTGGCGCGGTCGTTGGCTCAGTCGCTGGAACGGGGGTTGGGGGCTGAATGGTCAGTACACAAGCAGAGAGGATACTTAGGAGCGCTCCCATGATTAGAAACATGGTTATTTTGTGCCAAGCAGCTTTGCTTGCTTCTGGGCGTAGCGGTTTCATAACTTTCTCCCGAAAAAATGAGACAGAAAATGAGGCAAAAAGTAAGACGACTTCTCCTGGTTAGAGAAGTTACGCAAGCCGCGCGTTTAGCCAGGTCTGGTGGCGACACGCCTGCTCTTCTATGGAAAATACCAAAGAATTTACTGAATAGGCGGTTTGATCGGCTTACGTTCAGGGTTACTCCCTAACTGGTTTTGAAAACCAAGCAAGGCGTAACCCTATGGCGGATGAAAGTTAGACTGCGGCGAGCACGGGTGCTTCGCTCACCGCTACAACAGTCGGTGCTGCTTCGGCAGGCGCTGCCTCTGGTGTCGGTTTCTGCTCTTGCATGAGGCTCCAACCAATGAGACCACCACCCACGGCCCCTACCGTTAGCGCAATAGAAGGCGAGGCCAGTAAGGAGACTACACCTAGCACCCCTTTGGCGACAGCCGCGGCTGCCACCCCGCCCGCCACGGCGGCAGCACCAACAACACCCAGCATTTGCACTTCGGCAGGCTGTTGTTTTCCAAACTCAACTAAGCGGTTAAGGCTTGCTTGGCTCTTGGTCTTTAGTGTCTCTAAATTCTGCATAGCTGATGCTCCTTATGACAAATTAACAAAAAATCATAGATAGAGATAATTTCATCGGTGGGACGAACAAGGTGCCGCTAACATTTCATAGGCCACTGCCGGGGTACTGTACAGAAACCATCTCAAGTATACCGTAAGATCTTCGGATAACTTAAGAAAACCGATCATCATTTAACCGTTAGCAGTGTGTATAAATCAAATTCCCTGTACGCGAAACCCAACTACCGCCGGCCAAGCACTGCTAACACAAAACTAACTTATCTCTAATCCCATTGATATGAAACTCATGGTAAAGTAGATACGTATAAAAGTTACGCAGTTGGGCCAGACCTGACAGGTTTAACAAACCTGTCAGGTCTCTGGTCCCGCTGAGCAACTGCGTAGCTTCTAACGTAATCAAAAGAATCAGCGCTCGATTTTGATGCGCAACTTGCGATAAAACAACCATTGAATTGTGCAATGGGATGGAGATAGATATGTTTTTCAATCCACTTTACCTGCTCTTTGCCTTGCCAGGTCTCCTGCTGGGGCTCTATGCACAAGCACGGGTCCGGTCGGCGTTTAACAAGTACGAGCGTGTCCGGTCGGCGAGTGGGATGACAGGAGCGCAAGCCGCACGGCGGATCCTAGACACCAATGGGCTGTACAATGTCGCCGTTGAACGGGTGAATGGTTTTCTCTCGGATCACTATGACCCGGGCCACAAAGTATTACGGCTGAGCCCGCAGGTTTATGATACGCCCAGTTTGGCGGCTGTTGGGGTGGCGGCCCACGAAGCGGGCCATGCTTTGCAAGATCAACAGCACTATGCCCCTCTTCGCTTGCGCTCGGCATTGGTGCCTTCTGTGCAAATTGGTGGCTGGGTGGGTCCCGTGCTCTTCTTTATCGGGCTAAGCATCAATGACACCTTGGCGTGGGCGGGCTTACTTCTCTTTGGGTTAACCGCACTCTTTGCGTTGGTCACTTTGCCGGTCGAATTTGATGCTAGCCGCCGGGCCAAGCAATTGTTGGTCAGCCAAGGGATTTTAGCACCCCAAGAATTGCAAGGGGTGAACCGTGTTCTAGATGCCGCGGCGTTGACTTATGTGGCTGCCGCAATTCAGGCGCTGATGACCCTTGCCTACTATGCCTTCATCCTGTTGGGGCGCCGGCGCGACTAACGGGTAGGCCATTCACGCTTGACTTTATACCGATTGCTGTACGCACTGAGAATAGAAAGGGCGTTTTGATGTTTACCAATTCACAGATGTTTACTACGTTTCAACGGCAAGGCCGCGGTTTTAGTGGCGGCTGGTGGTTAGCTATGGGACCTGGCCTCTTTTTGACGGTTATGGCGCTCGCCATCCTGATCTGGCCGGAGCTATTGGCCTATATGGTGGCTGGTGTGCTGCTCTTCGCTGGGATTTCTTTGCTCGGGTGGGGGTGGACCTTGCGCCGGGCCGCGCAGCAGACCCAGCGGAGCTCCTATGTGGAATACAGGGTCTACTAAGCCCTAACCATCCAACTGCGTATGACGTAGCTGATCGTAGCTTATAATTGGCGTGTACAAAGTGGTCCGAGGCAAGTTGAAAGCTTGGGCCACTTTGTTTTTTATCCAACCCAGACCTGGCTTACGTGAATCTAGACGGGGGCGCGAGACGTTTAGATAAAAGCATCTAAGGCGTTTATCGCTTTGTGTGAGCGAGAATGGGGACCATTCCTGACGTATTAGCGCTTTGTGATTAGCGTAACAAGAGGGCTTGTGCTAAAATACACAATGCTTTGCAAATTGTTCTGTGGATGTTGAAACACTTGCAATATATACTTCTCTTTGTAAGGTTCTCTCATGCCGCTACACAGAAAAGTTGACCGCACACACCGCTCTCAGCGCACAACCGAACCATCTGTATAACCATGCGAACGTTCTTAGTGCGGATGAGATGCATCAAGTTTTGAAGATGAAAGACCCCTGTACTTTTGTAGCACTAGACCAACCCGCAAGGCAAAACATGATTATGTCCTTGTGTAAAGTTGCTGCCGTTTGGCGTTTCGTGCGTAGCGTGCCAACGCTTGCTGATGGCAAAGTACAGGAGCCACCTTATGTCTGTATCCAAAGAGGGCAACGGTGAACGAGTTAGAAATTCCTGATATTGTTATAGGGCGATTACCAGTCTATTTGCGTACATTGAAACAACTGGTCGATCAGGGTCGTGAAGTAACTTCTAGCCAGGAGTTGGGTGAGTTGCTGGGGATTAGTTCTGCCCAAATTCGGAAAGATTTGAGCCATTTTGGCGAATTTGGGAAACAGGGTACAGGCTATAATACTGGTTTTTTGTGTAGCCAGCTGGAAGAAATTCTACAGGTGGACTGTATCTGGCCCGTGGTGTTGGTTGGTGCCGGTTACTTGGGCCATGCACTGGCTAGCTATAATGGCTTTGAAAATCGTGGTTTTCGGATTGTTGGCGTTTTTGACAGCGATGAAAGCAAAGTCGGCGACGCCATTGGTCATCTTGCTGTCCAGTCGACCGAAAAGATGAACGACATTGTGGCCGAATATAACTGTCAGATCGCCATTGTGGCGGTACCCGCGCACGTCGCTCAACAGGTTGCGGAAAAGTTAGTGACGGCAGGCATCAAGAGCATTCTCTGCTATGCCCCAACCACGCTCAATCTGCCGAAGGATATTCGCGTTGAGTATATCGACCCCGTCATTCACTTTCAGCATATGACCTTTTATCTGAAAAAAGGCTGTGTGGAGCTATAACTAGCCGAGCGGTTTTTTGCGGGCCAACCCTTGGCCGCGTGGGTAGAGACTCGGTGTGGGGGCCACCTTTTTAACGAGGAAGATAAAACGTTGTTCCTCTAGGAATGGCACCTTGATGGGGGCCATGCGTAGCGTTTCCCCACCGAGCAGTTCGATGGCCTTGCGCGCCGCGATAAATTCCTGAGCCGCGCTCGCTCCTTTATAGACTACCACCAAGCCGCCCATGCGCGTCAACGGCAGCAGATATTCTGCCAAGATGTTCATGGGCGCTACTGCGCGCGCCATCACCAGATCAAACTGACCACGGTAGCGCGTCTCGCGCCCCAATTCTTCCGCACGCCCTTGGAGCAGATTCACATCGGGCAGCTTTAGCTTTTCCAGCAGTTGGCGCAAAAACAGGATCTTCTTCCCGGTGCCGTCCATCAAGGTCCATTTGAGCCGCGGTGCCACAATTTTGAGCGGAACTCCAGGGAAACCAGCCCCTGTCCCCACATCAATGCAGTGCCAGGCGCGGGCTGGCGGCAGCGTATCGCCCAACAGCTCAGTGATCAATGGCAAGCTCACCAAACTGTCTAAAAAGTGCTTGGTCTGCACTTCGGCCAGATCCGTGATACCGGTCAAATTAAACTTTTCATTCCAGGTGACAAGCTCTTCATAGAAGCAGGCGAATTGGGCTAGTTGGGTGTCGGTTAGGGGGATGCCAAGTTGAAGACAGCCTTCCTGTAGCAAGGGAAGGGTGATTGAACCACTGGGTAGAGACGATGATTGTAGGTGCTGTTCAGCCGTGTCCATGGTGTTGATTGTACCATAATTTCGGCCATTGCCAAATCAGCGCGGCTAGCTCCACTGAAAGAAGACACTCATCCACCCAGTGCCGCCATTCATCATCAAATCGTACAGATCAGGTGCATCACAAGCGGGCACGACATGACTGATCAACGATTTGACCTCTAACTCGCCGCGGGCGATCAAGTCCATCACCACCTGATGATTGCGCGCACGGCTCCAGGGCCAGTAGGGGTGCGGTTCCGCTAAGCCAGTTTGGTAAGAGCCCCGCACTGTCAATTCACGGCGGAAGAGTTCTTGGGCTTCGATGGGTACTGCGCCGGATGTCGCCCCTATGAGAATAATGCGACCGCGGTCGGCTGCGGCTTTGAGCATGGTAGGATAGATCTGAATATTGGATGAACAATGCAGTTGGACTTCGGCCCCGACACCGGGTTCAAGCCCCGGTAGGAAGTTCCGATAGTGCCAGGGCCGCTGTGTTAAGGACTGAAGGCGGGCTACCACATCGTCCTGGCCGGCGTGAATGGTCGCCGTTGCGCCGAGGGCGCGGGCCTGTGCCAGCCGTTCGGGCAGCGGATCGACACCAATAATTGGGTGTGCACCGGAGAGACGACAGAGTTGCACCACGAGCAACCCAATGACCCCCAACCCATGGATCGCCACCGATTCACCAATCTGCAACTGGGCAATCCGCACCCCATGCAGCGCAATATCGCCCAAGACCGCAAAGGCCGCCTCGGTGTCATCTAACCCTGCCGGGATCTTCTCAATGCCAAACTCTTGGCTAATACTCGCCGGTTTTAATACGTTGGCCGGGGTTACTAGCCAGTGGGTGCCATGATTGCCATTGCAGAGCACGCGCTCGCCCACCGCAAAATCGGTGATTGCGCTGCCAATAGCTTCGACATAGCCAATTGATGTGTAGCCTAGGCCCTCGGGCCGAAAGTGCTGCTGCTCTGCCGCCGTTGCCAACCGCCGCCGTCGGATCAAGTTCATTTCCGAGCCAGCACTCACTTGGGTTAACACTGTGTGTACCAAGATTTGATCCGGCCCCGGATCAGGAACCTGAGTCTCAGCAATGGTTACTTTTCCATTCGGCGCAACAACCAGCCGCTGTCCGATTCTGCTCACGGGTAGCCTACCTTTGTCTGATAAGAGCTTATACAAGCACCATGTTCACCAGAGAAACCTATCCGGTTTGGAAGCCCATAAGTTCGATGCTGTCGATTAAACTGGGGAATTGCTTGCCGCTCTTAATTGTAGCGAAGGCAACCGGAAGATGCAACCTGACAAAAAGATACCCCGACCCGTCGAAATTGGCGCAAAAAAGCGACTTGACCCCTGTCTAGAGAAACGATTATAATTTTGCCCAGCGGGAAAACACCTCCTTATCCCTGAATTTGTCAACCACAGCGTAGATCTAACCTTTTGCACTCTATCTTCTTTAGGAGCATTTTATGTCACGCCATCACAAACGAAACCGTTTGATATTCACGCTTGCGGCGCTTCTATTGGTGACCTTGTCCGCTTGTGTCACCCCAGCCGCACCCGGAGAGCAAGCGGCAGCAAAACCCAAAATCACCGTTTGGGCCTCTGTCACCTTTACGCCCGACGCGGACACCACCCAAAATGATCAGATTACGGCTTGGGCGGAAGCCAATGGTGTCGAAGTGGAACTCGCGCGGATGTCTCAAGACGAACGCACGCCCCGCTGGCAAACCGCCATCGAAAGCAAACAATTCCCGGACTGCGCAGCCATTGAGTTGAATGACTTGCCCAAGTTTATTCAAAGCGGGGTATTGGTGGAAACGACCGAGGTAATGCAGCGCCTCAACGAGTTGGCTGGTGGCCTGACTGATGGGGCCTTCCTCGCCGGGCGCACTGCCGATGGCAAACATTGGTCCGTCCCCTCTTTTAGCTCCACCGAAGTCTTCTATGTGCGCAAAGACAAACTAGATGAGAAGGGGATCGCCGTCCCCGAAACCTGGGAAGAGACGCTGGCCGCCGCGCAAGCGATCAATGACCCCGAAAATCAGTTCTGGGGCTGGGGCATGCAAATCGGCACGCCCTCGTGGGATTCCGAAGTCTCCTTCACCTCGATGCTTTGGGCCTATGGGGGCAAGACATGGGATGAAGAGGGCAAGCCTGCCATCAATTCCCCTGAAACCCGCCAAGTCTTGGATCTGATCAAAACTGCCTGGGACTCCGGTGTCATTCCGCCGGATGGCCCCACCTGGGATGACAGTGGCAACAACCGCGCCTACCAAAGCGAAATTGTGGGTCTGACGCTCAACACGGGCAGCATCCTGCGCTATATGCAAACCGAAGATACGGAATTGTTGGAAAAGAGCGCGGTCATTCCGTTGCCTGCCGGGCCAGCCGGTCGCTTTGTCTCGGGCTACTACTATCAGTGGGGGGTCTTTAACACCAGCGCCAATCCTGAACTTTGCTTGCAGTTGCTGGAATATCTCTTCGCACCGGATCAACTCCGTCCCTTCTACGAAGCTGGCGGTGGCAATATGCTCCCCGTCTACAAAGAGATGTTGAATGACGACATGTGGCAAGATCCGGTCCGCAAGGTCTTGGCCGATATGGTCCCCAACACCCGCCCCCAAGGCTACCCCGGGTTGACGACACCGTGGATTCTGGATGCGTGGATGGATCACACCATGGCTAAGATGGTCAATCGGGTGTTGGTCGATGGCTGGAGCAACGACGACGCCATTGCCGAAGCCGAAACCGCCCTGCAAAAGTGGTATGATCAGTGGCAGACCGCGCAGTAGGATGGTAAGTCAGAGGTCAGAAGGCAGAAGACAGAGAACAGAAGACAGAATGCTGCTGACCTCTGACCTCTGACCTCTGACCTACTGTATTAATAAGGAGAGCTCGCGCATGGCAGTCGAGGTCGATCGCCGGACCGTTGCCCCAGTGACAAAACCACGGTCCCCCCGTTGGCGTAAACTGGGGCGCGATTTTGTCCTGGCCTACACATTACTGCTCCCCCTCATTCTCATCTTATTCCTCTTGTTGGCCTACCCGATTGCTTCGGCGCTCTGGATCACCTTGCAGGACAAGACGATTGGGATGGTGGGGCGCTTTATCTGGTTTGAAAATTATCGGGAGTTATTGCTGGAAGACCCCTTCTTCTGGCAGGTGGTACGCAACGGCCTGATCTTTACCGTGGGCTCGGTCTTTCTCAAGCTCGTGGTGGGGATGATCATGGCGCTGGTGCTCAATCAGCCGTTGGTTTGGCGTGGCCTTTGGCGTGGCTTATTGCTCATGCCCTGGGTAGCTCCTACGGTCGTCACGGCGCTGAGCTGGCGCTGGATCCTGGATCTGACGGGCGTGCTCAATTTGATGTTGCGCGACCTGGGGCTGATGCGGATCCCGATCCCTTGGTTGGCCCAATATGGCACGGCACTCTTTGCCCTCATTCTGGTCAACACGTGGCGCGGCTTTCCCTTCTTTGGCATTACCTTGTTGGCGGGCATGCAGGCGATTCCCCAAGAGCTCTATGAAGCAGCCGAGATCGATGGCGCAACCGCGTGGCAACGCTTTCTCTATGTCACCCTGCCCAGCTTGCGTACGGTCATCCTGGTCGTGACCATTCTCTCGATCATCTGGACCTTTAACGATTTTAGCATTGTGTGGCTCCTCACCGGTGGTGGCCCTGGCCATGCCACCGATGTTTTTGCCACCTATACCTACAAACTAGGCTTTGTTACCTCGCGCTTGGGCTATGGCCAAACGGTCTCCGTCATTTTAGCGCCCGTATTGATTGGGATCATCATGATCCTTTCGCCCTTTATGCTCCGTGGGGAGGCCGAATGAGCACCACGCAACCCAACCGCAAACCACAAAAGCTTTGGTTAACCGCTATTACCTATCTCACACTAGCGGCCCTTTTGTTTGGCTCCCTCTTCCCCTTCTATTGGATGGGGCTTACCTCCCTGCGCAAGGGGAAACAAGTTTATACCAAAGAGCAGGTTCTGGTGCCCCGCGATCTAACGCTGGAAAACTATCAATTTGTCTTTACCGAGCGCCCAACGGCCCGCTGGCTGCGCAACAGCATCATCATGGCCTTTGCCAGTAGCGCGGTTTCGGTCGCGGTGGGGGTCTTGGCAGGCTATAGCATTGTCCGGTTGAAATTCTGGGGCAACCGCACTATTGCCAAAGGGGTGCTCTTTACCTACCTGATCCCAACGTCGCTGCTCTTTATTCCCATGTTTATTCTCATGTTTAACTTGCGGCTGACCAGTGGATTATGGGGCTTGTTGTTGGCCTATCTCTCCTTTAATGTCCCCTTCTGCACCTGGCTGATTTTGGGCTATTTCCGCAGCATTCCCGAAGAGTTGGAAGATGCTGCTCGGATTGACGGCTGTAGTCGTTTGGGCGTTTTGGGGCGCATCATTCTTCCTTTGGCCGCGCCGGGCATCGTCACCGCCTTTATCTTTGGCTTTACCAACTCTTGGAATGAATTTCTCTACGCCGTTACGCTCGTCAGTCGCCGCGAATTAATGACCCTGCCCACGGGATTGGGTAGCTATATTCTGGGCGATGTTTTTCTCTGGGGTCCTTTAATGGCAACGGCCATTATTACGGCCCTACCGCCCGTGATTCTCTTTATTGTCGTGCAACGGTTTATTGTGGCAGGCATGACGCTGGGCTCAGTTAAAGGGTGATCGGAAGCCAGCGCGGTCAGGGTTGTAAACCCTGACCGCGCTTAGACGAAAGCAAAACTATGAGTAACGAAAAAATTCGGGTGGGAGTGATCGGGGTCGGGCGCGGGCAAAGCTTTGCCCGCGGGGCGGATCTGGTCGGCATGGAATTGGTCGCCATCTGTGACAAATGGGAAGAAAAGCTGAACGAAGTCGGTAAACAATTTGGTGTCACCACCTATACCGACTATGACCGCTTTCTCGAACATGAGATGGATGCTGTCGTTCTCGCCAATTATTTTACCGAGCATGCCCCTTTTGCCATCAAAGCGCTCCACGCGGGCAAACATGTGATGAGCGAAACCGCGGCCAACCGTACCTTGGCCGAAGGGGTCGCGCTCTGTCGCGCCGTGGAAGCCACCGGCAAGATCTATATGTTTGCCGAAAACTACCCCTTCACGGCGTTTAACCAAGAGCTGGCGCGCCTCTATCGCACGGGTGAGATTGGGCGGGTGCTCTATGCCGAGGGGGAATACAACCATCCCATGGCCCCCCACGACATTTTGCGGATTTCGCCCGGCCTCCAGCACTGGCGCAATTGGCTGCCCGCCACCTACTATTGTACCCACGCCTTGGCCCCGCTGATGACCGTCACCGATACCATGCCCACTTCGGTCAATGCTTTGGTGGTTGCCGCGCCCGAGGTAACTGACCAACTGCCGCGCTACAACGACCCCACCTCGGTCATCCTCTGCCGCATGGATAATGGCGCGGTCTTCCGCATCTTTGGCCTCTGGTCACCCGGCCATAGCAACTGGTATCGCTTTCATGGCACCCAAGGCGCGATGGAGATCACGCGCGGCCCTGGCTACTTTGGCCCCGGCCAAGTGCGCGTCTGGCACGATGAATGGAACTGTCCAGCGGGCGTGCCCACCGAGCGTACCTATCTTCCCGACTGGCCGGAACATGGCGATCTGGCGCGCAAAGCAGGCCACGGTGGTGGTGACTTTTGGACGAACTTCCACTTTTCTAATGCCATTCGCAGCGGTGAACAGCCCTATTTGAATGTCTATCGGGGCGTCGCCATGAGCAGTGTTGGCATTCTGGCTTGGAAGAGCGCGTTGGAAGAAGGGCGTCCTTTTGCCGTGCCCGATTTCAGCGACGAAACCAGCCGCCAATCGGTGGAACACGATCACTGGTCGCCCTGGCCCCAAGATGCTGCCCCTGGGCAGCCGCCGCCGTCTATCCGTGGCTTGGTCGAGCCCACGCCCGAAAGCATTGCCTTTGGCCGCGCAATCTGGGCCGAACAAGGGCACCATGGATAGCCAGGGATCGCATCAAACACTATGCCAACGAGATCACGGAAGATAAAAATCGTAGGACGCGGATAGACGCGGAGCAACGCGGATAAATTTTTATCCGCGTTGCTCCGCGTCTATCCGCGTTCCCTTACTCATCAGGAAGGAAAGCTAAGGGCTATGCGTGCAGTTCAGGTTGTTGCCCCTGGCAAGATTCAATTTGTCGAGATTCAGCGGCCAGCCTTGGTGCCTGGTCATGTCCTTGTGCGACCACGCTATTTGTCCCTCTGTGGCAGCGATGTACATATGGTCTACTATGGCGACGAGCACGACTATCCTCACGCCGTGGGCAGTAGCGGCCATGAGATGGTCGGGGTGGTCGAAGCGGTCGATGCCCCTGGCTGTGGCATCCAAGTGGGTGATTGGGCGCTCACCCTCTCGCCGCCGCAACTGGCCATGACCGAATGTTTTCTGGCCCCAGCGGACCATGTTTTTGTGCTGCCGCCCAATACAGCACCGCAGCTTATGTTACAGGCCCAGCAATTGGGTACCGTCATCTTTTCCTGTAAACGGCTGCCCAATGTGTTGGGCAAAACCGTCGCGGTCATTGGGCAAGGCTCAGCCGGTCTTTATTTTGACTTTATGCTCAGACGGATGGGGGCCAGCACCGTCATTGGCATCGATCTCCAAGCGGCCCGCGTGGCGGTGGCCTCTCAATTCGGCGCGACCCACACCGTCCACAACCAAGCAACCGATGCAGTAGCCGCGGTGGCGGCCATCACCCAAGGGCAACTTGCCGACATCGTGATCGAAGCCGCGGGTGATCCAGCGGCGATCAATCTGGTGCCCCATCTGGTCAAACGCTATGGGCATATCCTCTATTTTGGTATGCCACGCGCCCAAACATTTCCCTTTGATTTTGGTGCTTTGTATACTAAGTATTGCCACACCATCTCAAATTCCGGCACCGCCTTCGAGCCGGGGCATCTCTCTACTCGGCAAGCGCTTCAGTTGATTGCAAGCGGGGAGATCGATGTGGAGCTGCTGCTCACCCATCGCTTCCCATTTGACCGCGTCATGGATGCCTATGCGTTGGCCCATGCCCGTGGCGACAATTGTATTAAAATTTTAGTGGAGATTCCAGGGAGTGATTCATGAGTGATCGAATTCGCATTCCAGCCGATGAAATGCGTACCTTTATTGCAGCCCTGTTTCAACGGCTGCAAGTGCCCGCCGACGATGCCCAAACTGCCGCCGATGTGTTGGTGACAGCGGATCTGCGGGGAGTAGAGAGCCACGGCATCAATAATTTGTGGCAATATACCGACCCTTTGCGCGCGGGCACGCTCAACCCGCAGCCGAACATTACCTTGCCCAGCGAAACCGGTGTCACCGCGCTGGTCGATGGCGATGGCGGCATGGGCTTGGTGGTGGGTGTAAAGGCCATGGACCTATGTATTGCCAAAGCCAAGGAACATGGGGTAGGCATTGCTACCGTCCGGCGCAGTCGGCACTATGGCATGGCTGCTTATCATGCCATGCGCTGTCTACCTCACGACATGATCGGCATTTCGCTGACCAACAATGCCGGTATCGCCATTGTGCCTACCTATGGCAACGAACCTATGCTCTCGACCAACCCGATCAGTGTCGCTGTGCCCACAGACAAAGAGATCCCCTATGTGCTCGACATGGCAACCTCGGTCGTGGCCTTTAGCAAGATCGGCGCGGCGCTCACCAAAGGGGAGAAGATCCCCTTGGGCTGGGTGATCGACGACCAAGGGCAGCCGGTCGATGATTCCCAAGCCGCGTGGGAAGGACGCCGGATTCTTCCCCTGGGCAGCACGCCAGACGGCAGCAGCCACAAGGGCTATGGCTTGGCTGTCTTGGTCGATATTCTCACCGGCGTGCTTTCCGGTGGCATCTATGGCAACCTCGCCTTCCGCAACCCGCCCGAAGATCCCAAAGTGCGTGATAGCTCGTCGCACTTCTTCATGGCCATTCGGATCGATAGCTTCCGCCCTGTTGATGAATTCAAAGCAACCATGGACGATATGCTCTCGGCCCTCCGCAATTCGGCCAAAGCCCCAGGCCGCGATCGGATCTACACCCACGGCGAAAAAGAGTACGAAGCCACCGCCGAACGCAGCCGCTTAGGTATCCCGTATCACGTCGCCTTTGTCAAGAAATTGCGCGAACTGGCAACAGAGTTTGACGTGCCTTTCTCTTATTAACGCAACGTACACCGTAGGCACCGTCAGCGGATACTACGCATCGCTTGAACGGATTCCAAGCCTGAATCCGTTCTGCGGATAAAGACTGAAATGCAGCTGCCTAGCCGCCCATCCGCGCCATCCGTCCGCGAATAACTCCGCTGACAGCCTCCCCCGCGTAAGCGGAGTTATTCGCGGACGTAGCCCCCAAAAACCAAACCAACTTGACTGGCAACGAACCGCTGCCAGTCAAGTTTTGCCTTATCATCCATCAGACCCCGCTCGGACCCACCTGCAATTCTGAGAATTTGCCCAGATCGATATACAATAGTCACGCAACTCATTTGGCACAGCAGGGTGCTTCGCCTTCCTGCACCAGGTGGGTATAGGACCGAATCAATACCATTCTCTCCTTACTGGCACAGAGGACGTGTACGCCCCATGAGCTGGGTGAAGGCATCGATCATTAGACCCTTTTGGAATACGGCAGAAAGACGCCTCCGTGCCGGTTGGCGGGTTGCCCTGTACTCTGTGCTCTGGGTCACCATTCAAATCGCGGCCACCTTTGTCATGCAATCCCCGTTGACCGCTTTCTTGATCACGCTCTGGCCCGCGCTCGCGCCCATTGCCGATGCTGTGCTTTTCTACCTACTCAATACCCTGCTTGTCATCGGCATGACTTGGGTGATGACGCAACAGATCGACCATCGCACCTTCGCTGCCATTGGGCTGCGCTTGGATCGCCAGTGGCTTGCGGATCTTGGCTTTGGCTTGCTGTTGGGGGCCGGGCTCATGACGCTGATCTTTGCCGTCGAGTGGGGGCTGGGGTGGATCCGCATTATCGCTTCTTTCCAGACAACGATCGCGGCAACGCCCTTTCGGATCGCCATTTGGCAGCCAATTTTCTTATTTCTCGCGGTTGGAATCAATGAGGAGATCCTGTCGCGTGGCTATCACTTGCGCAACTTGGCCGAAGGGATTCACTCGCGCTACGTGAGCCCGCAATTGGCGATTGTCATTGCTTGGCTGATCTCATCGCTCATCTTTGGCTTTCTCCATATTTTGAACCCGAACAGCACCTGGGTCAGCACCTTGGCGCTCATGCTGGCGGGCATCTTTCTGGGGCTAGGCTATGTACTGACGGGGCGACTCGGCTTGCCGATTGGGTTGCATATCACATGGAATTTCTTTCAGGGCAGTGTCTATGGCTTTCGCGTCAGCGGCAATAATCTCAGCGACACAAGCTTTATCACCATTCAACAGGCTGGTCCGCCTCTCTGGACGGGGGGAGCGTTCGGGCCAGAAGCTGGCTTGATCGGCATTGTTGCAATTCTGTTAGGGATGGTCTGTACGCTTCTCTGGGTCCGCTGGCACTATGGTACGCTGGCACTGCAACCGGCGCTCGCCACCTACCGTGATCGCCGCCGCCCGCTCATCTATCAAGAACAAGGAGCTTTGCATGTCGAATAAACTTTGGGGCGGACGGTTTACCGGCGCGACCGACCCGCTGATGGAAGAATTTAACGCCTCCATTGGCTTTGACAAACGGTTATGGGCCGTGGATATCCAGGGTAGCCAAGCCTATGCCCGTGGCTTGGCGCGCGCTGGTATCCTGACCAACGACGAGGCCGACCAACTTGTCGCTGGGCTCGAACAAGTGGCTGCGGAATGGCAGCGCGGTGAATTTGTCCTTAAGCCCAGTGACGAAGATATTCACACCGCCAATGAACGGCGGCTGACCGAGTTGATCGGCGCGGTGGCGGGCAAACTCCACACCGGGCGCAGCCGTAACGATCAAGTCGCCACCGATGTACGCCTCTGGTTACGGGGCGAAATTGCCCAGTTACAGGCCCATCTGCAACAACTGATCCGCGTGACCGTTGATCGGGCCGAGAGCGAGATCGATCTGCTCATGCCGGGCTATACCCATATGCAGCCAGCCCAGCCGATCCGCTGGAGCCACTGGCTGCTCAACCATGTCTGGGGTTGGCAGCGCGATGCCCAGCGCCTAGCCGAATTGAGTGAGCGCGTCAATGTCATGCCCCTGGGCAGTGGTGCCTTTGCGGGCAATCCCTTTCGCATTGACCGCCCCCAAATGGCCGCCGACCTGGGCTTTCGGGACATTACTTATAACAGTATTGATGGCGTTAGCGATCGCGATTTTATTGTGGAATTCCTCTTTTGGGCCACGCTGACCATGGTCCATCTCAGCCGGTTGGCCGAGGATCTGGTCATCTACAGCAGCCGTGAATTTAGCTTTGTCACCCTGGCGGATGCCTACAGCACCGGCAGCAGCATTATGCCCCAAAAGAAAAACCCGGACGCGCTCGAACTCCTGCGCGGCAAATCGGGGCGGGTCATGGGCAGCATGACTGGGTTGATCGCCACGCTCAAGGGCCTACCTTCTTCCTATAACAAGGATCTCCAGGAAGATAAAGAACCCCTCTTCGATGCCATGCACAACCTGAAGAGTTCGCTCCAAATTGCCTGTGGTGTTATCTCTACCCTAACCCCGAATGTCGCGGCGCTGCGCGCCGCCCTTGGGGCCGAGATGTTGGCGACCGACTTGGCTGAGTATCTGGTGCGCAAAGGGGTACCCTTCCGCGAGACCCACCATGTGGCCGGGGCCGCCGTGCGCATGGCCGAAATGCAGGCCGTACCCCTTTCGGCGCTTACCTTCGAAGATCTGCTCACGCTCCATCATGCCTTTGAAGAAGATGTGTTAGCCGTTTGGAACTTTGAACAGAGCGTCGAACAGCGCGATGTCGCGGGCGGCACCAGTCGGCGCGCCGTCACCGAACAGATTGCCAAGCTGCGCGAGTGGCTGGCAACGCAAGGGTAATGGGTTGTTACCTGGGGAAGAAAAAGGGAAGGCGTCTGCTAGATGCCCTTCCCTTTTTCTTTTTGCTGCGGCTTATTCCCCGAATTTTCGGCGGGTATGCCATCCTATCCTGAGGGTTAGGCGAGAGGCGTTCGCTGTTGATAACGGAGTAATTCTTCTCGTGAGAGTTCGTCTGGGGTGACGAGTTTATAATGTTTTTCGAGGGAAATGGCAACGCCCTCTGTGCTTTGCTCAAATTGAAAAAGAGCAATGACATTATCTCTCATAAATTGGGCTGCAATGGGTTTGCAAATAAGCGTTGGAAATTTACTTTCGCACATAGCGATATCTTGCTCAATTTGCACTACCCCAAGCTTATCTTTACCACCTTTCGCTTGAACAGGTAGCACATAGTGGATACCGCGCATGTCGATCCCAATATAGACTTCATCTGTCTCTACCTGACCCAATGCAGGTGCTGTTGTTCGCAAATGATTTTGCAGCGAATAACAGGTAATTCCTGTAAAAATATCGATCAAGCGGTTATAGCGCAGTTTCGCAAGGAGAGCTTGTTCGTCATCCAACGCATATTTGGCAATCACCCCAGGGGTCGCCTCTGGAATTTTGGTAACAACTAATCCTTCGGTTGGGACAATGTTAACAAATTTAGACAAAACAAATTTATACTGGCTAATACCGGCCTGTCGAATTATCCATTCGAGGCCAACAGGGGCAGTATCTTTAATGCGCTGCGGCAGCTCGCTTCGGAAACGAAAAGAATAGATCGCATCACCGACATTGCTAATCGGTTTAAGACCGAGTTCTGCCGCAACCTCATTGATTTCGCTGCGTGCGAAAGCTACCTCTGTGGCACCGAAGTGGTAATGCCGAAAGAAGATTTTTTCGATAATTTGTGTATAGCGTGGTATACCCGCCATCTCAGCCCATCCATTTTAAGATGATAACTTCTTCCCGAAGTTCCATTTTAGTTGCTGTTGCTGCCCTTGTTCTAAATAAATCAATGCGATCGACATGATAGCCTAGATCTTCAGCAATTTCAGCCAAAAGTTCCCCAGTGCGAATAAGCACTTGCAAATACGAGGCTTGATCACCAACAACGTAAGCAAGCTGTGCTCCTGGTCGCAATACTGGACGCAAATCCGCTAAATGGCGCGCCATACCCCCAAAATAAAGCTTTGTTACTTTCCCATAAAGCTTTTCAAAACCGGAAGTTTTATTGAGCGCAATTCTACGTTCCTCAATTTGGTTGGCTAACGCTGTGATCTTTGGATAATGAGCAATCCACTGATCATCTCCATCCTCTTTGTAGACACCGCGTGTATTAGAACGTAAAAGCCCCTTTTTAAAGGTACGCAGTTCAGTCGTATTTTTCATAAATTCTAAAATAACAGACTCAAGCCTTGTGGTTCTCGTATAATCTTTTTCATTTGGATAAGGGGGAGATGTAATGACCGCATCAATGGATCTAGGGGCAATGAACGTGGACAAGCTACGCGCATCAGCATGATGAACCACACAATGGGGGAATTCACGGCCAGCGATAGCCTTCAAGTCTTTGACCATCTGCTCAATCTCGTTTAGCCAAGGGGTGACAATTTCGGCGTCAACCTTTGCTTTGCCAAGACTAATTTCTGGGCCAAAACGTACATTGCTGGCATAAAAGACCAATACTTTCGCCAGTGCTAGGCGCGCATGCGCGTAAAATGGTGAGCCTTTAGATTGATTTAAACTGTTACGTAAAACGAGAATTTTGTGGAGGGGCAATGGGCTGATGGAATTCCGAATTAATAGCTTTTCTGCCTCGGGCTCTAACGTCAGTAGCGGTAAATCCGCAATATTCCCCTGAAATTTTATAGGGTCAGGGATTCCTTGCTGATCCAATACGCGCAAGGCTTTTTCAGCGATAGCGTGAGCAAAGCTGCGTAAACCGTCCGGATCAATCTGCCACTGCAACTTCACCGAATCCGCAAAATGGGCAAAAGGATTTGCTTCGATACCAATACCAGCAATCTGGTTGAGCTTCGCTTCGACAATGGTTGTGCCTGTACCACAAAATGGATCAAGCAGAACACTACCCGGGTCTAAACCAAAGTCATGGATGTAATCCCTTACCAGATGCGCCGGATATGACAAAACGAAACGATACCAATCATGAAAAGCTTTGTCCTGATCAGCCAAACGGTTGATTGTGCGGTCTTTATAATTTGCTTCTGGTACGGTTTTCCCAGTGAGCGGCAATGTGAGTTGGTTCAAACGGATCTCCTGCCAAGCGCGAAAAGAATAGGCTTATCATACAACACATTTGTTCTGTAACAAAATGGATCGCCTAAGGCCACTGAAGAGGAATAGGACTGACGCCGCTGGTTGGTACGACCAGAGACCTTGTCATCTGGTTGGCTCTGTGGTCCCCACAACCACCAACGAAAGACGCTGTCAGGTTTTGTCCAAGTGCGTAACTTCTATGGGAAGTTATCTGTTCCTTATCTTAAGGAACTCCGATGAGTTAGCTACGCGACACTATTTGCAAATTCAGCCCATTGCTACTATGATTTGCCCTGAAGACAAACCAGCGTAAAGATGAAGGGAACGCGACCATGCAATATACCACCTTGGGCCGGACTGGCTTGCGTGTCTCGACCATGGGGCTGGGTTGTGGTGGGCCCAGCCGTGTCGGTCTTTCAACGGGCAAAAGCGAAGCGGAACAGATCCAGCTTGTGCAGCAGGCGCTGGCGGCTGGGGTCAACTTTATTGATACGGCGGAATCCTATCAGACCGAAGCGATGGTGGGTAAGGCGATCCAGGGCCACCGCCGCGCCGAGGTCATCATCTCGACCAAAAAGAGCACCGGCCAAGCATTGTTGACGCCTGCCCAAGTGCAGACCGGGCTTGAGGCCAGCCTGAAACGGCTCGGCACCGATTACATCGATGTCTATCACTTGCACGGCGTGCGCCCAGAGCAATACGAAGACCTGGTAGCGGCAGTGGGGCCTACGTTGCAACAGCTACGCCAACAGGGCAAGATTCGCTTTATCGGCATCACCGAATTGACCAACAGCGATCCGAATCACACCATGCTCCAACGGGCGTTACAGGACGATCTGTGGGAAGTGATGATGGTGGGCTTTAACCTGCTCAATCAGTCGGCACGCCAGCGCGTCTTTGCCGAAACCCAAGCCAAGGGCATTGGGGTCTTGATCATGTTTGCCGTCCGTTTGGCCCTGAGCCGTCCTGCACGCTTACAAGAGGTGTTGCAAGAATTGGCCGCCAAAGGCGAGATCGATCCCCAGGAGTTTGATCAGGCAGATCCGCTGGGATTCCTCGTGCGCGAAGGCGGTGCGGTGAGTGTGCCCGATGCCGCCTACCGCTTCTGTCGCGATGAGCCCGGCGCGCATGTCGTGCTCGTCGGCACGGGCAACCCGGATCATTTGCAGGAGAACCTTGCTTCCTTTGACCGTCCCCCCCTGACTCCAGCCGTGGTCGCGCGGGTACAGCAGCTCTTTCGCCGTGTCGATTCGGTTTCGGGCCAATAAGCAGGTCGGGAAGATGCTCACGGCATCATCAAGAATAAAAATGGCCGGACGCGGATTTACGCGGAGGAACGCGGATGAAGAAAAATCCGCGTTCCTCCGCGTAAATCCGCGTCCCCTTTTGAGAATAGTCAGCCAGAAAGGCGGCGCTTGTGGATGAAGCAAGGCAATCCGCCATAAGTGCAGAGGAGCCAGTATGGCCGCGTCTGGGCCGCCAGTTGCCTTTGGAAACGGTCGCGCTGCCGGTGGGCGACCGTACATGGCAGCTCACTTGTGTGCCGAGCCGTGCTGGTTTGGCTGCCGATGCGACCCACCTGGAACATGACCTTTATGGTTTTCTCTTATGGGAAGCGGCGATTGGGCTAGCTCACTATCTGACACAGACCAGGAGAGAGTGGCCGGGTAAACACGTACTGGAATTAGGGGCGGGCGTGGGGCTACCTGGGCTTGTAGCCCATAGCCTGGGCGCGACGGTGCGGCAGACCGACTATCAACCCGATGCACTGGCCCTGACTGTTTGGAACGCACACCAGAACGGAATTACTGGCCTTGAGACCTTTCTGGCCGACTGGCGCACGTGGCGGCATGCCCCACGCTATGATCTCATCCTCGGCGCTGACATCCTCTATGACGCGACCCTCCATTTCTATCTGGAAACAATCTTTCATAAGCAACTTCGTCCTGGGGGTATGTTGCTCCTCAGTGATCCGGGCCGCCCCCAAGCCTTGGCCTTTGCCGTGCAATTAGAAGACCATGGCTGGCAACTCGATCTACAGACCGTGGCTGTCACGTCCCGCCACCCTATGCCCCTAGCCACCTCGACCGAGATTACGATCCTAACGGCTCAGCGGTGAGCACTTCTCCCTCATCTGTTGTACCTTCGGCCTCGGTAAGCGAAACTACTTTTTCAAATTTACGTACTGATCCATAGATAGCTAGAGGAATGTTGAATGAGAAATTCCAGTATATGAGGAGATACACCGACTTTGTAGCTTGACTTTGATAACTTTTTGTTAAGTTTAATAACGGAGAAGAATGATACGATGCAAACTAATCATGAAACGAACAAGGCAGGGCTGTGGGGCCTCCTTTTGATCGGTGCAGGGCTCTTCTTCCTGCTCCAGAATTTAGGGTGGTTCGGTTGGTTAAGTGACTTTATTTGGGTTGGGATATTTAGTGGCGGCGGCCTGATCTTTCTCTATTTCTTTTTGAGCCGCCGGCAGGATCAGTGGTGGGCTGCGATTCCCGGCTTTACCCTCCTCGGCTTAGCCACGGTGATCTTTCTGGATAATCTGGGCCCGGCCTTTCTGGCCCCGTTCAGCGGTTCCGTCTTTCTCGGCTCCATCGGGTTAGGCTTTATGATGGTCTATTTGGCTAATCCACAGTTATGGTGGGCGATCATCCCTGGCGGTGTTATGGCGACCTTGGCCGTGGTGGCCGGTGCCGACCAACTGGGTTTCCTGGGCTTTGATACGGGTGGGCTTTTCTTCTTGGGGTTAGGCGGTACTTTTCTGGTGTTAGCCCTCCTTTCCCAACGCAATGGGGAACAGCAAAGCTGGGCCTTTATCCCTGCCGCGGTGCTACTGACCATGGGGATTCTCATTGGCACCCATTGGATGATCTTTGCGAGCACTTTGTGGCCGCTGGCCCTGATCTTGGCGGGTGGTTATTGGATCTGGCGCAGCCGTCAGCCAAAGATGGAAGGTGACTAAAGCCGGTCGGGGATATCCGCCCAGATCCCCGGCGCGCCAACAAGTATAAAGAGGAAAATAATGGTTACGCGTAAAGAGAAAAGTCGATCAAGTGTCTTTGGCCCAATTGTGTTAATTGGGTTGGGTGTCGTGCTTTTGTTAAGCAACTTTGGCATCCTCGAATGGAATCTATGGGAATTAGCCGCGCGCTTTTGGCCGCTCTTTTTGGTGGCGGCTGGCCTCGACCTCTTGTTAGGCCGACGCACGAATAGCGGTGCTGTGGTGGCGATTATGCTGATCATCGGGCTCTTGCTTGGTGGTTTTTGGCTAGGCTATTTTCAAAGCAGCCCTGCCACAGGCGGCGCCGGGCAGCCAGTTCAGCAAGCTTTAGAAGGGGCAACGCAGGCTACGATTGATATTGAATCCAGTGTGAGCCAGATGCAGATCCAAAGCGGTGCTACGGCTACCATGCTCGTCGAAGGCAATGTTGCGCTGCACAACAATGAAAGATTAGACAGCAATTTCCGCACAGATAGCGGAATGGCGTACTATACCCTGCGCAGTGCTAGCCCCAGCGTTATCCTACCTAGCTTTGGCAACCGCGAAGATGGCCTGTGGGATCTGCGCCTCAATGCCCAAACACCGACCGCCCTGACGGTGGAAACCGGGGTTGGGTCGGCTACCCTCAATTTGGAACAATTGAACTTGACCGCATTGGCTGTGAGCGCTGGGATCGGCAAGGTCGAAATTACCCTCCCCGCCCAAGGTAACTTCGCCGGTGCGATTGAGGGTGGCATCGGTGAAATTGTGGTCATTGTGCCAGATACGCTGGCGGTTACGCTGATTGCCAAGGCCGGTGTGGGTAATGTTGAGATTGATAGTAATTACTATAAAAATGGCGATGAATATCGCTCTTCCAACTTTGATAGCGCCGCCAATCAAGCCACGCTCACCATCGATGGTGGCGTTGGCCGCATTGTTGTGCGCCAAGTCAGCAAGCGCTAGGTAAACGTGAAACGTGCTGCGTGATTCGTGAACACATTACGCGAATCACGCAGCACGTTACCATATCATCGCCGTTGCCACGTCATCAGAGGGGGAGTGCACTAGTGTTAGTCGCGCACGTCGGGGCCAGTGACGGTGAGGCGATAGGCAACTGGTGCGTCGCTATTATTTGTGACGATGATATAATAACGGACGCTCCCTTCCGAGCTGCCCACCCAGCGTAGCAAGCTGCGGTCACGCGTGTCACCGCTCTCGGCAATGGCAAAGGCTGGCGTACCCATGCCGGTTGGGGTGAAATCTTCGCTATTTTGCCACTGGCGTACATTCTCGCCGGTCCACACTTCAAAGCTCAGCGCACCGGGTTGGGCCATGCGTAGCTCGACAATGGCATTGCTGGGTATTCCATCGGCATCACTCTCTTCATCAAAGACATATTCAAAGGTATACCAACGTTGTTCGCCAGCGGCCAACGTAGCGCGTTGGCCCGTGATCACATCGGCAGCGTCGGGTCCCATGCCGGTCATGCTCATCGTTGCGGTGTCTGTCATGCTGCTGGTATCATCCAGTGCTGTCGTGTCAGTCATCGCCATACTATCATCGGTGGTTGGGGTGTCCGTCATTGGCGTAGTGGCGGTCAGGGGTGTTGCAGGAGCCATGCTCGGAGCGGCCATGGTTGCCGCCGGGAAGGAAACGGTGGGGCCACTTACCAGCAAACGATAGGTGGCGGGCATATCCGTATTGTTCCGCACAAGTAAGTAATAGGTGACGGTCGCTTCGGCGCTGCCGACCCACCGCAGTAAGCTACGATCGCGGTCATCGTCCCCTTCTCCGATCGCAAAGGCAGGAGTACCGGCGCCCGTGGGGGTAAAGTCTTCGCCATTGCGCCAGCGGTCCACATCATCCTGCGACCACACTTCGAAACTGACACTACCTGGCGCTGCCATTCGCAGTTCAGCAAGGGCTTCGCTCGCATCATTGTCCACCAGATCATCGTCATTTTCGGCTTCGTCAAAATCAACCTTAAAGGTATACCAACGTCGTTCACCTGCGGCCAAGGTGGTACGTTGGCCCGTTGGGGTCAGGGCATCATCAGGGCCGGTGCCACCCACCGGCATGGCGCTCGTATCCATCGCCGCCGTCTCCGTCATAATCGCGGTGTCGGCCATCGTGGTGTCGGTCATCGTGGTTGTCCCACTCATGTCCGTGCTCATGGCAGGAAAGGAGACAGTCGGGCCATTCACCGTGAGGGTATAGTTCATGGGGTTATCAGTATTGTTTTCGACGATGAGATAGTAGGTTACAGTGGCGCGGCTACCGCCAGCCCATCGCAATAGAGTGCGATCACGGTTATCGGCACCGGCACCAATGGCAAACGCGGGTGTCCCTGCGCCCGTTGGGGTGAAGTCTTCGCCATTGCGCCAGCGGTTCAGATCATCCTGCGACCATACTTCAAAGCTGATGCTGCCTGGCTCGTCCATCTGTAGTTCGGCAATCACTTGGCTGGGGTTCTCGCCGACAGTATAGTCATACTTAAAGACATACCAACGACGGGCGTGCGGATCTAACGTTGTTGTTTCACCCGTTGGCGAAAGGGCATCATCAGGGCCGGTGCCACCCAGCATACTCATCGCGGGTGCCATGTCCGCGTTGTCCATCGTCTCTGTCACCGTCTCTGTCACCGTCTCTACATCGTCCGGTGTCGTCGTGTCAGTCATCGCCATGGTGTCAGTCATCATGATAGTGTCAGTCATCGCCATGGTGTCAGTCATCATGATAGTGTCAGTCATCGCCATGGTATCTGTAATCTGCTGGCGCTGGCCGAGCGTCCCGGGCGCGCCTAGTGCCACGGCGAAACGTGCGCTGCGGGCATCTTTCGCCGCCGCTGCTGGCCCCAGTAGTCCACCGAAGAGCACCATCAGCAAGAGGGCCGCCGTCATGGCGGCCACCACTCGATAACTGCGCTGCATAAAATTCATAGAGAGCTCCTTTTGTTGATTTTTTGCTCGATTCCGCTACGAACAGCATGTTATCCATGCAGGGGTCTCAATAACGCATCCACCCTAGCGCAAATTGTTGTAAATTACCTATGCCTAGATATAACCCCTGTATAGAAATGAGGCATATCCTCGGCTGGGCTCTTCCCCTGCCGCGCTAGGATAGGTGTGGTTGATATGTCCACAGACCCTTGCGCGCTTTGTGGGGTCACTTACTTGAAGGGGAACCCAATTTATGATTACATGGACGCATCCACTCTGGTTGGCAGGATCGCTCATCCCGTCTGTGCCACCTAGCACTCTTCTTGCTTGCCAAAGGAAAGCGATCTATGTCATTTAGCGAATTTTTGAAGCGCTTTTTTCTTGTCTTATTGGTCTTTCTGCTGTGGATTGGCCTCTGGGCAGCCCGGGCAACGCTGCTGCTCGGGTTTGCCGCAGTTGTCATTGCTGTGGGAATTAGCATTCCGGCGGATTGGCTTCAGCGGCGGCACTTGCGCCGGGGTTGGGCCATTGCCATCGCGGCCATAAGTGTTCTCTTTGTCGCGGTTTTGTTGATCTTGTTAGTTCTCCCCCAGTTACTCACGGGTTTGATCGACCTCTTTGGCAATCTTCCCACCGCCTTCAGCGCGTTGGGCGCGCTCTACGCGGATCTACGCGAACGCTCTACCTTTCTGCAGGCCGCCCTGCAACCGTTGCCTGCGCTAGGGCCAGAAGCCGCCATCACCTCGGAGCAAGCGGGCCAGATTTTGGACCAGTTGATCGGGGCCAGCATGGCGATTGCACCGAGTCTGCTCGGTGGTGTTAGCAGCGTTGTCACGGTTTTGGTCAATCTGGTCTTCGTCTTTTTTATTGCGATCTTCTTCTTGGTAGATCCGCAAAGTTACGCCAAAGCCGTGCTCTTCTTGACGCCACGCCAACACCATCCACGCGTGATTGAGATCTGGAACGAACTCTATCGGACGATTCGGCTTTGGATCTCAGCACTCTCGCTCTCCATAGTCATCACCATGGCGCTCGTTTGGCTGATCTTGGGGGTCTTGCTGGGGATGCCCAATGCGGTCGTCGTGGCCGTCTTTGCTGGCCTTGCTACCTTCATCCCGAATATCGGTGCGCTCCTACCCCTGATCCCGATCACCGTCTTCACTTTGGCCAGCAATCCTGCTCAATTGGTAGTCTATGCACCGGTCTATTTACTGATTCAATTGCTGGAGAGCAATGTCATTACGCCATCGATTGTCAAAGCCGAGTTGGAAATCCCGCCGGGGGGGCTCATGATCTTCCAACTCCTGGCAACGCTGGCCTTGGGCGCGTTGGGGCTGCTGCTTGCCGTGCCGATGTTGGCTGTCTTGATTGTGCTAGTGCGCGAAATCTACAGCTATGATCTGCTTGGCTTACGGCACACAGCCATTACGCTGCAAGCCGATCCGCACGGCAAACTTGCCTTTAATGAAGTACAGGTGGTTGAAGTAACGACACCCCTTGTGCCCGTTTCACCCAAGTCAGCAGACCTGGGAGCGGCGCAGTCACTAGCTGTTCGTGGTACTCAAGCAGTCACTTCCGGTAAGGACTTATCGAAAAAAGGTGTAATCCGGCGTAAGCGCAAATAAGACAAAAATACATATTGTCCATAACACGTTCACATGCTATACTAGGCCGAATCTAACAGTGTTAGAAAGTTAGCTATCTGTCGATATTTGCCAGGTTGCAGCAAATATGCTTACCAGTGCGTATAGCTGCGTCAAGGCATTAGATAGGACTGGCGAGGAACGTGACGAAGCACAGGCAACACGAGCAAAATCTCCAAGCAAAGGTGCCTGTCATGCCGCAGTCGCTCCACCACAGCACGCCGTCCTCTGCTGAAGACAACCCTAGCGTACCTGATCTATATCGTGCGATTTTTGAGCAAGCAACCGATGCACTCTTCCTGACCGATGCACAAGGGCGTTGCTATGCTGTGAACCGCCAGGGCTGTCACCTGCTCGGTTATGCACAAGCTGATCTGCTCCAACGTTCGTTCCAGACACTTTTGCCAACCCAGACCCAGCGCGCTCCTCTCTTCGCTCCGCAGGAACTTGCCCAGGAACAGCACTGGCGTGTGGATGACCATCTGCAGCACAAGCAGGGCGATTGGCTACCGGTGACCATTCAAGGTCAGTGTTTGCCAAATGGGTATCAACTACTACGGGTGCGCCCACGCCAACCACGGCAGCCGCCTTTCACGTCACCAGCCGGGTATTTGCAAACATTCGACAAGAACATCCGTGGCTTGTTGGCTGATCAGCTTCCGCTGCCAGACTTATTCCAAGAAGTGGCCCAACAGCTTGTTGCCTGGCTTGGTGACGGCTGTTTTATTCATCAATGTGATGAAGCGCAGCAGTGGCTCCAGCTAGTCGCCCACAGCACTCGAGCGCCACTCGATCCAACGTACAACCCTGCTCCTACCCCGTTAACGCTGCTACCGCTCTGGGCGGTGGGACCACAGCAACAGGTCTTTCATCAAGGTCAGCCCTTGTTTCTCACCACAGCTTCCGCTGAGCGCGGTTCACCTGCGACGGAAAGCACACTGGGGGAAAGCACACTGGGGGAAAGTACGCTGGGGGCTACTGGGGAAACCTCCTATGACTGGCTTATCATCCCTTTCTTGGTAGAGGAACAGGTGCGTGGGGTGTTCACCCTACTCCGCCGCTCAGCCAACTGGCCGCCCTTTACCCAAACCGAGCTCCAGCTTGTCCAGGATCTCCTCTGTCATCTCGCGCTTGCGCTGCAATCGGCTCACTTGGCCCAACGCGTCCACCAAGAGCAGGCCGTACGCCAACAGACGATCGACCTCTTGCAGGAACATGAGACCCACTTTCTTGCTCTCATGGCGGTTTCGACCCAACTGGTTTGGGCGACCGATACGACAGGCGCGAGCCTTGAAGCGTTATTCTTTTCCCAGGCAGCGGAGCCACATCCCGAGCAATGGTTGGAGACCGATTGGACGCAGCGGATCCACCCCAATGATCAACCTCTTTTCGAAGCAGCCAAGCAGCAAGCCATGGCGACCGGCTCGCCCTATGAAGTCATTCACCGCCTCCGCATGGCCGATGGGAACTATCGTTGGCAGCGCTCGCGGGCGCGCCCCCAATATAATGCCGCCGGGCAGTTGGTCCGCTGGTACGGGATCACCGATGATGTCCATGCCTTGCGCATGGCCGAAGAAGCCTTGCGGGACGAACAAGAAAAGTTGAGCAAGATCGCGGCAACGGTGCCAGGGATCATCTATGTCTTTCGCCAACAAACTGATGGTGCCCTCTCGCTGATCTATATGAGCCCAGGCGTTACTACCCTCAGCGGCCTCTCTTTGGAAAAGATCAAAGAGGATATGGCCTACCTGTTTTCTGCTTTGCACCCCGATGATCTAGCCAAAATTCAGAACACCATCGCCCAAAGCACCCACCAATTACAGAAACAGGTTATTGAATTTCGGATCTGCACACCGGACCAAGGGGAGATCTGGCTAGAATCACGGGCCGTGCCAGAACCGACGCCCAATGGATACACCCTTTGGTATGGCTTCATTACCGATATTACCGAGCGTAAACGGGTCCAAGAGCAACTGAGCTATCAGGCCGATCTCCTGCAAAATGTGACCGATGCGATTATTGCCACCGATCACAATTTCCATATCACCAGTTGGAATCAAGGGGCCGAAGCTCTCTATGGCTGGCGCGCCGTGGAAGTTATGGGCAAGCACGTACATACGATGTTGGCCCCTAAATATTACAATACTTCGCGCGAGCAAGTACTCCAGCAACTAAGCCGTACGGGCCATTGGAAAGGGGAAGTAGAGCAGAGACACAAGGAGAGTAAGTCGATCCTGGTGATGGTTTCTCTTTCCTGGATTAAGGATAGCACAGGGGCCATCATTGGCACGGTTGGCGTTGCACGCGATATTAGCGAGCAAAAGCGAAATGAAGAAGCACTGCGTCAGTCGGAAGAGCGCTTCACCAAAGCCTTCCATGCCAATCCAACGGCGTTAAGCATCATTCGCCTGGCTGATGGGCATATTGTGGATGTGAATGCGAGCTTCTTGCAGCTATATGGCTATGCCCGCGAACAAGTGGTGCACCATTCCACCAAAGATATGCCCATCTTCCTTTCGCAGCAAACGCGTAAAGACCTCCCAGAGCTATTACATCAGCGTGGTAGAGTGCATAATTATGAAACGAGTACCCTCACCCAAACAGGGGAGCTCTTATATGTGCTGCTCTCCATGGAAATTTTCGATTTAGCGGGAGAGGCCCACACGCTGGTCACTACCATTGATATTACGGCCCACAAACAGGCCGAAGAGCGCCTCAAGCTCGCCCTCTCTGCGACCCAAATGGGCGTTTGGGAATGGGAAGTAAAGACGGATCAATTCTTTATGTCGCCAGAGTGCTGTCCCATCTTTGGTCTTGAACAATTTGGCCGTTCGCGCCAAGACTTTGCCCACTTGATCCCGCCCGATGAATTGGGTCCCTTTATCGCTGCCTTCGACCATGCCCTGGCCCAGCGCACCATCTACAGCTATGAATTTCGGATCATTCGGCCCGATGGGGCAGAGCGCTGGGTCTATCATCTCGGGCGCGCCAGCTATGACCAAAATGGCGAGCCCATCCGTGTTCTGGGGATTGCCCAAGACATTACGGAACGCCGACAAGCCCTGGCCGCCCAAGCCAAGCTAGCAGAACAGTTACGTCAAGCCCAGAAGATGGAAACGATTGGCCGTTTAGCCGGTGGGGTCGCCCATGATTTTAACAATTTATTGACCGTGATCCAGGGTTATTGCGATCTAATGCTCGCCAAGATGAGGCAAGATGACCCGCTGAAGAGTAAGCTAGAACAGATCCAAAAAGCCGGTCACCGGGCCGCCGCACTCACCAATCAACTGTTAGCCTTTAGCCGTAAGCAGATCCTGTCCCAAACGGTACTTGATCTAAACCATTTGGTCGCTAATCTCCAAGAGATACTAGGGCGATTGATCGGTGAAGATATTATCCTGACCACCAAGCTCCAGCCGGCGTTGTGGTCTATTACAGCCGATCCCAGCCAGCTTGAACAAGTCATTATGAATCTGGTGGTCAATGCCCGCGATGCCATGCCGATTGGTGGGCATTTGACCATCGAAACGGCCAACGTACAGCGCGAAGCTTTTTATCTACAAGAAGAGCAAAGCGAATCATTATCAGGCCCATGTGTGATGTTAGCCGTCACAGATACAGGGTATGGGATGGATGAACAGTTGCAAAAACTTATCTTTGAGCCTTTTTTTACCACCAAGGAGCCTGGCAAAGGTACAGGATTGGGCTTAGCAACTGTCTATGGCATTGTCAAACAAAGTGGCGGTGATATTCTGGTCTACAGCGAAGTGGGCTATGGCTCGACCTTCAAAGTCTATCTTCCCGCCAACCGTGATCGCCAGCAAGAGCAGAGCGCCCCCACCGCCATGCCCCCAGCTAACCGGGGGTATGAGACCATTTTGTTAGTTGAGGATGAAGAAATGGTGCGTAAATTGGTCCAAACCGCCCTCGAAGACAAAGGCTATACCATTATCGAAGCGCACTATACCAACGATGCACTGACCTTAGCCCGCGACTATCCAGGGACCATTGATCTAGTCATGACCGATGTAGTGATGCCCCAAATGAGTGGACGCGAATTAGCCAAAGCGCTGATGGAAATGCGACCCGCCATCAAGGTATTGTTTACCTCCGGCTATACCGATGATGCCGTTGTGCGTCATGGCCTCTTAACCGCCGAAGTTGAATTTCTCCCCAAGCCTTTTTCTGCCACCACGCTCGCACAAAAGGTGCGCGCCGTGCTCGATAAACCCGCTAGCACGCCCTCACCAACATCACCAGCCTAACACCGCCTAGAGCCTTGCTTGGTGAAGCGGACGCAAAGCGGCGTATAGGTGTTGGTAGACTGCCTGAAAAGCTGCTTCATAAAAGGCTGCATCAGTAGCAACTGGCGCAATCGTTGTCTGCTCAAACCGTAGCTGGGTCAGCGCCGTGGGTAAGTTCGGGTAAACACCTGCACCCACCCCGCCCAAAATGGCAGCCCCCAAAGCCGTACTCTCTTTGGCGCTCACCACCGTCAGTGGATGGTTCAAAATGCTCGCTTTAATACAGGTATAGAGCTGATTATACGCACCACCACCGGCCACATAGACCTTGCCGAGCTGGGCTAGCTGCATATAATCCAGCAATGGCTCTAAAGAATAGCGCACTTCGTATGACAGCCCTTCTAGCAGGGCGCGAAAGAGGGTACTCCGCTTCATGTCGGTGTGCAGCCCAATAAAAGCGCCGCGCGATAAGGGATCGACATGGGGCGAGTTGGCTAAGCGCAGATGGGGCAGGAAGAAAGCGCCCAAACTGCCTGCCGCAACTTGTTCGGCCTCTGCAATGAGCGTGGTATAGTCAGCTGCCCCACCACAATTTTCCCGAAACCAATCCACGCTCGCGCCCGAGGTGTAGAGCCCGCCCAAGAGGTAATATTGGCCCGCGGCATGGACGCCCTGCGAATAGCCCTGCAAACCAAAGTTCGGGTCGGCCACGGGCTGATCAACCGGCAGGAAGATCGCTTCCGCAGTGCCGATTGAGTTCAGCATATCACCAACCTGTGTAACCCCCAACGCCAACGCACCCAGCACATGATCATGTCCCCCCACCGCGACTTGGGCATGGGTGGGTAGCCCTGTCATTTGGGCCACCGCAGGCAAAACCGGTCCCAAGCGGGTGCCACTCGCCTGTAGCGGTGCGAGAATGGCCGGATCAATGCCCGCCGCGGTGATGAGATCCGTTGCCCATTGCCGTTGGTGAAGGTTAAGACAGAGGGTGCGGGAGGCGAGCGAGAAATCGGCAGCCGGGACACCACAGAGGCGATAGGCAATATAGTCGGCCATGTTCAGCCACAAACGCGTTTGGGCCAAGATGGCTGGCTCGTGATCGCGCAGCCAACGGAGCTTACAGAGACTAAAGATCGATTGGACCGCACTCCCCGTCACCGCAAAGATCGCCGCCTGTCCAAGCGCTTCTTCTAACCAAGCGGCCTGTGCTGTGGTACGACCATCAAACCAGGCGATCGCTTCATAGAGGGGCTGACCGTGCGCGTCTAAAGGCACCGCCGTTTCGCCATAACTGGCAACGGCTAGGCCAACAATCCGCTCTGCATCCACCTGTGCTGTGACAGTACGTAGACCATGGATAACAGCATTCCATGTCTCTTCTGGATCAAAATAGGCCCAATTGGGGCGTGGATAGTGGGTTGGGGTGCGCACACTCGCTTGGGCCACCGTCGCGCCAGTCGGGTCGAAGAGAATGGTTTTGATATTGGTCGTGCCAATGTCGATGCCAAGCAGTAACGGATCCGCCATAGGAGAGAACCTGCCAATCTTATGCTGTTGGTTTGGGAAAAGGGAGTACCGCGACCGTGCAAATTGCACAATTGGGGAGGAGTTACGCCGTTGGCTGGAGCCTTGACCGGTTTTCTAAACCGGTCAAGGCTGGTCCAAATGTGTAACACCATCCCTTTTTATTCCGTCGGCTGAATAACCCCAGCCAGATGTGCGATGAGGTCGTGAAAGTGCAGGCGCCATACTTCACGGCCATCATGCTCCACATGTTCAAAATGGGTGATCCCAGTATTGTGGGTCCAGATCTCACAGCGCCGCCACGGCCCAATATTAAAGATATGATCAAAGACAGCATCGACGACACCCCCGTGACAGACCGCAATCACCCGTTGCCCACGGTGGCGGCTGATCATATCTTCGACAAAGAGTCCAACCCGCGTGCGAAAGTGCATATAGGTTTCACTAAACTCATGGGGCAGCACCGCCGGGGCAAAGGGGCGCGCGGTGGCCCAGTAGTCGGCATATTTATCGGGCAGTTCATTTTCGCCCCACGGCGTATGATCCAACCGATTACTCCCCACCTCGCGGAGGCGGTCATCAAATTGAATATCGCGCTGATAGGCTTGTGCCACTTGGGCCGCCGTTTCCCGCGCGCGGCGCATAGTGCTAGCATAGAGAAAATCTGGCGGTGGCACATGCCCTGGCAGCCAAGCCCCCAATGCGCTGGCTTGCTCTTGTCCCAATTCGGTCAATGGCTCATCACTATTCCGCCCCAACCAATCGGGCAGATTGACGTAACTCTGCCCATGACGAATTAAATAAAGATGCACGGTTGTTTATACCCTTTCATAATAACAGTGAGACAGTACAATACTAGGATCCACTGTCTTCTGTCCACTGTCTTCTGTCTTCTGCCCCCACTCCCTCAAAACGTCAGCCGCTTCAGCCCCTCGGCGTAGTCAAAACCAGCTTCCTCACCGGCCTTTTTGGCGCGGGCGCGGATGCGCTCTTCGAGTTTCTGCCGGTCGGTGCCCACTTGGCTCACATGGCAGGCCAAGGCCGAGATGCATTTATCGATTGTCGTAGTGACATCTTCCCAGTAGTCCACATAGTCGGTCCAGAAGAGATAGAGCTCTTTAATACGCCACGGTTCTTCATCGGCATCGAGCTGTTCGGGAAAGATATGCCATTCGCGCGCCGCCCAGAAACCGTCCAGTGCCGCTGAACCCGCGGCGCGATGGTCGGGATGGAGTTGGTAGCGCCGCCAAGGATCAATCGCGACTAAGATGTGCGGCTTCAGTTTACGGATCAACCCCGCCAATTGACGGCGGAGATCGATATTGTTTTCCAACAGTCCATCGGGGTGGCGCAGAAAGATGACCTGCTGCACGCCCAATTCCTTGGCCGCGGCCCGCTGTTCGGCCTCCCGTTGCGTTGCCAACTGCCCAGGGTGGACATGCGGGTCTTTGCTGCCCTTGTCACCACTGGTCAGCAAGACGTAGGTAATTTCTTTCCCTGCGGCGGCCCACTTGGCAAGGGTCGCGCCACAGCCAAATTCAGGATCATCGGGGTGCGCAGCGATCAAGAGGACGCGGTCAAGGCGTTCTGCGGTTTCAGACATGGCTGGTATACTCCTCACAGAGAACGATTTGTGCCGCCAACGCGCAGTTAGCAGCACAGAGGATTTTAGGATGAACGGAACATGATCTATCCGTCCATTGTACTCCTAGGCTAGGGATAGCGCAATCCTTGGCGCGTTGGCGGTTACTTTAGGCGATAGGAAAGAGGACGCGGAAGGACGCGGATAAACCAAGAAATCCGCGTCCTTCCGCGTCTATCCGCGTCCCAGAAATTTCTGGGACGCGGCAAATGGGCGTTGGTTACGGTGCTACCTGCCAATTAAAGAGTGCGCCCGCCACCCAGGTGGGCGGCGGTGCTTGGTAGAGGGTGGTGGCATCGGTGTAGGTGAGATCCAAAATCTCGCCTTTCAGCGGTCCCCGTAGGTAGCGAAAGACCTGACCCGCATCACGGGCATCGCTCCTCGCGCGGACACAATGTTGGTTGTAGCCCCAGTAGTCACCTTGCTCTAGCAGGGCCATGCCTTCTTCTAGCGTTTTGCGCGCGAGTTCCAATCCACCCTCCTCGGGTGCCAACGATTCTGCGGGCGACCAACCATAGCCCAGGCCATGATGAAACGGATCTGCCGTGGAAACCACCACGGCCTCTTCACAGAGGCGCGCTAATTCGTCGATGCCAGGGAGTTGCTCGGGCTTGCCACCGGCCAGATAGGGGTAACGCTCGATCACCACTGGCCCCTTGATGCCCCGGCGCTTGGTCTCGGCGGCCCAGAAATGCCGCCAACTGATCAGCACATGGTCATGCCGCCATTCTTGGCGTTCTCCCTCCATGCCCGGCCCCTGGATCCCCCAGTAGATCTCGGCGGATGGCGCGCCCCCATTGGCGACGCGTATACGTGCTTGGTCCATGGCCTCGCCAAAGGCATGGACGACACTAATCACCACCACCCGATCGGCCCCACTGTCGAGCGCCGCATTGACCGCGGCCGCGATCTGGTGGCCACAATCCAACACCCCGGCATGGGGAAAGACGACCACGCCACCCGCGCGCAAGGTTGGTGCTAAGTTCCACTGCCGCGCTTCATCCAGTTGGCGGTAGGTGCCAGCCTCGCCCAATTCGGCATGTTCGCGGGCATAGAGGGCGTGGATCTGCTGGCGTAGACGCATACGATCGGCCATAGTGCTTCTCCTGGTTTTGGGGTAAACTGTGGATTGGTTACCCTGATAATGTAGGGAATGATGTAGGGAATTCGTTGATACTGTTCCGCACCGGTTGCCCCGCTTTTTGTAGGGTCTCATCTGTGGTTACGCGCTGCAGGCGATTTTGCGATTGTAAACAAAACAAGGGCGCTTGTCAATCGTCGCGTAGAAACAAAAAAGCCGATTGGCAGCTAGCGCGCCAGCTGCCAATCGGCTTTCACCTGCTATTTAGTTTGCGATCAAGCCATGCGCGAAGTTATCGGCTTATTTGCTCTCGATCAGCTTTTTAACTTCGATCCGCTTGGGCTTGACGGCTTCGGCTTTGGGTAAGGTCAAGGTCAAGACACCATTCTCGTTGACGGCTTCGATCTTATCGGCGTCAATCGTATTCGGGAGCGCAATGCTACGCATGAAGCTGCCAAAACGGCGCTCACGCAGATGATAGTTCTCTTCCTGGGTCTCGGTCTCTGTTTTGGTCTCGCCTTTGATGGTGAGGACATTGTCCGTCAGCGTGATCTCGACATCTTCGGGCTTGATGCCAGGTACCGACGCCTTCACAATATACTTGTCATTCTGCTCGGCTACATCCAAGGCCAGGCTATAGCCTTCGCCCCGCCGCCACAGAACGGGCATTTCGCCAAAAGGTTCATCAAAGAAACGATCCATGACCCGGCTTAAGTTTGCCATTTCGCGGAAAGGTTCCCAACGTGTTAAGGTTGTCATCGTAAATTCCTCCAAAGATCAAAATCTACTGAAACCTATATCGGTACGTACCACAAATGCAGCAGTAGAGTGCTTGGCTGCTTAGCTTGCCTTTGGGACGTACCTACTTGTATAGTTACAAGCGAGGCAGATGTTGCTACCTCCATTGCAGGACAACGTTACCGAAGTGGGTGTCTGTCTTGCGTTTTGATTTACATCTTCTAGTGTACGCCGCTTTTGTTAGAAGGGCGTTGGCACAGTGTCAGCAAGGTGTCCACAAATCGTTAGCGGAATGTCTGCGCGGCAACTGTCATCAGCGTGGCTCATTCCAGCCGCGTCCCATTTCTTGCTTGGCTATCAAATGTGAGATACCATAATAGCATTCGCGTCAGCTCATTTCCGAAAATGTAAGTAGTTGGAGAAGGGCTTTTTTTGGTAAGCCTGATGCTACGCGTGGCGGTTAACGCCCATCATTGTTCGCTTCCCATACCCAGTTAATCGGAACAGCAGGCTTTTATATTCCTCCTAGGAGAATGCTATGGTTAAGCAATTATTTGCTAGCTTTGTGATTGTGCTTTTTGTGAGCTGCCTAACGGGCTGCCAGCCATTGATTGTCGAACCGGTGGCATCACAGCCACCCACCGTGCAGATCGAACTCCAGCCCGCCTCTGGGAAAACGCTTGGCGCCGCTGCCATTTTTGCCCAAATTTCACCCTCTGTTGCTTTTATCGAAACACCGACCGGCACCGGTAGCGGCGTTCTGATCGAGCATGGGTATCTGCTGAGTAATGCCCATGTCGTCTGGCCTTTTGAGCAGGTGCGCGTTGTTTTTCCCGATGGACAGGAATATCTGGATGTCCCGGTGCATGCCTGGGATCTCATGGCTGATCTGGCCCTCATTGGGCCGTTAGATGTGGCGCTACCCCCTGTCAAGCTTGTCGATGGCAGCAAGCTGGCGATCGGGAGTGATATTTATCTGATCGGCTATCCGGCCGAGATTGAAACGTTTCCGCAGCCAGCCATTACCAATGGGATCTTGTCACGCCTCCGGACATGGGATGCGATTGACTACACCTTTTTCCAAGTGGATGCAATCACCGTTGGCGGGCAGAGCGGTGGTATTATGGTGACTCACACCGGTGATGTTGTTGGGGTTTCTACCTTCTATTATCGGAGCTTTGGCCTAGCCGGATCGGTTGCCGATACGATCGCCCGGATCAACGCCATGCTAGGAAACCCTAGCG
>JAHBVH010000150.1 GCA_019637645.1 Caldilineaceae bacterium
GCGTCTGCCAAATCCTCACCCCTCAATACGGCTGTATCACCACGGGGTAAGCGCACTGCGGCGGCCTCACAACCAAGAGCATCGGCCCTAAAGAGCCGGTGCTTTTTGTTGTAAGGCAACAAACAACATGGTTGACGATTGGCTTGGCTAGCTTTACAATTTTACCCATATCAGTAAGTTTTATTTCCTTGGAGACGCCCCATGAGTGCAGCGCAGACGCCCGTTTCAGCGATATCCCTCGGCCACGCCGAGCGGTCACCCACTTGGTGGCAAGCGCAGACCCTGCATGAGCGGTCAGCAAGTAGCGCTACCCCCGGCAATGCGGATGTCGCCGCGCGACGTTTCCAACAGTGGCGCGCGGAAACCCCTTTTCTGGATGATGACGCCTTTATTGCCCAGTTACAGCGTGAAGGCACTACACCAGCAGCGTTGCGGAACCTCCTAGGTGAGACTGCGGCAGCCCTTCAGCAGCGCCAAGCCGCAGCACTCCCTTGGTTGGCAACGCTCGAACAGGTCTATGGAGAAGCAACCCATGCTGCGCCATCCCCCACCCAAGGAAGTGCCGACCAGCCGGGTTTTTATGCCTTTGTCGCGCCCTTGGTGGATTGGGCCGCGGCGCAATTACGCCAACGCCTACAAACAGTATCTGATGCTGCCGAGCCAGGCTGTTTTACCTTTGACCTTGCCGAAGCGGCCTTACGTGCCACCTTGGCCGAACAACTCCCCCCCTTGATCGAGCGGACATTAGTCCTCGAAATGCATGTGGCGCGCCTCCAGGGGTTGCTACCCGGTACCACCTCGGCGGAACGCTTTGCTGCCTTTGTTGAGCGCTTGCGCGATCAGACCGTTGCGCTGGCGCTTCTGGAAGAGTATCCGGTCTTGGCTCGTCAGCTCGTAACCAAAGTCAACCAGACCACCAACGCGATGGCAGAGATTTTAACGCGCCTGACCGCCGATTGGTCTACGATCCTTGCCACCTTTCACCGCGGTAAAAAGCCTGGTGCCTTGGTGGCGCTGACCATTGGCGCAGGTGATACCCACCGCGAGGGACGATCGGTCGCCATATTGGACTTTGCCGGTGGGCTACGCTTGGTCTATAAGCCGCGCTCCCTTGCCGTTGATCGTCATTTCCAAGAGCTTCTACGCTGGCTGAACCAACAAGGGGCAACACCAGCTTTTCGCACGCTCACCCTGCTGGATCGTGGTCACTATGGCTGGGTTGAATTTATCACGGCAGCGGCTTGTACAAACAGCGCCGCGATCACCCGTTTCTATCAGCGCCAAGGCGGTTACTTGGCGCTTTTATATGCCTTGAACGCAGCGGACTTCCATTTTGAAAATCTGATTGCCGCTGGGGAAGATCCCATGCTCATTGATCTAGAAGCGCTTTTTCATCCCGATATTCTGGAATATGACCCAACTGATCCAGGGCAACTAGCGCAGCAAGCGCTGGATCAGTCGGTGCTGAGCATTGGCATGTTGCCCCAACGGCTCCAATTTCATGCCGACGCGGCGCCCATTGATATTAGCGGCATTGGTGCGGCCGACCGCCAACTGACCCCCGACAAATTACCCGTTTGGGAAGGCGCAGGCACCGACGAAATGCACCTGACCCGCCGCCACATTGAATTCAGCAGCAGCGGTCACCGGCCCCAATTAGCTGACGCAGCCATTGATGTCCGTGCCCAAACTGGCGCGGTCGTCTCTGGCTTTACTCAGATCTATCGCCTTTTGCTAGCCCACCACACAGCCCTATTAGCACCAGATGGCCCGCTTGCCCCCTTTGCCAGCGCCGAGATCCGCGTGGTGGCCCGCGCCACGCGCACCTATTCGCTTCTGCTCCAAGAGAGCAGCCATCCCGATCTGTTGCGCAACGCCTTAGATCGGGATCGGCTCTATACGCGGCTGTGGAAAGATGTGCAAACCGCGCCCAGGTTGGCACGGTTGCTGGCCGCCGAACGGCGCGATCTCCACCAGGGAGATGTCCCGATCTTTCTCACCCAGCCTGGCAGCACCGATCTTTGGGATAGCACTGGGCAACGGCTCCCGGCCTTTTTGCCAGCAAGCGGATTGACACGCGTGCAGCAACGGTTGGCCCAGTTACACGAAAGCGATCTAGCACGCCAAGTTTGGTACATTGAGGCCGCCTTTGCCACCTTGGACAGCGGGCATCATCATCGCACAGCGCCCCACCAGCCGCTGCCCCAAGCGAACCACCTTGAGCAAGCCAGCAACGAAACCCTGCAAACCACGGCACGCACCATTGGTGACCACTTGGCCGGGTTAGCCCATCGCCATGGCGCGCATGCCGTTTGGATTGGCTTGGGGCTGGATGAACAAAATAGCTGGTCATTAGCCCCCTTAACCATGCACCTCTACGACGGTCATGCTGGTTTGGCCCTCTTTTTTGCCTATTTGGGAAAGACAACCGGCGCGGCGCAGTACACGGAGCTGGCCGAGGCAGCCCTAGCCACGACGCTGGCCCAAGCCGAGCCGCTGACCGACTCCTTTTCCTACATTGGCGGGTTTAGTGGCTGGGGCGGCCTGATCTACACCTTGGCCCAGCTTGGGCAGCTATGGCAACGTCCCGCCTTGTGGACCAAAGCAGTGGCCTTCGCCGATGTCGCGGCGCGCTATGTCGCGCAGGACGAGCAGCTCGATGTGATTGGCGGCGCGGCGGGTTGTATTGGCGCAACCGCGGCCCTCTATCAGTGTACACAAGAGCCGCGCCTGCTGGCCTTGATCGACCAATGTGCCGCGCACTTGGTAGCACGCGCCCAACCCATGCCCACTGGCGTCGGTTGGGTTGTACCAAACATGGGGGGCAGAGCGCTGGCTGGCTTTTCCCATGGCGCGGCAGGCATTGCCTGGGCGTTGACCATGGCAGCAGAGCTTTGTGCACAACCGGCCTACCATCAAGTCGCGACTGCCGCACTGCGCTATGAACGTTCCCTCTTTGCCCCCGCCGCGGCCAACTGGCGCGATCTACGGAGCGAAGCGAACAGCCCTGCTCAAGCCGACACCGAACAATTTATGCATGCCTGGTGTCATGGTGCGCCCGGCATTGGCCTCGCGCGCCTTGCCATGGCAACACGTCAGGCAGATCCGCTGTTTACCACTGAAATTGCGTACGCGCTCCAAAGCACAGCCGCGGGAGGTTTTGGTCATGGACACTGTCTTTGCCACGGCGATTTAGGCAATGTGGAACTCTTTGTCAAAGCCGCTGAGGTACTTAACCAAGAGAAATGGCTGAGTGCGGCACGCCGTCAGGCTGGCAGGGTCCTCGCCGAACAAACCGGCGCGGGGTGGCGCTGTGGCGTGCCCCGTGCCATTGAAACGCCGGGCTTGATGGTCGGTCTGGCTGGTATTGGCTATGCATTACTCCGGCTCGCGCATCCGCAAGCGGTGCCTTCACTCTTACTGCTGGAGGGACCGCGCTCGATGAAAGAGCAATAGGACACGGATGGACGCGGATTCGCGCGGATAAAAAAAGAAAGTCACCCTAAAATCAGCGTCCCCTCATTTTATGAGCGGTTACAACAAGAGAAGAGGATTGAACAGAGCGGCATCTGGCAGATGCCGCTCTACTTTTTTGCCCTTATCCAACACTAGCGCTGCCAACCTTTGGGTGTAAGTCTTCTTTTTTGGGCTCCTCTGTGTGCACGATCACAGGGGAGCC
>JAHBVH010000151.1 GCA_019637645.1 Caldilineaceae bacterium
CGAACGCACATCTTGATCATCCAACAAAATTTGGCCCGCTTGGGGATCATAAAGACGGAGCAACAAGCGCGCGATAGTGGTCTTGCCACTGCCAGTACGCCCCAAGAGCCCGAGCACTTCCCCTGGCTTCAGGGCAAACGACAGATCGTTAAGCACCGGATTCCCGTCATAGGCAAAGGTGACATGGCGAAATTGCACCGCTGGGGCATGAGCTGGCAGTTGCCCCTGCCCCGCGGACAAAGGACTATGTATGTCCATCACCTCCTGCACCCGCGCAATGCTCGCCGTGGCGCGGTTCAGATCCTCCAACTGTTCGCTCAAGCGATTGATGGGCTGACTCAAGAGGTTGGTGTAGAAAAAGATGAGGTAGACTGTCCCCATGGTCAAATGGCCGGATGTATAGAGATAGCCGCTGACCAGCAGCGCGATGACATTGCCCATCACCACAAAGACCGAAGCCGCGCCAAAGGAGACCAAACTCAGCCACTGGGCACGGGTCTCCCGCTGGAAAAGCTGTTGGGTTAGCGCATGAAAGCCACGAAGCACATAGGCCGTGGCACCGCGCGCCCGCAGATCTTCGGTGCCGGTCAGCCGCTCTTCCAAATAGCTATAGAGTTCGGCACTCGCTTGGCGTGTCGCCGTCCATTGTGGGGTTGCCACCTGTTTGATGCGCGCCAGAACCGGAAAGGTGGCCAGCGAAAAGAGGGCGATCACCAACCCGACCCGCCAATCTTCCAGGAAGAGCACAACCAAGATACCGATGAAGAGCAGCAGACTGCCCACAATTTGAATGGTGAAGCGGGAGAAAAAATTGCCCAACATACTGACATCACCATCAATGCGCTCAATCAATTCACCGGGCGTATGTTCGTGGTGAAAGTGCATATCTAGCCCCAAGCAATGGACCACCAGATCTTCCCGGAGCTGGTTCGTGCTGCGCAGGGCCACATCTTCGCCGACATAGGTTGCACCAACGGTGAGCGCTTGTTGCCCGATCGCAGCCACAATGTAGGCCAAGGCCGCCACCAGCAGCGGCTGGAGCGATGCCGTGGTTTGCGCCGTGTCAATAAAATAACGGATGATCTGCGGGTTGACGAGTTGGATGGCGATCCCACTAAAGAGTAAGAGCGCAAGGAGAAGAACTTTGCCGCGCTGTGGACGTAAATAGCGGGCCAGCAGACGCCAATACGCTTGCAATGGCATATTCACTGAAATCACCCCTCCCAATCGCTGAATCGAGATATTGGTTGGCTATGGTGGTATTGGTTGGCTATGGTGGACGAACGTACAAAAGATGAAGTATAAAAGGTTTTGCTGGTTGCTGCAACCAGGCCAAAACAAGGCGCTAGAACCCTGGAAAAACGCCTAACCCGAGAAGATTGACAAGTCAGCAAAACTTATGCCATTAGGCGTTACGCAGTTGGCTGGGTGACCAGAGACCTGACAGGTTTGTTAAACCTGACAGGTCTGGCCCAAGTGCATAACGCCTAGCCATTTTATTCCCCCATTCCCGTAGGCAAATCATCCGACAAAAGTGGTTGATTCCCGCCTCCCCACTTATGCTATGATCAGCCTATGCGCGCCAACGCAGCACACATTGGCGCAAAGACCCGCTCGAACCGGCAACGCTGTTACCCGAGCCTGTTGTCAGGGGATCCACAGCCCACACCCACAACGCGCCCGTTATCCATGCTGATCGGCTACCCATGGTGCCTGACCTTAAGTTCCAGGTCGCTTGGCTGGCCGCGCGGCCACAGCCGTTGCGTTATCCTAAAAAGGAGTACGCTTATGTCCACCACGCGCCGTTGGCTCCAACATCTGTCCGGGCTGAGTCTATTGCTCATCCTCCTACTACTTGGGCTCTTGCTTCGGCAACAGCAACGCCCGACACCACCCACCCAGCAAGCACCGTCGGCTGAAGACAACACGGTCGCACAGCTTGCCCAACCTGATTCGCCCCTGCCCACCGCGATTGTGGAAGGCACGCTTGAACCAACCTGGACACCGTTACCAACACCGCTGCCGCCATCAACGCCAACAACCATACCTGGACCTACGGCAACGGCTTGGCCCTTGAGCCCACCTGCGCCTGATGCTGCTGGGTCCATTCTATATCCAGTGGCCAAAGCAGAAATCAAACCGGGGGTTGACGCAAGGATCGTACTTTATTCTATTTCCATAGACAAAACAGGCCAACCGCAAGGTGACCCAATACCGATAAGCGGCGAGATTCAGCTGGTCGGATCCGCTGCAATCTATCCTTCACCTGACGGTAGTAGAATTTTAATTGAGGACGGATGGGGTAGTTATTCCCTTCTCTATCCAGCGCGTGGACAAATGGGCTCTCCATTCCATGACAACCCTAATCCTAGGGGAATTTTTTTCGGTTGGCATCCAGACAGCAAGCAGATTTTAATTCGTGCCGAGGATAATTATCTAGACCCCGGTCTTTGGTTAGTCGACACGGATACAGGGCAACACACCACGTTATTAGCCCTCTATAGTACACCAAGCAGCTTAATCGGCGGTGCAGTTTCCCCAGATGGACAAAAAGTCATTTACTCGCTTAAAAGAGATTTTCAGCTTCCCTCTGAATTATGGATTGCCAATACGAATGGTACTGACCATCGCCAACTTTACGTCTCTGATGGTTATATCCTGGCCTTAGTTTGGGCTCCAGATGGGAAACAAATTGCATTTCTAGGTGATAGTCTTACCGTTATGAATGCCGAGGGAACAGGAGTTCGTACCTTTCGTACGAATCTAGCGATTGGCTATAATTTTCGACCCGTTTGGTCCCCAGACAACAAGATGCTAGCCTATGTTGTACATGAACAAAACCGCTCGAATACACAAAAAACAGGTGAGGACGAAGAACCGCTAGATCCTTTTGCTGCCACCAACATTCACTTGGTCAATCTAGCCACCGGTGAAGAACGCCCCCTCCTCAACAATAATAGTATCCGTAACATTGATCCCACATGGTCTCCCGATGGACGACAAATAGCTTTTGTTACGAAACAAAGTGGCACCAGTACGATTAGGGCGGTCAATGCTGATGGTAGTAATTTACGGGAATTGTCTACCACGGGTCAATGGATTCGTTTTCCTAGTTGGACAAAATATCAATGGCAGTCACAACAGTAGAAACCCATGGAGGAAATATGCTGAATAATCCATTATTTCTGAGAAGCTTTCTTATTAGCCTATCATTTTTGACTGCCGTTGCAATTGATATCGTTACACGGCCGAGCACAGTTATGGCCCAAGGGCCTGCCCCTTTTTTAATCACCCCGTATTACTGGGGGTGTTGATCAATGAAAATGGCGACAACGGGTACGCAGGCTTCAGCAGCCGCCGCCGCAATGGTAGCCCCGTCAGCTTTACCATT
>JAHBVH010000152.1 GCA_019637645.1 Caldilineaceae bacterium
GGCCGCGGTCTCGGCGGCGAGCATTTCTTGGCTGTAGCTTTCAAATTCCAACTGGCGGCGGGTGGTGATGTCGGGCTCCGCGATCACCTGACCAGCCTTGCGATTGAACAGACTAAAGCGGGCATCGCGCGCAGCTTGGCGGGGGGGCGTAAAGGGTTGGCGCGTGGCGGGCGGGGGGGTACTCGCCGTCCGCGGGTGCCGCCCGGTGACACCACCAGCCGCGTCCAAAAGGCTCGCTATATAAGCTTCCCACTCACCAACGGGATGATCAGCAATATGCTCAGCCGCCCAATGGAGTTGTTCTTCCTCATCCAATAAAATATGCTTAAAAGCGTAGAGGGTGGGCGCATCGGGGTTGGCAAAGGTCTGGCCGATGTGCCAACGATAGGCATCGACCAACGCTGGTTTGATCACCCGGAAGAGCCCGGCCAGGAGGTCGGCTTCGCTGGGGGCATGGAGCGCTTCGGCCATCAGGTGTTCCAGCGCTTTGTCGTCCGGTGGCCGGAAGGCAGGCGTTTGGACCTCGCGCAGCCGTTGGTAGAGATGTTGCACATGTTGGGCATCTTCCCACAACAAGCGGCCAAGCGCCAGCTTCCACTCCATTTTGGCCGTGGCGGGTAACCAACCAGCAAGAATGCGCATGGTCTCATATTCAATAAAGCGATACCGATTCAGTAAGCGCTTATTCGTTTCAAAATCGATCTGTTCGGTTGGTTTGATTGTACTCATCATCACTCCTTATTGACGCAACGTGTGTACCACAAAGGCTCGTCGCCTTTGGGAGACTCAGGGCTGCAAACGTGCCCAATGAATATCCATGACACTTGCATGGCCCGCATAATAAACCACCAAAACCTCACCACTGGGTAAGGGGGCGGCGTAGGGTAGCCCAAAGGACCAAAGGCCCATTTCGGCCAACAGGTCGCCGGTCTTATCATCTTGCTGGGCGCTCTCGCCGTGGGTATAGACGATCGCTTCGCTAGCTGGCTCGAAGGGGGCATCTACTTGGGCCGCCACGCGGGCGCGAATGGCGTGGGTGCCAAAGCGATCAACCCACGGCAGCACAATGCGTCCATCGGGCAGAATTGCTGGAGGGCCAGCTTGATCGGTGATGCCCAAATCTTCTGGGGGCGACCAGCTATGCCCATGATCGGTGCTAATACGGCGATGGATATTCACATAGCGGGTTGTCTCGGTATCATAAGTCCAGGCAAAGGTGGCGATCTGTCCAGTGGGCGCGACGCCACAGCGCAAGTCCCAGTTGAAGATCCGCCCGGTTGGATCTTGCCCCGCCACGGTAGGTGCGCTCCAGCTTTGGCCGCCATCGGTGGAATGAAAAAAGACCACCTTTTGGTACCATTTACTGCTGTCGTGGTAGGTTTTGTTGCTCTCAATACTCATCGCCAACGAGCCATCCGCCAGCTTGAGAATGGGGCTGGTCAAACTAGCGGGGCCGATCGCCGCGGGCAGCGGCACCTGCCGCCACGGTGTCCAACTTTCCCCTTCATCAGTAGACTCTGCCAACAAAATGTGCATAGGCAGACAGCCTTCTGTTTCCGCGTTAAAGAGCGGTTGCCCTGGGTAGGTGGTGCGGTCGATCCACATGGACGCCGCCAGCACATGGCCCGGCGCTAGCTCGGTCAGGTAGCAAATTTTGAGGGAGCCCACTAAACCATTGAGGGTAACGAGATCAAAGGGTCGCCAGGGAGCGCTCCAGGTGCGCCCTTGGTCGGTAGAACGGTAAAATTCGATTCTTTCATCTATGCCGTCTTTGGTCGAACCCGCGCGACAGGTCGCCAGTAGCGTCCCATTCGCTAGCGGCAACACATGGCCAAAGGTCAAGATAGCCCGATTAGAGCCCACTGTGCCTTGGGCCAGGAGACCGCGCTCGATAACCTGCATAACTTTGCCCTCTCTTGCCTGCCGCATGTATATAGCATGCCGGCATGCTATGTCAACAAGCCGCGCGCCGCAACCCACTTCTGCTATGGTCGGCTACGGCTTATCCTGTTTACTGATCCAATGCAAATCAGCGCTAACAGGATACCTCGACAGGGAAAGACAAGTCAAACGCGAAAATTGCGACCAGCCCTTACGTTCAATATTCCATTATTTCACCGATGCATTGGCCTGCCAAAATGACTATACTAAACCACGTCTATATGCTGAGGAAGAATGTGAATGATTGATCATTACGTCAATTTTAATCGTCAAACCCATGGTGGTTGGAGAAGTCAGTGGCGACGCTGGTTGATTGGATGGCTACTCCTGCTGCTCTTGCTTTTCCCCCTCGATTTCCCCCTGTTTCCCCAAACGGTCCATACCGCGTATGCGGCTGATTGTGCAACCAATCTCACCGGCATGCTCACGGCCATGAAGCGTTACAATCTGATTACACTTGGCGATCTGGCAACGACTTCGGATGTAGAGGGGCGCACTTTTGTCGGCGGCAATTTTACGAGTGGAAACTCGGCCAACCTAGCCATTCGCATGAACAATGTCGCCAAAAGTGAAGAAACCTTTGTCGTGGTCGGCAATTTGGCGGCGGGCAATGCATTAAACCTCAATGGTGGTAGCCTACGCCTTGGCGGGGTACGCAACAATCGTGCGATCAACTTTAATGGCGGCGGCTCGCTCATCGCCGATAGCACACTTTCCAATGCTACACTGACCGAGCAACTCCAAAGTGGCTCGAAAACGCTAGCGCAGGTGAGTGCCAACAATACAGCGAGTTTTCCGGGTAGCCAGCCAGGGCCGTTGCGCTTTACGGTCGCCAACGTGACCAGCGGTGGCCTTGCGGTCTTTCAGGTAAATGCTGCGGATGTCTTTGCCAATAGCCGCGTCCAAC
>JAHBVH010000153.1 GCA_019637645.1 Caldilineaceae bacterium
TGGCCCTCAACCCAGCCTTGATCGTCGCCGATGAACCAGTCTCGGCGCTGGATGTCTCGGTGCAGGCCCAGATCCTCAATCTGTTACTGGATCTCCAAGAAGAGCTACACCTGTCGTTTCTCTTTGTGGCCCACGATCTCAGTGTCGTCAAACATGTGAGCGACCGCGTCGCGGTGATGTATGTGGGTAAGATCGTGGAAGTGGCCGAAACCGAAGCCCTCTTTACCAATCCCAAACACCCCTACACCGAAGCATTGCTCTCTGCCGTTCCCAAACCCGATCCCCTGTTGCGTTCACAACGCATTATCCTCGAAGGGGACGTGGCCGATCCGGCCCATCCGCCCAGTGGCTGCTACTTCCATCCCCGCTGTCGCTACGCGATCGAGCGTTGCCACCTAGAGACGCCCCCTTTAGTCGAAGTCGCGCCCAATCACTACGCCAGCTGCCATCGCGCCCAGGAGTTGAGCCTAGTGGGTGTTACGGCCTAACGCGACCGCGAGCAAGCTTGCTTCGCAGCTTATTCGCCGAGGCCCCACCACTGGGCGTAGATCTGGGCAGCTTTTTCCAACTCGGCCAACGCGACCCACTCTTCGGGACCGTGGGCCTGTTCAATCGCGCCGGGGCCAAAGACCACACACGCTTGGCTCACAGCGGTATAGGCCCAGGCATTGGTGCCATAGGGCGCGACTTGGGGCGTCGTCCCCGACCAAGCAGCCAAATTCTGCACAAAGGGTATTGCGGGGTCCTGGTAATACGCTTCAATCAATTGTAATACTTGCATAGTCAAGGGCTGTGGGCAACTGCGCTCGGCCAGTTGTTGCAACGCTTCCGTAATCGTCACCGTGCGTTCGCCATTCACCACCCGCCGATCCAAGGAGACCGTGCAAAGATTCGGTACGACATTGATGCCCGTGCCACCGTTGATCAACGAGACCGTGAGCGTTGGATTGCCAAGGCCGGTAGGGGGAAGCTGTAAGAGCCGCTCGTGTTCGGCTTGCAAGGCCAGCACCAGTTGGGCGGCGGCCACAATCGCATTGTGGCCCAGATGAGGCTGGGAAGAGTGCGCAGCTTGACCAAGCACCGGAAAAGCCAACCGCACCACCCCTTTATGACCATAGACTGGCGTACAGAGAGTCGGTTCGGCCACAATCAGCTGTTCGAGCATAAGCCCTTGACGCTGCAACCAACGGGCTGCCGCGGGCGCGCCCAACGCACCGACTTCTTCGTCCACCGTCGCCGCGATCAGGAGATTGGCCGCGGGCCGCCTACCCTTAGCCTGCATCTGCTCTAGCAACGCCAACACGACGGCCAACGACGCCTTGTCATCGACCGCCCCCCGCCCATAGACACGCGTGTCGGTAATCGCACCGCTAAAGGGATCACCAGTCATCTGCTCAACGCCCGCCGTATCCATATGGACATCGACACCAAACCACTGGTCGGTTGTCCCGCGCCAAATGCCATAGACATTGGGCCGTCCCGGCAATACAGGATCGACCTGAACCTCGCCCCCCAACCGCCGAAACCACGTAGCGACTTCTTCGGCAATCCGTGTTTCACCAGCTACCCCCGCGCGCGGCCCCGCTTGGTCGGGAGAGACACTGGGAAGCTGAACCAGGCGGCTCAACCAATGGGCAAGTTGCTCTCTTTGTACCATTTCCAGAAGATCCTTTATCAATCGCTCAGCAAAGAGCCGGATGAATATGCCGTAAAACTTTGGCAAAGGGTCATAATCTGACGTAATATAATGTGGATATCATGAATCTGGCAAATAGATTGAGCCATGAGTACCCTGGGGCAGCGGCCCAGAGATTGGCCTTGCTTGCCATCATGCAGAAAGACAACACAACTGACGATGACCCTATTTGATCAAGCCCATGAGGAACGCCTAGAAAAAGATGCGCCCTTGGCGGCACGCATGCGCCCGCGCACCTTGGCTGAATATGTCGGTCAAGCGCACATGATTGGTCCCGGACGGCTATTGCGCCGCGCCATCCAAGCCGACCAGTTGGGCAGCCTGATCTTTTATGGGCCACCGGGTACGGGGAAGACAACCTTGGCCCGTGTGATTGCCAATACCACCCGCGCCCACTTTATTGCGCTCAATGCTGTGCTCGCTGGCGTCAAAGATATTCGCGAAGCCATCGCCGATGCCCAGGAACATGCCAAGCTCTATCGCCAACGCACGCTGCTCTTTATTGACGAAGTTCACCGCTTCAACAAAGCGCAACAAGATGCCTTGCTGCCTTGGGTGGAAAATGGCACGGTCATTCTCATTGGTGCGACAACGGAAAACCCCTATTTTGAAGTCAACAAAGCGTTGGTCAGCCGGAGCCGAATCTTTCAACTTGTGCCCCTCACCAAGGAAGATCTGCGCCAAGTGGTAGAGCAGGCCCTGGCCGATCCAGCGCGGGGCTACGGTCGGCTCGCCATTACGCTGGATGAAGACGCGTTGGAACACCTCGTCGAAGTGGCTAACGGCGATGCCCGCGCCGTCCTCAACGCGCTGGAACTAGCCGTCGAAACCAGCGAAGAGCACAAGGACCCCACGGGGAAGGCAGCCATCCATATCGATTTAGCCATTGCCGAAGAATCGATCCAACGCCGCGCCGTTCTCTATGACAAGGAAGGCGACTATCACTTTGATACGATCAGCGCCTTTATCAAAAGCCTGCGCGGCAGCGACCCGGATGCGGCGGTCTACTGGATGGCGAAAATGGTCTACGCCGGCGAGGCACCGCGCTTTATCTTCCGGCGCATGTTGATCTTTGCCGGCGAGGATGTCGGAATGGCTGACCCCAACGCCATCCAGGTAGTGACTGCCGCGGCAGCGGCGTTCGAGCAGGT
>JAHBVH010000154.1 GCA_019637645.1 Caldilineaceae bacterium
TTGTCTTCCTGCTCTCCCTGGGCTTGTTGGTTGCCTGTGCCCCAGTGACGGCCCCATCGGTGGGCATGGCCAATCCGGCCTCCGAAAATTGTGTGGCGCAAGGCGGCACCTTGGAAATTCGCCAGGGGACCGATGGCGAAGTGGGCTACTGTCTCTTTGCCGATGGTAGTCAATGCGAAGAGTGGGCGTTCATGCGCAATGAGTGCGCGCCGGGGGAAAGCTTGGCCACCTTCACCGACCCCTTTGCCTATTGTGCCGCAGTTGGCACCATCGATGCGCCAGATGCACGCTATACCGGCGAGCAACCACCCGCCGCTGTGATCGCGGGCCTGCGCGCTGCGTTGAACGCCCCAGCGGACACGCCCGCTGATTTATATCAAGCCGGTACCTTCTGGCGTTGTGCCGCGGGTCAGGTCAAAGCGTGCTTTATCGGGGCGAACCTGCCCTGTGAGGAGAAAGCCGATCTAAGCGAGACGCCCAATGAAGGGACCGTGGCGTTCTGCAAAGAGAACCCCACTGCCGAAAGCGTGCCCGCCGTAGCGACAGGCCGCGCCACCGTCTTTGCTTGGCGCTGTGTCAATGGCACCCCAGAGCAGGGTGACCAAGTGTTCCAAGCCGATGACCAGGGCTTCATTGCCGACTTCTGGTATGTGCTCGACCCTGCCAATGCAACCGGCACGACGACAGTTACAACGACTGGTATACTTACGAATACCGTAACTGATACGGTCACTGTCAGCACAACCGGTGCTTACATGCCACTCCCGACTGATGCGTGCCAAACGATCCAAACGGATGCCGAAACGGCCTTGGGCGTTGCCTTTACCGCGGCTGAGGCCCCATTCTTCGATTATGTTAACCAAGAGGGCGGCACCGGCTGCCAGCTAACGGCTAGCGGCACTGGTGTAGAGTTCAGTAACCCCACGGCGGTCATTGATGCGCTGAAAGCAGCTTTGGTTGGTTGGGAAGAAGACCCACAATACGCGAGCGGCGGTCCAACCGGCGCGGGCAGCGGCCTGACGCGCGACGCGGCCTTGCTGCTCCTTCTCGCCGAATGGACGCCCGATCCTGCCGCCAATTGCCCAGATGACCAGCCGATCGCGGCCTGTGAACTGACCCCAGAACAGCAACTGTACACGGTGACGGTGCAGGGGGCGATGAAATAATCGGCCTTAGCCGAAGCTCCTCCTCTTTGGTAGGACTTACTCAAAGCACTGGCTTTGGGTAAGTCCTTTTTTTTATCTTCTTTTCTACACGGTATTGAGCCCACGCCCACCAACAAAAGCTCGACAAGTGGCTATGACCTAGCCGTCGGTCCGCGCTAGGAATGGGCAGGAGTTGTGCCAGCGTGAATACTTTTAATTGATATTCTGTCTCAATTGAGATTGGGCAGATCGCGGAATCCCCTGTATAATAGCCTTCCAATAAATGATACTGATTCTTATTTGTTGGAAGGGAAATGGTGGCAGTACCGCTTGATCCGCTAATGATCTCCCGTTTTGCGCCAGATACCCGTCTGCCGGTTACGGTTCTCTCCGGTTTTCTGGGGGCAGTCAAGGCAACCTTGCTCAATCATATTTTGCAAAAACGAAGGAGCATTTCTCATGGCAAAGTGTCAACTCAGCGGTAAGGGGCCGCAATCGGGCAACCACCGGCCTTGGTCGCGCAAAGCGACGCGACGGCAGTGGCAGCCGAATGTGCAGCAATTTACTCTCTATGTGCCCGAGCTGGGGCGCAGGGTCAAAATTCGTGCCTCGGCGAGCGCCATGCGCACAGTCAATAAAATTGGCCTAAGCGCCTACCTGCAGAAGAACCAGCTTTCCCTCAAAGATCTGACCTAATGGCTAGCCAACCCCCTAAAACTGGCTGCTAATGGAAGAGTAAAATACCCATTAGTAAGGATAAAATTTTGGAGAAATAATGAACAAGTTACGTACCCTGCTGCTCACGCTAATGCTGTTGAGCCTCTTAAGTGCTTGTGTGTCGACTGCTGTAGCGCCATCAACCGCGGCCTCAGCCCCGCAAGCCGCGGCGGAACAGACTCTGATCCTCGCCTCTGGGCGCAATTTGGGGCCAGGCAATCCACATGCCTATGATTCGAGCATGGTTCTGCTTGATCTGGTCTATGAACCGCTGGTGCGCTATGCGCCCGATGGCACGATCGTCCCCGCCCTGGCCGAAACCTGGGAGATCGCAGCCGATGGGCTGACCTGGACCTTCCATCTACGTCAAGGTGTAACCTTCCACGATGGCACCCCCTTTGACGCCGCCGCGGCCAAGTGGAACTTAGAACGCTGGGTGGGGAATGCGGCGCACAATTGGTTGCCCACGGCCACCCGCATTGTGGGAATCGATACCCCCGATGATGCCACTTTGGTTTTGACCTTAGCTCAATCCTACTATCCGGCTATGCAAGACTTTACCTTGGTGCGTCCAGTACGTTTTCTGAGTCCGGCGGCAGTGGATGCGGAGGGCGTGTTTGCCCAGCCGATTGGCACTGGCCCTTGGCAGGTCGATAGCCTCAGTGATGAAGCGGCAACCTTGCGCCGT
>JAHBVH010000155.1 GCA_019637645.1 Caldilineaceae bacterium
CGCGATGCCCTCGACCCCAAACTCCGTAATCGATAGAAGAATCATCCAAAATTTTGTCATATTGTGGCCGTGCCGGGGACGGGTCACCGATTATTTCGATACGGTGACGATCCCCAACCCGTCCCCGGCACTACGCTTTACCCATGAGGATGCTTTGAGCCTCGGTCTCTTTGAGCTGACGATCCCCAACCCATCCCCGGCGCTACGCCTTACCTGCTCGCCCTACCTTCCGCCAATTGCCGCTTATCCTCCCTAGTAGATTGCTCTTTCCGCCAAAAACCGGTATGATCGGGGCACTTTGTCCTATCGAAGTTCCATGAGACGCACCCCAAGTGCTGTAATCTGAAGGAGCAAGCTGATGCAATTCCAAGCGATGAGCGACGCACTTTGCACCGTCGTCGCCATTCCTGTCACACCATTTGTCCGGCGTGGCGCGACCATCTTTGCTGACTTTCAAGCGTATGCTTATCTGCTCGATAAAATGGTAAGCGCGGGGATCACCGCGGTGACGCCGAATGGGAATACAGGCGAATTCTATTCCCTGACCCAAGCCGAAATGCGGCTTTCGCTGGAGGCAACGGTGGCCGGGGCCAATGGTCGCGCCTTTATTTTGGCCGGTGTCGGTTTTGATACGGCCACCGCCATTGAGATGGCCGAATTTGCCGCCAAGCAGGGGGCCCATGCCGTCATGGTCCACCAGCCCGTACATCCCTATCGCTCCGACGAAGGGTGGGTGGCCTATCACCAAGCGATTGCCGAGGCGGTGCCGGGGTTGGGCATTGTCCCCTATGTCCGCGATGCATCGATTGGGGCCAATGCCTTGCGGCGTTTGGCCGAAGTTTGTCCGAGCTTGGTGGGGGTGAAATATGCAGTGGGCAACCCGCCCCTCTTTGCCGAGATCGTCGCCGCGGTGGGTCCGGATCGACTGGCGTGGATCTGTGGTATTGCCGAATCCTGGGCGCCTTTCTTTGCCGTGGGCGGAGCCAAAGGCTTTACCTCCGGGCTGGTCAACGTGGCCCCCGCCCTTTCCCTCACGATGCAAACGGCGCTCACCCAAGGGGACTATGCCACGGCGATGCAGATCTGGCATCAGGTCAAGCCCTTTGAGGATCTGCGCGCCCGGCGGAATAATGGCAACAATGTGTCGGCGGTTAAAGAAGCGATGGCGCAGCTGGGCCTGTGCGAAGCGACCGTGCGTCCGCCGATCTCTGAGCTGCCCGCAAGCGAACGCCAAGAAGTCAGCCAGATCCTAAAACAACTAGGCGTGGCAGCCACAAGCGTCCGTTAAGCAAGCACCAAGCAACCTAGGATCAAGCCATGAACTACCGAACGCTCGGACGGACCGGTGTCCAGATTGCCCCCTTGGCCCTGGGTACCGATAACTTTGCCAATCCGCTTCCCGAAGCAGAAGCAGCCCACATGCTGGAACGGGCCTTGGCTGCGGGGATCAACCTGATCGATACCAGTAACAATTATGCTGGCGGCGAGAGCGAACGGATTTTAGGCCGGGTGTTGACCAAGCTGGGGCGGCGGCATGATGTCTTACTGGCGACCAAGGCCCATTATCCCACTGGCCCTGGCCCGAATGACCGGGGCAATTCGCGCTTGCATCTCATCCGCGCCTGTGAAGAGTCGCTCCGTCGTCTGCAAACCGACTACCTGGATCTCTATCAACTCCATCGTCCCGTCTTTGATCTGCCCATTGAAGAGACGCTGGGCGCGCTGACCGACTTGGTGCGTCAGGGCAAAGTGCGTTACATCGGCAGTTCGACTGCGCCAGCCTGGAAAGTAATGGAAGGCGTGCTGATGAGTGAGTTAAAGGGATATGCCCGTTTTATCTCCGAACAGCCACCCTACAACCTCCTCGATCGGCGCATTGAAAATGAGCTTGTACCCATGTGCCAAGCCTATGGCCTGGGCTTGCTCACCTGGGCTCCCCTCGCCATGGGGATGCTCGTCGGTCGCTACGCCGATGACCAGCCCTATCCGACTTCCTCACGTGCCCAATTGCGGGGCGGTATCTATGCCGAACGGGTCACGGCCAATGCGATTGCCGCCGGTAATCAATTTGTGCAGTTGGCGCGTGACCATGGCTATGATCCCGCCCAACTCGCCCTCTTGTGGGTAAAAGATCAACCCGGGGTGACCGCCCCCCTGATTGGTGTGCGCTCTGTGGCCCAACTGGAGCATCTCTTGCCCATCTTGGAGCGCACCTTGCCCGATGAAATCCGCCACGCCGCGGATCGCATTGTGCCGCCTGGTAGTGCCGCGGCTAACTTTCACAACACCTCTGGCTGGATGAAAATGAAATAGTCCTTTGTCCTTTGTCCGTTGTCCGTTGTCCTTTGTCCTTTGTCATTGG
>JAHBVH010000156.1 GCA_019637645.1 Caldilineaceae bacterium
CGGGCGTTGCTCAACAATGTAAGCGTTGCTTTTGTAAAATAGTCAGGGAAAGTACTCTATGGTCCTCAAAAATCTTCTTCGCCGCGCCACGCGCAGTCTGTTGACCATTGCTGGCATTGCCGTGGGCGTGGCGGCGGTTGTGGCCTTGGGTGCCATGGCCGAAGGCATTGCCAAAAATTATACCAACGCCGTTGGCCTGAGTAACGATCTACTGGTGACGCAGGCCAATGCTTATGATATTGTCTTTAGTAGCCTGGATGAAACCTATGCGGAGCGGATTGCCGCCATACCCGGTGTGGAAAGTGTCGAGCCGGGGGTCTTTGGCTGGATCAATGTAGACAACGTGCCCTATTTTCTGATCTATGGCTATGCACCGGGCACTGTCGCCATGACTCACTATCGCATTGTCGAGGGGAAGCCGGTGACGGGGCCAGGCCAAATGGCGTTAGGCCAGCGCGGGGCTGAATCGCTCAAATTGAAGGTGGATGATGTCCTGCGCGTCTATGGGGTACCCTATCGGATTGTGGGCATCTACGAGACGGGCCAAGGTATGGAAGAATCCGGCGCGGTGGTCACCTTGGCGGATGCCCAAACGATTACGCAGAAGCAGCGTCAAGTGAGTCTCTTTCAAGTGAGCCTGCGCCGGAACGCGGATCTGGACACCGCGCGGGCGCGCATTGGGGCAATCGATAAAGAGCTAACCGTCACCAAATCGAGCGAGTATGAGGGCAATCAGCAGATGATGGCGAGTCTCCAAGGTTTTGCTTGGGGGATCGCGGCCATTGCCATTCTTATCGGTGGCCTAGGCATGATGAGCGCCATGGTGATGAGCGTCATGGAGCGGACACGGGAGATCGGCACCTTGCGCGCCGTGGGCTGGAGCCGCTGGCGGGTGGTTCAGCTCATTCTGGGCGAAGCGATTGGGCTGAGCGTCATTGGCGGCGTGATCGGGAGCATCTTGGGGGCAGGCTTGGCTTGGTTGGCCGGTCAGGCCCCTGGCGTGGGCGCTTTTCTAGAGGGCTCCTTTACACCGGCCATCTTTATTCAGGGGATGACCACCGCGCTCGTCTTGGGCATTGTGGGCGGCATCTACCCAGCATGGACCGCGGCCAATCTCCAGCCCGTGGAAGCCTTGCGCTATGAGGGCGGCGGTGCGACCCAAAGCGGCGGTTGGCTAACGCGGATCGGCAATCAGAGTTTCCGCAATCTTTGGCGGCGACGGACGCGCACCCTCCTCTCGGCTGGCGGCATTGGCGTGGGCGTCGCCACTTTGGTCATGCTAGGCGGGCTGACCGATGGCATGATCAATCAGCTGAATGGCCTGGCCGGGAATAGTGGCACCGGCAATATTACCGTGATGCAGCGGGATGTGGCCGATATGAGCCTCAGTTCCTTGGATGAACGGGTCGTTGCCCAAATTCGGAATATGCCCGAAGTAAAGGCGGTGAGCCCTTTCGTGTTGGGCTTTATTAGTAACAGCGAGTTGCCCCTCTTTATTCTGAGCGGCCTCGATCCCAATAGCGCGGCCATCTCGCACTATAAGCTGATCGAAGGGCGTTATGTCCAGCGGCCCAACGAGATGTTGATTGGTAAAGTCGCTTCCGAAACCTATAAGGTCACCTTGGGCAGCACCATGACCCTCTATGACAATCGCTATAAAGTGGTGGGCATTTTTGAGACGGGGGTTGCCTTTGAAGATGGTGGTGGCATGTTGGCGCTGCGTGAGGCGCAACGGTTGCTGAATCGGGGGCGCACCGTCAGCTTTATTTTTGTGGACGTGCAAAGCCCACCGCAAGCCCAAGCTGTGGTCCGCGCGATTGATCGGCGCTTTCCCGAGGCCCGGGCGTCGTTGAGCAGTGAGTTTGCCCAGAATACCGATGATATGCAGAGCATGTATGCTATGGTGGCCGCGATTCGGATTCTAGCCATGCTGGTAGGGGGTATTGTGGTAGCGAATACCATGATCATGTCGATCTTTGAGCGGACGCGGGAGATCGGCACCTTGCGCGCCGTGGGCTGGGACGCGCGGCGGATTCTGGGCCAGATCTTGCAGGAGAGCCTCTATCTCTGTGCCGTGGCGGGGGTAGCCGGTGCCCTCTTTGGTGTGCTGCTTTTGTCGAGCCTAACCTTGATCCCAGCCGCGGCCCAATTTGTTTCACCAACGTGGAATTCTCAGACCTTTGTCACCGCTTTTGGCGTAGCGATTAGCCTAGGGATTGTTGGCGGCCTCTACCCGGCCTGGCGTGCCAGCCAACTCCGGCCAGTCGAAGCACTGCGATATGAATAGGATGG